>CAYJJI010000053.1:0-1391 GCA_964370475.1 uncultured Muribaculaceae bacterium | reverse complement strand
ACTAATTCAACTATCATTCTTTCGTTTTCTTGTAACGTTTCATTTAATTGTTTTATTAAATTTTCAATTAATTTTCTTCCAATACCTTTGCTTTGATAATTAGGTTTTACTATTACATCTGATATTAATGCAGAGCCTCCATTGTCTGTAATCGCTCTTGCCATACCTACTACTTCATCATCAACTACATATTTGGTAGTTATGCTATTATTAACTCCATTTAATAATTGTCTATCACTTGGAATTTTCCATTCAACCGATTGCAACATTTCTTTAAATTCTTCTGCTGTTAATTTATTTTCAATTATCATATTCACCACTCCTTTGTTAATTTCATTATAACATATACTATGTAATTTTTATCTTCCTGTAATCATTAGTTTAGAGACTATAAAGGAATAAAAAAAGAATTACTTAAAACTCTTTGATTATTCATTTATACTAAGTGCTTTTGAGCAGCTTTAATTTGTTCTACAAATGTAGTTTCATTATACCATTTTATATAATCACCTAACATACAGATTTCAACAAATTCTCTAGCAGTAGATTCAAAATCACTTTTAAATTCAAATACACTATCTAAGTTGGCGAAATATCTTAATTGATAATATTTTTTTTCATTTTCTATAACTTCAACTGCACCAATATACTTTATATTTTTTATCTTCACCATAGATTCTTCGTACACTTCTCTATTTAAAGTTTCAATAGGAGACTCATTAATTTCAGGATGTCCTCCCGGCACAGTCCAATTTCCATTCACATTTACTATTAGCAAGCGATTTTCATTATCAAATATATAACCACTAACTTGCGTATACACTTGCTTTTCAAAATCAAAATTTTCAATCCATCTTATCAAACAATTATCTGAAATTTTTTCATACTTCATAGATTTTCCTCCCATTCTATTCTCATTATAACATAATTTATAAAGATAAATAATAAATATATTTCATTTTATCTGTATTATAATTATTAACAATATCATTATTAACATTAAATAATTTAATATATATTTTCAATTCTATATTTCTTCTATTATTATCTATTTTTTTAACCACTACTTTTGATATTAATAATTTAATAACCTTAGAGTAAATTTCTTTACTATTTAACTCTTGTTTTATAATATTATTTATTTCGTTTAGTTTATCGTTTATATCATTATCAAATAATTTGTCTTTTTCTATTTTAAGGTTTCTATATTCAAATAATTTTACTTCATCATCTAACTCTTGATTCCTTCTTTTATATTCACTAGATGTAATTACATCACTAATTACTAAGTCCAATAGTTTATTTTTCTTAATATTAATTTTATTAATATCGTCTAAATTTTGTTTAATCTCATTTTCATAATCGAACGAATTATTAATTTCTTTATACAT
>CAYJJI010000052.1:0-1410 GCA_964370475.1 uncultured Muribaculaceae bacterium | reverse complement strand
TACCAAATGGTCCTATACCAAACCAACTTCTAGAACCATTTCTTATTACTCCTATGCCTGGTATTAGCACTAATATTAATAGTGTGATTGTTCCTATTAACAATATGTTTGAATGCTTTTTATATAAGTTATAATTTATTTTTGATATTATGAACATTCCTATTATACCTATAATTAAAAATACACTTTGAAATTTAATATATCTAAATTGATCTTCGTATTTAAATTCAGCCCATATGCTACTTGATGAATAAATCATTATAACACCAATTATTGAAAGTATTATTGTACTTAGTAATAGTATGTAATTTATCTTTTTCATATTACCTCTATAATAATTTTATTTTCGAGATAATAAAAAAAGAACATATTATGTTCTTTAAATCCATACCCCGTATGTGACAGCTGCCATTGCTAGAAGAAATCCTGCAACCCAAAATAGTTTTACTATATCTCTTTCAGCCCATCCTAGTTGTTCAAAGTGATGATGCAATGGAGCCATTAGTAATATTTTTTTCTTAAATTTTATTATAGCTATCATTTGAATTAAACTGCTTAATGTTTCAATTATAAATACAAATCCTATAATTATTAATGTTAATTCATATTTCGTTAGTATTGCTACTGTAGCTAGCGCAGCTCCTAATGCTAGTGAACCAGTATCTCCCATCATTATCTTTGCAGGATGAGTATTATAGAATAAAAATCCTAATAAACTTCCTGTTAAACTAAAGCAGAAAATTGCTATTTCTTGGTATCCTTCAATCCATCCTGCATTCCATGCAAGAAGCCCGTAAGCTAAGAAAGCTATTGCTGAAAGTCCTCCAGCTAATCCATCTAGACCATCTGTTATATTAACAGCATTTGCAGAACCTACTAACATAAATAAAATAAATATTCCGTATATCCATCCTAAATCTATTTGAATTCCTAAACCAGTTATTTCTACAATACTGCTATTGCCGTTAACAGTATATATATAGAAGAATATTAAAGCGATAACTGTTTGGAATATTAACTTAGTCATTATTTTTAAGCCATCATTGTTTTTAAATTTTATTTTGAGATAGTCATCGATGAACCCTAATGATGCATATGCTATAAAGACAAAAATCAATATTATAATATTAGGGGTTATTTCTATGCTTCCTCTTAACCATAGAAATAACATCGTTAGTACTGTAGGAATAATAAATATTAAACCTCCTATAGTAGGTGTTCCATTTTTAGATAAATGTCTCTCTCCTATTTTTAAACTAACTCTTTGACCTATTTTTTTACTTTTGAGTATTGGTATTAATACTAGTCCAATAGCTATTGAGGCAATAAATCCAATCATCATTACTAATGCACTCTTTGCTAATATTAACATCTTGTCACCTCTTTCTTATATATTATATCTTATTTTTC
>CAYJJI010000051.1:0-1441 GCA_964370475.1 uncultured Muribaculaceae bacterium | reverse complement strand
GAACTCCCATCAAAAGTTTTGGAGACTCCTATGCTACCATTATACCACGCCCCTAGGACTGCCATAAATTGATTTTATCATAAAAAAAATATTAATTCAACTAAATTAATATTCAACATAGAATAATATAGGTGATTATAATGGTTATTAAAGCTTCAACCAAGGAAATAGAATTATTAGCAAGAATAATGCGAGCAGAAGCATTAGGAGAAGGATACTTAGGTATGCTTATGGTTGGTAACGTTGTAGCAAATAGAGTAATAGCAAATTGTTTAACATTTAAAAACATCAGAACTATTACTGATGCTATTTATCAACCAAATCAATTTGTTGGAGTAAACAGTTCAATATTTAACTCAACTCCATCATCTAATGACTTAGCATATGCTAAAAGAATTATTAATGGAGAATACTATCATCCAGCAACACATGCACTATGGTTTTACGCTCCAAAAGAACCAGGTGATTGCAAAAGCACATGGTATGAGCAAACAAAATCCGGTAGTTACAAAGGACATTGTTTCTATCGCCCTGATCCAGGAACTTGTAAAGAAATTTACTAGTTTTTTTATTTTAACTTACTATCTCCTGTAGAATAATCAATCTCTATTCCAGGTTCTACATTAGGTATATATATATTAAATGAAACTCCCTCTCCCTTATCTTCAACAGAATAAGCTTCCATTTGAATACCACTAGCTACTAAATTATCCCCCTCATATATAGGTGTAACTCTCATCATTACAGAATTAGATGTTTCCTCTATGTAATCAGCCACAGTATTCTCAAAAGGTAACATAGCTTCTACATTAGTACTTCTAGTACAAGTAATCAAATTCTCAGGATTAGCATTCTCTCCACTTAATTGAAACCCTATTAAATGACATCTATTATATAAGTATTTACCACTTACAATATCATACTTAATACTTACCCATCCGCTAGGTTCAACATGACCAATACTTTCCCTATCTTCAAGAGGCATTAATTCAATATCTAACTTAGCATATGCAATACCAGTTCTACCTAAACTATCTAATTCAGAAAAAGATAAAAAATAGTCTCCGTTCATATCTTCTTCATTAAAATAAGGAACATTATCATTTACATAAGTAAATAATTCATCGCTATTTAAAACTGGAACTTCTTCTACTTGATATTTAGATTCTTCATTTACACTATAAGATTCTTCGCCAAGTACATAATACCCAAATCCCCCAATAACAGCTATAATTAAATATAATAATTTAGTATATTTTTGCATAATAATCCTACTCTCTATCATTATCTAAACAATTATATCATGAATAAATTTATAATAAATAAAAGTTGATATCAACTTTACAAAAAAAGAATCTATATAGACTCTTTTATCTCGAAATATCATTTTCTAGTTCATTTAACTTAGCATCTAATTTATCTTTTAATTCAGGATATACAG
>CAYJJI010000050.1:0-1912 GCA_964370475.1 uncultured Muribaculaceae bacterium | reverse complement strand
TATGTTTTCCTCTTAAAACTACAGCAGCTTTAGAAGCAACACGTCCTAAACTTTTTCCCTCAGCGTCGATAACGTACCACTTACGTTCAACAGTTTCTTTTTTCTCCATAAATGTTTTCATTTATAATTTTCCTTTCTGTATTTTTCAGCCATCATTCTTCCCACGAAATCCGACATCAAAATTAACAAAAAATGTACCAGTTAAAATTATATGACTAAAAGTTGAAAAAGTCAATTAAAATCTAAGTATTTTTAAGAAAATATGAACAACTTGGGATTATGTTCCACTTATGTCACGTCCATAGAAATTCACATCATTCAAATAAGAAAGGAAAAAGCATATACCAAAGTGGTATATACTCAATAAATTCTGTCACTAACGTTTTATAAATTTTGCAACTTTTTCAAGAGTCATTGACATGATAAACTATTTACATTACCATCTTACAATTGCTCATTTCTAATGCACAATTGAAAGCACAGAACGCGAAGAAGAATAAATATCAGGATTACCATAGGACCAATTAATATGCCAAATACCAGCTTTATCACCATGGTAAGAAAGTCCTCCACGTAAAATCCAAGAAGAATGGCCATCGAAAAAATCAGCTTCATCGTTATTCCAGTTTTCCATAAATAAATTATTAGGCAAAGAATCTCCACTTGGATTCAACTCAAGTATAGCATCTCCTGGGAGTGCATTTGTATAATCAGTACTATTATCTCTAAATAAATAAATATCATAATATTTAGAATTTGGAGCTGATACAAATCCTGAAGCATGCGGATAGAATTCACCGTTTACATCCTGCATATTTGCCATTACAAATTCAAATCTTCCTCCAGCCATATCATAAATTCCACTTATATTATGTGTAGTACTAGCACCTTTCCCATTTGATGTGTTCCACAAATTTGTTGATTTACATAGTCCACCATATATAACATCATCACCACCACAACCAGTTGTTATATCAAAAGCAAATTCATCATCACTATGATTATAATGATTATTATTTTCCACTTTCTCACTACATGTTCCATCATTACTACATACTCCATATTTAGATTGAGATAAGTAAGCAACAGCACCCCATTCTATATTTTTTATCATATGAACATCTGTAGCTGAATCTAAAGAGTAAGTATTCATTACATTATTGATATTATAATATAGAGTTGATACATTCATGTTATGTATAGAATTTTGATTAGGTTTTATTGTATTGTTTTCACCTTGTTCAAATTTTCCTACCCACATACCAGATAATTCATCAGTTCCAAATGTAAATGCTGGATGCGCTTCAGTATTTTTATCAACAAATGATACATCTATTGCATGAGAAGCACTTTCAATACTTGCCGGATCATATTGAAATCTTGGTATCCACACATACATCTGCTCAATTTTATCCATTGATAATACTGTTCCTGGAGTAGTCTCAGAAGATGTAACATCAACTATTACAGCATTCGCCCACTCCTTATTTTCATAGTTATACCATTCTTTAGAAGTATCCGCAACACTAACAGTACCATCATCTGCTATTAACACTGGCAACATCTTATAAGATGAAGAATCAGTATCAGTTATTACTGGATCACCTCCAGCAATAACTGGATCTTTATATCCATCTCCACTACTATCGCTTACAGTTTCTTTCATAACTACTTTTATTTCAAAATCTTTATTAATTGCAGCATTTTGATTAATATTCTCATTTAAAAATCTCATTACTAAGTAATATTTTGTATTTTGATATGTAGAAAAATCATAACTTTGTTTATCCACTGATACATCACCTGTTGTTGAATTTGCTACTCCGGCAATAAATGCATCATCTGGTATTGTATAACCGTTTGGTGTTAGTGAATCATCTACATATAAATTAAATACATCATCACTTAAAGT
>CAYJJI010000049.1:0-2069 GCA_964370475.1 uncultured Muribaculaceae bacterium | reverse complement strand
AAATTATATAAACCTTTATAAGGATCTTTAGTTCTTTTACACATTAATATTTTATCTTTTTTTTCATTATAAACCATAATTACATTTAATCTTTTCATAACATACCTCAAAATTTATTACTTATTAACTCAATATCTTTTTTCGCATCATAATCATCTGTTACATTTAGACCATAACTTCTAATTTATTTTAACATATTATTCTAAACTTCTATAACTTTTCATCAAAAATTTCACAAAGCCATTTAACACTCTATATTCAAAATTAATTTCAAACTATCAACATCTTAAAAAGAAACCGAAAAATAAATAAATCTATCAATTTACTTATTAATGAATTTTCTAACTCTTTGATAAATTTCTTCACTAGGATTTAAATAATTAACTACCTTTCTAGAAGGATTAATAATATCATTCTTACTTTTTAATCTCCCACTTCTAAACAACATTAATAACTGCATGTTTTCCAAAATAGGAAGTAAACTACTCTTGTTATATTCACTCACAGTAGGATCAGTTAAAAGAGTAATAGTAGTAGCAAGTAAATCTCTTAAATATAAATCCTCAAAACTAGATTGCGAAAAATCTTCTACTGTATCTAATAGAACATGATAATACTTCATCCACTCAAATAAAACCAACTGTTGGTGTTCACCTAATAAATTATAACAAGGATTTAATCCTTCACTGTTAAAACCACTCTCTCCTGGTATTAATATTTTTGCTCCAGTAGGTTTGCTTTCTAATTCACAACCATTTGATCCAAGCGCAACACATCTAACCGATGGACTTAATAAATCTATAGCATCTTTTTTACGACCTCTAGCACTAACAGTTAAAATTGGCACAGTACCAACTTTACTACCTTCTCTAAATCCCATAATTTTAACTTTAATAGAAGATTTACCTTCTTTCAATAGTTTACTTAATCCCTCTTTAGACATATCTAAATCCTGCGGAAAATAAGAACAAGGAGTTAATTTACAACAAATCCCTTTGCACTTAGTACATAACTCATCATTTATAAATAAATGTTCACTTTCTTTTATTATATTATAAATATCTACCATAGTAACCTCCAATAAAAAAATATACTATCATAAATATATATAATAAACAAATAAAAAAACCTATAAAAGGTTTTTATCTTATCTTAATTTTTTGACCTATCATTAATAAATCACTACTCAAGTTGTTAATATCTCTCAAGTAATCAACAGACACATCATACTTTTTAGCTATGCTATATAAGTTATCTCCAGGAACTACAGTATACACAATACTAGAACCTAATCCTGGAATAATCAATTCTTGTCCTATAAATAAAACATCACTAGACAAATTATTAAGTTTTTTTAATTCATCAACACTAATACCATAATTAAGAGCAATTTTATATAAAGTATCTCCACTAACAACTTTATAACTTTTAACAACTTTTGGTATATATAACTTTTGACCTATAGTAATTACATTACTAGTTAAACTATTGTATGTTATAATCTCATTAACAGTAACATCATACTTATTAGCTATACTATATAAATTATCACCACTCTTAACCACATAAACATTAACATCTTCTTCTGTTATATCAGGATTACTAGTACTAGGTATCTTTAATACTTGACCTATGCTTAAAGAATTACTAGATAAACTGTTAACTTCTTTTAGTTTATCAACAGTAGTATTTAAACTTCTTGCAATACTCCATAATGTATCACCACTCTTAACAGTGTAAAACTCTCCTCCAACAGGAGAACCATACGGTACCCCTATATATACAGCTAAAGACTTAACAACAGCCTCTGATAGTGCTTCCCAATCGTTTTTAAGTTGTTCTACATCATCACCAGTACTATCTAAAAAACCATATTCCATTAAAACAGCTTCAGTATTAGCAGTATCTCTTAAAATAAAATAATAATCTTTAGAAGGATCACTAGGTAATCTTCTTTGATAATATTTTCTAAAATTTTGACCTGCTTCTTCTATATTTAATGCAATTAATTTAGATAAACTATCATTATTTCTAAGTGCATAAATAACTTCAGCACCATCGCCACCACC
>CAYJJI010000048.1:0-2189 GCA_964370475.1 uncultured Muribaculaceae bacterium | reverse complement strand
ACCATGACCTGGGTCAACAACTATAACTTTACCCAATAAAGGCATATCATCATTTACTGATGCTTTAACAATTAAAAAAGACAACAAAAAGATTAAGAAAAATAAATAAAACTTCACAAGATCACCTAAGAAATTATATTCAAAAAAAATAACTTAAGAATAAGTTATATAAATTAGACTATTTTTTGCCAACTATTAATTTCTAAATCTACATAATCAATAAGATTAGCATAACTAGAATCATTATAAATAGCTGGGAATATTATATCAATTCTAAAATTCTCTGTTTTTAAATCCCCATAAGCAATACCCATAACAGGAGATTCACACACCAAAAATCCATCTTCATTTCTTGGATTATTTTGATCACACGTAACTATCACTTCTTCCGTATCAGTAATATGAGTTATTTCATATCTCAAAGGTATTACATGTAAAGTACTAATGAGTATTTGATATTCCACAGAAACATCACTAACATCAGAATCTAAATTATTAGTAACTGAAAAATTATGACTAACAACCTGACCAGGAATTAAACTACTAACAGGCAATTCAATAGCATCAGTTTTATTTGCATTAAATACAAACTGAGCTATTTCCACTTCAGTATTGGTCAATTCAGCTCTAGAAGTATATATAGAATATGTAACTCCAGCAGCTAAAAACAAAATAAATAAGACCAATTCAGCAATAATTATTTTTTTTCTAGTAATCTTCATATTACATACTCCTATCTTTAATTAGTATATCATAAAAAAAAATAAAGATAAACAACAAAAAAAGTGTTATAAAACACTATCTTTAATTAAATCTCTAATTCTAGTAACAATACTAGGTTTATAAATAGAAGAAATACGACTATCTGAAGGAAACGGAATAGTAATTTCTCCTTCTCTATAAGCAATTAAATAATCAACAGTATCAACTTGATATTCCAATTTAGCAGCTTCAATTTCTAATTCATAATTAGAAGTTTGAGCTTCAAAACTCATAGCATTAAATATATCAATAATCATATTATGATATACAACCAACGAATCTCTATAATCATAAATTTCACAAAGACTGAATTTTTCACATTCATTATAATCAACAAGCCAATCTAAAGAATTTAAATAATCAATTTCGATTTCATTACTAAAAGATACAAATTCTAAATTTCTATCTTCTTCCTCATCATATTCTACTTCCTTTAATTTATTAAATATAAACAAAGGAATATTCCTCTCTTTTTCCATAATATAAATTAAATCAATATTTTGAATATATATCTTATTATTCTTCATAAATTTCATACAAATCACCACGAAAGGTATTATAGCATAAAAAAAATTAATATCAAGAAGAATATTAATTCAAAGAAAAAACCCACAAACATAGTTTGTGAGTAAAACTGTAATATATTATCTCTTTGAGAATTGTGGTGCACGACGTGCTTTTCTAAGTCCAGGTTTCTTTCTTTCTTTAACTCTTGGATCTCTAGTAACAAATCCGTTAACTTTTAATACTTTTTTATAAGCATCTTCACGGTTTACATCACTATTTGAATCAGCAATAATTAAAGCACGAGTAATAGCTAATCTAATAGCTCCCGCTTGTCCAGAAAATCCTCCACCTTTAACAGTAACATCAATGTCATACTTTTCAGTATTTCCAGTTACATCTAAAGGTTGTTTTAAATCCATAACTAATGTAGCAAAAGGCATGTAATCATTTACATCTTTTCCATTAACAGTAATTGTTCCTTTACCAGCAGTCATTCTAACTTGAGCGTTAGATCTTTTTCTTCTACCAGTTGCAGTAATAATTTCTTTAGCCATTAATTATACCTCCATTCCTTCAGGTTTTTGAGCAGTTTGTTTATGATCAGGTCCAGCATATACAAATAATTTAGTATATAATTGACGACCTAGTCTTCCGTTAGGAAGCATTCCCTTAACAGCTCTTTCAACCATTTCTTCAGGATAGTTGTCTATCATGATTTGAGCATTTCTTTCTCTTAGTCCACCTGGGTGTCCACTATGGTTGTAATACATTTTATTATTTAATTTATTACCAGTTAATTTAACTTTACTAGCATTGATAATAATAACAAAATCTCCACAATCCATATGAGGTGTAAATGTAGGTTTATGTTTTCCTCTTAAAACTACAGCAGCTTTAGAAGCAACACGTCCTAAACTTTT
>CAYJJI010000047.1:0-2196 GCA_964370475.1 uncultured Muribaculaceae bacterium | reverse complement strand
GTTCTTTTGTTTTTCTACAGCTTTCCATATCTAATAAATTAATATTACCATCATGGGTAGAAGCACACATCCAATCTTTATATTCATAACCATCTAATTTTAAATATGGAACTAAATATTTCTTAAAATCATCAATACTATAATATATTTTAACTATAATTTTTTCATTTAATTTTTCCACATCAAAATAATCAAAGATTTCTTTTGCTCTATTATCTAATACTTCAATAATCAAATTGATGTTATTATCATTCTCACTGTAATAAATTATAAAATTATCGTTTTCATATTTCATAAAAACCACTTCCATTTCTCTTCTAATTATACCACAAAATAAAAGACACTTATTAAAAAGCATCTATTTTTATAATCAAACTATTTATTGTTTTTATTAATAATATTTTCAAACTTTTTAACATCTTTTTTTATTAACTGAAAACCTTCGCTCAAATCATCTAAATCAATATTTAGTTTAGCTAATAAATTTCTTGGAGTATCACTATCACCAGATTCTAAAAATGATATGTAATTTTTTATATACGTTTGATCTTTTAATAATTTATTTGTAACTTCACTAGCAATTAATAATCCTGTTGCATATTTAAACGAGTAAAAATTTCTTCTAAATAATATTCCTAATCTTGACCATTCAATGTTACTGAAATTAGTATAATTTAAATCCCCATAATATTTCTTTATTAATTTTTCATATGAACTACTTATATCGTCTCTATTATGAATTAATTGTTCAAATTCTGTTTCCATTGTTTTTTTATATATCCATATAAAATAATTTTCAATATTTTTTGTTAAATAAAATAGTTTATCTTCTTCATTAATAGAAGTTTCGGTAAGATATTTGTTTAATAATATTTCATTGACTAAAGAAGCTATCTCACCACAAAATACTGAACTATCTTCATATAAGAAAATTTGTTTTTGTTTAGAAAGATAATAGTTAACGATATGTCCTATTTCATGGATCAAATTTTTTAAATCAATATAGTTTTCTTTGTAACTCAAAAATGAATAATCCATCCATGAAAAAGTAATAGTTTGGTGTTTTTTTAAATCAATAATGGTATCTATATGTCCATTAAATAATTTTTTTACTATTTGTAAATATTCCTCCCCTAGAGGTTTTAAAGCATTTAAAATTATTTCTTTTGCTTCTTCTAATGTATATTTGTAATTTTTGTTAACAATCGATAATCCACAATCAATTACTGTTGGATTATTTATACCTAAATATTTAGTTTTATTACTTAAGTAATTATGAATAATATCTAAGTTATTATTTACAGAATCAGTTAATTTTTCTATTACTGATTTTTCTAATAAATCATCATTTAAAGTTTGTTCTAAAACACTTGAATATCCTTTTTTTATTGCACTATCTTTTTTCAAATCAGACAATTTTTGCATTATTTTAATGAACTCCTGCTCTTTTTCTAAAAAAGCAACATGTACTGATTTATAAGCAGCGTTTCTGGTCTCTATATTTCTAGCTGAGACATATTTACCATAGTTTGTTGGCGTTAATTGTATTTCTTTGTTATCGACAATTATTTCTCCATAATTAATACTAGCTAATAAACTATTGTACTCATCTAATAATTCATTAATAGCAAGATTATTTTCTTTTACAGAAACTCTACTATTATTATTTTGTTTAATTATTTTTGATAAATAATAACTATATTCTCCTGTTATTTTTTCTAAATTTTCAATGTTAACAATTTTAGCGTTGATTTTATTAATTATTTCCAAAACAGTTTCATTAATATTTGTTGCTTCTTTTTTATCTTCTATACAAAGTTCATTATTTATATCTTTATAATATCTTAGTGATGAATACACTAATAATTTTGTACTTACTTCTTTTAATTCATTTATCAAATTTAAAGTAGAATGCAAATTAGATAAATCTACTTCTTTTATTTCAACAGAATCAATTCTTTTTTTAAACTGTTCTAAGTTTACTTTAAACTCTTCATAACTTTTGAATAAATCACTTAAATTAAATTCCATACTATCTCACCTCATATTTTTTAATTATACCACAAAATAAAAGACACTTATTAAAAAGTATCTAATTTCTATATTTTACAAAAGTTCTCTTTTTGGGGATATACCTCTTTACCATGACCTGGGTCAACAACTATAACTTTACCCAATAAAGGCATATCATCATTT
>CAYJJI010000046.1:0-2270 GCA_964370475.1 uncultured Muribaculaceae bacterium | reverse complement strand
ATCGATTTAGAAAACAATAGATTAAACGTATTAATCGACTTATTCGGACAAGAAACTCCAGTAGAAGTAGAATTGTCACAAGTAAGTAAAAATTAAGAACTAATTAGTTCTTTTTTTAATTAATTATCAAAATAGAATAAAATTGCAAATAACTAAAAACAACAATAAATCAAAAAACATTTGCTAAATCAAAGAAAGTGTGCTAATATCTTAGGTGCAATTATATTTTTTTTAATATAATTAGCTTAAGTGGAAGGGAAATGCGGATTGCCCATACCACTTTCGCGATAAAATATTTATAGGAGGTGTTTTACGTGGATAAAGAAGTCGTAAAAGTAATCAAATTACAAATCCCTGCTGGAAAAGCAACACCTGCTCCACCAGTTGGAACAGTGCTAGGACCTGCAGGAATTAACTTACAAGAATTTTGTACAAGATTTAATGATGCAACAAGAGACAAAATGGGAGATATCGTACCAGTAGAAATTTCATTATATGCTGATCGTTCTTTCAATTTCGTACTTAAAACTGCACCAGCTGCATTCTTAATTAAGAAGGCTGCTAAAATCACTAAAGGTGGTACAAAAGGAGCTAATGAAATCGTAGCTAAAATTACTAAAGAGGATTTAAGAACTATTGCTGAAACAAAATTAGTAGATCTTAACGCTTATGATGTAGAAGCTGCAATGAACATTATCGAAGGAACTGCTCGTAATATGGGAGTAGCTGTTATCGGTTTAAATGATCAAGAATTAGCTGAACAACAAAAAGAAGCGCAAGCTGACGAAGTTGAAAAAGCAAAAAGAGATGCTGATTTAGCTAAAATGGAAGAAGATGCGAAAGCTGACCATTCAGCTGAAGTTGAAGTAATTAACGAAAAAACTACAACTGAAGAAAATTAGTAATCTATAAAATATAATCCGCTTAATAAACCACAATTAAGGAGGGAAAAAATGAAAAAATCAGGAAAAAAATATGTGGAAGCTTCACAAAAAGTAGATAAAAATAAATTATATACTAAAGAAGAAGCAATTAGTTTAGTTAAAGAAACTACAATCACTAAATTTGATAGCACTGTTGAAGTTGCAATTAAATTAAATGTTGACACTAAAAAAGCTGATCAACAATTAAGAGGTTCTTTAGTATTACCTAACGGTACTGGTAAAGACAAAAAAGTGTTAGTTATCGCAAAAGGAGAAGCTGCTGCTGCTGCAAAAGAAGCTGGAGCTGAATACGTTGGAGATGTTGACATGATCGAAAAAATTCAAAAAGAAAATTGGTTCGATTTTGATGTTATCGTTGCAACACCAGATATGATGGCTAATTTAGGAAAAATTGGACGTGTTCTAGGACCAAAAGGATTAATGCCTAACCCTAAAACAGGAACAGTTACACCAAATCCTGCTAAAGCAGTAATGGATATCAAAAAAGGTATGATTGAATACAAAACGGATGCTTATGGAAATATTCATAGTATTATCGGGAAAGTATCATTTGATGAAACTAAATTAATCGAAAACTTAGCTTATATTGTAAGCACAATAACAAAAGCTAAACCATCTAGCGTTAAAGGAACGTATATTGAAAATATTTCTGTATCATCAACAATGGGTCCAGGAATTAAAATTGAAAAAAATTCTTTTGACAATTAGATAAAAATTATATATAATATGTTTGTTGAAAAAGAATTCTCCAAAGACAGCAGGTATCAGTAAATCCTGCCGAGGAAAAACTTTTGTATCTTAAATACTAAAGCTTTTCCCTATGGAATAGCTTTTTTAATAATATAGTAGGGAGGAAAATATGGCTAGTCAAACAAACTTAGACGCTAAAAAAATCGTTGTTAATGAAATTATCGACAACGTTAAAAAAAGCGAATCAGTAATACTATTTACTTATCAAGGTTTAACAGTTTCTGAATTAAGTTCATTGAGAAATGAATTAAAGAAAATCGATAGTGATTTAAAAGTATATAAAAACACATTAGTGCGTATAGCTTTAAATGAAATGAATACAAACCTAGATGAATATTTAGAAGGACCAAATGCAATGTTATTTGGTAAAGACTTACTAGAACCAATCAAAGTTATCGATGCTTTCGCAAAGAAAAATGATAAAGTAGACATTCGTGTTGGTATCATTAGTGGTAGCGTTGCTGACCTAGAAGAAATCAAAAATTATGCAAGTATCCCTTCAAGAGATGGATTACTTACAATGCTTGCTGGTGGTATGATTCAATATGTTAAGGAATTAGCTATTGGACTTAACCT
>CAYJJI010000045.1:0-2414 GCA_964370475.1 uncultured Muribaculaceae bacterium | reverse complement strand
CATATTCTTTAGATTGGCATTTAAGAAATTCCGCAAATTTCCAAAAAGCACTTTCGCCTAAATTTAATAACAGGAATGAAATTTCATTCTTAAATGAAGAAAAATAATAAGGCTTATCATTAAGAATAGCAAGAAGTGCACTTAATATTTCACTACAAGCACTAGTAGATATGTTACCTTTTTTAGCGATACATCCTATAAGATAGCATAATTGAGAGTATGTTTCATGATCTCCTGATGAAACTATATGTGATAAAACTTCTGTAACACTGCTATTATCGCAAAGAGCAAAAAAGTACTGCCTGCTTTCCTCTTCTCTTGAATCAAGTTCTAAAAAATCATCTTCTATTTTGCTTTGTGGTCTATTTACACAAGCAGTTAGCCATTCAGGTGTTACTTGGATTATAATTTCGTCAAAGTTGAATCCAATTTTTTTAGACTTATTTACGCATGCATTGTATGCTTCATTGATATTATTATGTGATTTTAGGCTATAGATTGAGCTCATACCACAGCAAAGTATCCATGAAGATATTAAGTCATCAACAGTTGTTGATGATTCAATAAGCTGAAATGCAGTATAATATAATATTGACTCATTGAAAAAAATTTTATTATCAAACAAAATAAATTCCCAAAAACTTGAAATATTATTTTTAATTGAATTCCTAATGATACTTTTGTTAATTTCTAACCATAGCCTATTATTCGAAATGTCAGCTCTTTTTGATTGTAAATAGAACCTCTTACTATATGACTGACAAAGAGAAGGATTGGCATCAGATAATAACACATAATATTGAAGCGGTGCTTCTAAAATATATTCTTTGTGCCCTGTATAACCTACAACATCCCATTTTATTCTATCCGTAATACTTTGCATTTCTTTAGGAAAAACTAATTCACCATAGGGCTGTAAGAGATTATGTATAGCAACAAAATCTTCATTGTTAAAAATTTTTGTAAAGTTTTTCCCGTATTCATGTTCAATATAGCGCTCAATTGCAGATAAATCACCATGATTTTTAAAAAAATCTAAGATATGCATCTTAAAGTCTAGTAGAATATGCCGTTCGAGTAGTGTTTGTTCAAGTAACTTGTTAAGTCCAGCTTCATCTTTAAGTCTATATACTGCATTATTATTTATAATAGAAAACAACAAAAATTTGCATGCTTCTCTATGCTCAAAGAATCGATAAAATCCTCCTTTCAAGAACCATTGCAAATCATTTTTGAACGCACTACTTATAATACTGGTTGAACTTTTTTGAAGCTTACCTAATAATGTAGCCAGCCTTATCATTCTGCGTAATACATTTATTGATTCTTCATCTAATTGTTTTATATTTGAAATAATTTGTAACGATTTTCCACAAATAATGCTATCATCTTCTAAGGATGATGAAAATCCTATTAAATATGAATAAATTACAATAACAAAACTAGCTTCATAGCCTTCACTGTAGTAATGTGAATTAATTGATGGAATTGGAATTTCCGCCTCATTTAATGAATAGTTTTCACTATTTTTTATTGCTAAAATTATATGACATACAAGCTGTATACATGAATTATTATTGTTTGTATTAAAAGTAATTTCATTAAAAACATTATCAATATTTTTTATATAAATAAAATTTATCATGCTTTTTATAAAGGATGATTCGTAAATTGCACCTGTTTTAAGTATGCTTATTGCTAGTTCATATAAACAAAGATCAATAGCCCGATTATAAAAAGCATCCCTAAAATGGTTTATAATTAAACTATTAATACTACCTTCATCAGTTACTGCTAAAAAATCAGGAACACCAAAATATACTTGCACTTTCCCCCATGCTTCTATTATATCTTTAGACATATCATATTGAGAGCTTTGTTTATAATGAATTATGCTCTCGTCAGGGTTATCCCAAAATTGTGCAAAGTCGCAAGGTTTTATATCGCCATACCATTTAAGGTAAAGTTGATTTCCACGCTTTTTATGTTCTAAATCATCACTTGATAATAATTGTTCGCATAAAGTAATTGAATTAAGATAATTATTTAAATTTTCTAAAGATAATGGACATGTTTTTATTTCTAAATATGATATTTTGTCTATATGATATGTGTCAGTTTCATGTGTACATCGATTGTAGTACTCATAATAGGCATCATGTTGTGCAATTGTTTTTATGGCCAAATAGGTTGAAAAATAAACATCAAAATTTTTCATTTCTATGGCTACATCATATGATTCTTCTGCATACTCTTCTAGGCGGTCTTTAGATACACCTTCAGCAAGTGCCTCAATCACAAAATCAGCATTAAAATACTGAGGTATTAAATCAGTACGCTCTGCACAATGCAGTAATGTAATGCTACGCACATAAAATAATTTATCTCTTTTTTTATGAAAATGGTAGTCTGCT
>CAYJJI010000044.1:0-2749 GCA_964370475.1 uncultured Muribaculaceae bacterium | reverse complement strand
AAGGGTATTTTGGAAGTAAACATCGTTTATTTAAAACTGCTCAAGAACAATTATTTCATAGTGGGGCATATGCTTACCGTGATAGAAAAAATAATAAGAGAAATTTCAGAAAGTTATGGATTACACGTATTAATGCTGCATGTCGTTTAAATAATATTAGTTATTCTAAATTTATTAACGGACTTGCAAAAGCTGGTGTAGCTGTTAACCGTAAGATGTTAAGTGAATTAGCTATCGATAATGCTCAAGCATTTTCTGATTTAGTAAAGATAGCTACAGATGCTTTAAATGGTAAAGTTACTAAAACTGAAGTTAAAGCTGAAGTTAAAGCTGAAGCAAAAAAAGAAACTGTTAAAAAAGAAGTTAAAAAAGAGTCTAAAGTAGATTATTCTACTATGACTTTAGCTGAATTAAAAGCAGTAGCTAAAGAACAAGGAATTAAAGGTATTTCAACTATGAAAAAAGATGAATTACTTTCAGTAATTAAATAAGCGAGGGAAACTTCGTTTTTTTTGTTGTATTAGTTGCGTTATTTTTATTTATTTTGTATAATTGTGTTATAGGCTAGGAGTGATATGATGCGTAAGATAACTGCTTCATTAGATTTAGGTAGTAATTCGATTAAATTAGTTGTTGGAGAAATGTTTAGGTCTAAATTAAATATCTTAGCTGCACTTAATGAACCTAGTAAGGGAATAAAAAATGGGTTAATAGTTAATGAGGAATTGTTTTTAGAATGTTTAAGAAAGTTATTTAAAAGATGTGAAGAAATAATTGGAATAAAAATATCTAAAGTTATAGTTTCTATTCCTTCAGTGAATGCTGAGTTTTTGGTTAGTGATGGTGATAGTGAGGTTCTACATGACGATGGAGTTATTGTAGGAGAGGATATTATATCTGCTATTGTTAGTTCTTCTAGCAATGTAGTTCAAAGTAATATGGATGTTATTAATGTCATGCCAACTGTTTTTAAGATTGATGGTAGTAAGTTAGTTACTAATCCAAAAAATAATATAGGTAAGCATTTATCTGTTAAAAGTGTTATTGGTACTACTTCTAGAACAATTACAAGACCTATTATTAGTTGTTTAGCTAAACTTAGTGTTGAAGTATTAGATTTTTCTTTTGGAGCTGTAGGAGATTATTATTCTATTAAGAATGAATCTTATGATAAAAATGTTGGAGTAGTATTAAATTTAGGTGAAGATTTAATTACTTTATCTGTTATAAATAAAGGTGTACTTACTAATACTAAAGTTTTAGAGCTTGGTGGTAAGAATATTGATCATGATATATCTTTTATATATAAAATAAGTTTAGAAGAAGCTAGAAGACTTAAAAATTCTTTAGCTTTAGCTCATAAGCGTATGGCAGTTGCTAGTGATTATGAAATAGTTAAAAATAAACTTGGTGAAGATATTAAAATTAATCAATTTGAGTTATCTGATATAGTTATGAGTAGGCTGTTAGAAATGCTAAAAATTACCAAAAAACAGATAAATCACTTAACAAAAAAAGAAATTAGTTATATAATGGTTACTGGAGGATTAACTGAATTAGTTGATTTTTCGTTAATATTAGATGAAGTAATAGGAAAGAATGTTATTTTAGGAAAAATTGAAGAAATTGGGGCAAGAAGTAATATTTATTGCAGTTCTATTGGACTTATTAAGTATTATTATGATAAAATGAAGTTAGTGGATAAAGATTATTCAATTTTTAGTATAGATGAACAGAAAACTTTTAGTGGTTTGAATAAAAAATCAGCTATAAGTGAGTCTTCGATATTAGGTAAATTGTATGGTTATTTTTTTGATAATTAAGGAGAGATGAATATGTACGAATTAGAAATGGATCAAATTGCAAAAATAAAAGTCATTGGAGTTGGTGGTGGTGGTTGTAACGCTGTTAACCGAATGATAGAATCTGGAGTAAGAGGAGTAGAGTTTATTGTTGCTAATACTGACTTACAAGTTTTAAATGTTAGTAAAGCTGAGACTAAATTACAAATTGGTAAGAATATTACTGAGGGTCTTGGAGCTGGAGCTAATCCTGAGGTAGGGCGTGAAGCTGCTTTAGAAAGTAAAAAGGAAATTGAAGAAGCTATTGTTGGAGCTGATATGATTTTTGTTACTTGTGGAATGGGTGGTGGTACTGGTACAGGTGCTGCACCAGTTATTGCTGAAATAGCTCAAGAACTTGGAGCTTTGACTGTAGGTATTGTTACTAAACCTTTTAGATTTGAAGGTCGTAAGAGAATGGAACAAGCTGAAGTTGGTCTTCAAGAACTTAAAAAGCACGTAGATACATTAATCGTAATTCCTAATGATCGTTTAAGAGAAATTATAGATAAAACTACACCAATGTTAGAAGCTTTTGAAGAAGTTGATAATGTTTTAAGAAGTGGTGTTCGTTCTATATCAGATTTAATTGCTGTATCTGGGTTAGTAAACCTTGACTTTGCTGATGTTAAAGCTGTTATGGAAAAACGTGGTAATGCAATTATTGGTATTGGAGTAGGTGTAGGTGAAAATAGAGCAATTGAAGCTGCTAAGCAAGCTGTTTCTAGTCCTTTATTAGAAACTACTATAGAAGGTGCTACTGATGCTATTATTAATATTACTGGTGGTAATAATTTAACTTTATTTGAATCTGAGGATGCTGCTGAAGTTGTAAGAAATGCTGCTAATACTGATATTAATACTATATTTGGAGCTATTATAAATGAAAATTTAAATGATGAAGTAAT
>CAYJJI010000043.1:0-2851 GCA_964370475.1 uncultured Muribaculaceae bacterium | reverse complement strand
AAATGGGATTTGACGATGGAGAATCAGAAACTACAACAGATGTAGAATATATAATTAAACCAAATGTTAATTCAGTACATGATACAAATGTAAGTACATTATTTGATAAAATAAATAATGCAATGACAACTTACTCGATGGATGCAACAACAGATGTACATATGATGAAGAATACTGAATGGGGAGCAGTTGCGTATTTATCACAATCAAAATATGGAGTATGTAATAGTGATGGAACATGTACTAATAAAATAAATAATAATAACTATTATAATAGTTCCACAATGGATATTGTGACTGGTTGTGGTGGAGATGATACTCCTGTAGCTAATAATGTAACAGGAATAGATATATGTCCAGGAGCAAATAGATGGACAACTTCAATTGGTGTCGGAGCGAGTTCAACACATAATATTACTGGAATATATGATATGGCTGGGGGAAGAAATGAATATGTAATGGGAAATATGCTTGATACAGAAGAAGTTTTTTATCCAAGTAAATCAGGTTTTTCTTCTGCACCACAAAAAAAATATTACGACATTTATACTTATAGTACCACAGTGCAGGATTATGGTAGGGGTCTTTTAGGGGATGCAACAATAGAAATGAATCCCTCTAATAATAGGACTTGGAACAATACAAATGCATTTTTTGTAAATATTACCTCTGCTTGGTTTTTAAGGGGTGGTCGTGCTAATAATGGTAATCTTGCGGGTGTTTGGAATTTTGCCAGTTTTGATGGTAACTCTTACAACTTTTATTCATCTCGCTCTGTACTTTCTACAACTTATTAGTTTAATTTATTATTAAAAGTATATTTCAAAACAAGAAATATACTTTTTTTATATTAATTTTAATCTATTTTAGTATTTGTAAAGTTATATAGATTAGTTGTTTCTTTTTTGTTTTTTGTGTGCTATAGTTTAGACAATAGAAGGTGAATTTATGAATAAGAAAGTTTTAATAATAGGAATGGGGGCATTGCTGTTGTTAACAACTGTCTTGGGTATAACTTTTGCTGCTTGGATTTTAACTAGGACTCAAACAGATGAGAATGTTTTATTAACGGGATGTTTTGATATTACTTTTACGGAGAATAGTAGTGAAATTAATATAGATAATACATTTCCGATGATTGATAGTGATGGATTGATGCAAGAACCATTTACATTTACTTTAGAAAATACTTGTGACTTAAATGCTGCTTATAAGATTAATTTGGAGGTATTAAGTACTACTACACTTAGTCATTCTTTGATTAAAGGTGTTATTGATAATAACGTACCTAGTGTAATGACTGATTTAGATGTTATGACAGCTACCATTAGTAATGCTACTTCATATAATTTAGATATTGATTATTTAAAACCTGGAGAAAGTAAAACTCATAATTTAAAGGTTTGGGTTGATGAAACTGGAACTCTTGCTAATTCTCAAAATAAGAATATTAGAGCTAAGATAGTAATTAGTGCGGAGCCTATTGATGAAATACCTAAGTATACTGATTCTGTATTAGCAGGTAGTGATCCTGTACTGGATAGTAAAATGATACCTGTTAATATAACTGATACTGGAGTTGTAACTGTTGCTGATACAATTAATCCTTGGTACAACTATACAAATAGTGAGTGGGCAAATGCAGTAATAGTTGATCCTGGATTTACAACACTGGACCCAGGTACTACAATACCAATGGAATCAATAGAGCAGATGTATGTATGGATACCAAGATATCAGTATGATCCTTATTCAATAGAAAGTGCTGCTCATGCAATAGATATAACATTTGTTGATAAAACAAAGGTGGCACATCCAGCATTTACGTTTGGAGTTGCTGAATTATCTGGTATGTGGGTAGGTAAGTTTGAACAGGGTGAAGATAATACAATTAAGCCAAATCAAAATTCAATGCACGATATGAATGTTTCTACCTTATATGATAATATTAATAATGCAATGAGTACGTATTCTTTAGATTCAGCTACAGATGTCCATATGATGAAAAATACAGAATGGGGAGCTGTTGCATACTTATCACAATCAAAATACGGAGTATGTAATAATGATGGAACGTGTAGTACAAAAGTAGAGAACAATAATTATTATAATAATACAACTGCATATGATATAGTAACAGGATGTGGAGGAAATGATACATCAATAGCGAATAATACAACAGGGATAGAAATATGTCCAGTAGAAAATAGGTGGGAAACAACAAAAGGAATAAAAGCAAGTACAACTCATAACATAACTGGAGTATATGATGTTGCTGGTGGAAGATGGGAATATGTAATGGGTAATATGAAAACTAATAGTGGAGTATTCTATTCGTCGAATGCTGGTTTTATCTCAGTTCCAAATTCAAAGTATTATGATTCGTACACTTATCGATCAAGTAATACAGTTTATACAAGTGAGTTATATGGAGATGCAACAGTAGAGCTAAATCCATCTTCTTCACTTATGTCTAACTGGAACGGTGATTTTGCTTACTTTGTTTACATGAATAATCCTTGGTTCATGCGAGGTGGACTTTCTAGTGTTGGCAGTGGAGCTGGTATTTGGATTTTTGGAAGTACTAGTGGAGCTGTAGCTAGTTACATTTCGGCTCGCGCTGTAAGTGTCTTTGCTCAGTAGTAAAAATGAGAATAATATTATTGTTTAAAAGCTTGTTCCAACAGGATAAGAAATGAGATTGTCTCTCTAAGTCATCAGGAATTGAGAACGAGTTTGTCATACCTGTCTTGTTGATGAATGTGTGAGAAATCATGGCAGAGAATAACAAGCACTAAGTTATTAACTAACATAATATGTTAGTTTTTTTATGTAAAGATACTAGTTTTTA
>CAYJJI010000042.1:0-3087 GCA_964370475.1 uncultured Muribaculaceae bacterium | reverse complement strand
TATTTAAAATAGGCTCTGATAAAACATTAAATTTCGTATTTGATAAAAAGATGACACTTTCTCTTTTAAATGAAGTATATGTTAATGGTGTCCCATTTACGTATGAAGAAACAATAGCTCGTTTTAATCTTATATTAGGTGATCAATTTGGTTTGGAAATAAAAAATGAATACCTTTCAACTTTAGAAGCTGGTACTTATGATATCCAGGTAGGATTAGCATCAAAAGAATTGATTGAAGCTTCATTTGTAGTTGAAGGAAATGAAGAAGTAAGTAATCCAGGCACAGGTGATAACATTATACTATATTCTACTATAACTGTTTTAACAGCATTAGGAATAATAGGAACAGTTATTGCTAGAAAAAAATTAAAAAGATAAATAAAGCAGAAATATAGTGACAAAAGGTGATATAATTATGTCAATAACTTTTAGAATGTCACAAATATTAAAAAACACAGTAATAATATACTGTGTTTTTTTGATGTGTAGGTTTTTAAATGAACGTGTTAATACCAAATATATACAATTTAGAATAAGTAGAATACATTTAAACACAACGGTACACATACGATGAAAGAGATGTTATAATCCAAAAGACCCACAAGATAGAAGTGAATAATATTCTTGCAATGTAAGCGATAGCAAAGATATATTTACTGGGCATACAGATTTAAATAAAACCTAGTGCAACATTTTATTTTTAAGACGTTGCTTGATAAATGTTGTTTTTTTAGTAATTCTATAGTAATGTTTATATATGGGGAGTATTATTTATGAAAAAAAATTATGATATATTAGGTGTTCCTTTATGGACTCCAATAGAAGATTGTAAAAAAGTTTATTCTGATATTGTAAAAACTATAGAATTAGAGGAAAAGACAAAATATAGTAGTGGTATGTTGTGGTTAGGTTCATCAATAGAAAGAACTGAACCATTTTTAAAGGCTATAGAAGCAATAACTAGACAAGAAAACATAAATCCTTTACAAGTAGGTAATGAACTATCTAGAGCTTTTATTGAAACTTCTGGTAAGAATAGTAATTTAGAAGAAAATAAAACAGTTGAGTTTATGAAATCATTAATATATCAGTATTTAGAAACTGGAGAAGCTAAAGGATTTAGTGAAGCTCATAAAGACACTATTGAAGCTTTTACAAAAGAAGAATTAATAAGTAGTATGTTAACAGAAGTATTAACTTATACAATGCTAATTGATGATAATAGTATTCATACTACTCCTAAACATATAGCGATTAGTCGTAGAAATAATTTTTTATTTTTGACAGATGGTCAAGTGAATTTAGAAATTTTAATAGATGCTTATAGTAATATACAAACAGAGCGAATTTTATTTAAAGGGAATGATAATAGAGTGGTTTTAAATAATGAACTTTATCAAAGAATATTGACTGTTTCTAAAAAGTCTTGTACTAAGAATGTATGAAAATACATTCTTTTTATATGGCTTTTATTTAATGATGGTTATATGGTATAATTAATTTGTCACCTAAAATGATGAATTATATTTTAATAATTGAAGGTATTCTAAATGGCGTACTCTTTGTCAAATTTCTTTATAATATAGAAGAGTAATATAGCAAGGATAGATTAAGATTAATTCAACATTTGATGGAATCATTTATAAAGATAGTATAGTATAGTAAACATAGGGATTAAAAATCCTAATGACTCAATGCATTATATAATTGAATTTAAAATCGATTAGAAATAAGTTTAATGAAAAGTGGTAATAGTGTTTAGTGTATAAAATTAAAAGATATAGGACATAGACTCTCAAATATATCTGAAGAGCAGTTAAATATACTTTCTATAAAAATAACAGATTCTAAAAATGGTATAACGAAAAAAACTAAGGAGGTAAATAATTATGAATACGTATCAAAAAAGAAAACAAAGAAAAGAAAAAAGAAAAAATACTACTGAGATAAATGAAAAGTTAACAAAAACTAATATAAATTGGGGTATGAGTATTTAAATAAAACTTCACGCAAGCTCTTTGGTTATAAGAGATGATTAAAAAGTTTTTTACAAATCTACAAGAAAGGAAAAAATATAATGATTGATTTGCACTTACATACGAAACATTCAGATGGAGAAGATACTGTATCGGAAATGTTAAAAGAATTAGAAAAAAATGCTGTTAATACTATTGCTATAACAGACCATGATACAACAAGCGCTTATAAAGAACTGGAAAACATTGATATAAGTAAAGTGTATAATGGAAAAATTGTGGTTGGTATGGAAATAACAACATCGTATAAGGGAAATAGAATTGAAATTTTAGGATATGGTTTTAATAACTATCAATTAGTTGGAGAAAAAATTGATGAAATGAATGACATTGATTTCATTCCAATTATGAAAAGATTTAGAAAAAGAATTTTAAAACAATTTAATGAATTAGGTTTAAAATATGATGAAATCTTTGAAGATATTGATGGGACGATTGATTTAAATCGCTATGAGGTTAAACTATACAAATCTATAATTGAAAAAAATAATAATGTTAGAGAAAAAATGCAAGAGGATTATTGTACAGAAAATGAAAGTTTTTTTAGAAAATGTATAGCAAATCCAAAAAGCAAATTTTACTGTAATTATTATCAATATAGACCGAGTGTTATTGAAGTTATTAAACTAATTCATGATAATGACGGTTTATGTTTCTTTGCTCATCCATTTGGATATTCAATAGAAAATCCTTTGAGTTTCACAGAAGAATTAATTAGGTATTGCATTGAAAATGATGCCCCTCTTGATGGGTTAGAAACATATTATTATGACTTTGACCAAAATCAAGTTGATCAATTAATATCACTTACCGAAAAATACTCACTATTAACATCAGGTGGGAGCGATTGCCATGGAGTTAATAAAGACAAAGAATCTATTTTAGGAAAATATCTCCAAGGGGATAGAGCTATTGAATTAGAAAATTTAGGTACTTGGGTTAATGAATTACCCTCATTTTACAATGGAAATAATCAATCAAATATCAAATAAAATTTAGGAGGTAAATAATTATGGATATGTATCAAAAAAGAAAACAAAGAAAAGAAA
>CAYJJI010000041.1:0-3279 GCA_964370475.1 uncultured Muribaculaceae bacterium | reverse complement strand
ATTCTGTTGTTACTAGTGCAAAAGAAACTGGATCAGCTATTAGTAATAAAGCAGATGAATTAATTAATGCTGGTAAAGGTAAAGTTGATGAACTTGTTACTGCTGCTAAAACAAATTTAGATGAATTTGTTAATTCTAATATTGATACTAATGTTAAATTGAAGATAGATGATTCCATACCTAACAGTAATAAAATTGATGATTTTATTAATTCGACTGATAATGTTAGTGCTTCTCGTGTTGATATATTAGATGCTGATGGTAAAGTGATTAATAGTTCTGCAGATAATTTTGTAGATAATATGGATGTACCTAGTACTTCATCTATGGTTACTAATAATTACAATAATGTTGCTTCTAAAACAGATTCTTTAGTTCCTAGTAGTAATAAAATTGATAACTTTATAAATTCTGTTGATAACTCTAATGGAAATCGTGTTGATGTACTTGATAAAGATGGCAATATTATAGGTACTACTTCTGGAAGATTTGTAGATGATGTGAAACAGCTTAATTCATCTTCGATTTTAGATGAAAGTAATATACTTAAAAATGAACCAAAAGTTAGTATTATTTCAAAAATTCCTGTTTCAGAAATGGCTACTGGAGCTGCTTTAGTTGGAACAGGTGCATTACTTGCTAATAGTCTTGTAAATACTCCAATTAATAGTGGTACGAATTCTAGTGCGAGCTATTTTGCTAATGATTCAGATGTTAAACCGTCTTTAACTTCTTCTAATGTTGTAGGTGATAATGAGACTGGTAATACTGGTAATACTGGTTCTACTGGTAATACTGGTAATGTAGGTACAAATAAGTTTGTTAATACTACTAGTACCAATACTGATACTAAAAATACTGGAAGTACAGAAAATTTAGGAAGTAGTAGTAATTCTAATAATACAACTGTTGAGACTGTTCCAGATGATTTAAAGGATGAAACTGATCAATATAAATTTTCTGAAGATGATGTTTATGATAAATCTTTTAATGAGAGGTTAGAAAACATTTATGATGGTGATCATGCTGAAATAAAAGATACTTTATCTGAACTGGGATATTCTGATGAAGAGATTACTGATATTTTAAAATCTGAAAGTTCTTTAAAAGAAGTAGTAAATAATGAAATAATTAAATTGGAAAAAGAATTATATCCTGAAGTTGAAGATAATTTTGAAAATAACAAAGAAGCTTTGATGAAAGATTTGAAAGAATATGGATATGATGATATCGAAATTGATTTGATTATGAAAGATTTAAATTTAGCTAAAGAAGCAGTTATGGTTGGAAAACTTGAAGAAATGTTTGGATCTTCAGGAGAGGTATTTAATAGAAAATTAGAACTCTTGCATATGTTTGATAATGATAAGGTTGGTTTAGAAAATTTATTGGATAAATATGATTTTAATGATGTTGAAATTGATAATATGTTAGCAGATAAAGAATTAGCTGTTGATAATGTTTTATCTAAAGAGAATGAGTTAGGTCATTTCAATATTAGAGATGTAGTTGTTGAAAATCCAGATGGATCTAAAACATATTATAATCAAGATAAACCTGTTGTGGGTGGTAGTTATGAGGATATGTTAGATGTAGATTTGATAAATCCTGATAATACTTTAAAAGAAGAAGTAATTGATTGGGATACAGTTGTTGATGTTCCGACTGGAGAAGTTATTGACTTTTCTAAAAATACTAGTGCCGTTGTTCCTGATAAAGCTATAGTTGACTTTAAACCAGTAGTTGATGCTACTGCTTCAAGTACTACATCAAATTCTGCTACACCAGATAATTTAGATTATGAAAAAATAGATTTTTCTAATATAATTAATGCTGTTGTTCCAAAGAAAAAAGAAGTTGTATTTTCATCTGATAATGATGGAATAAATTAAGGAGAGTAAAATGGATATAAATGTTAATGAAAAATTTTTGCCGATAGGTACTGTGTTAAGTTTAAAAAAAGGTACTACTAAACTAATGATTACAGGGTATTGTGTTACTGCTCCTGAAATTGAGAGCACTGTATATGATTATAGTGCTTGTGTATATCCTATTGGGTATATAGATACTAAACAAGCTTGTGTGTTTAATCATGATAGTATAGATAAAATTTATCATATTGGATTTATTAATGAAGAGGGAAAATCATTATTATCAAAGTTAAAAGATGCTTATCCTGAATTAATTGATTTTGCACTTAATAAAAAAGATTTTAAGTCTGTTACAAAAAAAGATGATAAGTAGTTGACAAATACATATTTATAGTTTATAATTCATATTGTTATTAAAGAGGAAAGCGATGTATCCACATCCACCTGATTGCATGGGCAATAGGTAAATGCCATTATGAATTATTGGTTTTTAAGGTGGATACATTGTATCTACCTTTTTAATTGTTGGAGGTGTCTAATATAGCAAAAGACAAGAATGAATTACCTATTAATAGAAATATTAGGGTAGATGAAATGATGGTTATTGGTCCTAATGGAGAACAAATGGGATTAAAAAAACTAAATGATGCATTAACTTTAGCAAATTATGCTGGGTTAGATTTAGTTTTAATGAGTGGAAATGCTCGTCCAGCTGTTGGTAAGATTATGGATTATAATAAGTATCGTTATGAAAGAACTAAGAAGTTAAAAGAAGCACAAAAAAAACAAAGAGAGACTAATAAGAATGTGAAGGAATATCAGTTATCAGTTACTATTGATATTCATGACTTTAATACTCGTAAGAAGAATGCTACAGAGTATTTATTAAAAGGTCATAAGATAAAAGCTTCAATTCGTTTTAAAGGTCGTCAAATGGCTCATACTGAGCTTGGGATGGAAGTTTTAATGCGTTTTGCTGATGAACTTAGTGATCATTCAATTATTGAACAAAACCCTAAATTAGAGGGTCGTAACATGCATATGTTATTAGCGCCAAAGAAGTAATAAGGAAGGAAAATAAAAATGGCAAGTAAACAAAAAACACACAAAGCTACAAGCAAAGTGTTAACTAAAAGACCTGGTGGAACTATTAAATTTAAACATGGAAATGGAAATCATTTAACTGCTAAAGCTAATGGTAAAACTATCAGACAAAGAAGAAAAAGTGGAAGTATGAGTAAAGGAGTTAGTAACAGATTAAAAGCTGTTATCTAGTGGAGGTGTAAATTATGGCAAGAGTTAAAGGCGGATCAGTAGCTAAAACTAGAAGAAGAAAAGTTTTAAAAGCTGCTAAAGGGTATTTTGGAAGTAAACATCGTTTATTTAAAACTGCTCAAGAACAATTATT
>CAYJJI010000040.1:0-3659 GCA_964370475.1 uncultured Muribaculaceae bacterium | reverse complement strand
ATTGGAGCTTCTAATGGAATTGTTATTAATTTTTTAGGTAAAAGCGGGCCTGAGGACTTTATACTATATAATGGTGAGTGGTTAGCTTCTGCTGTTGTTAATTTTATTGAATAAACATTAAAATCAAATTTTAATGTTTTTTCTTTTAAATATAATTATATTGTGTTATACTGTCTACAATAGGTGATTATATGAGAAAGTTATACCTGAATAATGAGTCTAATAGGAAAGAGAAATTTTCATTATTTTATTTATTTGGATTGATCATTTTATTTGCTTTAATTGGTTTTTTTGCATATACGAGAATAATTAATAATTCTGTTGTTATAAAAAAACTATTAGATGCTCCTATGGATTTATTAGTTTATGTTGATGGTGAAGAAGAGGAAGGATTTCCACCGAAATCAGCTGGGTATATATTTGATTCTATAACTTGTAAAAATGATTCATCTGGTACATGGGATAATGCTACTTGGAGTCTTGATATGAATTTTATTGAAGATGATGCTTGTATAATATATTTTATTAAAGCCTATCGAGATGAAGTTCTTTCTGGTGCAGACCCGGTATTAGATTCTAAAATGGTTCCAGTAAATATAGCTGTTGACGGAACAATTACTGTTGCTGATACAACTAAAGAATGGTATTCTTATGAAAATAGTGAATGGGCTAATGTGGTTTTATTAAATACTTATAGAAATACTACACCTGGTGAAGTATTAGATTTGAATGATGATGTAGCTCATATGTATGTTTGGATACCAAGATATTCATATGACCCTGATTCAATTGAAACAGCTGCTCATACTATTGATATTACTTTTGTTGATAAGACTAAACCTGCACATCCTGCATTTACTTTTGGTGATGTTGAACAATCTGGTTTTTGGATGGGTAAATTTGAAATGGGATTTGTTAGCGGACAATCGGAATCAACTGCGAATGTTGAATATATTATTAAACCTAATGTTAATTCTGTACATAGTACTAATGTAAGTATTATGTATGATAAAATAAACAATTCTATGAATACTTATTTATTGGATAGTACAACTGATGTTCATATGTTGAAGAATATCGAGTGGGGTGCAGTAGCTTATTTATCTCAGTCAAAATATGGAATATGTAATAGTGATGGTACGTGTACTTTAAAAGTAGAAAATAATAATTATATGAATTCTAGTAATTTAGATATAGTTACTGGATGTGGTGGAAGTGATAACAGTTCTAAAAATAGTTTATCAGGAGTTTCTATTTGTCCAGTTACTAACAGATGGGAAACTGCTAATGGAGTTAAAGCAAGTACAACTCACAACGTTACTGGAGTGTACGATATGGCTGCTGGTAGAACAGAATACGTTATGGCTAATATGAGAACTAGTTCAGGAGCATTTAATACTGGGTCATCAGGTTTTACTGTTGCTCCAGATGCTAAGTATTATGATTCGTATGCTTATGGGACTAGTACATCAGATTTTTCAAGAGGTCTCACAGGTGATGCAACTATTGAGTTATATCCTACAGGTCTTATTAAATCTAATTGGAATAATGATAATGGTATTTTCGTTGGATCAGGAGGTTTTTGGTTTGTTCGTGGTGGACCGGCTGATAATGATGCTAATTCAGGAATATGGAATTTTTATAGGTATGTTGGTAGTGCTTATGCTGATTATTCATCACGTGGTGCGATTTCTTACTTAGAGTAATTATTATTTAAACGACTGTGAAATTTAGTATAGATTTTACAGTCGTTTTTTTTAAATAAGTATTTATAATTTTTTTATTTTTATTTATAAACAAAGTATTATGTGTTAAAATAATAATAGGAGATAGTATGAAGAGATTCAATGCGGATAAGGAGTTTAATAAAAGTAAGAGAAAATATACTAAGAAGCATTTAGTATTTTCTTTACTTGGGTTGATTACTTTGACTGTTTTAGGTATTTCTTTTGCATATTTTCAAATTAATGATAACTCTGTAGTTATAAATTCGGTAGTAGATGCTCCGATTAATTTAAAAATAATGGCTGGTGGTGTAGAAGTTGATGATTTTCCTGAAGCTAGTAGTGATTTGGAGTATGATAAAACTGTGTGTACTAATGGATCTTCTGCTACTTGGGATGATTCTACTAGGGATTTGAGTATTTCTTTTAATGGTAATGATGATTGTACAGCTTATTTTATTGTTTTGACTCCTTTACTGAGATGTCTTAATGATTATGAGGATAGAGGTTTAACACCTACTGAAGATACTCATTTTGCTTATACTACTACTAATGGTAATATAAAGATAACTAATTATAAAACTAGTGGTCCTAAAGATGTTATAATTCCTTGTGAGATAAATGATAATCCTGTTACAATAATTGATAATAATGCTTTTTATAATAAAAGTTTAACTAGTGCTGTGTTACCTCAAACTTTGGTAACCATTCAAAACTCAACTTCTTCTAGTTATGGTTCTTTTAGTCATAATCAATTAACTTCTATTGATATTCCTGGTAGTGTTGATACTATAGGAGCATATGCTTTTCAATATAATCAATTAACTAGTTTAACAATTTCAGAAGGGGTTGCAACTATTAATGATAAGGCTTTTGAAAACAACCTTTTAACTGAAGTTTCGTTTCCAAATACTATTACATATTTAAGTGGATTTGGAAGAAATGAATTAACAAGTGTTACAATACCTGATAGCGTTCTAACTATTGGTAGTGGTGCATTTGGTATTAATTATAATCTTGCTTATTTAGATATAGGTGAAAATGTTATAACTATTGGGAATGAAGCTTTTTATGCAACTTTAGTTAATAATGATTTGACTATTCCTAGTAGTGTAGAAAGTATAGGAACCAATGCTTTTTATAATAGTTTAAGAGGACATTTAACCATATCTGAAGGAATTACACACATAGATGCTGCTGCATTTAGTGGTACATATATGACTGGAGTTACTTTACCGAGCACTTTGGTATCTATAGGTAATTATGCTTTTGGTGTTGAAGGAGTGCAACCTGGGTATACATGGGGAACTATTGGTGAAGTTGTTATACCTGATAGTGTTACTAGCATTGGAGAAGGTGCATTTGCTGGTGCCGGAGTTACTAGTTTAACTATAGGGTCTGGAGTTACTGCTATTCCTGATTATGCGTTTAATATTAATAAATTAACGGGAGAAGTAATTGTTCCTAGCGGAGTTACTTCTATAGGAGAACGTGCTTTTTCTTATAATCTAAATTCTAATGGTGTGGATTCTATGTTTATCCCTAATTCTGTTAAATCGATTGGATATTATGCGTTTGGAAATTCTGCGATAGGAAATTTCATTATAGAAAATAGTGATAGTTCTTTAAATTTTGGAACAATGACTATTGGCGAAGAAGCATTTAGTTATTCACGTGTTAATTCTATTTCTTTGGGTACGTCTTTAGGAACAATCAGTTATTATTCATTTGGGTTGATGTCTTATTCTAATCCGTTAACTATTCCTGCTAGTGTTCATACAATTGGTGATTATAATTTCGAATCTATATCAACAATTAATATTCTTGGTAAAACATCTGAAAGCGATTTTACATCTTTAGGTGCAAATTGGGATTATGGTTTAACTACTATAAATTATTTAGGGTAATAATCACTATAGATTTTATAGTGATTTT
>CAYJJI010000039.1:0-3794 GCA_964370475.1 uncultured Muribaculaceae bacterium | reverse complement strand
TTACCGAAGCAACAGAGGATGAAACAACAAGTTTTCGTTTAGAAGACTTTTCATTGTTTTTTAATATTAAGACTATTTTAAGAAGAAAAAAAAGTGGTAGTCGAAAAATGGTAAAAAGCAAACTTTCAGATTTTAAAACTTCGTATAATAAAGTACATGGCACTAAACCAGAAATTATCGAGAAAAACAAAAAGTTCTACTTAAAATTAAAAAATAACACTAGAGCATATCTTGATGGAGATTTATTACCTTCGGGATCTAGATATTATTACTGCAAATCAAATGATGAAGATTTATGTGAAATTAAAATAACTGGCTCAACTAATAACCCAAATATTATTTTTGAAATTTCTTATAAAAATGGAGAAAGAAGTCCTCTACTATATTTAATTGATTGGATTGTTGAAAAATTATGAAAGTAATAACTTTAAAACAACCTTGGGCTACTCTAGTTGCAGAAGGTATTAAGCAATATGAGTTTAGAAGTTGGAAATACAATTATAGAGGTAAAATATTGATTCATGCTGGAGCTGGAATTGATAAAGATTCAATGGAAAAATGCAAACATCTAAATTTAGAATATCCACAAAAAAGAATTATTGCTGAAGTAGATATAATAGATTGTATTAAATTAAATGAAGAAATATCAAATGATATTAATAAGCAAAATCCTTTAGTTTATGGAAGCAAAATTAGAAGTGGATATGCTTGGAAACTAGAAAACGTAAAAAAAGTAACAATTAAAGAACAAATATCAGGTAAACAAGGTATTTGGTATTATAAAAAAACAGGAGGTTAATAAAATGTCATTACGAGAAACTTTACATGGTAAAAACATCAATTTTTTAATTGGATCAGGTGCTAGCGTTCCAGTTTTTAAAACTTTATGGTTAGGCGCTGACAAACCCTCTTTTGAAGATATTGTTAGTAGCGATCTAATAAGTGATAATAATAAAAAAGCTTTATATTATTATTATTATAAAAATTGGATAAAAGAAATGATTGATATAGATTTTAATACTATTGACGAAAATGTTAAAAATAACTATTCTAAATTTATTTCACAAATATTAGAAACACTTTCTACAGAAGGAAATGAGAAGGCAAAAAGAGCAAATATTTTTACTACAAATTATGATTTGTTATTTGAATATACATTTGAGTCTATAATACAAAAGAATAATTACTGTTTTTTCAATGATGGTAGTTCAGGCTTCATTACGAAAACATTAAATACAAATTGGTACAACTTGTGTGTTTTGCAAACAGGATATAATGATAAATATAAAAGAGAAATACCTACAATCAATCTATATAAAATGCATGGTTCAATCAATTGGAATAAAGATAATACAAATAAAATTAACATTAACTATAATCCAAACATTGCTATTAATCCCATACAAAAATTAGATGAAATAGATTTTATTAATGATGTAATTTCTAATTTAAATACTAATCACAATTACAGAGCTTTAAACACATATTTAAGTTCAATAACAGAATCTATAGAAACTGATTTAGATAACTTTCACAATAATTACAAAAAACTAGCAATTATAAATCCTGATAAATGGAAGTTTTATGAAACTGTTTATGAACAACACTATTATCAAATGATACGTAATTTTAGTTACGAATTGGAAAAGAAAGATACAATTCTAATTGTATTTGGATTTTCATTTGCTGATGAGCATATTTTAGATATCTTCAAAAGAACATTGAGTAACCCAACATTAGAGGTTATTATAATATGTTATAGTGAAAGTTCTAAAAATGAAATTTCAGAAAAAATTGGAATTAGTAAAAATATTAAATATTTTCCGCAGGATTTTAATGAAATTAAAGGGAATTTTGATTATTTAAATCAATCTTTAAATGGTACTGATAATGAGTAAAAATATTATGGTTGGAAATGTTATTTCAATTGAAGGCTTAACAGTGAAAATTTTAATGAATGAAAATACAAATACATTTACCTATTTTTATGATGGTAAAACTTATAAGGGTGTGAGTATAGGAGAATATGTTGGAATCATTAGAGGTCCATATAAAATAGTAGGAAAAGTAGAAAAAGAGTATTTAAATGATAAATATAATGATAAAGAAAATCATAGTTATTCTTTAGATAGATTTGAAAGAATTATTGAAATAAGTGTTATTGGTTATTTTAATAACAACAAGTTTATATTTGGTGTTAAATTTTTACCTTTAATATTTAATGAAGTTGTTTTATTAAATGAAGAAGACAAAAATGAAATAATTAATTATGGATTGAGTATTAAAAATAAAGACTATTTAATTGATTTTGGAAAAAGCATGCAAGATGATTTGAAAATAAAACTTCCAATAGATGGATTATACAATAGTCATTTAGGAATCTTTGGCAATACAGGTAGTGGAAAATCAAACACTCTTGCTAAATTATATACAGAATTATTTAGACATCCTAACTTATCTATTGTTGGAAAAAGTAAGTTTATATTTCTTGATTTTAATGGTGAATATACAAAACCTGATATGTTCACACCAAATAATAAAAGCATAATAAAATTATCAACGCGTAGTGATAATGGAGATAAAATTAAAATAACATCTCAAAATTTTTGGGACAAAGAAACCCTTTCTATTTTATTTTCTGCAACCGAGAAAACGCAACAGCCTTTTATTTCTAAAATGTTAGAATATTATAGAAGTAATGATGTTATTGATGGTAATGTTATAAAAAATGGGATAATTAATGCTTTTAAGGATACCTATTTAGGAAACAATAATAAAGAATCTCATAATTTAATGAAAAAAATATATAATATAGTTGGACTAAATACAAATGTACCATTTTATAATTGTGCATGGCATAGCAATAATCAAGGCACATATTATATTAGAACAGATATGGGACTTAAATATTTTAATAGTGAAAATTTTAATATTGATGAGGAATTGCAACAATTAGAACAAATAATAAATGTTGAAAGTTTGAATGATTTAAATGTTATTGATAAATTAATATTATTGATTAACTTTCAGTTTATTCATTATTTAAGATATAATAACGTTCAATTTGATCATATAAATCCCTTACTTACTAGAGTTGAAAGTTCAAAAAAAATAATAAACAGGACAATAGAAATAACTAATGAGATAGATGATAGCTATATAACTATTATATCGTTTAAAAATTGTAACCAAGAAGCAAAAAAAATATTACCACTATTATTGTCTAAGCAATTATATCAAAATCATATTGATAATAGCATAGAAGATGTAGAAATAGAAAAAACATGTCACTTAATAATTGATGAAGCACATAATATTCTTTCAGAACAATCAATTCGAGAGCTAGAAAGTTTTAAAGATTATAGATTAGAAATTTTTGAACAAATAATAAAGGAAGGTAGAAAATATGGTTTTTATTTAACAGTTTCAAGTCAAAGACCTTATGATATTTCACCTACTATTATTTCACAAATCAGCAATTATTTTATACATAGGCTTGTTAATGAATTAGATTTAAAAATGTTATCAAATACTATTAATACATTAGATAGTATATCTAGTAAAAGAATTCCAAATCTTTCTCCAGGACAATGTGTCGTGACAGGAAATCTTTTTGAATTACCTACTATATTTCAAGTTACTAAATTAGACAACAATGAATCACCGAATAGTGATAACGCTAACATTGTATCTCTATGGAAAAATGTTGAAATATAATTGATTTTATTTTCAAATTAGTTTATAATATAAATACAGAGGGATATACTCCCATAATTTCTTAAATAGCCACCAAA
>CAYJJI010000038.1:0-4029 GCA_964370475.1 uncultured Muribaculaceae bacterium | reverse complement strand
TTCCTTCGTTTGGTATTCTTTGTCAATCCAATCTAAATCCTCTTTTATTGTAAAAGTAAAATCTGATTCTACTAAATTTAAATTTACAGAATCTAAATATTTCACATCCTGATAAATTGTTTTATCTTTTTTGGTTCTATTATCAAATTCTAGCAAGTAGCATAAATTTCCTATTGAGCTTATAGGTAACCTTAGTTCACCATTAAATTTTTCTAAGTGTTTTTTCATTTGTCCTTTTGTAGCCAGATGTTCAATATCATATTTTGTTTCATTCAAATGATCTTTAGCCTTAAAGATACCAGAATATACTAATTTTAAAATTGTTTTTTCAGCTTCTTTAGGTTGACTAACTTTTATATACTCATTTCTCTCATTATTTATTTTATCAAACCAAATGTTTAAATGTTGATTCATTTCTTTCCATTCTATCTCTCTTGTATAATATTCTTTATTAGTTAATATAATGGTATCTAAATTTTTATCTCCTGATCCTCTCCAATTTTGTTGTAAGATATCTATTATATATCTTTTAATCATATTACTATCAAAAGCTTCCTTATTTTTACTCCATTGTTTCGAAATAGAATCTAAATTAATTTCAATACTTTCAACATTTTCTTTTTCGTCTAAGGTTATTATTGTATATTTCTTAGCAAAGACAAACGCTATTAACGATGTTATTTGTAATTCTGTATGTAAAATATCTAAATTTTGTATATTTCTGCTATTACCTTTAAATCCAGTTACTCTTTTTAATCTATTATCAATATATTGAGTACATTCAATAATCTTAATCAAAAATTCATTAATTTTCTCTTCTGTAGATAATAAATTTCTTAAATTATCAGACAGTTTTTTAATCTGATTATTTTTTTGACTCAAACACGCATTTATTAAGTTAAATCCGATACTTTCTATTTTCATTGGATCAGAATCATATGAGAATAAAGATGGAAATTTTTCAGTTAATAATTTGCCAAAGCCTATTACTAATTCAAAAAGATTCAATTCATTTGTTGTAGCAAATTTTTTACTATCAAAACCTTCTATTTCAATACCATTGTTTTGCATTTCTTCATATCTTTCCTTGTTTGCATCTATAATTTTTTTCAGTCTAACATCTGTAATTTTAATAGAATAATTAGACCAAACAGCTGCATATACTTGTTGTTTAGTTAATTTTGCGCCTTCTGAATTAATTCTTTCAAAAACTTCTGGTAATATACCATCATCCCCTTCAATTATTATTGCTGGTATATTAGCTTCTGATAATTGTTTACAAGTTTCAACAAACTCTTTAAATATTGGCTTAATTATTTCTGTTACTTTTTTTATTTGAATTGGATTCTCTATAACTGGAAATTTTTCTGCTAATTTGTATGCACAGTCAATATATTGAATTTCTTTAACATCATCCATTGAAATATAATCTTCCTTAAGCCAAGTAATCATTTCATTGATTATTTGTTTTTCAATTGTTTCTTTAGATGTATTGTATCCCATAAATTTAATTAATTCTTCTATAATATCAGTATCAATATTTTCTTCTATAAAAAATCTTGTTGGATTTTTTATAAATTCATTAATCGTAAGACACCTTTGCAAACCATCTATTAATAAATATTTGTCTTCATTATCTTTTTTATATAATAATATTGCCCCAAACGGTATTCCTCTATTTATTGAGTTAATCAACTTTTCTTTTTTTGCCTTACTCCAAACTGCTCCTCTTTGATAGTCAGGAATTTCTATTATATTTTTTTCTATTTTATTTTTAATATCCTTAGTTTTTATTATATCCACAGACCATGTATTTTTCATAAAACCTCTCCTTATAATTTTAACATTTTTTAACTATTCAACACTTTTACCATCTCTTCTGCTATTCTTCTTACAACAGGAACAGATACAGCATTACCTGCTTGTTTGTATACATGACAGTTACTCATCTTTTCAGGTATCTTGTAATCTTTAGGAAAACCTTGAAATAATAAGCATTCTTTAGGTGTTAATTTTCTTATATCATGATTATCTTTAATTAAAGGTACATTATGTCCTCCGTGTCCCCATATTAGCTGTTAATGTTGGACATAATTTATTTTTATTCTCTCTACAATAAACTCTTCTCCACTGATATAGTGTATCTTGATTTTTCATAGTTTCGTTTAAAGTATCATAATATTTAGAATTAGTATAATAATAACTATTATCTTTCTTATCATTTAAATCTATAATATCACTTATTTTAGTTGTAAGTTCTTGTATTTTAGGAAATTTAAACTCATCTCTTTGTTTTTCGCTCTGAAATCCTACAATGTATATTCTTTCTCTATTTTGAGGTATATTTCCATACTCTGCTGTGTTTATTACTTTAGTATCAATAAAATAACCATTTTCTTTAAGTGTTTCTTTTATAACATTAAAAGTATTACCATTATCATGAGATACTAAATTTTTAACATTTTCTAGTAATATAGCTTTAGGTTTTTTATCTTTAATTACTCTTACTATTTCAAAGAATAAATTTCCTCTATCATCTTCAAACCCTTTTTGATATCCTGCAATTGAAAATGGTTGACATGGAAAACCACCTGTTAAAATATCTATATCTGGAATTGTATTTGTTTCTATATTATTTATATCATCTTCTACTAAATATTTATCTCCAAAATTTTCTCTATATGTTATGCAAGCATTTTTATCAATTTCATTTGCCCAAACTATATCAAACCCAGCTTGTTTAAAACCCAAACATATTCCACCTATGCCAGCAAACATACTTCCAACTCTATATCTATTCATATTATCCTCCTGCTACTTATAGGTAGTATTATATCATACATACCATTTTTTTTCTATATTTTATTCCATATTTTTTAAAAATTCGCTCATTGGAATTTGCAGTGCTTTACATACTTTACATAGTGTATTTACAGTTATAGATTTTTCCCCTCTTTCAATTGTTCCAATATATGTTCTATGTATTCCAATTAGATCCGCAAAAGATTCTTGAGAATATCCAAGTTTTACTCTTTCTTCTTTAAGTTTATTTCCAATTAAAAAATTTAAATTTTCCATTATGTGTTACCTCTCTATATATTTGTTTTTTATGTTTGTTTAATTTATTGTTTTTAACTATATCTCGTAGATTAGCTCTAGGTATCATAGTATTAAACTCAAATTTAATAACTTTATCTTCTTCAACCCATTTTGAAGTTTTAAGTCTAAGCTCCATTCTTTTTTTTGCTTTATATATTCTTATATTTCCATATTCATCATCTATCATCTTATCTACTACTGCATTATTACCATTGCTTTTATTTATATTTGCTTCAATATTATCAAGCTTATTTAAATTTAATTTAATTCCAGATAAATAAAATGTTTTATTTGCTCTAAGCAGTATAAAATAGTAAATATTTTTAATATCTTCTTGTACATTACTATATTTATTTTTTAATATCTCTTTCCACTCATCTACAATTATATCATAATCAGCATTTTTAAATAATGTATCTAAATTAGATCCTGCTCCTTTAAACTTTTGTGCAAGAGAAGTTTCACCTGACAATTTATTTTTGTCTAAATTACCATTTTTATCAATTGCACATGATAACATTTTTACATCTGCTCCAAACTCTCCTTTTTTTAAGATATCAATTGAATTACTCCCTGCACCTACTGAATCTACATCTAATGCTTGTACTAGCCATTGTTCTATATGTTCTTTTGGAATCTGTATTGGTAATTCTTTCTGATCACAATGTAATTCTGGTTGCATATATATCATTTTATCTAAAAAATACCTTATAACATCCTGTGCTGTTTTATCAAAAATATCTTCTAATTCTTTTTTACTTAAAGGTTCTAATACCATATTACCACTCCTTATATACAAAATTATACATTTTTTTCTATCTTTATATCTACACTCTAAAGATAGCAATTATAGTATTAAACCTCTATTATTTTACTCAACAAAAAACACCCCATATTTCTATGAGATGTTTTCTTTATGGAGGCGCCTAT
>CAYJJI010000037.1:0-4113 GCA_964370475.1 uncultured Muribaculaceae bacterium | reverse complement strand
TATACTCATAATATATTCTTGAAATTAAAATTGTATATATGATATAATACAAATATTATATCAATATATATATTGTAGATATTTGCAAAACTAAGATGTTGATAAATAAATTTATTAATTTTTAAAAAGGATTACTAATAATAGATGAAAGAGAGGATTAAATGAGATTTTTAAATAAAAAAATATATGTTACTGCACCTTCTGATTCAATAACAAGTTATGGTGACAAATTAAGATTTGGTAAAGCAACAGAAATGTTTAATAAATTAGGGTATGATGTTGAAGTTGGAAAAACAGTGCATATTGAAAATAATTATAGTAAAGAAGAATATGAATTAAAAAGTAAAGAATTAGAGAATGCTATAAAAGATAATTCTGTGGATATCATAATATCTGCAAATGGAGGAGATAAATTATATGAGATAATTCCATATTTAAATTTTGGAGAGTTGAAAAAATTAGAACCTAAAATTTTCCAAGGTTTTTCTGATAATTCAATAATAACATTTTTATTTAATATAGTACTTGGATGGAAGACTATATATGCACCATGTTTTCCAACGTTTGGCTATTCAAAGTTAGATAAAACTATATTAGAAAATATAGAAATTTTAAAAGGTAATTATATTATTCAAACATCTAGTGAGTTATATGAAACTAATTCATTTAAGAAGGTTAAAGGTAAAGAACTATATGGATATAATTTAGATACTATAAATTATATAAAGGAGTTAAATAATATTTCTAATTTTCAAGTTAGTGGTGAACTAATAGGTGGATGTTTAGATGTATTAAGAAAAATTATAGGTACTCAATATGATGATTTAACAAATTTTAATAAAAAAAGTAAAAAAATTTGGTTTATAGAAAATTGCTATATGAATTTAGATGAATTAGAAGAATGTTTAGTACAAATGAAAGATAAAAATTGGTTTTCTAGTGTTTCTTGTTTTATGATAGGTAGAGGTAAAATAGGATTAAATAAAGAATTTAAAGAAAAAGAAAATAAGATCTTTAAAGATATATTTGAAGAGTATAATGTACCTATTATAGTCAATTGTGACTTTGGACATGTAAGACCATTTCACACTATTATTTGTGGTGAAAATGCGAGTCTAGAATATAAAAATAATAAATATAAATTAAAATATAATAAATAATAGTTAATTTATATATACTATAAAATAATTATAAAAAACTGATACATAAAATTATATGTATCAGTTTAAAGTGATTATACTTCTTTTGAAAAATGATTGTTATTTAAACCTTTGCTAAACTCAATTGTTTTAGTAACATATTTTTTAGCAGAGCTGACATCATGAGTTGAAATAAATATAATTCTGTCTCTATTTAAATATTCAATCATAAATTCCATAACGCTATCAACAGTTTTACCGTCTAACTTTAATGTTGGTTCATCAAGTAAAATTAAACTTTCTTCATCTTTTAAATTGTACAAGAATCTGGCAAGAATAAATCTTTGTCTTTGACCTTCAGAAAAGTTTTTAGCAAATGTTGTGCTAAGATTTTCACAAATAATATTAATATCACTAGTAGAATAAGCAAATGTTAAATCCTCATAAATTTTAACACCTTTTAATATTTCTTCAAGTTTAACATAATCAATCTTTTTATCTAAAGTAATTTCAGATAGTAAATCATTAATTCCAAGAGTTGAAGATGTTTTATGATATAAATATTTAGGTATGCAAGGAACATTGTTAACTTTTACAATTTCTTTTTCACTTTCAATCTCACAAGCTAGTATATTTAAGAAAGTACTTTTTCCACATCCACTTTTTCCCGTTAGAAAAACTATATCTCCTAAATTAAAATTCAAATCATTTTCAGTTTCGATAGAAAAATTTTCTTCTCCATTATCTTTAACAAAATAAGTTTTAAATTTATTGAGTTTAATAGTATCTAAAGTACTTGTAGATTTGCTTTTTTGATATTCTCTTTCAAAAACTTGATTGATAATATTATAATCATGCTGACAAATTTTTATTTGCTCTTTAATTTCAATTAAATTAAATACTCTTTTGATATTTCTTGTTATTTTATCAATAGTAGCAGTATACATGGTTATAAAGGCAACAGTTTCAAGAAGAGTTGAAGTTGTAAAATTTTCAAATCCTATATTAGTTATTTTCATAAATATTACAAAAATACTACTAATAGCAACAATTAAATTTATAAAAAAGTCTTCCTTAAAAGATTTTTTATTATTGCTTTTTGAAATATTAATAATTTCAATTCTAGATTTTAAATATCTTTTAATCATGAAATTCATATGTTCAATAGATAAGCTCTCACAGTTAAGAATATCATTTTTTTGTTCATCACTTGCTATATGTAGGTTACGTTTTTTTTCAAATTCTTTCTTGTTTCTATTTGTTTGTATAAACATAAGTACTATATAAATAATTAAGAATATACTCATAAAAATGATAACAGTGAGTGGACTAGAAGTTTGAAGTGTAGCAACTTTAATAGATAAGTATAACATACCAATAGAGGTTAGTAGTGAAATGCCATTCGTAATAACAAATTCTATCATGTGTATTTTTTGAGCATGAAAGTCATTTACTGTTTGTAAAATTTTACTGGTACTCATTTTCTTTGTATTTGAATCTTTAAGCTCAGGAACTTTATTCATAGTATAATATAACATGTTAGCTGCTTTTGTTGTTAATTCATTATCTAATTTTTCACTAAAAATCATGTCTATATCATAAGTTATAGTTTGAAATGCTTCAGATATAGTATCCCTTAAACAATAAATTATAATTATGGCAATGGATAAAATAGTATATCCTAAATTCATAGCAGTGGTAGCACCTTGAAGTGCAAGTGAAATTGCATCAAATATAAATGTTGATAAAACATTTAATATTAAAGTAATGTAAAAGCTTTTTTGTAAGTCTTTTGAAAATCCTAATTTGGTAATCATGGTAATCTCCTTTTGGTGTTAATAAATTTTGTATTAGTTAAAAATTTTTACTAATTGATATCCTCCTTAAATTTAAATTGGTAGTAAAATATTTACTTGCATATATTATACCATAAAAACATAATTATGTAAAGTGCATTAACTGTTTTAACACTAATATAGGTTAAAAAGGCCATGCATAATTAAAATATAACCTTTTAGACAAATAAATGAATATAAGTTAATCATTATTTTAAATTGTGAAAATTAAGTTAAAATTACTATTTAATATGAAATATCTAAATAGATGTAAAATATTGACTTTTTATGTAAACTATGGTATAATATATTTATGTTCAAAAAGAGCAATTAATACTAACTATGTATTAAGATTAAATTAACTACCAATTGGAGGGAATTATGAAAACTAAAAAAGAATTTATCACATTTTATCAAAACCTGTATCAATTTTTTGGCGAAGGAAGGGCGTTTGAAATCATATCTGATCATCATATTATAAATGAGCAATTCTTCGATAGATTATGTGGTTATTTAAGAATATCATTTGACGACGAATATGGAGATGTTTTTAAAGAATTTATCTGTGAGGAGGATACGTTTTTAGAGGAGTGTAAGGAATATCCAGAATATGATAGCTATATAATGACAGACCGTATGTTTAAAATCATATTCATATTGTATTTATCAAGAGAAGAGGATAAACAAAAATATTTAAAAATTTCTTTAAAAACATATAGCAAAGAATGTTCAAATATCCTAGACTGTGAAGAAATTGATTTTAAAGAGTTAATAAGTCTAATTAATGAAAACGAATCTTTTACTGCTCTTCATGGTTTTATTATAACAAAACTATTAGATAATATAAGTAAAAATGAATTATTTAAGTTGTTAGAGTTTTGTGATGCTTTAGGTAAAAAACGTAAATATTCAGAGTACCATTCACCTTATTGGAATATGATGAAATATCAATCACAGTATACATATAATGAGTATTCTAAATATAAAGATAAGAGTAGAGATAAATCTAAAGTTTAATTTGAAAAAGAACCTTAATTAAGGTTCTTTTTTCATGCAATAATTACTTTAAATTCTATTAATTTAAATTGACATAAGATAACTAGTGTGATATAATAATCCACAAGCAAAAATTTAAATAT
>CAYJJI010000036.1:0-4194 GCA_964370475.1 uncultured Muribaculaceae bacterium | reverse complement strand
GTGAGTTAATATGTTATGTAGTTTATTGTTTATTTTTCATATGTGGGAATATGTATATTAACTAGTTGTTTTTCTATATCAGCAATATACGATGTATTTATCATGTTTCATTGACTGTCAGAAATATAATTAAAATTACAATTTTGAATTTGGCAGGAAATTGACATGTTTTTTTCCAATTATTTATCACTTTTAATCAGTTGTTTACATCATTAAAAAATAGCTGCAAGGTGTAAAATAAAAATATAGGCTCTTTGTAGCACAACAGGAGCTATAACATCAGATAAAAATGATCAATTTCACCTTATTTTTGATAAAAGCAATTAATATGATACATACATTAAAACACTCAATTAATCATTGTGATAATAATTTTAATTTTGAACATTAAAATACATATTTAGTTTCAAATTTGTTAAGAGAATAAATCTCCACCTGATATTTTTCATTAACCTTACGATTTTACTCCTATGTAAGTGAATTGTATAAGTTCATTTATTTCTGTAAGTGCTTTATCATTTTCAAATAAATTATTATTGACATAATGTGGGATTATTCTCTTATAATAGTTTAATGCTTCTTCAAAATTTCCATATAGCTTTCCAGCTTCATTTATAGAAGTATTTGAATTCTCTATTTTTTCTTTTAATAAATCATAAATATTATCATACTTATCAAAATCTAAAGAAAAGAACACTTGGCTCGACCTTTGTGCTAGCATTCGACTGCGTAAATAATCTTTGCGCTCTTGTTGTGTTGGATATGGAATATTCTTTAAATCCACACTATTTTTATTAAGCCATTCGATAGCAAGGCCTTTATTTTTTGTTTTTATGATTGATAGACATAGTTTATCAACAACTATAATATTATTCTTATCAAATTTATATAGAAATTTCCAAACTTTATATCTAACTACAGGAGGCATTAGTGAAAATAAAAACAAGGAATTTGGACTAAAATTCAAATCTACTTTATACGAGTTGAAAAATTTAATAAATAAAACAGAATATAAATCTAATAGCGCATCTTCCATTTCTAGTACTTGCTCATCTAAAAACATGGCAGTGTGTTGTGTGTGTGTTCCGTCATTTCCTGTTGGTCGTATTTTTTCTACACAAACTAAAAAATACTCTCTTAGGTTAGATTCTAACCTATTTATGTTTTTATTAAAAATCTTAGTATTGCTTATCTTTCCTAAATCAAACTTGTTATCACTTCCTATATTTAATATTTTTCTCGATAAAACCTCTGCATACCTACGAATAGTTGCTATTTTACCTCTATTTGATTGTTTAATATACCTTAGGTCATGAATTATCTCAGATATCATTTCTGAATACTCATTATCATTAAACTCCAGCATTGTTGCTACCTTCTTTCCTTAACGAATCATATACTGTGTAGATAATATTCCGTTTAGATACAGAATAATTCACTAGTACTTAAATGAAGAATTCTTCACTATTTACACGGTTGTGTTACCAAAATAAAATCCCGAAAATTTTGATGCATTATTTAGTTATTAATTCATCACTTTCCATATATACTTCATCAAATGCATCATTATATGCAATTGTTATTTTCTTGAAAAAAGTGCACATATTTATGAACTCAGTAGAAGCGCTAGGCAGTATTGCTCTATCTTCTTCGCTCATTATAATTTTCATCTTTTCTGAATGTGAACTTAATTCCTCAATATACTCGGATGCATCAATAGATTTTGTATCCAAGTCATATTCAAATATTTTACCATTGATTTCTATATTTAGTTTTTTTTCATTTTTTATTGAAAAGTTTACTTCCATTACTGATTCCCCCTTTTATTAATTGGCTCATATAATTTTTTGAATGGTATGTCGTATTTATGGTACCTCATATCAAAAATATAGTAACCACCATCCAATAATCTACATACCTTTTCTCGGAAAATAATATCCTCTAATCCAGAATTACTATAAGTTATATTAGACACTAGTTTTTCTACTTCTTTTTCATTTACATCTTTAATGCCATTTTCAGCAATAATAATATTTTCTGCATCACTATTTATTGCAACTCCTGCATTATGGGTTACTAGAATTATTTGGTGTTTCTCTCTCAACATGCGAAGTTTATCAACAAATATATTTGTAATAAATAAATTGTCCAAATTATCTTCTGGTTGATCAATTAAATATATTTTAGGTGATATACTATTCAATCCTATATTTAAATTGATTTCTAAGAAAGAAGACGCTTTCTTTCCTGGGGACATGTTTCTAGAATTTAATTCTTTAATTTCCCCTTTTTCAACTATTGAAAAAAGGGGCTTTATTTTTTCAGTCAAATCTTTTTTAACTTTATCTAAAAGATAATCAAAACTATTTGGTTTGTTATCTTTTCTAAAAACTTTAAGTTCACCATTGATCATCTTAATTATGCCTGTATATAAATCATCATCAAAACCTTTTACACTTTCTTTAAACAAGTCCACTATCGTATCATATGTAATTTCTGACTTCATCTCAGTTAGTAATAAATATTGATCTGATACTATATTTTTTTTAGAATCAAAAGTTACATTAAGATTTTTTAATTTGTCACAACATTTCTTCAAAGACATTTTTTTTGTGAAGTAATCTTTAGCTACACTCACTGTATTTTCAATTCTTTTTTCAGCTTCATATATAGATTTATCAAAACTATTATTTGACTCGGATATAAAAACATCTAGTATTTTATCTAGGCTATTAATGTAGTTTTCTCTTAGTTTTGCTGACTTATGATGTATTTCCATAGTTTTCAATTTATCGCGTAATAATTGCACTATATTCTCAATTTTTTCCAATTCATCACTATCAAACAAATTAAATGAAGCAAATTCTAAATCGTACAGTTGCGTTAAAGCTTCAATAGTTTTTTTAATTTTTTCATATCCATCGTTAATCTTTGAAGAGCAATCTCTTATGTTATTATTTACTTTATTAACTCCATCTTTATATTCAAAATTCATTTCTCGTTTTTTTCCATACTTTTGTAAATCATCATACATTACATTACTAATTAACGCATTCACTTTAAAATAACTATTATAATTTTCAGACAGTCTATTTAGATGCTCTATATATTCAGATTGTTTACTTGTTATTTCTGCCGAAGTATAATCATGAAATGGTAATTCACTCGAAAGTAATACACCTTCATTTTCAAATAATTTAATTATACCTTCTTGAGTGTATGCCATAGTCTCGCAGTTGTTAAGATCAAGGAAATCTTGATTAATATTTAGCTTAGCTTTAATTGATTCAGTATCAATTAGACGGCTATCTGAATTCGTATATTTATTTATCTCACTTTTATCATTAGATGATTTCAAGTTTTTAAGTATAGCATTGAACAATAAACTTTTACCTGACGATCTACCACCTATAATTACGTTTAAACCGCTAGAAAATTTTATTGAATTAAATTCCTTGTTACCATTACTATCAAATGTATCGAATTGTATTTCTTCTAAATATAGTAGTGGTTTTGTTGGCTTGTTATATTCTATTTTTATCCTACTTATTGGATCAACAAATGCTAGTTTCAAAGTCTCAAATGAGCAATCACCTTTAATCCACGTGGATACTCTATTGTTAATAATTTGATCTTTTTTATAATTTGGATATACTTCTAAATCGTGATTATCGGAAAAAACAACATACGGCACTTCTTGTCGTCCTTTGTATTCGCCTTTAAGAATACTATTAAATCCTGCGTTATAGTGCTCTTTTGCATTTACTTTATTTGGTGACATTTCCAATGAATTTATAAATCCCATTAAAATCATCCTTTGCGCACTTGTAATATCATGCTTGAATGTTTCTTTTATTCCAGAATCTTTTTCACCATGAGCTATTAACATATAGTCTTCACCTATAAACGAATCAATAATTCTATCTAATGAAGTATTTCTAAACTTCAATTCTGTGTCTTTTAAATCACTATAACCTTTGAATTTGTTTGTATAATCTTCATCTATCTTTCCATACATCTCTTCCATTTTAAAATTCAGTGTATTTATTTCTTTACTTCTGAATATTACTAAACAATGATACTTATCTATTTTGTTATTTTCTTTTTTTGATTTTATACCATCTAGTAAATATTCCTCATTCAATATATCAAATTCAATACCAATAAAATAATTTATACCATCTATAGTTGCTA
>CAYJJI010000035.1:0-4839 GCA_964370475.1 uncultured Muribaculaceae bacterium | reverse complement strand
CAAATAAAAAAGTTGATAGAAATTAATCTATCAACTTTTATTTTCCTAATGGGGCAGTTTTAATTGAAGTTGCTAACTTCCTTTAAATAGAGTATAACTCGACTGAAATAGTAAGTCAAGTTTAAATTATAGTGTTTTATCCTTTTCAACTACGCAAATATCACCAGTGGTTTTTCTATCTGTAAAATAAAAACCACTTAGTTTATTTTTTTCAATTAATAACTTACATGTTCCAAAATGAATTTTACTACGATCTTTATGTTTTTGTTGTGGAATATTATTATAAGTGAATATTAAATAATAATTTCCATTTTCTAGTATAATATTAGCACTAACGCTACTACTAGAACTTTCTTTTGTCTTCATATTAATAAACAAACTATCGTAATTTTGTTTTATTTCTAACTCAACAACTCTTTTTTTATTGTCATAAGTTGATAACAAATTGCCGATATATTTCTTTTTTAAAACAGGAATTTTATTAAATGGATTGTGCTTCCATATTATCTTTCTGTAAACTATATTTAAAAACAGAGTAATTGTGAAAGAATATGGTATTGTGTTTAATATAGTAATATTGAATTTAAAATTTAGTAAAAAAACTAAACCCACTATTAAGTAGCAATTAATTTTCAATGAGCTTTTATCTTTTTCATTCATAATACATTACTCCTAAATTTCATGTTTATAAAATGATTTTAAATCATTTATAAAATTCCTATAATACTGTACTTCAGTGTCAACATTAAAAAGTCTTTTAATGCCATTTGCTTCTTTAAAATCAGCGATGCTATATTTATCTAAATAATTGATTATATCATCAATTCGATAAATTAGTTTGCTACTTTTAACAAAATATTCGTTAGGGATATTCCATAATAGTGATTCTAAACCAAATGATGAAACCATTTTACATGAAGTAATACTATTATCTTCCATAATTAATTTTATTTTCTTAATAATTCTTACCATTTTTTTATAATTAAAATTAGTTCTAACATTTTTGATTTTTCCCTGTTCAATATGTTGTTCTGGATAATTTATTATAGTTTCATTGTTATCAGAATATATTAATATTCCTTCTTGTATTATAGTATTATTATTAAAAGTGTAATCTTTGTAACGTATACTAGGGATTACATCTATATTTACTCTGTAGGTGTTTCCATTAATATTAATTGATTTGTTTCCACGTTTAACATCATTTCCAAATTTATTTACAAGTATATTATATATATCCGATTTAAATTTGCTGAAATTATCATCTGAAGTTGAATTACCATAATCTCTATTAGTTTTTCCTTCAGGGTACTTTGCTATAAAACAACTGTCTAATATGATTGCTATATCTATATCACTTTCTCTTTTAATATTAGTATTGTTAGCATAAGATCCTTGAATAAATATTTTTATTTTTCTATTATAATTATTACCATTCATTTCTATACCATACATATTTGTGTGTTCTGATAAAAGTTTATAATAGTTGTTATATGAATACCCGTTACCATTTAATGCATCTATTACCATTTTTAAAGCATTTTGGCACTTTTCGTTTTCGCTTGTACTTATAGGCTCAGCGTAATATTTTAAGTTTTCTTCTGTAAATGTCATAATTCCTCCCAAAAAAAAGCATACTCCATTATAAAAAATGAAGTACGTCTATCTTTAATTTATTATATCATATTTTAATCAAAACTCATAGTGCCATATTCCTTGTTTACCTGAAACTTCATCCGTACTATAAACTTTCCTAACATTTTCTAGTTTCCATGCATAACCAGTTCTGATTTTATTTCCATAAACCAAAGGATTATCAGCATTTATTTTCTTTGATATTGCATCATCGAGTGAGATGCAATCTTTAATTTCAACCTCAGCAATAATTCTTTTTTGTGGATAATCAAGATTTAAATGTTTAAATTTTTCCATATACTCTTTATCAATGCCAGCTCCAGCATGTATAAGAATTTTGCCTCTATAATTATATTTCCAACTTCTAAATTCATATTTTTTTATTCCTTCAGCAACTAAAGTAGCCCATGGTTGTTTTAGTGTAATGACTTTCATTAATTATCAAAGCCTTCATATGTTTTAAATGCTAATAAATATAGAGATTTTAATATGTCATTGCTTTCCGCTTTTAATTCATCTATAACAGTGTCCTGTTCAACAGATAATTCCTCATTTTCATTAATTATTTCTTCAATCATAGATGGTAAATGTTTGCATATTAAATAGAATGCATTTGCTATGCCAGTTACTTCTTCATAAAATTTATCTATAGAAACTCGTTTTATGTGTTCGTGAGATAATTTTTCTTTATCTACAGCGCATACCCAAGTTATATTTTGACTTCTTTTTGCAATGATTTCAACTAGATAGCAAGTAGCAGTATCTTCTTGTAAAATTTTGTTCATCATTCTCATAAAAGTTTTTTGACTAGAACTTGAATTCATAGTATTGTGTTTATTTTTCATTTCAACATATACAATGCTTCCATCACGCTTTGTAAATTCTATATCAAAACCTTGATCAGGGACATTACAATTATTAATATACTTAAATAGATTTTGATGAAAATATCCTATAGCATTAGTATTAGTTTTATCACGTTGTCTAGCAATTTCATTTTCAATAACTTCTTCAATTTGTTTTCTATATACTTTACTATCAAATGTTAGTTTGATAGGGTCTACCAAATTAGAATTAAAAGAATTTAAATCAATTCCTTTCAATGTATCGTCGTATGTTTTTATTGTGTTTTTTACATGCTCTTTAAAGTCTTCTCGACTAATAAATGGTATCTCCCACATATTAAATTCCTCCTTCATTTAATGCTTCAAAAATAGAAATACCTACATTTTTTGCTAAGCCAACAGGTACAGCATTTCCAATTTGTTTATATATATTAGACATTTTACCACTAAATTCCCATTCATCTGGAAATGATTGTATTCTTGCATATTCTCTAGTTGTGAAAGGTCTACTTTCATCAGGGTGACATCTATCTGTTTGTTTTTGAGCTGGAGCACATGTTAGTGTTAAGCAAGGTTCATCCCAAGATAATCTTCTTGCAATACCAGTACGACCACCACCCATGAAATAACATGATTTCATATAATCTCTAGCAACATCATCTGGTAAATCTCTCCAACATCCTCCTGGGGATACAAGGTCAAATACTTTTTTCTTACTTTCTGGATATTTAGCACCAACAGATTCAGGAACATCTTTTAAAATATCTCTTAAAACTGGTTTATATTCATGTGGTGTAGGGTAAGTAAAGTTAATCTTTTCTTTTAAATCTTTTCTTTTACCAATAATTACTATACGTTCTCTTTTTTCTGCTACGCCATAATGCCATGCATTAAGTATTTGCCATTCTACATCGTATCCGATATCTTCAAAAACTTTTATCATTGTTTGTAAGGTATTACCATTATCATGTGTTTTAAGACCTTTAACGTTCTCTGCTAAAAACATTTTTGGCTTTAATTGTTTCAAAAATTCAGCATAGTAGAAAAACATAGTTCCTCTAACATCTTCTAAACCTTTTTTTGCACCAGCATAACTAAATGATTGACAAGGGTAACCTCCTGATAATAAATCTAATTCTCCTTGTTTTAATTTGAATAATTTTAACAAATCTTTTTCTGATACTTTTACAACATCTTCTTCTATAACATTCCAATTAGGTCTATTCATCCTTAAAGTTGCACAAGCATGTTTATCAACTTCAACTAATCCTAAAGACTCAAAACCCGCTTGTTCTAAACCAAGTGCTAATCCTCCAGCACCTGCAAATAATTCTATACATGTTCTTTTTTTCATTCTGTGTTTTCTCCTTAATTTGTTTTTCCTATAATGATATAATCTTTAAACATATTGTCAAATCTATCATTTTCTAATAAATCTAAAATTTTTCTAGATATCACTTCTATATCTGAATTTTTTAGATTTTCTAATTCTTTAACAGTATTTTTTATATTATTAGGTTCTTTTTTTCTAGCTTTATCTAATTCTATAATAAAATTTAATAATTTGTTAAATGCTATTAAATAGTCTGTATACAAATTTCTAATTTCTCTTAAATAATCAATTAACTCTTTATCATTGAAAAGTAGTTTTGCCTGATTGTGTGCAGTTACCAATTTGCTTTCATGTTCATATAATTCAAACAATTTGTTAGAAGCAAATTCTGTAGATGGAACAAAGGTAATTAATTCATTAATACTTTTAGAAGTTAAAAATATACCAGCCTTAACATATGTATCATAAACATTTAAACGTTTATCGAGTAAGGTTAAGTCTATTTGTTTATTTGTATTTTCTTTAGTTAAATTATTTATTTTTTTATTATTGTTATAAGTTTGAAATATAATAAATACAGTTAATATAGTTGTTATTACTAGATTCCAGATTTCTATGTTTGGTGTTTTTGCTAATTCTTTGATAGCTACAATTAGTTCTTCCATGATTTACTCCTTACTTCGCATTGTTAGAATTCTCTGTAGAAATTATATCATAATTGATGTTTATTATAAATAGAACTATTAAAAATAATGTCTTTTTAAAACATTATCGAATTGTATTGATTGAAATATATACAATATTAACGTTGTTAGAATAAAATGTTTAATTAATATAAAACATTATGCATTAAGTATTATTTGTTAAATCCTAAAATTTGTAGACTTAAAAGAAAAAGCTGATGTTGAGTAAACATCAGCTTTTTTCATATATTATCTAATTCATAAATAATCTCATTTTCTATTCTTTCGTTTTCATACTTAATATGATTATAAGCACTTTGTAATAAAATATTTCTTATATAAA
>CAYJJI010000034.1:0-5453 GCA_964370475.1 uncultured Muribaculaceae bacterium | reverse complement strand
TGCTTGCTGGTGGTATGATTCAATATGTTAAGGAATTAGCTATTGGACTTAACCTTTACGCTGAGCAAAAAGAAAATTAAGAAAGGAAAAGAATAATATGGCAAAAATTAAAACTGAAGACTTTATTGCAAGTCTTAAAGAAATGACTATTCTTGAAGTAAAAGAATTAGTTGACGCAATGAAAGAAGAATTTGGAGTAGATCCAAGCGCAGTAGCAGCAGCTCCTGCTGCAGCAGCTGCTGAAGCAACTGGTCCATCTACAAAAACTGTAGTATTAACTAGTGCTGGAGGAAACAAAATCGCTGTAATCAAAATCGTTAAAGAATTAACTGGTTTAGGATTAGTTGAAGCTAAAGGATTAGCTGATAACGGTGGTAACATCAAAGAAAACATTCCTGCTGAAGAAGCTGAAGCTATTAAAGCTCAACTTGAAGAAGCTGGAGCTACAATCGAATTAGCTTAATTAAAAATGACGTAAGTCATTTTTTTTATGTAAAATAACATTAAAAATATATCAAATAATTAAAATTTATGATATATTTTTAATAGGTAGGTAAATATGGAAGATATAAAAAGAAGTGAAGCCGATTTTAGAAAATATTATACTCTAGACAAAACTAAAGAAGTTTTAAAGTTAGCATATAAATATAAAAAAGTATCTAGAACAGCAAATATGAAAATTATAGGTGCAGGTATTATTGGAGCAATATTACTAGGAGTAATAACTCACTTGATATATCAATCATCAATTCCAGGGATAATAATCGGATTATTTGTTGGAGCATTTATTGGTTATCTTAAATTTAGTAAAGACAGAGAAGTGTATGAAAGATTCTATTATTCTCATATACCTCAACTAATAGCAAATTACGCAGGAATAAATGCTGAAAATACTACGAAATCACAACTAATAAATTATGAAGCAACAGGATTGGGAGATCTATACAGATACAATAAAAAAAATATTAAAAGTTTAATTGATTTTGTAATAATGACTCAAGAAAATAAAACATTAGGAAAAATGTACGAAGTAGAACTAGAATACGTATCAAAAGAAAGAGTTCAAACGAGCAGCGGAAGTAGGACTGAAACTAGAACAGATAAAGTCTTTGAAGGTTTTGCTTTTAGTTTAGATATAAACAGTAATAACGACACAGCGATAAGAATAGATACAGACGAAACTTTCGTATCTCATCTAACAGAAGCTACTGTTGATGGAATGACTAATGATCGAACTAGATTTTCATTCAATACTGGAGAGTTAAATAAAATTTTTGATTGTACTATATATCCTAAAAATGAAAATTTATCAAAACTAGTAAGTCAAGATACACAAAAGAAAGTTAGAGATATTGCAACAGATACTGCAAATGGTATGTTAGAAAATGCAATGAGAAAAACGGGATTTGGAAATGTATTAGATAAAATGGGTGTTGATGACGTGATTAAAAACGAAATTAACAACGTATCTGTTAATAAACTAGGAAACTTATTTACAAGCAAAGAAAAACAAGAAGAAGCAGTACTTAATGCACATAAAATTATAACTCCACAAGTAGAAGAACTGTTATTGTTTCTAAGAAAAAAATACGGTCCATATTCTATGGTAATAAATAACGGAATTAATATTCAATTTGCTAAAGAACAGTCTACACTAAATTTATTAAATAGTGATAAGAGTATCTTTAAAAAACCAAAAGATTATTTCAAAGGATTCTTAAATGTAAGTTCAATAACTAATGATGATTTAAAATGTAGTAGATTATCAAAGATGTATGAATTATTCATGATTGAATATTTAATAAATAAATATTTCAAAAAATTAACTCTAGTTGATTCTTATTCAATAGAAAATGATTCAAATCCTTTATACGAAAGTGATAGTGGATTTTTCACAGAGTCACTACTATTAGATGAATGTTCAGATAACGAAATGGACAAAGAAGATGCAATAGCATCTACATTCGATGAAATCACACAAAAATCTACTAATTAATTAGTTGGATATATAAGAAAGAGAGGTGACAACAATGACTATAGCTTTAATAATACTAGGAGTATTAGCTGTGCTACTATTGTTAACATATAACAATTTAGTAAGCAAAAGAACAGCAATCAAAAAATCAATTGGTACAATTGATGCAGAATTACAAAGAAGATTCGACTTAATGTCAAGTTTGTTTTCACAAGCTGAAAGAGTTCTAGACCATGAATCAGAAGTTTATAGAGCTATTGCTAAAAACAGAACTGGGTTTGATGAATTAAGAAAATCATATGATAATCGTAATAATGATATCGCTGCAGTACAACAAATAGATAGAGCAGTTGGAAGCATGTTCTCAGGGATGAGACAGATTCACGAACAATACCCTGAACTAAAAACTATTGATACAATAAATAAAGTAATAAGTGAAAATATAACAGTAGAAGAAAATGTTATTGCATCAAGAAAGCAATATAATCAAAATGTTGAAGATTATATAAATGCTATTCAAATGTTTCCAAACGTTTTATTTGCTGGAATACTAGGTTTTAGAGATGAATACAAAATGTATGAAGCTGATGCAGAAGCTAAAAAAAGACCAGTACCAGTATATGAAGATTACCAAAAAGAAAAATACAAACAAAAAATAGATGACTTAAATAAATAGTTATCTTTTTTTATAATTAAAAATAAAATTCTTAATAAGTAAAACAAATATAAATATAACTTGAATAAGTGTTGACAAAAATCAACAGTTTTGATATATTAATGATGCATTTTAAATCAAGTTTCACCCTTTGTGGAGCTTAATTTAAAGGAAATCGTGATACACCAGGGTGTGTGCACATGAAAGGAGGGTATTATGCCTACTATTAATCAATTAGTTCGTAAAAATCGTAAAGATAAAAAGAGAAAAAGTAAAAGTCCAGTGTTAAACGTTGGATTTAATAGTATGGAACGTAAAACTACAAAATCTAATAGCCCACAAAAAAGAGGGGTTTGTACAAAAGTTGCTACAAGAACACCAAAAAAACCAAACTCAGCATTAAGAAAATATGCGCGTGTTAGATTATCAAATGGTAGAGAAGTAGATACTTATATACCAGGAGAAGGACATAACTTACAAGAACATAGTGTAGTATTAATTCGTGGTGGACGTGTTAAAGACCTTATCGGGGTTCGTTATCATGTAATCCGTGGAACACTAGATACTCAAGGTGTTAACAACCGTAAGCAAAGTCGTAGTAAATACGGAACAAAAAAACCTAAATAATAAATTAAAAAATAAGTAAAGGAGGAAATAATAATGCGTAAAAGACGTGCAGTTAAAAGAGATGTATTACCAGATCCTATTTATAATTCAAAAGTAGTTACTAAATTAGTTAACCAAATAATGAATGATGGGAAAAAAGGTACTGCAGAAAAAATTCTTTATAAAGCATTTGACATTATAAAAGAAACTACTGGTGAAGAACCAATAGAAGTTTATACTAAAGCAATGGAAAATATTCGTCCAGCTTTAGAAGTTAAATCTCGTCGTGTTGGTGGTTCAAATTACCAAGTACCGATCGAAGTTAAAGATGACCGTGCACAAGCATTATCACTAAGATGGTTAGTGAACTATGCTAGATTAAGAAACGGTAAAGGAATGGCTACAAACTTAGCTAACGAAATAATGGATGCAGCAAAAGGTGTTGGTGGAGCTGTTAAAAAACGTGAAGATACTCACAAAATGGCAGAAGCAAACAAAGCATTTGCTCACTATAGATGGTAGGAGAGACATATGGCAAGAGACGTTGCAATTGACAAATTAAGAAATGTTGGGATCATGGCTCATATCGATGCTGGGAAAACAACATTCACAGAAAGAATATTATTCCATACAGGAATAACACATAAAATTGGAGAAACTCATGATGGAGCTTCTCAAATGGACTGGATGGCACAAGAAAAAGAAAGAGGTATTACAATTACTTCTGCAGCTACAACAGCTCACTGGAAAAACTATAGATTAAATATTATCGATACTCCAGGACACGTAGACTTCACAGTTGAAGTTCAACGTTCTCTAAGAGTATTAGATGGATCAATCTGTTTACTAGATGCTAATGCAGGTGTAGAACCTCAATCAGAAACAGTTTGGAGACAAGCTAATGAATATAAAGTACCAAGAATGTTCTTTATAAACAAAATGGATAAAATAGGAGCTGACTTCTTCGCTTCAATGAAAACTATTGAATCAAGATTAGCAGCAAACTATGCTCCAATTCAATGTCCTATTGGATCTGAAAATGAATTCAATGGAATTATTGACTTAGTAACAATGAAAGCTTACCAATATGATGGTGGAGAACATGAAGAATCTACTGAAATTGAAATTCCAGCAGAATTAAAAGAAAAAGCAGAAACAATGAGAATGAATCTTATTGAAAAAGCTGTTGAATATGATGATGCATTAATGGAAAAATTCCTTGAAGGAAATGAATTAACAGTAGAAGAAATCAAATCTGCAATCAGAAAAGGTGTACTTGCATCTGAATTCTTCCCAGTTATGTGTGGATCAGCTTTATCTAATATAGGTGTAAAACTTGCATTAGATGCAGTACTAGATTACATGCCTGCACCAACTGATGTAGCATCAATATCTTGTATTGATAAAAATGGAAACGACATTGAAAGACATCCATCAGACAATGAACCGTTTACAGCATTAGCATTTAAAATTATGGCTGACCCATTTGTAGGAAGACTAGCATTCTTCAGAGTTTACTCTGGAAAATTAAATAGTGGTTCTTACATCACTAACGCTACAAAAGGCGTTAAAGAAAGAATCGGTCGTATATTACAAATGCATGCTAATAACCGTAAAGAAATTTCAGAAGTTTATGCAGGAGAAATCGCAGCAGCAGTTGGATTGAAAGATACAACTACAGCTGACACATTATGTGAAGAAAAATCTCCAGTAATCATGAAAGGGATGGAATTCCCATTACCAGTTATCGATATGGCTGTTGAACCAAAATCAAAAGGTGATGTTGATAAAATGGGTACTGCTTTACAAAAATTAGCAGAAGAAGATCCTACATTCAAATATAGAACTGATCATGAAACAGGTCAAACTGTAATTAGTGGTATGGGTGAATTACACTTAGAAGTTTTAATTAGAAGAATGAAAGACGAAAACAACGTTGAAGTTAACGTTGGTCGTCCACAAGTTGCTTATAGAGAAACATTAACTCAAATGGGTGAATGTGAAGGTAAGTACGTAAAACAATCTGGAGGACGTGGACAATACGGACATGTTTGGGTTAAATTTGAACCAAATCCAGAAAACGGATATCAATTCGTTGATTCAATCGTTGGTGGAGTTGTTCCTCGTGAATACATTCCAGTAACTGATAAAGGATTACAAGAAGCAATGGCTGGTGGAATATTAGCAGGATACCCAATGGTTGATGTTAAAGCTACA
>CAYJJI010000033.1:0-6853 GCA_964370475.1 uncultured Muribaculaceae bacterium | reverse complement strand
TTATTTTAAATTTATATTTTGACATATATTAATTATATCATAGTTTACATAAAAAAACAAGTTTAACAATGAAATACTATAGAGTTTTGTGTAAATAAGAAAGAGTACATAAAAAATAGATACTAATCAAATCCTTTATTAGTATCTATTTACTACATTTTCAGTTCTATATAATTCTATTGAAATTGTTTAAATGGACGGAGTGGTAAGTCATTAATCTATTAAAATACTAAGATAAAGAATATAAATAATTGTAAAAATATATATAAAATGTTATAATGTTAATATTAAAGATTATTTATATAATGAATGGAGAATTAAAATGAAAAATAAAGTTAATGATTTACTTTCTCATGTTAATGCTAAAGCAGAGTATGATAATTTTAATTGAAAAAATAAAGCGAATGTATATAAATTTGGAGAGGAAAATAAGTAGTAGAAAGTATTAAAGTGGTTAAAAAATAAGAATAGTAAGCATTGAATTTGTCTAGCTGACAAATTCTAATATTGGATAAATCCCAATCCCTTTTTTAGTATTAAAATAAATTAGAAAATAATAGTACGATTAATGAATCGTATAAAAAAGTAAATAAAATGGAGGAAAAAATGATAAATAGAAAGTTAACATATATATCTTTATTTAGTTCTGCAGGAGTAGGCTGCTATGGTTTTAAAATGGCAGATTATGAATGTATAGCGACTAATGAATTAATAGAGAGAAGATTAAATATACAAAAAAATAATAAAAAATGTATAAATGATAGTGGTTATATTTTAGGAGATATTACTAAACAAGAAACAAAAAATAAAATAATGGATGAAATACTATTATGGCAAAGAAAAAAGAAGCAAAAAGATATTGTAGATGTAATAATTGCTACTCCTCCTTGTCAAGGCATGTCAGTTGCTAATCATAAAAAAAATAATGAAAGTCCGAGAAATTCATTAGTTGTAGAATCTATTAAAATGATTAACAAGGTAGAACCAAAAATATTTATTTTTGAAAATGTAAGAGCTTTTTTAAATACAAAGTGTATAGATGTAGATAACAATGAAAAAACAATAAAAAAAGCTATATATGATAATTTAGAAAATAATTATAAAATATCTTATAAAATTTTAAATTTTAAAAATTATGGTGGAGTGTCTAGTAGAACAAGAACTCTTGTTATAGGTGTAAGAAATGATTTTAAAAATATAATTGTAGAAGATTTATTTCCTCAATATGAAAAAGAGAAAACTATGAAAGAAGTTATAGGAGATTTACCATCATTAACGCAAATGGGGCAAATAGATGAAAATGACATATATCATCAATTCAGAGTGTATAATGAAAGAATGAGAGCATGGATATCAGATATAAATGAGGGTCAATCAGCTTTTGAAAATATTGATATATCTAAAATACCACATACAATAGTGGATGGCGTAATAAAATATAATAAAAATTTAAATTCAGATAAATATACAAGACAAGTTTGGAATAAAGTTTGCCCTTGTATTCATACAAGGAATGATCAATTAGCAAGTCAATCTACTGTTCATCCAAAAGATGATAGAGTATTTAGTATAAGAGAGTTAATGAGAATGATGAGTATACCACAAATTTTTAATTGGACCGATCTTGACTTTGAAGAATTGAATAATTATAATTTCGAAGAAAAACAAAAATTCTTGAAAAAAAATGAAATTAATATAAGACAATCAATTGGTGAAGCAGTACCTACTATAATTTTTAATAAAATAGCTAATAATATAAAAATTAATTTAAAAAGTAAAGAGTATAATTCAAAGGAAATAGAAGATATAATAGAAAAATTTAATTTGAATAATATTAAAAATTTGAAAGAGTATGTGAATAAAAATATAAATAAAATGCCTATTTATAATTTGTATAGACTTGTAGAATTGTCTAATTGCAATAGAAATAAACATTCAGCTTTTTATACTGATCTAGATATTTGTGAAAATATTGTTAAGCAAATACCAGAATTTCTAAAAGATGAAATTAATATATTAGAACCTAGTGTTGGAGCAGGTAATTTTATATTTTATCTATGTAAAATACTGACAAAATATAAAAAAATAAATATAGATGTTGTTGATATTGATAAAGATATGTTAGATATATGTAAAATAATATTAGATAATAAAATTACAGAAAAAAATATAAATATAAATTATATAGAAGGGGATTATTTATTACTAAATTTAGAAAAAAAATATGACCTTGTTATAGGGAATCCTCCTTTTGACAAATTAAATTCAAATAATTCAAAATTAAAAGTGTATAAAAATCAAAATATTAATAAAGAAACTAATAATTTGTTTGCATTTTTTATGGAAAAAGCACTAAAAGATGGTAGCATTATATCATTAATAACACCAAAGAGCTTATTAAATGCCCCTGAATTTGATAAAACAAGAGAAATAATTAAAGAGAAACACATCCATTCTATTATAGATTTTGGAGAATATGGATTTAAAGGGATAAAAATAGAAACTATAAACACAATTATAACTAATTATAATTTAAAAAACAAAAAAACAAAAATATATTCATATATAACAAAAAAAGATGAAGTGTTAGACCAAAAATATATAACAGAGTCTATGTTTAAATCATGGTTAATTTATAGAAATAGTTGGTTTGATGAATTTGTTGAAAATAAAAAATTTGATGTTTTTACTGTATTTAGAGATAGGCAAATAACAACTAAAATGCTAAAAAATGAGGGGAAATATAGAGTTCTTAAATCTAGGAATATTGAAGATAGAAATATTGTTGATATTGCGGGATATGATCAATATATTGATGAAATAGAAATGTTATCTGTTAAAAAGTATATAAATAATAAAGATGCTATACTAATACCTAATTTGACATATAATCCAAGAGCATGTTATATGCCAGAAAATACAATTCCAAATGGATCATTAGCGATATTAACTCCTAAACAAGGTATTAATATAAAAGATGATGATTTAGAATTTTATGCTACGGATGAATTTAAAAAATTTTATAAGATTGCTAGAAATTATGGGACAAGATCTTTAAATATTGATAGTAATTCAGTTGAATTTTTTTGTATAAAGGAGAATTATGATGAATGATATAATTAATAAACATTTTAATAATTACAATTTTGATTTAAGAATAACAAAGGATGGGAGATTTATAGATCAAAAAGTTACACCTGATGTTTTAACAGTTATTGCAGAAGCAATTTTATATTGGTCAAATTTAACAGCAAGTAAGGTTAAATTCACGACTAAAGATTTATGGGAATTAGATTATTTAAATCAAACTGTTAAAAATTTATTTAGTAAACCTAGTATGGATAATGAAAATGCTAAATCTGAATATGATAAATTTATTCAACAACCTCTTAAAATGTTATCTGCTGCAAAAATATTAAATTGTTCTAAATTTGGAAGAACTAACTATTTTGAAATTCAAAATAATGAAATTTTAGAATATATATCAATAAAAGAAAGAAATGCATTAGAATTTATAATTATATATTTAGAAAAAGTATTAAAAGATTCTGATATATATACTTATTTTGAATCATTTTTTTCTAATCCTAATAAAAATACTTATAAAAATGTAAAAGATAAATATATTGAATTTATTAAATATAATACTAATATTAAAGGGAATTTGGAACCTAAAAGAATATTTACTAAAGTTATAAATCCTTTAGCTTTTAAAAATTCTTGTAATGGAAGTGAACGAGGATATATATCTAAAAATATAATAAAATATACTGACCTTATGTATAATAGAATAAATTTTAGAGATGTTAATAAAGGTGTTAGTGAAACAAGAGCAGAGTATGAGGATAAATTACAAGATAAAATTGTATATTCTGATGTATATAAAGATTATATAGTACAAAAATCAAAAAGGTTAATAAGAAAGTTACATGGCAATATTAGTGAAGTAAAAGATGAATTATCAATAGGAATAGCTACACAAGTTCATCATATATTTCCTGTTAATGAATATCCAGAAATATCTGCATATTTAGAAAATTTAATTTTATTAACTCCATCTCAGCATTTTACTAAAGCTCATGAAAATAATTATACAATGTATATAAATAAACAGTATCAATATATATGTTTATTGGCTAAGTTAGATACAATAAAAGAATTTATTAATAAAAATGATCTTCGTTATTATACAAAAGAAAACTATATATATGTAATATCAGTTGGTACAGAAACTAATTTATCACCTAAAATGAATTTAAAAGAGATACAAGAATATTTATTTGAAAAATATTCAGATAATTAAATAAAAATCAGTAAATTTATTTAAATATATAAATTTACTGATTTTTTATTGACAAGTAAAGAAAATTATGTTATAATCAAACTATAAGCTGATAGCGTACAGTTCAAGAAGGAGGGTATATGGAATTTGGAAAATTTGTTATGGAGAATAGATTAAAAAATAATATATCATTAAGAAAATTTTCACAAATGATAGGCATATCGCCTACATATTTAAGCGATATTGAAAATGGTAGAAGAAAACCTACTAATAATTATGAAATTATTGAAAGCATTTCTAATGCTTTAGATTTGGATACAGCTAATAGAACGAGATTGTTTGATTTGGTGGCAAAAGAAAAAAAAGAATTACCTAAGGATATTGAAGAATATTTAATAAACAATCCTAAAAAAATAGCTATATTAAGAAGGGAAATAAAAAAAGATAATGAACAAAGTTAAGTTTTATAATAAGGCTATGCTAAGGAATAAAGCTAATAAATTTTTATTAAAACATTATCCTATAGCTTTAGAAAAACCTACTATAATTGATATAGATGAACTTATTGAATTAAAATTACAAATTGCATTAGAATTTCAAAATATTGATTATAAGAATGAAATATTAGGTATGTTTGTGTTTTATGATACAGAAATAGATGTTTATAATAATTATGAAAAACAAAAAATACACATAAATAAAAATACTATTGTTATTAACACTAAATTAATAAGCGACTTAAGTAATGAAGGAAGGTATAGATTTACTTGTGCACATGAAATTGGACATTATGTTTTGCATAGTGATATGTTTTATATAGATGAAGACCAGTTAAGTTTTTTTGATTCTGAAAAACTTGATAAAATGATAAGTTGTGATGATAATAATAAGCTATATAGGAAAGATATGAATGAGTTAGAAATTGTAGAGTGGCAAGCAAACTATTTTGCATCAGAAATATTAATGCCTTATGAAATATTTAATAAAGAATATAATATATTAAAAAAGCAATTTGCAGATTTAGAAATTATTAAAAAATTAAGTGAAATATTTGGAGTTTCCAAACAAGCTGTTGAAATTAAAATTAAAGATAATAAAGCTGACTTTGTTAAAGAACAAGTAACATTTGACTTTTAAAGTTATAGTCATAAAAGAAAACTTAAAAAGAAAATAGCCCTAATGATAATAGGACTACTAAAAATATACTGGAATATATTAATAGTTGCATTATATCATATTCTGTTTGAAAAATAAAGTGAAATTTCAAATTTAGGGCAGAATTGGAGGGAAATATATGAAAAAATTAAAAGTTATAGCTGAAACAGCATCAGGAGCTAATAAACTATTTAAAGACACTTCTTCAAATAACGTAATGACTAGAGCACAAGTAGTAAAAAAAATAGAAAATGGTACATACACTGAATATCATGTAAGAGAAATTAATAATGTAAAGTATCCGGTTTCAAATCCAGATGGAAAATTAAAAAACAATTTAAATTAAGTAAAGAGCGAGAAGTAATTCTCGCTCTTAGAAATTTTTTATAGTCTTCTTAAATTCTCAAACTCATCTTTACCTCTAAAAAGCAATTCTTTGTTTTCAACAGTTTTATTATCATATTCTAAATTTTAAATTTTAATAATAGCTAATGATTCTTCATCAGTTAAACTACTATCTATATCATTATCAAAAAAAATTCTAACTTTTGGATAACTTGTTTTAAGTAATTTTATATTAGTTATAATATTATAATACTGTGAATTGATTGTAGCTAAATCTACTGAAAATGAATCTAAATACTCCTCAAATTCAAAACTGTATTTAGTATAAAATGTTTTTATCTCATTATTTTCTTTTATAATATTCAAATTAATTCCTCAATTCACATATTAATAAGGGTATGGGATATTTCCCATATTAGAATTGTGGCAGGTGTCAAAACTGAAGTGCTTGCTATTCATCTATCTATTATCTATATATCTACCTCGTAATATTTCTGATTCTTAAAGTATCGGAATTGCTAGGTAAATTTATTTTACCAACATAGATTAAATTAGGTCTACCCATATCTTGTTTTTTCTTGTAAATATTAAATATACATTACTTTCTTCATCATACCAGTTGTTTTACAAAGATAGATTTAGTCTACTAAGTAAAAAGCCGTAAAGTATTTTTCCTGCAAGTGTTACTTTATCTTTATATCCTTCAAATTCAAATAAAGTAGTAGGTGTTTGATAAAATTTATAATTTATACATTCGTTTATTTTATGTGTGTAAAATTCATTGTTATTCTCCTTAAATTTAATATTTTAAGACATAACAACTACGTTAAATATTTTTACCGAAAAATTCTACAAAATACAAAAAGCTTTGTAGAAAATTTTTGCAGAAAAAATATAGTTATTTTAAAGAACTTATCAGAATTTAAAAAAATTATGCCATTTTTCAAATTACTTGAAAAATAGCATAAAAACTATGTTTGGACCATTATATAATTCTCTTAAATTACCTAAAAAAGGCAAAAAAATGGTCGGAGTGACAGGACTTGAACCTGCAACCTCATGGTCCCAAAC
>CAYJJI010000032.1:0-7410 GCA_964370475.1 uncultured Muribaculaceae bacterium | reverse complement strand
ATTTTTCATTTATCTCTCTCCCTTATAATGTCATTATATTATATCTTTTAATCTAATACAATGATTTATTTAAAAATTTAAATACTCTTTGTTATCTATAATTTTTTATATTTTTTGAATTACTAATATTAATAATGAAATTATTGCTAATACAACATAATGATCAAATTTTCATGAGTGATTAGATTTGTTATAATTGGTTGTTCAATGAGTTCTTATTTTTAATATACATATGAATGTTTTGCTTTCTTTTGAGTAAATTACGACAGGTCGTAATTTTATTTATCACTTTTAAACTTAGAGTAGTTATTATACTCTTTTTGTATATTTTTTGAGGATTTATACCGTTAAATGGTTGTAGAATCCTTTAAATATTATTGAATTTTTCTTTAATAAGATGTACTATTAAAATAGGAGGATTTAAATATGAGTAAGAGAATAATTTTAAATGAAGTTTCTTATTTTGGAAGTAAGTCTAGGTTAGAACTTAAAGATGAAATATTGAAACGGAAATTTAAAAAAGCACTTGTTGTAAGTGATGAGACTTTAAAAGAAGTCGGTGTTACCGATATGGTCACTGGTCTTCTTGATGAGTGGCAAATGGATTATGAGCTTTATACAAATGTTAAACCAAATCCATCTATAAAGAATGTTTTAGATGGTTTGGAAGTTTGTATAAACAGCAATGCTGATTACATAATCGCTGTTGGTGGTGGTTCTGTTATTGATTGTGCTAAATGTATTTCGATAACTAGAACAAATGAAAGGCACAGAGATGTTGTTTCATTAGAAGGAGTTGTTAATACGGAGAACAGAGGTCTTCCGTTAATTGCTATTCCTACTACTGCAGGAACTGCGGCTGAGGTTACTATCAATTATGTTATAACTTATGAAGATCGTAAAACTAAGATGGTATGCGTTGATAGTAATGACTTGCCTATTCTATCTATAGTAGATACTGATTTTTTACTAAAGATGCCTAAGAGTGTTGCTGCTGCTACAGGAATGGATGCGCTTACGCATGCACTAGAAGGTTATATCACTAAAGCGAGTAATGAGTTTAGTGATATGTTCCATTTGGAAGCTATGAAGTTGATATATCAAAATATCGAAGAAGCTTGTAATGGAAATGAAACAGCAATGGATAAGATGGGTATTGCACAGTATATGGCTGGTATGGGATTTAGCAATGTTGGACTTGGTATAGTTCATTCTATGGCGCATCCGCTTGGAGCTTTATATGATACTCCTCATGGAGTAGCAAATGCTCTATTACTTCCATATGTTATGGAATTTAATGGAGTTGGTAACGAGAAGAGATTTAGAAATATTGGTATAGCTTTTGGGTTAGATATGAATATTTCTGATGATTGTGTTATTGAGACTGTTGTTAATGCTATTAAGGGGTTATCTGAAAGATTAGGGATTCCTAAAAGGCTTAGAGAAATTGATGTTAAAGTAGAAAATTTTGATTTTTTAAGCAGTGAGGCGCTTAAGGATCCTTGTACTGGTGGAAATCCTAGAGAAGTAAATGTTAATGATATAAAAGAACTTTACAATAAAGCATATTAGGAGGTATTAAATATGAAAACTAAAGTTGGTTATAGTCAAAATGTAAGTGCGTTTGATGCAGGAGTTGAAACTGCTGAGAGTGCAAATTTAAAGAATATGAAAGCTGGTATTTTATTTACATCTGTTGTTTATGATCAAAATGAATTAGCTAATGGTATTAAAAGTGTTGCTGGAGATGTTCCTTTCTTGGGATGTACTTCTAGTGCAGCTATATGTACTCATGATGGGTATTTAAATTCTAAAGATGGTTATGCTGGTATGATGGCATTTGGTGGTAACGCTGAAGTTGTTATTGCTGGTAGTGAAAAAACTAATGAAACGCCTAGAGAAATTGGTGTTAAAATTGCAACAGAGGTTATGAACTCTGTTAAGGGCAAAGACAAAGAGCCAGATTATTTCTTTATGACAGCTAATCCTGGTGAAGAGGAAGAATATTTAAAAGGTATTCAAGATGTTTTAGGAGATATTCCTGTATTTGGAGGGTCTGCTGCAGATAATACTGTTGAAGGTAAATGGAGTGTTATTTGTAATGATAAAGTATTTAGTAGTGGATGTGCTATTGCAGTATTCTATACTGATACAAAAATGAAGAATATTTATGCTGGTGCTTATACTGAAACTGAACATGTTGGGATAATTACTAAGTTAGATGGGAAAAGAACTTTGGTTGAAATAGATGGAGTTCCAGCTGTTGTGAAATATGCTGAATGGACTGGTAAATCTTTGGATTCTTTAAAAGGTGGTTCTATTCTTGTTGAAACTATTTGTGAACCGCTTGGAGTTAAAGACCCTATTGGAAATATTGTTGCTGTAAGGCATCCGATGTTTGCAAATGATGATTATTCTATGAATATTGGAGCTGATATGGCTTTAAATACTGCTGTTATTCTTCTTAAGAATACTCCTGAGGGGATATTAAAAGCTAATGAGAAAACTGTTAATGAATTAAATGTTCTTATGAATGATAATGCTAAGAGTTATTTCTTGATTCATTGTGGTGGTAGAAGACTTGGTTTATCTATTGCTGAGATTGAAGATAGAATTTATCCTGAAGTTAAGAAAGCTACTGGAGATAAAGAGTTTTTAATGGCATTTACTTTTGGAGAGTATGGAAGTAATGAGCATAGTTCTAATACTGTTGGTGGGTTGTCATTATCTTATACTGGTTTCGAGGAATAGTATGGCTAAAAATTTAATAGGTAATAAATGGGTTGACTCTAGTGACGGGAATGTTATAAGAGTAATTAATCCTGCTACTGATGAGTTTATTGATACTGTACCTGAAAGTACTGAGGATGATTGTAATAAGGCAGTTATTGAGGCTAGAAAAGGATATGAGGTATGGAGTAAGATACCTCTTCATGAAAGAGCTGATATTTTATATAAGTTTAACGATTTAGTTCTTAAAAATAAAGATGAACTTGCTAAGCTTCTTTGTATGGAAACTGGTAAGCCTATCAAGGAAGCTATTGGTGAGATTGCGAATGTTAATATTGGGCTTAGAGCTTTTGTAGAAAAAGCTAAGCATGAATATGGATCACTTATACCTTTTGGTCAAGAGAAAGGTAATGAGAGAAATATTCAGTATACTATGCAATATCCTCATGGTGTTGTAGTTGCTGTTATACCTTTTAATTTTCCTAGTGATTTGTTTACACAAAAGGTTCCTAGTGCTCTTATTATGGGTAATTCGGTCATATTAAAGCCGTCTGCTCATAATCCCCTTACCCTTTGTAGATATGCTGAACTTTTAATTGAGGCTGGTGTTAGTGAAGGTGCCATAAATGTTATTAATGGTAGTGGTGCAAGAGCTGCTCAAGCGCTTTCAAAAAATCCAGGCGTTGATTTAGTTAGTTTAACTGGGTCTACGCAAGCTGGCATGGAAACAATGAAAACTTGTAGTGGAAATTTGACTCATGTTATGCTTGAATTAGGTGGTAATGATGCTTTCATTTTACATAATGATGGAGATATAGATCTTGCTGTTAATGAAACAATTTGGGGAAGATTTTATAATACTGGGCAAGTTTGTTGTGCTAGTAAAAGATTTTTAGTACATAGTGATGTTAAGGAAGAGTTTACAAGAAAGTTAGTTGATAGAGTTAAGGCTATTAAAATTGGTAGTCCTATGGATATGAGCACTGAAATTGGATGTCTTATAAGTGAAAATGCTGCAATTAACGTTGAAAAGCAAGTTAATGATATGGTTATGCTTGGGGCTAGAATTATTTGTGGTGGTAATAGGAATAAAGCGTTTTATGAACCTACTATTATAGATAATGTAACTAGAGATATGCCTGTTGCTAAAGATATGGAAATTTTTGGTCCTGTAGTATCAATTATTGAATATAAGGATATTAATGAAGCAATTGAAATTGCTAATAGTTCTTCTTTTGGATTATGTGGTAATATTATATCGAGTGATATAAGTACTTGTATGAAAGTAACTAATGAGCTTGAGTGTGGTGCTGTTGTTATTAATGGAGCTTCATTCTTCAGATCATTTGAGATGCCTTTTGGCGGATGGAAACATTCTGGAATAGGCAATGAGGGTGTTATGAGTACTCTTAAGGAAATGAGCAGATCAAAAACTACGATATTTAAAAATATATTATAATAATTAAAAAAAACATTAATTTTAATGTTTTTTTTTTTACTATTTTACTACTACTCTACTTTTTATTTGTTATTAACATATAATCTTAATGAATAAGTGTTATTGATTATTGTTTGTTTTGGTATTTTGAGCTATATTAGTTATTAGTTTATCACCATAATAGCTAATTGCATCTACTGGGCATGTATTTCCACATCCATGACAACCTTCATAACAATTGTCTGGACTTTTAACAATGGGTTTAGGTTTTGTCTCTTGATCGTAAACGTTGTTTTTACAATAGTTTATACATGCTGCGCATTCTATACATTTTTCAGTGTTAATTATTGGGTACCAACTTTTTGACATTTTTAATCTCCTTTTATTTATTATATTCTTTAGCAGTTAATCCATATGATACACTTTCAACATCTCCACCGAATGTATAACTATTCATATGTGTTTCTTCACTTCTTTTATTAAATCCTAGTTTTTCCATTAATTTAAATGATGCTGGATTACATACTGCTGAAGAGGTTTCAATTGCGTTTATTTTTACCTTTTCAAACATATATTCAATTACTTTACTAGCTGTTTCAAAAGCAAAGCCTTTTTGTTGATATATTGGATTTATGAACCAGCCTATATCTCTTATTGATAAGTCCTCTCCGTTTTCTTGAATACTAATTTGACCAATACATTCATTTTTTTCTTTTAATATAATACTCCACTGGAAAACATCTAAGTCGTTAGCTTTTTCTAACTTTTTATATTGCCACTTCTTCTCTTTTTCCCAATCATCACTTAACTTACAAGTTAAGTAATATTTATTGACTTCTGGAATAGATAAGATTTTCCATAATGTTTTTAAATCTGTTTCTTCTGTGGCTCTTAATATAAGTCTTTCTGTTTCTAATTTTTTACTACCAATAAAGTTCATATTGAGTCCTCTTTCATTATATATTTTTAATATATCTACATTTTGGATAGTTTTTGCATCCGTAGAAATATTCACCTATATGTTCTCCTTTAGTACTTTTTCTTTTTACTAATTCGTTACCACATTTAGGGCATATTAGTTTTTCTTCTACTTTATATTTTTCAAAATATCTTTTAGGATTGTCTTTATTATTATCTAAATAGAAGTTAGCTAGTTCGATCATATTTTTTTCACTTATATGGTCTTCTGCTTTTTCATTTTCTAATATTATTTTTCTATATAAGTTATCCACATTAACTATTTTTTCTTTTATATCTTTTGGTGCTTTATCTATAATACTTTTTAGATATTCTATTTCTTCTTTAGTATTATTACTTTCATTTAAGAATGTAGGTTTCTTTATTTTATCAAATAAGCTTATATACATATTATCACCTAAGTATATTATAGCACATTAAAAGAACTAATAATTAATATTAGTTCTATAGTTGCTTTTGAGGATGATTACTCCACTTAAGGTCGTTTTTTTTAAAAGAAAATTATATAGTTTTTTATTTATTTCAAGAACTTAGATAAAATTTTGTAAAAGAAAAAATCATATTATTGTTCATATTATACTTACATTAAAATCTTTAAAAACACTCAATAGTTCATCTTTTATCTTATCATAATATATTATATGTTCTAATGTCTCTTTAACTTCATTTATACCTATTATTTGCTCTTCTTTAGAATCACATTCTATCATAAATGATCTTTTTAAATTAAATTCTAACCATTCTAACCTACCATAATTTGAATTATAAATAACTTCCCAATCAATATTATCTAAATTAACATTATTTAAATATGTTTTAATAAACGTTTTTAACAAATCATAGTTTATATTACACGTTTCGTACCCTGACCAACATAAAGCTAACTGAAAAAATTCAATGTATGGATTCGAATAATTTAGGCATTCTAAATCTATTATTTTAAATTCTTTGTTATTCCACAAAACATTTTTACTATCCATATCATTATGACAAATTGATATGATATTGGGAACATTTTTTATTGCTTCATTACCAACATTCATACTTTTATTTAAAATATCTATTTTATTAATCAACATATTATATATATTACTATTTTTTTCTTTAGCTAAATCTAAATAGTAATTCCAATCCACTTTTATTTCTTTTCTAGTATATTTTTCATTTTTAATATCTATATTATGTATTTTCGATAACTCTAAAGCTATAAGTTCACAATGTTCTTTTTTTACATCTTGACTTTTAAGTGATTTACCATCAAAAAAATCAAATATATATAAATATTGTTCATCTGTTTTCAATAAACTTTTTTCATTAAATTTTAAAGATGGTAGTACTTTTATTTCATTTTCTATTAATTTAAGTTCTAATTCATCAGCAGTATTGAAATTATTTAATGCAGTTTTTCTTTTCATTATATTAGGATTTAATAGTTTTATTATATAAATTCCCTTACTCGTTTTTATTTTATATGTAGTATGAGTTAATCCTCCTACAACTTTAGTTACTTCTTCTTTAAGTTCACCCAAATTATACTGTTCTACTATTTTATTAAATATTTCTTTCATATTATCAAATTTCATACAAACCTCCATTTAAGTTTATTGTATCATACTTATCATATTTTGGTTTCATTACAATAAAAATAAACAATAAATGATCGATTTCTCATGCATGAGGATGACTACTCCACTTACGGACGTTTCTTTGTTAGTTAGATTATATATTATTTTAGTGGTTTTTTCAATGATTCATATTTTTATCATAATATTATATTTTTATTTCTTTCCTTTTCTCATAATCCAGCAATGAAAACTCTTCATAAACTTTATATATTTCTTGATCCGACATAAATTTCACCCTATCATTCATTTGTTAATATATATAAATTATAACATATATAGGGTATTTGTATATTGTTTATCAAAATTTTTTATAATTACTTTCGTTATCACTTTAGCATTTTTTCTACGTTTACATAACTTAATTTTCTACAATAAACACTATTTAATATTTCTTATAGATTACTGAAATTTATATAACTCACATAAATTTATTATATTAAAATAATCTATAAATGATCAATTTTTTTGTATAGGATGATGATTACTCCACTTACGGAGGTTTCTTTGTTAGTTAGATTATATATTGTTTTAGATGATTTTTCAATGGTTTGGAGATTAAATTAGATAGAAACCTTAGCATTTAATAAAAAAATTGAAGTGAATTATAATTATTTGTTCACTTCAATTTCATAACCATAT
>CAYJJI010000031.1:0-7871 GCA_964370475.1 uncultured Muribaculaceae bacterium | reverse complement strand
GAATCGAACCTGCGACACAAGGATTTTCAGTCCTCTGCTCTACCGACTGAGCTATGAAGCCATAATGGCGGTCCCGACCGGGTTCGAACCGGCGATCTTCTGCGTGACAGGCAGACGTGATAACCGCTACACTACGGGACCATAAATGGTTGCGGGAAATGGATTTGAACCAATGACCTTTGGGTTATGAGCCCAACGAGCTACCAGACTGCTCTATCCCGCGATAAATAAATTAAAATGGCGGAGGAAAAGGGATTCGAACCCCTGCGCCGCTTACACGACCTTCCGGTTTTCAAGACCGGTCCCTTCAACCAGGCTTGGGTATTCCTCCAGCATTGATTGCACTTCATCAGCAACAAACTGATTATAACACAATTATTTTTTATATGTCAACTATTATTTTAATACTTTTTTAAAAAAAATTCAAAAAAGTACTTGCATTAATTAAAAATATTAGATATAATTTAAAAGTCTTAACAAAAAGACAAGTGCCGCCCAAGTGGCGGAATAGGTAGACGCACAGGACTTAAAATCCTGCGAGTGTTAAAACTCGTGCCGGTTCAATTCCGGCCTTGGGCACCATCTTTTAAAGACCGAGCAAATAGCTCGTTAAAAAAGACTCACATTTGTGAGTCTTTTTTTAGTTCTTCAAGCTTTTCTTCAACCCAATAATCTAATTTATCAGCTAAAGGACTAAAACCACTTATAGATTCATTTAACTTATTTTTATCTTTTCGATAATTAATATTCTTAATTGAAAATTTAACAAAATTAGTTTCTTCATCTATTTCAATTACCTTAGCATATATCTCTTCATTAACAACTACAAAATCAAATATATTATTAACAAACCCATTACATACTTCAGAAATATGAATCAACCCATTTCTTCCATCTTCCAAATTAACGAATATTCCATATTTTTCAATATTATTAACAACAACTTTAATAATATCTCCTATTTTAATATTCACATAATCCTCGTTTCTGAAAACATTATAACACGTTTTAAATATAATTAATATTAATTATAGATGTATATTTATTTAAATACACTTTTAAATTCCTTAACATATTTAAATAATCATCAGCTTTTTCAATAAACTTTATTAACTCATCTTCTTTCTTTTCATTGTGTATAACACTTTCATAAATATCAAAATAAGTAGATGGGTATACCATTCTAGCATAAAATAAATGAACACTATACTCCCCTACAAGATGATTAGTAAAATATTTATCTAATTCAACAAATATATCTTCATCATTATAAAATAACGATTTAATATATTCAGATAAATCTCTAATCTCAAAATCTATAATAAAATTTAACGGATTAAAAAAATCTTTTTGATAATTTGGAAACTTAACTCTAGTATGCGTTAAACAATATATATCATTATCATCCATTTTAATTAAATCATTTACTTTATTTAAATAACCTATAGCAGTTTCTGCTAAACCTAAAAAATAACTAAAACTTCCTAATATTAACTTCTTATCTTTACCAATCTCACTAATTTGATATTCAAAATAATCCATTTTCATAGACCATAACTTAGACCAATTATGAATATCTCTCTTGTTCTGATCATTAATAACAGTTAACTTATTAAACATTATTATATTATCTAAATTACATAAAGAATCTTTTACACCTTGAACCTTATATAATATATAACCATCAGTAATATATTCACCGACAATATTATTAATGAATATATTACAATTTCTCTTTAAATAATCATTTTCGTTGATTAATTCAATAAGTTCTAAGATTTGATTATTATTTAAACTACACTCCTCATAATAAAAATAACTACCTTCATATAAAAAATAATAAATACCCTCATCATTAAACAATTCATCAATCTTAATAAGATATTGTTTCTCTATATTCTTTTTCATAATAAAGAATATGAAAAAAACAAGCATTTATGCTTGTTTATTAATTTCTCTTAATTTTTCTTCTACCATCGCCGCTACTAGCTTTCTAGCACTTTCAATAAATTCCTTTTCTAAATCAAGAATATTAGAACTAGAAGTAGTTGTAACATTTAAATCACTAACAGGTACAACTGGTGACTCAACAACAGGACTCACTACTGGAGCCACTACAGGCTCTGGCATTGTAACAGATGGTACCACATCAACTGGTGGCGGCGTAATTGGTGCTATAGAAGGATCTGCTAATCCAACTGGAGCAGCTGGTACAACTTCTTGTGCCTCTGAAACAACAACTGGTGCAACTTCTGAAGCCACAATAGGTGCAATTTCCGGAGTAACTACTGGTGCTACCTCAGGCACAACAGCAGAAGGAACTTCAGGAGTAACATCACTAACAGTTGGAGCAATTTCTACAATACCTTGAGCAACTTCGCTCTCACCTATTCCAGGCATAGCTCCACTTACAGCAGGATTAGTAGGAATATCAACAATAGGTTGTGGTAGATCACTCACAACAACATCGCTATTTCCAGCAGGTTTTTTCTCATAATAGTCCTTCACTAATTGATCTTTAGCAACTACTTGTACAGAAATATTTCTAGCAAAATCAACACCACTTGAAACAGTAGTAGTTCCATAAACATATTTAAAATTTCCAGCAGTAGAACTAATAATACTACGCATAATATTTTTAATTTTACCCCAGTCATCTTCACTTTCAACTTTAATTAACTTACCACCAGCTAATTGACTAACATTCAAAATAACTAATCCATTAGGATCAATTTCATTAGTTGTAGTAATAACAAAGTCTTTCTGTATTTCCGGTACACTAAAAGCATTAACTAAATTTACAGCTAAAGTTTCCCCGTTATCTTTAGTAATAGTAACATTCTCTATCATAATAAATCCCTCTTATTCTAATAAAGTATATCAAAAAAAACTATAGATATCAATCCCTTTTTAATAAAAAGTACTTACATCCAAAAGCACAATACTCCTCTAAATACTTTTCATAATTATCAAAATTATTTGTATCATTAACCTTTTTATTCTTATTATTATAAAAACCTTTAAGTCTTACTTTACCATAAGCGTAATCACCTAACACATAATCAAAATCATTAAAATACTCAGTCATCTTCTCTTTTACTAAATCAAATTCAAACGCATCCTTATGATTTATCATTACAGTATATTTAGTATTATTCAATTCTATTTCTTTCATAAAACACTTCCTTAAACTAATTTTACCATTATTTACTTCCACTAACAAGAGGAGAAGAATTAATTATACCTCCACCATAATACTCTGGAACAACTCCATTAATTACTTTAGAAGCAATTAATTGCTCATAATTAAATACCTTCTCTTCTTCCTTATAATTAAATAAAATTTTACTCTTGATAGTTGTTCTTACATAAAGTTCTACTAAAATAGTATTAATCCCATACTCTTTAATACTAGTCTCTAAATTAGAATAATAATCACTTACTAATTCTATTTTCACAGGTACTTTAGGACCTAAATAACTTAAAAACAAATTATCAGTTGAAAAAGTAATTGGCACGTTAATAATAAGATTATCATTGACTAATGAAAAATAACTAGGTTTAATATAAATCTTATCATTCATTCCAACATCTAAGTTATTAAGTTTCCCTATTAACAAAGAATTAGCTTCCCTTAAAACTTCATTAGATAATTCCAAATCAAAATCAACACTAATAATTTCATCATTACTATTCATAGTAATTATTAATATATCCAATAAACTTCTATTTATATAAATTTCATTGTCAAATACATTTAAAATTTCTTGATTAATAACTTTCTCCATAATATAAGAAGAATAATCAGTAATTCTATTTACTAAATATTTCTCTAAAAATAAAAACATATTAAAAGTAATAATAATTATAATTAATATAATTACTTGAATATCAAAATATCTATTAGAACTCTTATTCATTTTCATCTTACCCATATTAAATTCTATGAATAAAAAAAGAATTTAACTAAATAAATTCCATTCAAATAATATATTCAACATATAAGTAATTCCAAATAGTAACAATCCTATTATTATAACACTTATAATAATTGTAAAAGGTGATACTCTATCATCATTACCTAAATCTTTAAATTCTTTAAAATCATCAGTATTAAATAATAAAGATTTACCTAAATCATCAGTTTTACTAATATTTTTCTCTATCTCACGTTGACGAGCTTTATTCTCTTCAACAACATCAAAATCCGCATCCAAATTATCATTAATAGCTGGCATTACAGTTGTATCTTCTCCACCTACTAAATCACCAAGAAGTCCAAAATCATCGCTTGATGATTGTTTTTCATTACCATTAATTTTCTCAATCAAAGTAGTTATCTCTAAAGAAAGAGGTTTATCAGTATTAATCTTAGTTTGAGTAATCTCTAGATTATTTAAAATATCAAACTGATCATTTCTAGCTTTTCTAAGACGATCTTCTTCATAATTAACAACTTTATTTTCACGAGCTTTCTCTAAGATTAAATTAATATCATAATCTCTAGTAGCATCTAGATACTCAACATCTTCTTCATCATCTATATAATCAATTCTTCTATTAACAACTTCATTAGGTGTATACTTCTCATCTAATATATTCTTCAATTTACTCAAATCTATATTATTTCCATCATCATCAATAACAGATATATTAGAATTAAGATTAAATTTTTCATCATTTATTTCGCTATATAAACGTTTGTTTTTAGCTTGTCTAGATGGAGTTTTAGTATCATCTAAATAATATTTCTCAAATCTACTATTCATATATCCACTTCCTACCTATTAATATTTTAACATATAAAATTAATATAATCGATATATTTTTATTTACATTTGACGAATTTATATTATAATTAATAAAGGAGATGAAAGAAATGAATTTAACAATTAAAAATGACGCTTGTATAGGTTGTGGAATGTGCGTATCAAACGATGCAGAACATTTCGGTTTTAATGACTCAGGTTTTGCCGAAGTAATTAGTAACGAAAACTTAGATAGTTCTAAATTAGAAGAAACTGTTGATATGTGTCCAACATCAGCAATAATATTTTCAAAAGAAGCAGTAGCTGAAAATAAAACACAAGACTGTGCATGTAACCCATGCAATTGTCAAAATTGTGAATGTAAAAATGATTAAGATTTACTCTTAATCATTTTTATTTCCATATCACTTAAAATTCTATATTCTCCAGATTTTAAATCACCAATATGAAGAGGACCAATTTGTTCTCTTTTTAATTTTAATACTTCATGTCCAACAGCTGCAAACATTCTTTTAACAACATGGTTAATACCAACATTAATAGTAATAGAAACCAAATCAAAATTTTTCTCTTTATCAACTTTTTTAATCTTAAGTCTCAAAGCTTTACAGTGTTTATTATCTATCATTACTCCAGCTTTTAATTTATGATACTCTTCCATATTTAAATGACCATCTATCTTAGCTAAATACGTTTTTTCAATTCTATACGAAGGATGAGACAACTTATTAGCAAAATCACCATCATTAGTCATAATTAATAAACCAGTAGTATCATAATCTAATCTTCCAACAGGATAAATTCTAGATTTAGTATTAATTAACTCTGTAACAACAGGACGATCTAATTCGTCACTTAATGAACATATATATCCTCTTGGTTTATTTAATACATAATATTCCTTAACTTCTTTACGAATTTTCTTCCCCATTACATTTATAATATCTCTATCATTAACTTTAAAACCTAATTCACGAATTACTTCACCATTAACAGAAACTTCTCCATTAACAATTAACTCTTCAGCTTTTCTTCTTGAAGTAATACCACTATTAGCTATAACTTTTTGTAAACGTTCCATCTAAATCACCAAAAACATTATAACACATTTATAATACTAATAGTAAAGATTTAAAAAAACATTCTAACAATTAATAAACTTGCTATAATACCTGTTAAATCAGCAAATAAACCAGCACTAAGAGCGTGTCTAATTTTTTTTATTTTTACCGAAGAAAAGTATAGAGCTAACACATAAAAAGTAGTATCACTACACCCTTGAATAGTAGAAGCTAATCTACCAATAAAAGAATCAGGACCATCTTCTAAGAATATGTCATTCATTATTGCTAAAGTAGCAGTACCAGAAATAGGTCTTAAAAAAGCCATTGGCAATATTTTACTAGGAATATTAAATAACTCTAACAAATCACCTACTCCATGTAATATAAAACTAATAAATTCACTAGATAAAAATATATTAATAGCAAACATCATAGCTACTAAAGGAGGTATAATAACTAACATCATTTTCAAACCATCTAAAACTCCAGTTAAAAAAACATCATAAATATTTACTTTTTTATAAATAGCATATATAAATATTCCAAGGACAAAAAAAGGAATTACATAAACAGATATATTCATTTATTCCTCCTAATAACATAATCCATCATTAATCCAGCAGTACTACTAATAATAGTAGCAATCAAACTAGTAATAATAATTTCACTAGGATTACTACTACCAGTTGCCATTCTAAGAGCAATAACAGTAGTAGGAATAATAGTTACACCACTAGTATTTAAAACTAAAAAAGTAATCATTGCATCACTAGCTGTATCTTTAGTTTTATTCACCTTCTGCAACTCCTCCATCGCTTTCAATCCAAAAGGAGTTGCAGCACTACCTAGTCCTAAACTATTAGCTGCTATATTGCTGGCAATATAATCTAGTGCTTTACTATCACGATTAATACTAGGAAACAATTTACTAAGTAAAGGCTTTAAAAAAGAAGAAAATACCCTAAGCAATCCAGCTTCTTCTGCTATAGCTAAAATACCCATCCATAATATAATAATAGGACCAGTATCAAAAATCAAATCAAAACTCTTCTTTCCGCTATTTATAATTTCATTATTAATTAACTCTATATTTCCAGTAAATAAAGAAAACAAAATTCCTATAACTACTAAAAAAAACCATATATAATTAATCATTTAATCACCAAAAAATTATAAAATCTAGAAACTTATCCCACCAAGACTTTTCTTCTATTTCTTCTTCGTACAACATTTCACTATGAATTACTTCATCTCCAATTTTAACTAATATTTCCTTTTTACTAGTACCTATTGATATATCCATATTAAGTAACTCTAATTCTTCTTTAGTAACTAATAAAGAATAATCATTTTTCACATAATAATCATCCACCCCAATTAAATTATTTTTATCTATTACTAAAATATTTTCATATAAAGAAAAATATTTTTCATATAAATATTCATGAGTATTAAAATCATCTCCATTATCTAAAGTAACTACTATTAAATCTTTATCATCTTTAGTAGCACTAGTAACTAAAGTTCTACCAGCTTTATTAGTAAATCCTGTCTTACCTCCAGTAGTATACTCATAATTAAATAATAATCTGTTCTTATTTGACCACTCATATGTCTTATAAGAAGATTCAACAATATATGACTTACTACTAGTAATATTTCTAAATACTTCATTATTCATAGCATAAGACATTAATAAAGCCATATCATAAGCACTAGAAGTATTACCAGTACCCTCGCTATTTTCAAGTCCGTGACTATTAATAAATAAAGTGTTACTCATTCCAATATCTTTCGCTAAGTCATTCATCAAAACAACAAAGTTATCCATATCTTCAGCAACCTCAATAGCAATCTCCATAGCAGCATCATTACCACTTCTTAACATTAGACCATATACCAAATCAATTAACTTTAATTCTTCACCTACTTCAATATAGATATTACTTCCATAAGACTTTAATACTTCTTCACTAACAACTACATTACTATTAATATCCCCTTGCTCTATTGCAATAATTGCAGTCATTATCTTAGT
>CAYJJI010000030.1:0-8423 GCA_964370475.1 uncultured Muribaculaceae bacterium | reverse complement strand
GTACAGAAGGACCAACAGGTCCAACGGGCACAACTGGTACAGAAGGTCCAACAGGTCCAACGGGCGCAACTGGTGCAGAAGGCCCAACAGGTCCAACAGGAGCAACTGGTGCAGAAGGCCCAACAGGTCCAACAGGAGCAACTGGTACAGAAGGCCCAACAGGTCCAACGGGCGCAACTGGTACAGAAGGTCCAACAGGTCCAACTGGTGCAGAAGGTCCAACGGGTCCAACAGGCTCTAGTGGATTCAATACATATCTTTTTGCAACAACAACTGCTGGAGAAGACGTTGCATCAGGAGCAGCTGTAATATTTAATACAACACCGACCGTAAATAATATACAGGTAGATACTGCTACAGGAATAATAACTATAAATGATGCAGGTGAATATTTAATAAATTGGGATACGTCAGTAATAAGTAGCACAGCAGGTCAGACTTTAGTGTCTTTAGGTATATATGACGTAACTAATGGAACGTTTTTAACAAGTATAAATTCAGGAACAGGATTATCAAGTTCTCAAGGAGCAGAACTAAGTGGAACACTTTTGTTTTCTGCAACTGCTGGCCAAGAAATAGAACTAAGAAACGGCTCAGCATTAACTATAAGTACAATTGCAACTAATGGTTACGCAGCAGGAATATCTATAACACGTATAAATTAAATGAAGATTGACAAAATAAATAAAATACTATATAATTTACTTGTAATTGCTTGGAAGAGTAATATAATTTAAAACTATAAAGAGAGTTAGTGGTTGCTGAAAACTAACTAGTTTAATTATAAGAAGACACCAAAGAATGCAAATCGTTAATATGCGTTAAATATTTAGAGGTAGATATAAATCTATGAAGTAGGATGGCACCGCGATGATAAGTCGCTCCTATATCATAGGTTTTTTTATTTAAGGAGAAAAAATGATAGTAGAATTAAAAAAACAAATAGGAGAAGAAGTTGAAGTATCAGGATTTGTTGATACAATTAGAAATATCAAATGGGTAGCATTTTTAGTATTGAGAGACTCAACTGGAAAAGTTCAAATAACAGTAGAAAAAAGTGAAGAAAAAAATGCAGCGATGGTAGAATTGATAAACAATTTAACTTGCGAAAGTACAGTGAAAATAAAAGGAAAAGTTATAGCAAACGAAAATGTTAAGTTAAACGGCTATGAAATAATACCAAGTGAAATGATAGTGACAAGTGTTAGTGATAATGAATTACCGATAAATATTCATGATAAAAATTCACAATTAATAGATCAAAGATTAGATTATAAGTGGTTAGATTTAAGAAATCAAGAAAATATATTGATGATGCAAATACAAAGTGATTTTGTTAAATATTTAAGAAAATATTTATACAAAAAAGATTTCACAGAATTTCATAGTCCAAAACTAATTGCAGCAGCATCTGAATCAGGTAGTGATGTATTTGAAGTTAAATACTTTGATAAAAAAGCTTACCTAGCCCAATCACCACAATTTTATAAACAAATGGCAATAGCAGGTGGTATGGATAAGGTATTTGAAACAGGGCCAGTTTTTAGAGCAGAAAACTCTAATACAAACAGACATGCAACAGAATTTACAGGATTTGATGTGGAATTTGCATACATAAACTCATTTAATGATGTTATGGATTTAGAAGAAGAACTATTGAGATATTCATTAAAGAAATTAAGAGAAAAATACAATTCAAAAGTTCAAGAAATATTCAATACAGAAATAGTAGTTCCAGAAAATAAAATTCCAAGAATTAAATTAGAAGATTTATATAATGAACTAGAAAAAAGATATGGTTATGTTATCCCGGTTGAAGAAAGAGGTGACATGACTACAGAAGCGGAAAAGTTATCATATAAATTTTCAATGGAAGAATATAATAGTGAATTTCTATTTATTACAGATTTTTCAAAAGAAAAAAGAGCTTTTTACCACATGAGAGAAGATGAAATACCTCAAGGATACGACTTAGTATGGAAAGGTGTAGAAATAACAACTGGAGCACAAAGAGAACATAGATATGATGTTCTAGTAAAACAAGCAAAAGAAAAAGGTCTTGATGAAGATGTTAAATTCTACTTAGATTTCTTTAGATATGGTTGTCCTCCACATGGTGGTTTTGGATTAGGTGTCGATAGAATAACAATGCTATTATTAAATTTACCAAGTTTAAAAGAAGCAATGTTCGCTTACAGAAGTCCAAGTAGACTTAATCCATAATGCGAAAATGAAAGAACTAACAAAAAATTAGTTCTTTTTTTATTATAAATAAACATTAATTAAAAAATTAAGTTATAATAGTAATATAAGTAAAGTAAGGAGTAAAAAATGAAAATATTTATAGGATGTTCAATGAATAATCAGATTGATAAACAATTCAAAAAAACAAGTGAAATTTTATTGTCAAAAGTACTAATAAAGCATGATTTAGTCTTTGGAGCCTGTAATAGTGGTATTACAGGAATTGCTCATGATATTGCCTGCAAAAACAATAGAAATATAACAGGGGTAGCTCCAACCATTTACAAAGATAACTTCAAAAACAGTAAATGTAATAAAGAAATAGAAGTTGTCGATGTAGCTAACAGAATGAATGAATTTATTAAGGAAAGTGATGTTTTATTATTTTTACCAGGAGGATACGGAACATTAGCAGAATTTTTCTTTATGGTAGATAAAAAAAGAGCAGGAGAATTTAATAAGCCTATAATCTTATACAATGATCATGAATCTAAATATTACGATATGCTATTAAAGTTATTAAATCAATTTAAAAGATTCGGTTTTGCAACAGAAAAAGAAGAATCATATTATCAAATAATGTCTGATACCAGAGAAGTAATAGAATTTTTAGACAACTATACAATGAATAAATCTGAAAATAAAATGTAAAAATAAAAAATTATTTAAATAAAAAAGAAAACTCCTTACAATAAATAATATATTAATAAAAGGAGTATGATAGATATAATAAGTCAAGGTTATTTGAATGAAATAGAAATTGTAAAAGAACTAAATAATAAAAAAATAACAGAAATAAATTACTTGTATCAAAATATGATAGAAAAGTTATATGGAGTAGTGCAAAGAGATACAAAGATTTATGCCAAGATAAACTTTGGTAAAAAGAAATATGATTTTGTAATATACATAAATAATATTCCAAAATATATTAGTGTTAAAAAAGGTAGCAAAAACTCATTTCATACAGAAAGTATAAAAAAATTCATAATATTTTTAAAGGAGTGTAAAATTCCACAGGAAATCATAAATAAATATATTCATTTTCATTATGGTGAAGATTATGAAGAAGGATATAAAAGAGTGATGAATTCAGCAGAGTATAAACTGAAGTATCAAGGCAATATAGATCAAGTGAATATCTATTTTAATAAAAATTCATTTATTGAAAATGCATTATATAGATTTGTACTACAAGGAACAAATCGAAATGAAAAAATAATAGATGGAGTATTATCTGGAACGAAAGATGTATTTGAATTCTATTCCAGAAACGATATAATTCGTATAGTAGAATTTCATAAAAATAAAAAAAGTACCGGAGTACATTTCTCTTGTTTATTTATAGCACCTCATAATAGGTGCATAAATAATAATTTAAAATATTATGATGCAAGAAATTCAATTCAAGTTAAATGGTATAATGTTTTTGATGATTATATGTTGATGAAAATGCAAGAATCATACGATAACTTCATAATAAATAAATATTAAAAATATGAACAAGGGTATAATTATATTATTTCGCATGCCTTAAAAGCTGATAACGTGTAGAAGTACATAAAAAAACTAGGTAAAAACCTAGTAATTTATCATGGAGCGGGTGATGGGAATCGAACCCACGTTATCAGCTTGGAAGGCTGAAGCTCTACCATTAAACTACACCCGCATGACTTCCAAGTAACTATAATTATACCACAATAAATAAAAAAATCAACTATTTTCGTTGATTTTTTTATTCTTGTTCATATTCATCAAGAAAATGCTTTTGTATACTATCATTATGATAACTTATAATAGTATTTAAATTAACATTTTCAGCACTTTTAAAGATATTATACTCCGTATAAATATTATCCTCTCTTAATTGTTTAATTAACTTCTTAATTTCACTTCTTTTAGAACTAGTTTCTTTATTTTCAACCTTAGCACTAAATTCACATGCACAGTTAATAAAATTTAAGTCATTATAATTTTTCCATTTTATAATATCTCTTTCTTTTACTAAATATAAAGGTCTAATTAGTTCCATTCCACAGAAATTATCACTATGTACTTTTGGCATCATGGTTTTGAATTCTCCACCATAGATTACACTCATTAATATTGTTTCAATTATATCATCAAAATGATGGCCTAAAGCGATTTTATTACAACCTAATTCCTGAGCTTTGCTATATAAATGACCACGTCTCATTCTCGCGCACATATAACAAGGAGATTCTTCATTTAAATGATTGGCAATTTTAAATACATCCGTTTCAAAAATAGTTAATTTAATGTTTAATAACTCACTGTTTTTAACGATTATATCTAAATGCTCTTTAGAATAACCAGGATTCATTAATAAAAATTCCAAATCAAAATGGAATTGCCCATGCCTTTGCAATTCTTGAAAACATTTCGCTAAAATAAAAGAATCTTTCCCACCACTAATACAAACAGCAATCTTATCTCCTGGTTTAAGTAAATTGTAGTCTTTAATACCTTTTACAAATTTACTCCATATTTCTTTACGAAATTTTTTAATTATACTTTTTTCAATTTCTCTATACTTTTCCATAAACTCACAATCATATTTTAACAAGGTTTATTAAATTAATCAAGTATGGTACAATATTAAAGAAATTGCGGTGATATAAATGGAATTTAAAATAGGTAATGTAAAAATAAAAAATAAAATAGTTCTTGCTCCTATGGCAGGGATAACAAACACTTCGTATAGAAAAATAATAAAAGAAATGGGTGCAGGTTTAATATATGCAGAAATGGTTAGTGATAAAGCAGTAGTATATGAAGATAAAAAAACTTTTGATCTGTTAAAAATGGATGAGATGGAAAGACCTATAACACAACAAATATTTGGGAGTGACATAGATTCGTTTGTAAAAGCTGCAAAAAAAGTAGAAGAAACAATGAAACCAGATATTATAGATATAAACATGGGATGTCCAGTGCCGAAAGTTGCCATAAAAAATCAAGCAGGAAGTGCATTGATGAAAAATCCAAAAAAGATATATGAAATAGTAAAAGCTGTTGTAGAAGCTGTTAAAATACCTGTTACAGTTAAGATAAGATCCGGATGGGATGCAAACAGTATTAATGCTGTAGAAGTTGCTAAACTAGTTGAAAAAGCTGGAGCAAGTGCTATAGCAGTTCATGGACGTACAAGAGCACAAGGATACAGCGGTGAAGCAGATTGGAATATTATAAAAGAAGTAAAATCTGCAGTAAAAATACCAGTTATAGGAAATGGAGATATCACAAGCCCTGTAAAAGCAAAAGAAATGTTAGAGCTAACAAAAGTAGATGCTGTGATGATTGGTAGAGGAGTACTTGGAAATCCATGGTTAATAAAAGAATGTGTTGAATATCTTGAAAATAATAAAGTAATAGATAGTCCAACAATAAAAGAAAAAATAGACATGATGAAAAGACATTATCAATTATTATTAGAAGACAAAGGAGAAAAACTTGCACTACTTGAAATAAGAAGTCACATTATATGGTATCTCAAAGGTCTTCCAGAAAGCAAATTGATGAAAATGAAAATATGCTCATGTAAATCAAGTGAAGAAATTTTTGAAATATTAAATAAATATTTAGAATCCTTTATATAGGATTCTTTTATAATTATCTAAATTATTATTTAACCATCCGTGATTGTTGATAAAATTAATAACTTCCTCATTAGATTTTAAGTTACTCATTAAATATTCTCTTATTTCTTGTACAGCTAACTGAGGATTCGCTAAATATAAATCAAACATATGCAAAGCATATTTAATTGAAACTAAGTCAAGTACGGAAGATACATCTATATTAGTAGCATCAATGATCGAAAGTAAATCTAATTTTTGAGAGTTGTGAACATCAAATAAAAAAGTAAAGTTATTACAGGAATTTAAAGAAACATTGATACATCTGATTGCTTCTACTAAACAGTTATATGAAAATATAAAATGTTCATGAAAATCTCTCAGTAAAAAATTAGCATCATTAACATCGTGAAAAGTAGCAAGATACTCAATAAAACATAGATTGATAAAATAAGGGAAAAACTCATTAGAAATTCTATTAGAATATAAAGTAAAGCCATCTTCTAATAAATCACCTTCTATTCTATGCGCAAATTCATGTACTAAAGTGCTAGCTGAATCAATTGAACCATCATAATATGATACTGAATGAATTTCTTTTTTATCGAATAAAGTATAGCAATAACCAGATAAAGTAGGAGAATAAAAGTCAGAAAAATTGTGATATTTAGAGAAGTTTGAAAAATAACTATTGAAAATAAAACTTAAATCAGGGTCATAAAAATTATAAAAATCATGAGCTATCTTAGCGACTTTATATCTAGAATAATTTTTAGATAAATCAGGAACGCTTATTAAAGATTCAAATTTACTTAAATTATGATAAAAATCTGCAAATTCAAAAATATGATTTTTGAAAGGTTCAAAAGCTAAATTAAGATTATTAAAATGAGCAACAAAATTTAATCTATTAAAATTTTTAGGTATTCCTAAATTTGATAAATTGTTTGCTTCAACAAGATTAAATAAAGTGTGAATAGCAATTTTTTTATTCTCACGATTTTTGGCATACTTTGATTTTAAATGGTATTCATTGATTAATTTATCGAAATGATTTTTGCTTAAATTTAGTGAATCCATAAAACCCTCACAATTCGTTAAAAAATATAATATCAAACTATTAAATATTTTACAAATATAATATTAAATTATTTTTGTAAAATAACTAAAAAGTAATTGTGTAAAATGGTTGATAAATTGATATTTTTTAAAAGTGTCAATTACTGAAAAACGAACATTTCAAGAAAAAGTGAATTTACATTAAATTGTCAAAAAAATTTTTAAAAATTCACAAAATGCGATATTTAGGAACGAAAATGGCATAATTGTGTATAAATGACACAATTAATTTTAAAAATAAAAGTTAGTAAAAATGGGCTTTTTGAAAAAATGTCACTAATTCATATTATAAAAAAAAGTTGCCTTTTCCAAATAAAAGAACTAAACTTAAAATGTAAGGAAGTTAGAGGTAAACAATATGGAATTTTTTGAAACATTAAATGTTATAAAAAGAAACGGCAAAAAAGTAAACTTTGACGAAGCAAAAGTAGCAATAGCTATAAAAAAAGGCTTTGATAGTATTACTGACGATGATGAAACAGGAGATAATAAAGTACATAGATATAACGAAAAAGATATGCAAAAAGTATTACAACATGTACTTAAAGAAATAGAAAAAAATTATACAGATAAAATTAAAATTGAAGAAATTCAAGACATAATAGAAAATTCGTTGAAATTAAAAGGTTATGATGACGTACATGATTCTTTTGCAGAGTACAGAGAAAGAAGAAACCATTCAAGAATAGCTTTTATAGGAGATAAAAAAGCTCATAAATTTTTGAAAACTCTAGAAGGTTTAGGATTAAAATCCGCAAGTGAAAATGACGCGAAAAGAGAAAATGCAAATGTTGATGGAGATACAGCAATGGGTACAATGTTACAGTATGGTAGCACAGTATCTAAAGAATTTGCAAAAGCATACTTAATGAAACCTAAATATTCACAAACTCATGATGAAGGATACATTCACATTCACGACATGGACTTTTTACCAATGGGTACAACAACATGTAATCAAATAGACTTAGAAAAATTGTTCAAAAATGGATTTTCTACGGGACACGGATTCTTAAGAGAACCAAACGATATAATGAGTTATTCTGCTTTAGCAGCAATTGCAATTCAAGCAAATCAAAATGACCAACACGGTGGTCAAGCGATACCAGCTTTTGATTATTATTTAGCACCTGGAGTATTAAAGACATACAAAAAGCAATTGAAAACAATAATAGAAGATCTACTTGATTATACTGATTTTAAAGAGTTTGTAGGAACTACTGGACTATATAAAGAGATAGCTAATTTAAAAACAATAGCGATAGAACATACAATGTTCCAAAAATATTATAAAGAAAACGAATCATTAATGAAAATATTTAAAATGTCTATAAACAAAGCTTGGAAAAAAACAGATAAAATAACTTATCAAGCAATGGAAGCGTTTGTTCACAATTTAAATACAATGCATTCAAGAGCAGGAGCTCAAGTTCCATTTTCATCAATAAATTTTGGAACTGA
>CAYJJI010000029.1:3889-9132 GCA_964370475.1 uncultured Muribaculaceae bacterium | reverse complement strand
TCATACACTTAATTCTTAACGCGAATAACGTTTCAACTCCAGAGTTGTAAATTCCTTCTTCATTGATTAATAATATTTTATCATATCTAGATAAATAATCAAGTTATTTCTTTTTTGATTTACCTTTAAACATTGACTTAAACATATCAGTATTAATTACAATCCTATAACCTAACATTCTTAACACTAAGTAAACTAAAGCTAAAACAATAATTAATACAATAATAACTATTAAGAACATATTAGTACCAGAATCAATACCTTCTATGAAAACTTTATAATCAGTAAAAGTTCCATCCTCAGCATTAACTCTAACAATAACTTCACTCTTAACTTTTAAATCAACATTATCAATTATTTCAATACTAGATCTTTCGCTATTAGGTGTTGCAATAATTGATAGCTCTTTACTACCTTCTTTTAATTTAATATTATAAGTAGTAGTTTCTGCATTAAACTTAATATCATAACCTTCAATTTCAAGATTTTTTAAAGAACTATCAGTATCAATCTCTAAATTCTTCTCTAATCTATTAACATGAATCTCATAAACTCTATTCTGTTCCGTTTCAGGATCAGTAACGATAATTTTAACTAAATTATCTCCAACAACATAATCTTTATTACCTTCTATAACAACTTCATGATCATTATCATCAGCAGTAGCTTTAATTAATAATATAGTTACATCATTAGGAACAGTCAAATTATATTGAAATATATCTTCTTTAAAATCAGGTTTTAATACAATACTATCATCATCAGTATCAATATTTATATTTTTTAAATAAATCTTATTTTCAACTACTTCTTCAGATTCACCACGTCTAACTTCTATAGTATAAATACGTACAGAACCAGATTCACTTTTAACTTTAATATAAACTGCATTAACACCTTCATCTAAAGTAACTCTACGAGGTCCAAAACCATCTAAAAACGAAGAATTACCAGATGTTAACTCAGCATTAACAAATATTTCACTAACACTTTGATCTACTGAAACAGTATAACTGTTAGTATTAGAATTAAAAGTTTCATTAAATGGTGTACTACCAATATTTAATGAATTTACAGTATTAGTAGTATCTCTAGTATCAGATCTACTTACCTTGATAGTATAAGTAGTAATATTCCCAGAAGAACTCTTAACTTTAACTAAAACATTGTTTGTTCCATATCCCAAACTTACAGTTCTAGGTCCATATCCATCTACAAAACTAGATCCATCATTATTTAGAGTAGCATTAACCTCAACACTCGATGAAGAAGTACTAGCAGAATAACTATAAGTACTAGGACTAAATGAAGGCTTCATTCCAGAAAGTGATAAACTAGCCAAATTAGAACTATTATCAGTAGTTGATGCTACACACTCATATTCAAATTTCATTGTACAATAACGATAACTTACACCATAAGTAGTTAAGTCACTTTTATCTAAAGAAGCACATTCATTATAAGTAATTGTATCATTATAATCAGTACTTTTTAATACATACCCTGATGCACACGTAGGAGCAGCTCCACCAATTTCAAGTGTAGCATTACCATCTACACCATAATACTTCGCACATCTTTCGAACTCAACTACACCTTTTACATTAGATTTGACTTCATTAGTACAAGAAGTATTAATAGTTATTTGAGTAGAAAAAGTTGTATATCTAGAAGATGAATCTCTAATTATAACTTGATAGACACCATCTCTAACACTAGCATATTGAGTAGTATTATTATTAGCTAAAGGAATAATAATAGAATTACCTATATTACTAAGATCTCTAAAGATAATTTCATCAAAATCATAAGATCCTTTAGTTAAAGTTAATTTAACTAAATCAGTTCCAGAGGTATCAATCTTAGTTATAACTGGATCTACTATGGCATTAGCATAACTCTCTTCATAATAAGTTTCTTGATAAATTCCATTACTAGTATCCATATTCATAAATGTTAAACCAATAACTAAACATACAGCACATATAGCACTTTTAAGCATTTTCTTCACAAAAAGCAACTCCTATTCCTACTATCAATAATAGCATTATTACAATATAAAATCAATATTATATATAAACTTTACAACAAAAAAATAATCTCATAAGAGATTATTTATCTTTCTTTTTTTCCTTATCAATTCTTTTAACTACATCAGCATAAACCTTATTACTTTTATCACTTAACTCTTCAGATAATTTTATAATATCATCTGAACCAGTTTCAGTAGCTAATTTACTTAATTGAGCTGTTTTTTTTACTAAAGCTCCAGCTTTAGATTTTTCTTTTAATAAAACATTTTCTTCTTCTAAACCAGTTAAATCATTTTTAATTTCTTCAACTTTATCCAAAACATTATTTTTAACTTCAGAAAAATCTATAGATTTAACTTTTTCAACTAACTCTTCAATCTTAGCTTTTAATTCAGCTCTAGTTTCAGAACCACTCTTAGGAGCAAATAAAACTCCAAGTCCAACACCAACACCTAAACCTATTAAAAACTTTCCTAATCCATTATTAGCCATTATTCATCTTCTCCTTTTCTAACTTTCTTTTTAAAAAACTTTCCAAAAATATTTGTCACACCATCAACAAGATGATCAGTTAAAGATACTAACTTATCAGTTGTAAAATCAATAATGTTAAAAAAACCATTCAAAGCTTGCACTTTATCATTAACATCATCTACTACTTTTTCTACTTTAGATAAAGTCTTAATCGACTTGATCCCTAAAATAATACCTATAATTAATATTATGATTAATAAAACATAAATAACTAACGGCAAGTAAACTTGTAAAGCATCAACCACTATTCTTCATCCTTTCTATTCTCATACATAGAATCTATTAAATTAAATAAATCACCTTCACTACTATCAGTGTTTTGTTTACTTAATTCCTTTTCAATATCATCAAGTATTTCTAAAGCACTAGTATGTTCATCAACTAATTCACTAGTGAAATCTTCAATTACTACACTATCTTTATTATTATCATTATTTTCTTTTATATTACCAAAAATTTCATTATCAACAACAGTCTCATTAAAACCATCTAAAATTAAATCATCAATACTTGTATCAGGTATATGAGTTCTTGTAATAACTTCTTCTTCAACTATAACAGGAGTATCCTCTACAATTCCTAAAGCTTTATCCATTACTTTATCAACATTTCTTACATTAAGAGAAGGATTCTTTCTTTCAACAATTTCTTCTTCCTTATAATTTTTATTTAAAACACCATATACTGGAGAAACAACTGGAGAGGGTTTAAAAGGCGTCTTATCAACACTTTTCTTTATATCTAATTTTTTATAATCATACTTCGGTTTAGAAGGTTGAGGATGACTAGGTCTTGAATAACTTTCATTAAAAGTACTTTCTCTTCTATTTAAAGGTTCTCTTTTCACCAAAGCTTCTCTAATTAAAGTCTCTCTAGTTACTTCCCTATTAACTGTCTCACGATTATTATTTTCCCTAGAATACATATCTACATTTTGTTCACTTCTCAAGCCTGTTTCCCTACGAGGAACATCTCTCTCAACAGTTCTATTAACTTTATCAAATTCATCTTCATCAAAAGCTACAAAAGGAGAAGTTTTTCTTGGAACTTCCTTAGGTATTATATCTTCATCAGATTCTAAAAAATTAGATAAAGATTGTCTATTAACTTTCTCTTCTTGTTTAACTTCCTCTTTCTTATCAATAACAGGAAGTTCACTTTCCTCATCTACAAATAATATATCTTTAATCTTATTAAATAATCCCATGTCTACACCTTCCTACTTAATCAAATCAGAATCATAATCATCTTCTATTAAATCATCTGTTTGTTCAGAATAATATAAGAAATTACTATCATTTTCTGGTTCATAAATCTTGAACTCAGTTTCCTTATAATTAAATACATTTTCTCCAACCAAACTACTAAGCATTACTTCATTATAATAAATTGACGAAAGTATGTTTAAAGAATTAAATATAGCCACATTAACATCTACCTTGTCAACTATCACTTCCATTTTAGCATAATTATAAATGATTTCAACTAAATATTTTTCATTTTCTAACAATTCAACTTCTATGTATCCAAATTTATCATGAAAATCTATTGTATTAGAATAAAAAACATCATCATTAATTTCATAATCAGTAATAGTTTTATTAATAAAACCAACTACTTCAATAAATAAATAATAAGTATAATTAGAATCAGTTAAAACTTCATTATATTCACTATAATCAACAATTCTCATCCCTTTAGGAATATAATACTTATATCCTTGACGATGTTGATTATATATCTCCATCTTATCCTCAGTAGCAATAGTAACTACTTCATCTAAAGATAAAGAATTAATATTTTCACAACCAGTAGTAAACAAAACCATTACTACTAATAGAACTAATTTCTTCATCAACATCCTCCGTTACTAGTAACAATTATATCACTTAGATAACTTTTTTTCTACCCTCAAATAATTTATCTTAAATCCCTTTTTCTTAAATTTTCTTTCATACTCTGTTTCTACATTAAATATATCAGTATTCTCTAAATCTAAAGAAACCTCTTTTAACACATATCCATAAGTAGATAAAGATACTAAACTACTTTCATACAAAGACACATTATCAGTTTTTTGAATAATTAAAGCATCTCCTTTAAAGATATTATCATAAATATTTAAAAAAACATGGGAAGTTAATCTTCTCTTTGCATGGCGATCTTTCGGCCAAGGATCAGAAAAATTCAAATGAATAACATCAATTTCTTTATCAAATACATTACTTAGTAATAAAGCATCCGTCTTAATAATTTTAAGATTAGGTAAATTTTCACATTCTAATTTTTGTAAAGCTCTAGCTACTATCGAATCATATCGTTCTAAACCAATAAAATTAATATTAGGATAAGCCTTAGCCATTCCAATAATAAAATCTCCTTTACCCATTCCTATTTCTAAACGTAATTCATTATCATTTCCAAATAATTCATTAAATTTACCTTTATATTCCTCTGGTCTTTCTAATAAATATTTACTAGATTCTAATATTTCTTTTGAATTTTTTAAATTTCTTATTCTCATAAGTCACTACTTTCTATTTTAAACATATAATTTTATAAAGGGGTGTTCAATTTGAAAAAAGATCGAAATACATTTTTTCAAAGTGCTGGAATGTCATCACAGATGACTATGCCTATGCAACCTATGATGCAACCACAAATGATGCAACAACC
>CAYJJI010000029.1:0-3789 GCA_964370475.1 uncultured Muribaculaceae bacterium | reverse complement strand
CACAGATGACTATGCCTATGCAACCTATGATGCAACCACAAATGATGCAACAACCAATGACGCAACCACAAACTATGCAACAAGCATATAATCAAACTCCAATGTATCCAGCACCAATACAATCAAGTCAAGCAAGTCAAAGCTTCTATTCAGGACCAAGCAATACATTTCCTAATCAATTAGAAAATATAGAAAAAGCTATTAATAATTTAGAATCAAGAGTTACAAAACTAGAAAACCAACTAGCAGGAAGTACTAAAGATTATTCTACTAATATGTACATGGTCTAATTTCCAAACTTACCAAAAGTAAGTTTTTTTATTAGACTATTATATAACCCATCTCCAAATACTCTTTTCATAATTTTAAATTTCATAATATAACCAACATAAACTGCTCCACCCACTAAAGAATTTATTCCTATATAAAATATAGTAGATATTATATTATCATAATTAACAGGAATTAAAGACTTAGTAATTAAAACAACAACAATCATAAGTCCAATAGGTATAATTAAATTACCAACTAACTTATTTGTTTTAGCATAACTTAATTGATGTTCCTTTTTCAAACTATATAAAATGTAAGTAAAACTAAAGGTTAATCCAATTATACTAGCGGTAGGAGCTCCCAAAGGAGCTAAGTCAAATAAATTATAAAGTAACATCAACGGAATATCTAAAAATAAATTAATCAATAACCCAAATATAGCAGACTTATAAACTAATTTAAATTTATTTAAAGATTGTAACGTTGATGAAGTTATCATATATATATTTCCTACCAAAGTAACAAATATAGTTATTGATAAAATCATTGGTCCATATCCATTTTCAAGTCCGTAAAAAACACTCCATATTGGTTTAGCAAGTAAAGAAATACCAACACTCATTGGCAATGATATTAATAATATCATTTGCAATGCTTGATTTAACTTTTTACTAACTTCATTAAAATCCTTTTTAGTAAAAGCTTCGACTATAATAGGAATTAAACTCACAGTCATCCCCATAGCAATACTAGAAACTATCATACTTATCTTACCACTCCAAGTAGTAATTGAACTCGTAATAAACTCTACATCAATAGCATTGAAATTTAAATAATCCAAAGTTCTTAATATGAATACCATATCAACAAAATTATACAAACTAAATACTGTATTAATAATAATAAAAGGTACTGCATAAGATAAAATTTTCTTGAAAATGTCTTTATTAGTAACATCATCACTAACATCATAATCTACTAAACCAAGTTCACTTTTATTTAACTTGATTTTTCTACAAACATATAAATAAGCAATAATACCACCAAATATAGCTCCACTAATAGCAATAGCTACAGTAATAGTCATATCTAACTTAAACACATAAATAGCTAAATAACAGCCGATTAAAATGACTCCTATTCTTACAATTTGTTCAATTACTTGACTAAAAGAAGAGATATTAATAACCTTATGTCCTTGTAAATATCCCTTACTTACACTTAAAAATGGAATAATTAATAAAGCGAAAGATACAACTCTAATAACTATAGTAACATCACTTACACTATTACCCCCACTTAAATCACCTAGTAATAAACTACTTACCTGTGGAGCAAACAAGAATAATAAAATAAAACATCCTATAGATATTAAACCAATAAAACTTAACCCTATCTTATAAACTCTTTTCTTGGCTTCTAACATTCCAAGAGTTTGATACTCACTAACTAACTTAGATATAGCTAAAGGAATACCAGCAGTCGATATATCCAAAAATATTACATAAATATTATAAGCATAAGCATACAACGCTCCCGCTTGAATACCTATCATTGCATAAAAAGGAATAACATATAACATTCCTAATATCTTAACAATAAATATTGCAACCGTAGCTAAAATAGTTCCTTCAACAAACGAACTTTTTTTCATTTCAAACCACTCATTTTTCTTCATATTGCACCAAGGCTGAAAAACAAAATATTTGTTCTTCACCAAATACTGAAACAGCCACTTGATACTTAATATCAATTATATCACATATTTTACTACTTATAAATTCATTCAACTTTATTTCAAGATCTTTTTCATGACTTTCATCAAATATTTTAATTTTCATATAATCACCAAAATAAAAATATCATAAAAAACTTAAATTTCTTGTCGATATTTGATATAATATGTACAGGTGATTATATGGCATTTTATAGCTACATTTTTAGTGCAGACACTAAAAAATTTAAAAACAAATTAAAAAAAATAGCAAAAAAAGAAAAGAAAAGTTATTCATTATTACTAATGGATACTTACTTTAGTGTAATAAAATATGGAATGGGTTTAACTGATTACTTAAACTATCAATTCTATAACAAAACACACAAAGAAAAAAAGACTTATGCTGGTATTAAAATTCAAAATAAATTTTATGAAATAGCAAGCCCTTCTAAATATAAAAAAAGATATACTATTAAACCAGATTTCTTAGAAGATTTTAAAGAATATACTAAAAGAGATTTTTTAGTACCAGAAAAAACAACGCTAGATGATTTTAAAAAATTCTTAAAAAACCACTCTGTATTTATTTCTAAACCATATGATGGTTTAGGTGGTGCAGATGTTGAAAAGGTTTATACTAAAGATATTAAGAACATCAAAAACTATTACGAAAATTGTAAAAAAAATAAAATTTTCTTAGAAGAATTAGTAATTCAACATGATGAAATGAACAAATTATGTAAAAATAGTTGCAACACAATGCGAATCATGACATTCAATAATGCTGGTAAACCAGAAATATTGTATGCATGTCTTCGTATTGGTAATGGTATCAACAGTGTTGATAACTTTCATGCCGGTGGCATGGCAACAGAAATAGACTTAGAATCAGGAAAATTACTAAGACCAGCTCTTGACAAAGATCTAAAAGAATTTGATATTCATCCAGTATCAAAAACGAAAATAACTAATTTTCAAATTCCAAATTGGAACGAAATCAAAGAAATGGTTTTAAAAGCAGCATTAGAAAGTGATAAAATAAAAGTTGTTGGTTGGGATGTATCAATTACTAATAAAGGTCCTATAATTATTGAAGGTAATAGAAGACCTGGCTTTGACGTAGTTCAAGTATCAGCAAGAAAAGGTAAAAAAGAAATTATAAATTATGTCTTAAAAGAAATAAAAAAACATGATATAATGTAAGCATATAGAAGGGAGTAAAAATGAAAGATTACAAAATAAATCCAAATATTCTATCAATAATTATATTAAGTTCATTATTTGGTGGATGGACAGTATTAGTACTAGTAACAGGTTTAGTTATGTTATCGAATAACTTCGAAAATGTAAAAGGTATATTAATAAAAACTGTTGCTCTATTATTAGGATGTTTATTATTTAGTACTGCATGGTCAATAATAACTAGTGGAATTAATATTTTAGATAGTGGTATCGATAACATATTTGCTATCTTATACGATTTCGAAGTAGATATTACTAAACCAGAATTTATTACTACAATATTTAAAGTAGTAACATTGTACATAGTACCTATAATTACAGCTTTAGTAAATCTTGCTATTACATTAGCAAAATTTACATTTATAATAAGTATTATAACTAACAAGAAGACTATGAAACCATTTAGTAAAATAGAAGAATATTTATATAGAATAGTTGCGTATATTAACAATAATGTTACTGAAGCTAATCAACCAGCACAACAACCGACACAACAAACTACACAACAAAATGTGCAACCGACTGCGCCAGTACAACAAGCACAACCAATGCAACAA
>CAYJJI010000028.1:0-9430 GCA_964370475.1 uncultured Muribaculaceae bacterium | reverse complement strand
ATGAAAATAGGCATATATATTGGATCGTTTAATCCGATACACAAATCCCACCAAGAAATATCAAAAAAATTACTACAAACTAAATTAGATAAGGTAATATATGTACCAACAGGAGATAAATATAATAAACCAAATCTAATAAATCAATATCACCGACTAAAAATGATAAAATTAATATTAACTAAAAATGAACAAGTTTCAGACTATGAATTTAATGATCATAAATATACCTACCAAACATTAAGATATTATAAAGAGAAATATCCAAATGATACAATCTACTTAATAATAGGAGCGGATAATTATAACTATATCAATGAATGGAAAAACAAAGAAGAATTACTGAACTATCAAATAATAGTTATTAACAGAGACAATCAAAAATTAAGTGAAATAAATAATAATATAATCTTATTAGATTTAGAAGTAGGCGACAATACATCAACTAAAATAAGAGAGAAACTAAAACAAAAACAATACAATCTATTAAAAGATAATCTAGACAATAAAGTATTAAAATATATAATAGATAATAACATATACGGAGCATAAAATGAAACGAATAGTAAATAAACTAATACAACAAAAAAAGACTATATCAACTATGGAATCATGTACTGGAGGTTATATAGTTAATGAAATAACAAATATCAATAATTCTAGTGAGGTAATTAAATATAGTGCAGTTACTTACTCTAACGAATCCAAAATTAAAATGGGAGTATCAGAAGAACTAATAACAAAATACGGAGTATATAGTCAAGAAGTAGCAATGAATATGGCTAAAAGTATTACAGATTATACAAAAAGTGATTATGGTATAGGAATAACAGGAACAATTAATAGAATAGATAAAAACAACAAATCTTCAAGAACTGATTTAGTATATATCAGTATTTATAACAAAGATATAAACTCATACAAAAATAAAATTATAAAATGCTTAAATAAATCAAGAACATCAAATAAAAAATACATCCTAAAAGAAATAAAAAAAGAACTTGAAATAATACTATGGAAAATAATATTAATAGAATAGCAATATTTTATAACAATAATAAAAAAAGTTATGATTTATATCATAAATTAAAGAAAAAATTACTAATTAATAATTATATTCTTGATCAAGAAAACTATGATCTAGTAATAGGAATAGGTGGAGATGGAATATTTCTAAGAACAATAAGAAATTTAAATTATAAAAATATTTTATACATCGGTTTTAATACAGGAACTTTAGGCTTTATCCAAGAAATAAACAATAATGATATAAATTGTTTAATAGATATATTAGTCAATAAAAGGTTAATAACTAGAAAAGTAAATTTATTAGATATAGAAATATATACAGAAAAAAACTATTATAAATACCATGCTATTAATGAGGTAGCAATAAGAGAACAAGATTTGAATACACTAAAAATGAAAATATATATTAGTAAACAACTTATGCAAAACTTTGCAGGAGATGGAGTGTTAGTTGCATCATCTTTTGGCTCAACAGCTTATAACTTGAGTTTTGGTGGAGCAATTGTTCATAATGATTTGAATACTATTCAACTTACTCCGATAGCTCCTATAAACAATAATAGTTATCGTAACTTACAAAATTCATATATACTACCAAGTAATCAAAAAATAATCTTAAAACACAAAAATAATAACTTGTTAATAACCTTAGATGGCGAAAACATTAATGTATCGAAAGTTAAAAATATTAAAATATCACTAAGTACTAAATACATTAAGGTAATAAAAAATATAAACAATAATTTCACTAAAAAAATTAATGAAAAATTTCTAAAATAGGAGGAATAATGAAAAAAATAATTGGTATATGTGGAAAATCAGGTGCTGGAAAAACTTATTTAGCTAATATAATTAAACAAAACATTCCAAATACAATACACATAGATATTGATAAAGTTGGTCATGAAGTAACAAACATAAAAGAAGTAAAAGAAATATTAACTAACTCATTCGGAAAACAAATTATAAAAGATAACCAAATCAATAGAAAAGAACTTGGTAATATAGTATTTACTTCTGAAAAAATGATGAAAGTATTAATTGAAATAACATGGCCTTTTATGGAAAAGAAAATAGTAGATATAATAAATGAATCAGAAGGATTAATAATACTTGATTGGAATTTATTACCAAAAACTAATCTAATAAATAAATGTGTTCTGAAAATATTATGTGAAACTGACCAAGAAACTAGAATTAAAAGACTAATGAAAAGAGATAATATTGATATAAATAAAATTAAAGAAAGAGATAATAATAGTTGTATTTATAAAGAAAAAGAATTCGACTTAGTTTTTAATGGCAACAACATTTACGAATTATTGATTAAAATATCAAACTTAAACTATAAAAAGAAAATAGCATTATACTCAGGTAGCTTTGATCCTATAACAAATGGACATGTTGATGTAATAGAGCAGTCATTAGAAATATTTGATGATTTATATATAGCAGTAATGAAAAACACAAGGAAAAACAATACTTTGCTAACTATTGAAGAAAGAATGAATATCATCAAAGAAATATATAAAGAAAATCATAATTTAAAAGTAGTTACAGCAAGTGAAGCAACAGTAGATTTAGCCAAAGATATAAATGCTACACATTTAATAAGAGGGATAAGAAATAGTAATGACTTGGTAGAAGAACTGCAACTAAGACAAATAAATTTTGAATTAACCGAAGGTGAAATAAATACTATATTCCTTTCAACAAATCCTGAAAATCAACATATATCATCATCTGTTATCAGAGAATTAAACAAACTAGGAAAAAACTATGACAATTATGTTCCAGAACAAGTAGCAAGTGCATTAAAAAATAAATGTCAAAATTAAATAAATTTGATATAATTATCAAGAAAAGGTGAATATATGTATAAAAACGAAAAAGAATTTTTAGATAATTATGATTCAAGTCAATTCGAAAAACTATCAGTGACTACTGATATACTAATATTTTCTATATCAGACGAAGAAACAAGTAACTATCGCAAAACAACAAAAAAACATATGAGTGTATTATTAGTTAAGAGAAATGATTATCCATATAAAGATAAATGGTGTCTACCTGGAGGATTTTTGAAAATAGATGAAAATCTAGATGAATGTCCTGCAAGGATTTTAGAAAAAGAGACTAATTTAAAAAATATATATTTAGAACAATTATATACTTTTGGAGAAGCTAAAAGAGACCCAAGAATGAGAATAATATCGTCTTCATATATGGCTCTAGTAGATAAACGCCAATATAACGAATCGCTTAGTGAAAATGCCTCATGGTTCAATGTTTCTTACGAAGAAGATAAAGATAGAGCTATTATAATGCTAGATAATAACGAAGAACAAATTAATCTTAAAATAACAAAAAAACTATATGAAAAAACAACAGACCGATATCAATTCATTGATAACGATAACATACTAGCTTTTGATCACTCAATAATAATATTATCAGGTTTAAACAGATTAAAAAACAAGTTGGAATACACAGATATAGTATTTAATATGATGCCAAAATATTTCACATTAGGTGAATTACAACAGGTATATGAAGTAATACTTAATAAGACCTTACTTGCACCAGCATTCAGAAGAATAATTGCTGACAAAGTAGAAAAAACAGAAAAAATGAGAACTGGTGGAGGACATCGTCCGTCATCATTGTTTAAATATAGAACTAAGGAGTAAGTATGTATAAATATCAAACAAAAGGAGTATGTCCTAGAAATATATCATATGAAATAACAGATAATAAAATACATAATGTAAAATTTTCAGGAGGATGTGACGGAAACTTAAAAGCAATTGCAAAATTAGTAGAAGGCAAAGAGCCGAAAGAAGTAGTGTCATTATTAAAAGGGATAGATTGCCAAAATAGAGGGACATCTTGCGGAGACCAATTATCAAAAGCTATAGAAGAAAATCAAAAATAACCAAAAGGTTATTTTTTTAATTCTTTATTAAAAATACTTTTAACGAAAACTTTTTCACGGTAAAATATATAAAGAATAAAGGAGTGATAAATTGTGAACATCAAGAAAAAAATCAAAAAAATCACTCTAATATTAACGATAATATTAACTGTACTGATATCAACGACATTTGCTAAATATGTGGGAGAAAATGCATGGGATTACTACATAGAAAGCAATGGATTTTATTTTAATAGTCCACAATTAAATGATTCGATAAATCTAAATAATAATTGGAATGGTAATACAATTATGTTTGAATTAGAAAATTATAATGATGCAGGAGATACCGCCTCAAGTAAAATAGAATATCAAATAAAATGTAATGTTATAAGTAGTAATGTTGCAAATATAAACTGCAATCTAAATAATTCTAATAGCAATACATATAACGGAATTCTAGAAAATGTAAAAATATGTATGAATAATACAGAAGACGGAGTAGATGTAAGTTCGCTAGACGAAGAAACATGTAAAAACAGAGGATATGATTGGATAGATGGAACCACTAGTATAAACCAATATTTCACTTTAGAAAGTGAAGAAGAAATCAAAGATGCAACAGTAGAAATAGAAGTAGTATCAACATCGCCTTATAAAAAGACGTTAAAAGGTCAATTCATATTAGATAAAATAGAAAATAGTACTGATGATATAGAAATATTAGTAGAATCATATGATGGTTATGAAAAAGTAATTGTAAATAACTTATCAAATATTGATAGAAATTTTCACCTGAAATGGGATTCTGATAAATTTAGAATAGCAAAAGATGATTATATTATTAAGAGTATAAGTTCATCTGGTTATATAGATGAAATAGAGTTTTCTATATTAGGAAATGAAACTCTAACATATATATTCTACAAAGAAGTAAGCCAAATGACTGAAAGTGATTTTATATTATTCGAAACATTTAATGATATTAGGATAGTTAGAGCAGATTTACAAGCAATAGAATTTGGTGCAAATGAAACTAAAACAGCAAAAATTTCTGCAGATACAATAGCAATATATCCCGACATAGAAACTGCACAAAAATATATAACTTACGAACTAACAGTGCACAATAATACAGAAAAAGAATATATTTATAAAGGAATAGAAGAAATAGAACTAACCAATAGAAATATAATATATAAAACAGAAAAATTAGTTACTGGAACTATTATTCCTCCTAATGGAAGTATAACATTCACAATAAAAGTAAGTAGTATAGCTAGTAATATCAACGGTACTATAAGCTTAAAATCAAATTTCGAAGATTATTCAGAATTTGAAATTTATGAAACAGAAATATCAGGAGCTAAATCTACTACTGGTTCCTACGTAGAAACTGGATACTTTGTAAGTAGTGAATCAAAAGCGATAGTAGAATTCACCATAGTAGAACCAAGAGAAAGATCAGTATGGTTATTTAGTGGTAGAATAGCATATGGAAATCAAATGTTTGGAGTTGCATATGGTTCTTACAATGGACTAGAAACATCACAAGAAAGTTTATTGCAATTTAACAAAATAAGTTACAATTTAGGAAAAACTGCATTCGAGCAAAATGTGAGGCATAAAGTAGAAATTGGAAAAGACGGTTTATACTTTGATGGGAAAATGTATGTGAATCCCCCAGATGACTACTGGGGAGGAGTATTTGACATATATTTATTTGGAAATAACCAATTTAGAACTCCTACAGGTTTAACAAATGGTCAAGCAGTAATACACTCATTTGTATTATACGACCAAGGAGAGTTGATAATAGATAGCGTACCTGTAGAATTAAAAGATGGTACAGTTCATTTTTGGAACAAAGTGTCAAATACTCCATTAAAAACAGTAGGTAGTTTAATAGGTGTTTAAAATAGTCATAATATGACTATTTTTATATTGACAAATTATAGATAATTATCTATAATCGAAGTAGATATAGATAACTATCTATAATAGAAAGAAAAAAGTATGAACGAAATATTTAAAGTCTTAGCAGATAAAAATAGATTAGAAATAATGAAAGAAATTAGTAAAGAAAAAAGTATATGTGCATGTGAATTATTAAAAAAATTCAACATAACACAGGCAACGTTCTCTTATCACATGAAAATGCTAAAAGAAGTAGGATTAGTAAATTGTCATAAAGAAGGTACTTGGTGTATATACTCAATCAATAAAGAGACAATAAATGATATAAAAATATTTTTAATAGAAATAGGTAATTAAATGATAGAAATATGGAACTTTATTTCTGATAATATAATTGGACTTAAATGGTTAAATGATTTAGTCGGTTTTCTTCTAGAATTAATCGGTTTAGATACTTCTAGTGGAATAGGAGGAGTATTACAATTCTTTATATATGACGTGATAAAAATAGTTATCTTACTATGTATGTTGATTTTTGTTATATCTTATATACAATCTTACTTTCCTCCAGAAAAAACAAAAAAAATATTAAGTAAGTTTAAAGGAATAAAAGGAAACATAATAGGAGCATTGCTTGGAACAGTAACACCATTTTGTAGTTGTTCATCTATACCAATATTTATTGGATTTGTATCTAGTGGAATGCCAATAGGAGTAACAACATCGTTTTTAATATCCTCACCTTTTGTAGATTTAGCATCGGTAATGTTACTTTTAACGATATTCGGCCCAACTGTAGCGATATCATATTTAATTATAGGTGTAGTATTAGCAGTAATAGGTGGAACAATCATAGAAAAACTAAATTTAGGAGAACACATAGCAGATTTTGTAAAAAAAGCTCAATCGTTAGAAACAATAGAAGAAAAGAAATTAACAACAAAGGAAAGAATAAAATATTCTCTAAGAGAAGTTAAAACGACATTGAAAAAAGTAATATTATTTATTATACTAGGAGTAGGGATAGGAGCTTTAATTCATAATGTAATCCCACAAAATATAATAGAATATATTTTAGGAGAAAAAAACCCATTTGCTCCAATCTTGTCAGCAATAGTAGGAGCACCTATTTATGCAGATATATTTGGAACAATACCAATAGCTGAAGCATTACACAATAAAGGAGTTGAAATTGGTACAATATTAACATTCATGATGTCAGTAACGGCTTTGTCAATACCATCAATGATAATGCTATCTAAAGTAATGAAAAAGAAATTACTTTTAACATTTATCACAATAGTAATAATAGGAATAATAATTATCGGATATTTATTTAATATCTTTGGATATTTATTGATATAAGGAGTAGAAAATGAAAAAAATAATATTAATAATAATAGTAACATTAGCAATAGCAGGGATGATATTTGCAGGAATTATGATGAACAAGGAACAAAATACACTAGAGAAAACTTTGGTTTCACTAAATTACAATGAACTGAAAGAAAAGATAGATAACGAAGACAGTTTTATATTGGTATATACATCAGAAACTTGTGGCAGTTGCCAAACATATAAACCAAAATTACAAAGAATATTACTAGAAAATGACCTAGTAGCATATGAAGTAGTAGCACAAAATTATACATCAGAAGAAGAAATAGCTTATTTAAATAGTATAGCATCGGTATCTGGAACGCCAACTACAGTATATATAGAAAAAGGTAGCGAGCTAGGGACATCATACAGACTGGTAGGTGACAAACCATCATCAGATATTAGGGTAAGTTTGGAAAAGGCTGGATATCTTGAATAAAAATAACATAACATCAATAGTAGTAATAGTAGCAATTACATTGGTTATAGCAGCAATGATCATTTCAAAAAATACTGCTGCAGCTAAAATAAGTACTACAGAATTATTTGATCTTCATACAAATGAAAATTTTAATAAAGATGAAATATTAAACAAAGGATATCCAACAATGTTAGATATCGGTGGAGCAGAATGTATTCCATGCAAAGAAATGGCTCCAACATTAGAATCAGTAAATGAACTACTAAAAGGTAAAGCCATAATAAAATTTGTAGATGTAAACGCAAACCCGAATTTGAGAGAACAATTTACATTTCAATATATTCCAACTCAATTCTTTTATGATGATAAAGGTGATTTACAAGAAACTCACTCAGGAGTAATTACAGAAGCAGAAATATTAAGTATATTCAAAGAAATGGGGTATACATTTTAATGAATGAATTATTAACATCAATGGGTCAAATAATTGAAAATAATTCATGGATAGCACCTTTGATGACACTTATATCTGGGATAATAACTTCATTTACACCATGCAGTTTAGCAAGTGTACCATTAGTCATAGGATATGTAGGACAAAAAGAAGAAAAAAATACAAAAAATGCTTTTAAACTATCGTGTGTTTTTGCGCTAGGTACAGCAATTACTTATACAATATTCGGAGTAATTGCATCATTAGCAGGCCAATCTGTTGTATTAGTCGGAGACTGGTGGTATTTGGTAGTTGGAGTTATACTGATTATAATGGCACTACAATTTTTAGACTTAATAGATATTTTGCCAAAAGTTAATTTAATATCCAAAAATAAGAAAAAAGGTTATATAGGAGCGTTAATTACTGGACTCCTAGCAGGAATATTTTCATCACCGTGTTCAACACCAGTACTTGCAGTATTACTATTGTTAGTAGCAGGTCAAAATAGTTTGATATATGGAATTATATTACTTTTACTATATTCTTTAGGTCATAGCATTTTAATAATAATTGCAGGAACATCAACAAACTTTGTTCAAAAAATATCAACATCAGAAAAGTACAATAAAATAAATAAAATAATTAAAATTGTTTTTGGAACAATTATGATTATTTTAGCGCTATATTTAATATACATAGGTTTATAAGGAGGAAAAATGAAAATTAAAGTATTAGGAAGCGGATGTAAATCATGTAAAAAATTATATGAAAGCGTTCAAAAATATGTTACAGAAAACAATGTGGAAGCAGATGTAGAATATATAACAGATTTAAGTATTATGATAGAATACGGAATTATGGTTGCACCAGCAATGATAATAGATGAAAAAGTAGTATCTACTGGAAAAGAATTATCAACAAAAGAAATAAAAGAAGTAATCGAAGGAAATTTAACAGTAAAAGAATCATCATGCAGCTGTAATGGGAATTGTTAAAGCAACTTAATGTTGTTTTTTTGTGCATTTATATTATCTTTAGTAATACTTAACACATAGAATAACATAAGGAGGAAAAGATGAATAATAAATATATAAACGCTTGTTGTATTGATGTCGATCGTTTAATTCAAGCAGCGCAAGTAACAGGTCCGACTGGCCCAACAGGACCGGCAGGACCTACAACTGTAACAACAGGCCTAACTACTACATTAGAACCAGGAAATCAAGCAACAGTTACAAATGTAGGAACTAATATTGATGCGATATTTGAATTTGCAATTCCAACAGGAGCAACTGGTACAGAAGGTCCAACAGGTCCAACGGGCGCAACTGGT
>CAYJJI010000027.1:0-10619 GCA_964370475.1 uncultured Muribaculaceae bacterium | reverse complement strand
TTTGATTTAATAATTAAATATTCTCATTCTTGATTGTTTCAATTATATTTTGTTTATTTATTTTTGATAATGATAATTTCATTATTAGGTTGATAATTAGGAATACAAATATTATTGATATTATTACATATAACCATGGTATTTCAAATTTGAAATTTCCGTTTTGAGCGTTCATAATTTCATATTCAACCATTAAAGAGTACATTATATATGCTAAAGATAGTCCAAAAAGAAGTCCGAAAAATAATGCTTTTACTCCATAGAATAAACTTTCTAGTCTAATCATATTTTTAAACTCTTTATTTGTCATACCTGTTGATTTTAATATTGCAAATTCTTTACTTCTTAGTTTCATGTTAGTTGTTATTGTATTAAATATATTTGTTAAACTAATAAGAATTATAACACCAATGAATCCATATAAAAATATTCCTATTAAAAGAATCATATTTTCTTGCATCTCTATGTATTCTTCCATATTTTCTATATAGAAATTCACTTCATTTGTGTCATCATATTCCATAATTTTATCATGAAGATTTCTTGCATCATCAGTTTTTATATACATATAAGTAATATAACTTTCATTTGATTTTATTTCTTCGAAATATTCATTTGATACAAGTAACACTGGATTCATGCTGTATGAATAATTTTCGCTACCAACTGGTAAATGTTCTATTTCAATTATATCAATATTATATTTATCGTTTGTTTTATAATTGTTTACATCTACGTTCGTTGTACCTTCTTTTAATATATTTACCCACTCTCGATTACCTTCAGTGTTTATTATATCTAATCTGTTGTTTATAATTAATCCTTTATTATATACATCTTCATATGATAAGTTATTTTCTTTAAGTACATTTTCATATTCAACACTGCCTACTGTTATTATTTCTACAAAGTAATCTTCTAATTCATTTTCGTAATTAGAAATAATTCTTTTGTTAATATTATTAGTGCTAGTTGTGAACATATCATATTCCATAATTGTATATCTACTTATACCACCTAAATTTAGTATTTCATCGTATGTATTTAATTTCTCTTCATGAGTAACATTATCACCTTCGATAAATACTCCGATTTCATATGAAACAGTTTGATAAAACGAATCTACTGTTTTCATTCCAAGATCAATAAAATATGAAAGAGCTATAAATATTGCTACACTTACTGATAGTGATATAATTGTCGTTCTAAATTTATTTTTATTTCTTTGCATATTCTTATAAGCAAATACTCCACCTATTTTAAATATTTTATTTATTATTTTGGGAGTTTTCATTTTTTTATTTTTAAGTTTTATCTCAGATTGATTCTTAATAGCTTCTATTTCTGTTATTTTCGCTGCTTTTTTAGCACTTCCTAATGCTGATAAGTATATTGTAACGGTTGATAGTACTATACTTATTATTATTGATTCTATTGAAATACTGTAAATGAATTCCCAATTTTCTAATGTAGGAAGTAAAGCGTTTACTACATTAACAAGTATAAAAGTTGATAAAAGTCCTATTATTATTCCAAGTGGTATTCCAATTATTCCAAGATAAAAACCTTCTGTTAATACTGATTTTTTTATTTGTTTTGGAGTTGCTCCAACACTTGATAACATTCCATACATTTTAGTTTTTTCAGTAGTAGATATTGCAAATGAATTTCTAATACAAAATACTGATGTAACTATTATGATTAATGCTATTATTCCTGCTAATATATATGTAAATTCTCTTGTATTATCACTAACAGCATATCCTGACCATCTTAAATATTCGCCATTAGTGTCTATATTATATTTACCCTGTTCTTCATCACTTTTTACTCCATTAATTGAATTGGTAATGGAATAATAATCTTTAGGATTTTTATATAATACATGTATATTTGTATTACCTTCGAATGTATCTTCATATGTATATAAATTATAATCATACTGTGTTCCTAAAAATGAATAGTAATTTGCTATACCTACTATTTCATATGTTTTTACATCCGTAGTTTCAAACGTTTCAAGCATTACACCAAGTTCTTCATAAATAGCTGGATTGTATTGATCTAGTTTATATCCATCTGAATATCTATTTCCAATATTTAAAGTTATATTATCACCTATCGAAACATTGTATCTATCTGCATAATATAAATCTATTACTATTTCATTTTTATTTTCAGGAATATTTCCTTCTTCTAAAATATTTTCTAAATCTTGAAGACCAATTTGATCTACTCCAATTAGTGCTGCGAATTCATTGTTATATTTACTTTCTATTTTTACTGTTTCATAATCAGTTAAATAATAACTATCTACTTCTTTATGATTTTGTATTTTAGAAAGATCTTCTTTAGGTACATCTAAAAATGATACATGTCTATTTCCATAAGAATTTAATGATTCTGCAATTAATGTATCTTGAAATGATACTATTAATCCTAATAATGCAGTTATTAGAGCACATGATAGAATTATTCCTACTATAGTTACTATAGATCTTTGTTTATTTAATTTTATATTTTGTAGAGTTAATTTATTTAGTATCTTCATAGTTTTTTTCATCCTTTATGATTCTACCATCATCTATTGTTATTACTCTATCCGCTATTGCAGCTATTTCGATATCATGAGTAATCATAATTATTGTTTGTTTATATTTTTTATTTGAAAGTTTTAATAATGATACTATTTCATCGGAATTTTTACTATCTAAGTTTCCTGTTGGTTCATCTGCTAGAATTATAGATGGTGTATTAATAAGTGATCTTCCTATTGATACTCTTTGTTGTTCTCCTCCTGATAATTCATTTGGTAGATGATTTATTCTATCTTCTAATCCTAATGTTTTAATTAATTCTTTGAATTTTACATTATCGTTTTTAACGTTATCTAAATCTCTTGGAAGTGTTATATTTTCCTTAACTGTTAGTATTGGTATTAAATTAAAGAACTGATATATAAGACCTATTTGTCTTCTTCTAAATATTGCTAGTTTTTCTCTATCTAATGAATAGATATCTGTTCCTCCGATAATTACTTTTCCGCTTGTTGGTTTATCAACTCCACCTATTAAATGAAGGAGTGTTGATTTACCTGAACCAGACGCTCCAACTATTGCAACAAATTCTCCTTTGTTAACACTAAAACTAGTGTTATTAACTGCGTTAATTGTAGAGTCTCCACTCTTATATTGTTTAACTAAGTTTTCTACTTTTAAAATTTCCATATTTCTCTCCTTGATGTAATTATAGCAAAGCAATATTACATTATCGTGACATTTATTTATTTAACACCAAATATTTCAATCAACTCTAAGATAGGCATTGTTGAATCTACTTTAATACTTACTGTTTCTGTTGTAAATTAATTTTTATTTGCATTTGCCGATAAGGTCCTGATAAATTATCTGTTGCTTTTACGTTTGTTACTAAAACATCTGAATAATACCATAATTTATAAAAATAATATATATTTTATAATGTTTTATTGTCTTAAATGAGATTTTTACTCATTTTTTTTATAGATTTGGCGCTATAAAATCTTTTATCTTATTAATAACTTGTAAGTCCTTTAATACTTGTTTAGATAATTCTTATATATTTTACTATATTTAATGTAGGTTTTAGTCTATCTATTTTGTATTATATAAATACTAACTTATTTAAAATACTATTTAAGCTAATACAAAAACTTATAGGATGATCCTATAAGTTTTTTAGTTTCTGTTCAATTTACATATTTTATGTTAATAAATTCCTGTAAACGTTCCTATACTTTCCAGTAGCTGTTCTGATACTTTATCATAAAGACCAATTTCTCCACCTATTGTTTCTACTGGAATTAAATCTAGTATTAATACACCATTTTCATATATCTTTGCTGCATTAATTATACCTTGGCCATTAGTATGGCCAATTGCTGAACCTGATTGATTATTAGCAAAGATATACAATTCATTTGTACTTTGCCACACGTTATCACTTGGGTCAGCGTATGTTACTCCATCAAGTTTTACTGCTTCTTTAGATAAGTCTATTGTATGTCTTACATTTTGCTTATATGCTGTTGATCCAAGATTATAACTTATATTGTTAAATTGTAATAAATTTTCAGTTGTATTCCACGCTATTCCTATCATTTGATTTTTGTATGCTTTTCTCGAACTAAATAACCATACTGATTCACCTTTTGGTCCTAAGAATGTGAAGTCAACAATCATTCTAGTGTTACTAGATGGGAAGAATCCTGTTTTTATGTAAGAGCCTGTTGTTGATTTAATACCTACTAATTCTTCTTTTATTGCGTCTAAATCTTCTTCTATTCTAAAGTTAACTGTCTTAACATCTGTAAGACCGTTACCTCCTGTAAGAGTACAAGTACTAGAATATGATCCTTCTGTTAAATCTTTTGTATTTTCTATTGTACACGACATATTTCCTTCGCTTATACTGAAGTTTGGAGATTCAAATAAGTTTGTTATAGGATAATCTGTACCTAATGAAATTACTTCATTATCTTTTTTAACTATTAAAGAAGGTTTATCTTTGTCTATTTTAACTATTTCTGAGTTTGTAGCTGGATTTCCAGCTACATCTATTGTAGTTATTGTTACTACTGTACCTATAGTATTAGTAGTAATTTCTAGTAAATTTACCGTTGTTCCTGCATGCCCTGATCCAGAGTCGCTTCCTTCTTCTATATCTATTGATACATCTGTTACATACCAGTCATCATCACCTTTTGTACCATTAAATTTTATTGTACCTACTTCTGGTATATCTTTATCTATTTTAACTGTTTTTGTACTAGTTGTTGTTCTTCCTGAATTATCGATAGTAGTTAAAACTACTGTTGTTACTAGTTTTTGACCTAATAATAATTCCATATCAACTTTTGATGACATTATTCCTGAAATGTCATCTGTACCTGTTGTTGTATCTACTTCAACTTCACTAGTGTACCAACCGTCGTTTCCTTCATCACCTGTTAATATTATTTCTCCTGATGTAGGGTTTGTTAAATCTACTTTTATAGGAACTACTAAAGTAGATTTATTTCCTGCAATATCCGATGCTGTTAACTCTACATTAGTACCTTTTGTTTCATATCCAATTACTGCATTAAAGCTATTTAATAATGTAGTATTTACTCCTGAACCATTATCTGTAGCTACCAAATTTTTAATTGTTACTGTAGAAGTATACCATCCATTACTTCCTTTTGTACCATCTATCAAGTAATCTGTAATCGTAGGAGCAGTCTTATCTATTTTAATTATATGTGTATAGATATTTGTATTTCCAGCTTCATCTATTGCTGTAACAATTAATTCTGTACCGTTTGTTTCTTCTGTGAAAATTGTTTTGTTTGCATTAATTGATTTTAATCCTGATAGACTATCACTTCCAGTTGGAGTTGATATAGTTATATCACTTTGAAACCATCCTTCGTTACCTTCGGCACCGAAGAAGATTAATTCATCTATATTAGGTTTAGTTTTATCAACTTTAATTATTAAATCTTTAGTTACTTTATGACCGGCAAGATCTTTTGTTGTTAGTGTTACTGTTTTTCCAGAAGTATCATAATCTATTTTTTCAACATTCACTTTACTAGATTCGATTCCTGATATAGAATCACTTCCACCTGTTCCAGATAGTAGTAAATTTGATATGTACCACCCATTATTACCTTCGGTTCCATCAATTACTATTTCTCCAATAATCGGTGCTGTTTTGTCTATTCTAATTTCTTCTGTCACAGTAGCTATATTTCCTGCTGCATCTATAGCTGTAATGGTCATGTTTGTTCCTTTTGTTTCAGCTGTGAAAATTGTTTTATTTGGCTTAACTGATACTAGGCCAGATAATGTATCTGTTGCTGTGATATCAGATATTGAAACATCTGATATATACCAACCATTATCTCCTGATGTTCCACTCACTGTGTAGTTACCTATTACAGGTTTTGTTTTATCTACTTTAACAGTAAATTCTTTTGTTGTTTTGTGACCTGCTGAATCTGTTGTTGTTAATGTAATTATTTCTCCTGATGTGTCATAATCAATAATACTTTTACTAACTGAATTAGAAGCAATTCCTGATATATTATCTTTTCCACCTGTCCCAGATAATAATATGTCTGATATATACCAATTATCATTTCCAGCAGTTCCATCAATATACAAACTACCAACTGACGGAGCAGTTTTATCTATTTTAATTTCCTTAGTAACTGTTGCTATATTTCCGGCTTCATCTATTGCTGTTATAGTCATGTTTGTTCCTTTTGTTTCTGTTATAAAGCTAGTTTCACTAGCTTTAACTGATACAAGGCCGGATAGTGCATCTGTTGCTGTAATATCAGATATCGAAACGTCTGATATATACCAGTCATTATCACCTTTTATTCCACTTACTGTGTAGTTACCTATATCCGGTTTTGTCTTATCTACTTTAAATGTAAGTTCTTTTGTTGATTCATTACCTGCATTATCGACAGCTGTTATTACCACTACTTCTTCTTCAGTATCGTAATTTATATTTGATATGTTAATGTCTATATCGTTTACGCCTGATAAATTATCAGTCGCTCCATTTAGTTTTATTGATACATTACTTTTATACCATCCGTTGTTACCTATAGTTCCAGTTATTATAGGATCGTTAATTGATGGTTTTGTTTTATCTATTATTATAGGTTCGCTACAAATCGTAGTAGAATTATTTTCCGATGATGCACAAACATAGTGTTCTCCTTCCGTATTTATCTCTATTACATCAATATATTTTTCGTTCGGAGTACACTTATTATCTGATGAGGTACAATATTTTATCTCTTTGTCAGAAAATATTTGTACTTGAACATCTTGATTTGTCGCATTAGTATGACTCATATTAAATTTAATGTCATTTATGACTTCTTCTTCACATTCGAAATTTTTACCATCATAGGTACAAAAGTTTTCATTAGTTACATTATCATCCTCTTTAATTTCACAGTTATAAAATTTAAGAACATTATCTTCATATTTTATAGCTTCACAAATGAAATTTTCGTCGTATAAACTTATTTCTTTCAAATAGTCTTTATCGATAGCTTTTTCGTCATAACTACTATTCGCTAAATATGAGAATAAATCTTCATAGAAGACTCCCTTAGTTTTATTTTTAGGCAAACATATAAAATACAATAATGCAAGAATTATTATTGTTATTATCAGTAGGATTATTAATATTTTTTTTCGTTTATTTTTTTCTTTTTTCATTATTATAGCTTTCTATTATATATAGTATATAGTATCATCATTTTAGCTTAATTTCAACTTTTATTTTGCTCAAATCATATTTTATTATATGTAGAAATTTAAATATAGATTTGTTCTATATAAATAATATTGTATATTTTCTTGTCAACTAAATTAATTAGCTATTTAATATTATAAATCATTATATTTACTTTTATATTATTTAGTGATATTTTAAATGTAGAAGGATGTGTGATATGAAAAAATACATAATTCATCTATTGATTTTTGCTTTAGTTTTATCTATTGGGGGAAATATTTATTTCTTTGTTACTGATGAAGCAGTCAAAGAAGAATGTCAAGATTTGGTTGAAACAGAATATATTTATCAAGACATAAGTATATTAAAAGAGGAAGTTACTTCTTTATATAACGCTATGCATATTGCTATGCATAACAATAGTGCACCGAACAGTGTCGATTTAATTTATTTTAATGATAATTTATCGGATGAATATAAAAATTTATTAGTTTTTGGAAGTTTATATGATAATTTAAAAATGAGTTCTTGTACTACAGAAAATTGTTTTTCATATAGTGTAGACTTAAATACTTTTGAGGTAGCTTTTGAAAAAATGTTTGGTAATAAAACTTATTCTAAAGTAGACTTTTATGGAGATAAAAATAATGTTTGTAAATTTGAAAATGACAAAATAAATTGTTATTATAATTCATTATTAGAAAATTGGGATTCATCTTATAATAATCCTTATTTTGAAAGTTATATTATAAATCAACTTGTTGATATCACAGTTGAGGATGATTACATTATCGTTAGTGAGAAGCACCTTGATGTAGTCATCGTTGGTGATGACATAGATGTTAATTTAGTTGATGATAAAAATGAAAATATAATTGATAAATATTTGGATGAAATTGAAAATAATACATTAACTGATAGTGATATCAATGATATTTTTAATGATAATATTAATAGTGTAGAAGAATTTGATTTTTATTTTAAAATTAATAATGATGGAACTGTATATTTTGAAAAAATAAATGAAAAATAACTCGAATAACCTTCGAGTTTTTTTATTCTATTTCAAATTCTCTTACTACTCTATATATCCCCTTCTCTAATTCTCTATATGAAAAATATAAACCTATTTGATTGTTTATAATTTTTTTATTTAACTAATTTATGAAGTTATACTTCAGTAAAATAATAATACAGTATTTTATTGAAATGGATTTAATAATGTTATATGATTAAAATGTATTGGAGGTAGATTATGGACAAATTTAAATACAAGTCTTCAGATATCATTAGAACTGGTGAAATTTTGTTAAATGATGATTTTTATCCTTTATTTGAATATTATTTAATATTTATTCGTATGAGCTTAGAAAGTCAAGACTCTTTATATGTTTTAAGTAAAGGTCCTAGTCACATGTTATTTTCGATTTTTTCTAGAATTTTAAATGATTGTTATGATGATATTGATTTTCTTAATAATATCAAAGATAATAAAGTACAAGAAAAAGTCAGTTATATTATTGCTAATTTTGATAAAAATAAATTCAATAAAATACTATCATCAAATTTTTTAACTTGTACATCGTTACATGATTTAGTAATTAATAATTTCAAATCATATTTAACTGATGAAAACTATAATTTTCCAGAAATATCGCTTATAGATGATTGTTTGATTTATGGTAGAAGTATAAATACTGTCCTTTACAATATAAAGGATTCAATTAAAAAAGTTATAAAAAATAGTAATGTTGATGATAGTTTATATATTAAATTTTTACAAAAATTTTATGCTAGTTTTACTGTTTATGTTTATAAGAGAGGTGAATCACCTTTATTGTTGTCAGGTAATTTAGAGTTGTATTTCAAAGTTCCTGAAGATCTCGATAAAAATGCTATTAATAAGTATAAATATAAATCATCAACATTTCTTTCAACGTTGCCTATCTCATCTAATTGTTCAGCGTTTAGTGTTGAACTATCTGAATCAGTTGATGAAATTTTAAATGCGAATTGTGAACATTATGTTGGTGTTAATACTTCTATAAGAAGTATTAACATGAAAACTCTATTTAGAAATTATAATAATAGTCTGATTGATTGTATTAAAATTAAACAAAATGTTTGTAGTAAAAGTCCTAGTAATATATTAATTATTCCAGAAATTTTCGTAGGAGAAAATGATTTTTCTGTTTATCAAGAATTATATAGTCAAATTTGTAGTGATAATAATGTTTATGCTAAAAAGTTGTTAGATAACTATTTTAGTAATGATAGTGAATTATTTTTTTACAAAGGAATTCAAGCTATTAATTTATACTTAAGTGGTTTAAGTTTGATCAGTTACTTAAATAATTTATTTGATAATGATCAAATAAATATGATAATAGAAAATAATATTAATTATGAATTTATATTACAAAATTTTAAATATAATGGATTTGATTCTATTAATAATGATGATATTAGAAATATATTATTATTTGAATTATCTAGATCTGATATTACTTCATCGTTATTAGATAATTACTTAAAGTTATTATCTAACAAATCTAAACCTATTATTAATAATAGTTATAGATCTAATATTAACAGTGTCAGTGAAGATGAAATGATATATCATAAAGTACTTGTAGAAAAGTGTGTATCTGACTTTTCTTTTCTAAAAAATAAAGATTCTTATATGATGGTTAATGGCGCTTTTCCATCACTAAATGCATATCAATTAACTAATGGTGGAAAAATTATTTCTTTTTCTGAAATATTAAATAACATTTATAACCAAGGAAATAATATTAATCTCAATATTATATTGGCATATTTAATACATTTATTAGATTTTAATAATAGTGCTTTTGAACCAGAAAAAAAATCGATTAATAATAATATACATTATAGAATGTGTAATTGTTATGCGCAATTATTTGCATTGATTAGTAATTATAACGACTATTATCCATCATTACGAGAATTAGAATCTCGTTGGGATGTTAACAGTCTTGAGTCTAAAACTCTTGTTAATAGATTTATTGAAAAGTACTTAGACAATCCTTCAATTTATCTATTTTCTGAATTATTATGTCAGATACAGAGTGGTTATTTAACATTAGATGATTTTAAGTTTTTGATGATAGAACCACAAGATTTGTTAGAAGATGATAATGCAAAAGATATGTGTTTAAATAGACAATGGAAATATTTAAAGAGGTCAGTTTCTTTTTATTAATATTTTATTTAACTTATATCATTTAATTTGTAATTAAAAAATAGAACTAGAAATAGTTCTTTTCTTTAGGTATTTTCCATTTAACTTCGAAGGTTCTAAGTCAATT
>CAYJJI010000026.1:0-11549 GCA_964370475.1 uncultured Muribaculaceae bacterium | reverse complement strand
ATTCTTCCGCTGTAGCTACATAACCACCAGATTCATACTCACTTATACATAATTCGGTATCAGTTAAAGGTTTTGTAGGTACAGCAATAATAACTATCTTAGCTGTAATATTTTTGTTTTGAGCGTTATCTAAAGTTCCCTCTTCATCAATCCACATTCTAAATTCATGATCTCTAGATTCACCAGCTCTAATATAAAAAGACTGCAAATTATAAGAAGTAGCATTATCTATAGTTTCAACAACAACATTTCTATCGTTCATACTTTTAGGAATTTCATTGTTTAAAGCACCCTTAATTAAAGAATGATCAAGAGTAGTAGCATCCATCACTTCTAAATTAATTTGATAATTACCATCAACATCACAAGTATTAGATATACTAAATGTATACGGAGCATTCTTTAATCCATCTTCATCAGTCATTGGAAAAGAATTACTAAGCGTAATATTTGAATCAGTATCTTCAGTAAATGTTATATCAAAACATCCAGTATCAACAATATTTTCATTAGTTTGAGTTTCATTAACAACCCACAAACTATATGATATTCCAAGAATAGTTACTAAAAGTAACATTGAACCAATAACTATTAATATAACTTTATTCTTCATAATTTCACCTACTATAAATACTACCATAAAAAAACAAATAAAAAAAGTACATTAAGTACTTTTATTATTTTAATATTACAAACAAAATTAACAATATTTATTTACCATTGTTTTATTCTTTGTAACACTCTTTCCCTTTTCGGAATCAACACCAATTCCTCATAAAATTCTTCAGGAACGTTTATATATATATCATTCTTATTTTTGACTTTTTCACATTCATTACCAAACTCTAATGTCAAATAAATTTCACTCATTACATCAAAGTTATCAATAATAGTATTTGCACTATTTATTTTTGTCGAAGTAACTTGAGTAATAGATATAAACTCGGTTCCTCCGTTTAGATTATTTGTACTGTATTCATCATTTGCATATTTGAATATAGTTGATTTTTTAGCACTATGTTTCTCAATACTCACTTTACTAGAAGATTTTAATACAATACAACAATTTTCCGGAAGTCTCCATCTATTTAATATCTTGCTTGTACTCACTAAGTCAATTATATCATTATGGATTTCATTATCCTTTAACTCAATAACTAAATTAACATTTAATGGATATTCTTCTCTACACTTCTCTTTAAGTTTTAAATACCAATTCGGTTCTACATTTATAGTTAAATCAAGTACATCTAATCTTACTTCGTAATAAAATTTATCTTCACTCGTAATATTTACTTGTTTTGAAGATAAAGGCAACATATAGTATTCACCATCTTTAAATTTATTACCACCAAATAAATCTATAACTGTCTTATCTGGAGTTTTTTCTAAATATTTATTTTTTTCTTGTACTATTGTTTTTGCTTTTTTATATATTTCATTTAATTTGATATTTTCTTCTTCATAGTTATTTTTACATCTTTTATTATTTTTATATTTTAATCTAGGCAAACTAAAACTAGATATTATATTAATAGTTTCTTTATCAGATAACGGAAATACTAAATTATCAGAATATGTATTTTCACTTATCAAAATATTATCATCATTATAAAATGTCCAAACTAAACCTCCATATGTCCAATCAACTATTTCTTTAATCTTACGCCCTTTATTTCGACGCATTTCACTAAACTGTCTATTTTTATACATAATTTCATTAATTATTGAAGTCATGTTTGAAAAATTATAAATATTACCATTTTCAGCAACATGAAATTTTGTTCCTTTATCATTATTCATACTAATATTAAATTGGTTAATAAATTTAACTTTCTTAAACTTATCCATTCTTGAAAAAATAAGTCCAGGAAACAATTCATTGCCATATAATAATTCTTCAGCGATACATTCATCTGCATTATTCTCATCCATAGTGATAGAAAGTCTAGTTGTTAATTTATCAATTACTTGACTCTTATCTAAAACTAAATATGATGTTAACTCTTTATCATCGTATTTCATGTCCCTAATTATTCCGTTTTCATTTACTACAAGATATTTATTATTAGCATCATCATACACAACTATATCGTTATTATTAATATAATGAGTATTTATTAAATAATTAACTTTAGCCAAAGTATGTAATTTACTTCTTTTATATTTTTGATACTCTCTTAAAGTAATCATTCTTGCTTTTATATTATCCATTTTACCCCCACCCCACATTCAATTTTTATATTCCCATTAATATAATCTGTTAATAATACAATTTATTAATAAAAGATTACTAAGGTTTTATTTTTTGTAATACTCTTTCTCTTTTTGGAATTAATACCAATTCCTCATAAAATTCTTCAGGAACGTTTATATATATATCATTCATATTTCTAATTTTTTCACACTCATTACCAAATTCTAATGTCAAATATTTCTCGCTCGTTACATCAAAATTATCTATAATAGTATTTGTACTATTTACTTTTGCTAAAGTGACTTGAGTAACAGATATAAACTCGGTTCCTCCGTTTAGATTATTTGTACTGTATTCATCATTTGCATATTTGAATATAGTTGATTTTTTAGCACTATGTTTCTCAATACTCACTTTACTAGAAGATTTTAATACAATACAACAATTTTCCGGAAGTCTCCATCTATTTAATAACTTGCTTGTATTTACTAAATCAATTATATCGTTATGAATTTCATTACCCTTCAACTCAATAACTAAATTAACATTTAATGGATGTTCATCTCTACACTTTTCTTTAAGTTTTAAATACCACTTCGGTTCTACATTTATTGTTAAATCAAGCGCATCTAATCTTACTTCGTAATAAAATCTATCCTCACTGGTAATATTTACTTGTTTTGAAGATAAAGGCAATATATGATATTCTCCATCTTTAAACTTCTCACCATTAAATAAATTTGTAACTAAACTATCCAATTCCTTATCTAAATATATATTTTTTTCTTCAACCATATTTTTTGCATCTTCAAATATTTTATTTAATTGTAATTTTTCATCTTCATTTGTTTTTCTATTTCTAATATTATTTTCATATTTTAATCCAGAAGAACTAAAATCTGAAATAATATTTAATGCTTCTTTTCCAAATAGTGGAAAAATTAAATTATCAGAATATGTTTTTTCACTTATCAAAATATCTTCATCTTCATACAATGTCCAAAGTAAATTATCAAATGTCCAATTTACTATTTCTCCTGTTTTACGACCTCTACTTCGTCGTATTTCACTAAAATTTCTTTCACTATATATAATTTCATTAAATAAAGTAGACATACTAGAAAAATTCAAAATATCTCCTCTATCTGTGCTATAAAAATATGTACCAAAATCAATATTCATACTTATATTAAATTTATTTCTAATTTTTTCACTTTTACAATTATCTATCTTGTAAAAACGATTTTCAGGAACTAGTACCTCACCCAAAAACAACCATTCTTCATTCGGAATTTTAACATTCATTTTTTCTCTAATTGAATCATCAAATGCAAACGTATATCTAAAGCTGCTCAACTTAGTTGACAATCTGTCTATTATTTGAGTTCTATCTAATACCAAATAAGATGTTAATTCAAAATCATTCTTTTTCATGTCACTTATTATTCCACGTTCATTTACCACAAGATATTTATTATTAATATCATCATATACAACTATGTCTTTATTATCAACATAATGAGTATTTATCAAATAATTGACATAAGCCAAACTATGCTGATTACTCTTTTTATATTTTTGATACTCTCTTAAAGTAATCATTCTCGCTTTTATATTATTCATTTTACCTCCAAAAAACAAAAAATATATATTATATATTATTATAATCCCCTTTTTAAATAGGCACTAGCATACCATATGTAGAGTATTGTGTCAATTACACAGCCTAAGGTACAATTAATAAGATTAAAATTTTACACAAATAAAAAAGACCTTAATTAAGGCCCTATATAATTAAATGGAGCTCCCACTTCTTCATAATCTTACCTACTATAAACACTACCATAAAAAAACAAATAAAAAAAGTACATTAAGTACTTTAATTATTTAGTTTCTTCTGTAGTTTCAGTTTTTAATGTAGGTTTATTTTTGTAAAAACCACATTTGCTACAAGCTCTATGAGGTGCAATTGCTTCACCACAATTAGAACATACAGTAATTGCTCCTACTTCTTTTTTCAAATGAGTACGACGCATTCTTTTTTTAGTTTTACTAGTTCTTCTAAAAGGAACTGCCATAATATCACTCCTTCCCTTCTTTAAGTAAGTCCATTAACGGATGACTCCCTGGATCAACACTCAAGGTATCTTCACTTTTCAGTTCCCAGCCATCTCCGTTACGAGAATTATCTCTATTCTCGTCACTTACAACTCGAATTGGAACTTCCAATACAATATTTTGCCATAAAATTGAATTAATATCAAGTATATTTTGATTATTTGTATCATTTTCTTCAAAAACTTCTCTAATATCAATCGAAATAGGATATTCTATTAAAGAATTATCAACTGCATCTCTTAAAATTAATATACCATCAAACACTACATCGAAAATAATCTCTTCAGTAACATTTAAATACATTCTTCCAGATACGTGTCCACTTTTTAAAGATTCTACACCAATTTTATTTAACTCTTTAGCATCAAGTGAAACTTCACTATCTATTGTAATACCTTTATTATCAATTGTCTTTAAATTCACTTCCATTAAATCACCCACTTACAACAACTGTATTTAAAATACCATTAATATACTCATTTGTAAAGTCTCCTGCGAAACTAAACACATAAGTATTCTCATCACCATATATATAACATTCTTTATAATGATCAGTAACAACCATTAAACCATCTAAATCTCCATCAATAATAAATAACTTACTATCTTTAAAAATATGAAAAGCCACTAAACTCATCATTGTTGAACTTTCCTTTATAACATCATTAGAAGTAAATAAACTCAACTCTTCTAAGTAATTATCCTCAAAATGAGAAAAGAACTCAATATCAGTATTAATATCATTGTCTTCCAAATATTTTATTCTATCAGTATGATCAATCATCTTAAAATTACTAAAAGAACCAAACGGTGTAACAAGATCAACATCACTTTTAACAATATCTATATAATATCTAACATAATGTTCTCCAAAACTCACCATAGCATTATCACTAGTAAATCTAACATAATCATCATTGACTGTTTCTTCATATTCTAAAAAATCATTACGTATATAAATATCACCATATTTATAATAATCACTATCATCTATTACCACACTATTAACAGTAACATTCCCTTTTATCTCAAAACTATCAACTATTTCATTATACGATTTTAAAGATTCTTCATCATAACCATATTTATTAAGCATTAAAAACTTCATCGAAAAATAACATATAGCTAATATACCAATCAAAATTATAAACAAAATTAAAAATTTATTCTTCATATAATTACTCCTAACACAATTGTACCTCAAAAACCTTACGCAGTAAACAATAATTTGACAATTTACCATAATATTATTAGAATAATAATAGGAAGTGATTAAATGAATATAATAGGTATAATTTGCGAATACAATCCATTTCATAATGGACACCTATATCATATAAAAAAAGTAAAGGAAATGTACCCCAACTCATTAATAATATTAATAATGAGCGGTTACTTCACCGAACGAGGTGAAGTAAGCATTGTAAATAAAATTAACAAAACAAAAATAGCCTTAAGCCATTACATCGATTTAGTAGTAGAATTGCCTATAATGTATAGTTCTCAAGCAGCTGATACATTTGCATACCGATCAATAGAAATACTAAACCACTTAAAAATTGATACTTTAGTATTTGGTAGTGAATCCAATAATATAGAACTATTAACAAAAATAGCTAATATTCAACTAAACGATCAAGATTATCAAACAAGAGTTAAAAACTACTTAGATCAAGGATTAAATTATCCAACATCATTAGCAAAAGCCTTAGATTTAGAAGGTATTTCTTATACACCAAATGATTTACTAGGAATTTCCTACGTTAAAGCAATTTTGAAAATAAATAAAAATATAAATCCTATAACTATTAAAAGAACTAATGACTATCATGATATAAAAAGTAATGATGATATTATTAGTGCTAGTAATATTAGAAATAAATTAAAACAAAACGAAGACATTACTAAATACGTACCTAAAAACACAACTAAATATATTACAAAATATAGCGAAAACACATTATTTAAATTATTAAAATATAAAATAAATACTGATGACGAACTATATAGATATTTAACAGTCGATGAAGGTATCGAAAACAGAATATACAAAGTAATTAATAACGTTACTAATATTGAAGATTTAATTATGAATATTAAAACTAAAAGATACACCTATAATAAAATTTCCAGAATGCTTCTTCATATATTATTAAGTTATAGAAAATACGATGCTCTAGATAACCTAGAATACATAAAAATACTAGGATTTAATACAATAGGTAAAAGTTATTTAAACAAAATAAAAAAAGATATAAATATATCTTTAAAACCTATATTAAATACAAAACAATTCAATTACGAATTAAGAGCTACTCAAATATATGACTTAATAACTAATGAAGAAAATATCATTTTTGAAAAAAGCACTAAACCTATTTATAAGGAATAGTGCTTTTATTGTGTTTTAGTACTTTCAACAACTTCGTTTAAATAAGTTGGATGAAAGTCACTTAAATCAATAACTACATCATTATGACTCTTAATCGGACTAGTCATTGAGGAAAGTATATGTACAAAATATTCTTTATCTCCATAACTTGTTCTATTAATTAAACTAGCAACAGTACCAGAATTAGCATTAATAGCTTCTTGACTAATACTGCCTATATATTCATTAGGAGAAGTACAAAAAGCATTCACATGATTAACAATTTCTCCTAAAAGTTCATGATCAGTAAATGAGTCACGATATACCATAGGAACAGTCTCATCATTAACAACTCCATATTTTTGAAAAGCTATCTCACTACATATTAATCCTATAGGACCAGAACCCGTATTATAAGCCATAATAGCAATTAATGGATTATCATATCTATTAGTATAATAATTAAGTAACATAGCTGCAATCTTAACATTACTCTCCAAATCATTTACAAGTTCATGAGTAACTACAATAGTTTCCTTTACTCCATTAATATCAGTAGCAGTTACACTACCACCTATTAAAGCAGATAACTCTAACTGCATAGCTCCATATCCAACATCATTTTTATATTCTCCGTTATGAAGATAATCATAGTGATTAAATTTACTTTCACTCAAACATATAGCATTCATTATATCAATATCAATATTATATAAAGTACTATACTTAACTATATAACTCTCTATATCAGTATTCATACCAACATTATAAATATCAATAAAATCATTATCAAAAAATTTACTACCTACTAAACTTCCCTCAATTCCTTGAGGAATATCCATAAATATTCCATCATCAACAGTTTCTCCATTTATTACTTCTTCAGAAACATCTTCATTCAGCGGAATATTATCATACTTACTAGCAAGTTCATCAGCCTTAATTTCCCCTAGACTTAATTCACTCACCGCTACTACATTTATAGTACTTTCTTCATTCAAATCATCACTAGCATTATCATTCAAAGTAATAAAAGCACTCATACCAGCTACAGCACCAACTAAAGCAAGACCAACTGCTCCAATAGCTAATTTTTTCTTAACTAAATACTTATGTCTTTGATTAGCAATCTTCGATAATATAGCATTATGTTTATCAACTGTAATATATCCAGTAGGGACTATTCCAGTAACTAAATAACCAGGAAGAATTATTCTATCCTTATTATGGATTAAATGAAAATAATTCTTCCCATCAACCTTAAAAATACGTCCCTCTCCAATAAATTCTCCAAGATCAAAAATATCAGGAACTTTACTTAAATCATTTATTTTAAAATATTTACCATTTGAATAACCACTAATATTTGTTTTGTTTTTTATATATAAATCATTTACCATTTACTTCACCTTGGCACATACTACAATAATAAGTACCCCTTCCACCAACTTTTATTTTATTAATTAAAGTATTACAAATTTTACACTCTTGATCTTTTCTTTGATGTACCATTAATTTTTGTTGAAACAAACCAGTAACACCTAAAGAAGATGTATAACTCTTAATTGTAGTTCCACCCATCAAGATAGCTTCTTTAATAATCTTATTACTACTCTTTACAATTCTATCACAATCATCAATTTTTAACAAACATGTTCTTTCTAAAGGATTAATCTTTGCATCAAACAATACTTCATCAGCATAAATATTTCCTAAACCAGAAATTATTGTTTGATCTAATAACACAGACTTTATAGGTAATCTTTTATTTTTAAATTTATCTAACAAATACTCTTTAGTCAATAACTTATCATTAGGTTCTATACCTTGTTTTTTAATTCCTTCAACTTCATATAAGTCATCCTTTAAAACAAGTCTCATCTTCCCAAATTTTCTAGTATCATGATATCTCAGATCACTTAAATCATCAAATACAATAATAACATGTTCATGTTTAACTATCTCTTCATTAACACTCTTTAAAAAGTATTTACCTTCCATTCTTAAATGACTAAGTAAATAATAAGCTTCCGTCTCAAATACTAAATACTTCCCAATTCTTTTTATATCAACAAAAGATTCTCCTACTAAATCATTAATATCATTTTCTAAAGTACCTTTATATAATACTTTAATCTCTTTAATTCTTTTATTTAATATCTTATTCTTCAAAGTTCTACGAACAGTTTCTACTTCAGCTATTTCTGGCATTACTTCGCCTCATACCAAGTAGTACCAAAATCATGACTAACTACTAAAGGAACATCCAAAGAAACAATTCCTTCCATAATATCACTAACTAAAGTCTCTACTTCTTCCTTTTCACTAATAACACAATCAAATACTAATTCATCATGTACTTGTAAAATCATTTTACTAGCTAAATTCCTAGATTCCATTTCTTTATCAATCTTAATCATTGCCATCTTTATTATATCAGCAGCAGTACCTTGTATAGGTGTATTTAAAGCTATTCTCTCACCCATTTGACGAATCATATAGTTTTTATTAGATAACTCTTCAATCAATCTCTTACGCCCATACAAAGTCCTTACACTACCCTCATCATAAGCTTCCTTAATAACATTATCCATGTATAACTTAACCTTCGGATATAAACTATAATACTTTTCAATAAACCCTTGAGCTTCTTTAACACTAATCTTTAAATCATTACCAAGTCCAAAACCACTAATCCCATAAACAATCCCAAATATAACTGCTTTAGCAGTTCTTCTTTGATCTTTAGAAACATCACTCTCTTTAATTCCAAATATATCTGCAGCTACTTTAGTATGAATATCACTTTTATTAACAAAAGCCTTAATTAATTCTTCTTCATTGCTTATATGAGCAAGAACTCTAAGTTCAATTTGCGAATAATCAGCAGCAAAGAATATATCATTCTTAGGAACAAAAGCTTTTCTAATACTACGACCTAACTCAGTTCTAGTAGGAATATTTTGTAAATTAGGTTCTACACTAGATAATCTTCCAGTTCTAGTTAAAGTTTGTTTATAAATAGTATGAATAAATCCATCAACTACATAATTACTTAAACCTTCTAAATATGTACTATTTAACTTAGTTAAATTTCTATATTCTAAAATCTTATCAATTACTGGATGACTACCAACTAATTTTTCTAAAACCTTAACATCAGTCTTATAAGAACCACTTGCTCCTACCTTACCACCATTAAGACCTAATTTTTCAAACAAAATAACTCCAAGTTGTTTAGGACTACTAATATTAAACTCCTCACCCACTAAAGAATGTATTTCACTCTCTAAAGAACTAATAAGTACTTTAAGCTCATCACTCATAGTTTTTAATACTTCTTTATTAACTTTAATACCTTCTAACTCCATTTTAGATAAAACTCTAACTAAAGGCATTTCTATATTATTAAATAAATTATCCATTCCCATAGACTTTAACTCAATCATAAATTTATCTCTATTATCATAAATAAATCTAGATTTATTTATCAATAAAGTTTCAATATTATCTAATTTAACTAACTCATCATAAAAACTCATACTATTACCTAAAGAATTCATTATATAAGCAATATCATCTTTAACATTATAATTAAGTAAATATAAAGCAATCATTAAATCAAAATTAATATCTTTAAGATTTACTCCTAATTTACTAAGTAAATTATAACCCTTCTTAAAATCATAAGTATATAAAACACTATTACCTATAATTTTAAATACATCATTAATTAAATGAGGTTGTACATAATAATTATCACTCTCAGTCGATAAACTCATCCCAAGTATTTCTCCTTCATGATAATTCTCTTTACTACACTCTATATAAAAAGAATATTCATTACTTAACTTAATATTAGAAGCACTCTTAATAACTTGATATTCATTATTACTAGAAACTACTTCAACATGATCTTTAATAAAAGAATAAAACTCTAAGTCTTGATACAATTTATTTAACTCATTACTATGTTTATATTCATATACAAAATCATCTAAAGTAAGACCTAAAGGAACATCTTTATATATAGTAGCTATTTCTTTACTAATGAATGCACTCTCTTTATCAAGTTCTAACTTTTCACGAGTTTTACCTTTAACTAATTCTATATTCTCATAAACTCCCTCAACAGTAGTAAACTCTTGTAATAATTTTAAAGCTCCTTTATCTCCAATTCCTTTAACTCCAGGAATATTATCACTACTATCTCCAGCAATAGCTTTCATATCAATGATATTAATCGGCTCTATCCCATACTCTTCAAAAAACACATCTCTATTATACCTAATAAAACCTTTAGTCTTTAACAACTTAACATCAACAACTGGTGAAATTAATTGTAATAAATCTTTATCAGAAGATATAATAGTAGCATCATAATCACTATCTAAATCAGCCATTTTAGCAATAGTACCTATAATATCATCAGCCTCATACGGTTCCATCTCTAAATACTTAATTCCCATAGCTGTAAGTAAATCCCTAGCAATAGGCATTTGTACTTTCAATTCGCTAGGAGTTTCACTCCTACCAGCTTTATAAGTATCATACTTAGCTTTTCTAAAATTAACTCCCTTATCAAAAGCAACAACCATATATTTAGGTTTCTCTTCATTAATGATTTTGTTAATCATATTAACAAAACCATATAACCCATTAGTAGGCATTCCTTTACTATTTTTCATCATATTCCCAGAATATGCAGTAGCATAATAACTTCTAAACATTAAATTATTTCCATCTACTAAAATAACCTTCTTCATAAATACCTTCTCTCTTTATTTATTATACCAAAAATACCATAATAAAAACTAGTATCTTTACATAAAAAAACTAACATATTATGTTAGTTAATAACTT
>CAYJJI010000025.1:0-13203 GCA_964370475.1 uncultured Muribaculaceae bacterium | reverse complement strand
TTCTTAACTAATTCAAAACATATATCATTTATCCTGAAATTTTCAGGATAAAAATGTTGACAAACAACTAAAATTTTCATATAAACCTCCTAATAAAATGCAATAAGCAAAGTGAATATCATAATAATATAAAATATATTTACAAAGTGCATAACAGTTACATCTTTTATTTTGATTTTTTTATTAGTACCAAAAAACAATGATAATAGAATAAACACTAATGGAACAAAATATCTTCCTTGAACACCATGGATAACTAAAAAATCATTTGGTGCAACTACTGGATTCCATCCAATATACATAGACAAGAATATACCACCTACTATTAACATAGATAAACAAAGTAAAGCAATCTTATATTTAAAATTGATCTTAATATTAATTGACAAAGCAACAAAAAATAAGAAAAATAAGTATATATATATATACAACGGATTCATATATATTTTTAACCATCCGAATATACCAACAATACCATTTAAATAAAAGAACCAATAATGTTTAACAGTATGAAAAGCAACATTAAAAACATTTAAGGGATTACTAGTAAGATTTTCTAAGTGCAAATTATTAGACGATGAAACTACTTCAGGATTAAACAAATCTACTAAATAATAAACAAAAACAAAACCTATTAACATTAAGAAAATAGTTATTATCTTTTTCTTAATTCCACCAAAAGATTCTCCATTTAAGAAAATGATAAACAAAGAAAGTAAAGCATACGGAGCCTTTATAATAAAAATTAAATAAGTAATTAAAGCATAAAGAACAAGCATGGTAGAAGTTATTCTCTTTTTATTAGTTACAAAATTTAATATCATACATGACAACAAAATAGATAAAGACAACAATAAAGAATCATAAGAATATGATATTAATTGATGAACAAACATCGGCATAGAAACAACTAACAAAATCAATTTATGTATATTTGAAGAAACAAATTTAAAAGATAACAAAAGAATAACAAAAGAAAATAATAAAGAAAATAATCTACCCGAATAAAATAAAAAATAAGGTGCATTAGTAAATATATCAGCAAATTTAATACCAACAGATGATGGAATATATGAAATTCTTTGCACAAGATTATTTTTAAAAATCGATAAATCTTGAGGAACTTTTTCTTTTGATTCAAAACAATCTTTAAATGAATCGTAATCACTTAAATTACTTTTAAAACTATAATCGATATAATACATACATTCCCTGTTTTCAGGTACCATTATAGAAAAATCGTTTGATAAATCAAACATAGAGAGTTTATAAGCAGTATTAAAATGATATTCTTCATCAGGAATAGACAATATAGGAATTATAAATAGTACTGGAATAATATAAACCAAAGTCAATAATAAAAAAGATGTAATTTTTTTTATTCTACCAGTATTTATCAAAAAACTAACTATAAAATAGATTATAATCATAAATCCAGCAACAATAAAAACAAATAAATTATTTGAAGACTCACTTAAAGATAAAGAATACATAATATCATTTGTATCAGCATTTTTATAGACCGTAATGACATTAGATGAATCATATTTAATTGGATATATTTCAAAACTGCATTCTTTGTTCTCACAACTTATTTGTTCATCTAATAAAATATCAAAATATTTTCCATCTTCTAAAATAGACGAATCTATCTCTTCAGAATGTGTTAATTTGTTATCAACAAAAAAATCAAATACATAAGATGAAAAATTTTTCCTTGCATATGTAGCAAACTGAATACTTATTGTATCAAAAAAATTTTCTTCAAAATCAACAGTCTGAGTCAGTTTTTCTGTTATTCCATTTTCATGAGGAATAATTGAAGCAGAATCATATCTAAGTAAAAGATCGTTACTCATAATATCAGAACCTACGTTTACAAAAACAAATATAAAAAGTAAAAAAACATAAAAATTATTAGGAAAAAAATTTAATATAAATCCAAATTTACTTTTCTTCAAAACTAACATGAATTTTTTTAACATCAATTGAATTTTATTAAAAAAAATTAATAACAAAATTAAAGTCAAAAAGAACAAAGCACAAAAATAATTATTGTGATTTTCTGACATAAAAGAAAGATTATGGTTAATATTTCCCGTTTCTTCTGAAAAATACACAGAAATAAAATTGTTTTCATGAACAGAAATGGGTTTAATTACAAAAAAACAATCATCTTTATCAGAACATTCAACAGCCGGAAACGAAAAACTATAATAATTATTATCAAGTAAATCCCGAGAATTAAAATCCAATCTTACAATATCATCATCATTCTTATATAAAACAAACTCAAAGTCACTATTATTTACTCTATTATAAGTAGCAAATTGAATAGAAATAGTATTAAAATCTTCATTGCTTGGTAGAATTTCCTGGACAATAGATTCAGTTATAATAGGTTCAGACACGATATCACCACTAGTATTACTACTTATAATATCAATATTTTCTGTATTATCTATGAAAAATATAGACGCAACAAAACATAGCACCAAGAAAAATATCAAAAAAAACTTGAAATTAAATTTAGTTTTTTCTTTTTTTAACATGAAATCATCTTCAAAAGACAAATTAGGATTATAAAACCTATCTTTGTTTAATTTTTCATTATGATTTTTAATCATAATATTTCTTTCTTTAATATATAGATTATATTTTTCTGAAGTACTATCTAAGCCTCTGGAAATAGATTCATAATGATACAATTCAACACTAGGCAAAAAAACATTATACAACTTTTTATCCAGAAGGTTCAAACAAAAATCAACGTCATTATATGCAACTTTTAAATTTTCGTTAAATCCGTTTACTGATTTAAATTTATCTTTTGACACCATCAAACATGCAGCTGTAACAGCACTATAATTATATTGAGTTAATAATCTACCATACCAACCATATGACTCTCTGTCATATTTCAAAAATGTATGTTTAGCTACCTCAGTAATATCTAAGATTACACCACCATGCTGTATAGTATCATTAGGATATAATAATTTTGTACCTACAGCCCCAATATGATCTTGTATAGCATAACCAACCATAGAATTAATCCAAGTAGGTGTAATAACCTTAGTATCATTATTTAAAAACAAATAATATTCTCCAGTAGCAAAACTAACAGCATAATTATTAATAGCTGAATAATTAAAATCATTCTCATATTTGATTACTTTGATATTTCGATTTTTTTTCAAAGTATCAAAGTATTTAAATGTATCTTTTTCAACACTATTATTATCAACTATTATAACTTCATAATTTTTATATTTAGTTTTCTTTAAAATAGAATCCACACATGATTTTAACATCTCTACTTTATCTTTAGTTGGTATGATAATAGATACCTTTGGTTCTTTATCATATAGATAATCAACCAAATAATGTGTAGACTTTATAGGTAATTCAACCTTGCCCTTAAGACCTCTTCTCAGTAACGCATTTTCAACTGCTCTTCTACCAGCTTCAATTGCATATTCTTTATTCTCTATAGTATCTGCTGTTGACCCAGGAATTTTTCTCCAATGATAAAGAATTTTAGGAATATGATATATCCTATCTGGAGTAGATTTTTCCACAAACTTTAAAAACAAATCAAAATCTTGCGCACCAACCATTTCCGGATCGAATCCACCTATTTCTTCAACAATAGATTTTCTCAATATTTCGAAATGACATATGTAATTTCCTCCTAAAAGTGAATCAGGAGCATAATCAGATTTAAAATGAGGTTCACATCTATTACCTTCCATATCAAGTTTATCTTCATCAGAATACACCATATCAATATCTTTGTTACTATTTAACACTAAAACCATTTCATACAAAGCATGAGGAGATAATTCATCATCATTATCCATTAATGCAATATACTCACCTTTAGCTATTTCTAAAGCACTATTTGTAGCTCTAGAAATATGCCCGTTCTCTTTTCTATAAACCACTTTGATTCTAGAATCTCTTTTTTCATATTCTTTTAAAGTTTCAATAGTTTCATCCTTACTTGAATTATCATCAGCTAAACAAACTTCAAAATTAGAATAAGTTTGATTCAAAATAGAATCCAAACATTTTGACAAATAATCTCTTTCAATATTGTAAACAGGAATTAGAATAGATATTAAAGGATTATATTCAATTCTTTTTAATTCAGAAAAGGATTCACAATTCTTTATCCATTTGTTATAAGAATTTACATTAAAAGGATTGTAACTTGTAAAACTAATAGATTTCCTTACTTTTTTTAATAAAATATTGAAATACTTCTTCCACAGTGATGGTGGAACTAAAAATCTATGTTCTTTCCATAAAAATTTAATAACTTTAATCACATATCTGAAAGGATTTAATATTCTTACAAAAAAATTTTTAACAATTTTCAACATTCTATTTATAAAGGAAAAAGAGAGAAAACTAATTTTAGAAAAAAATCTCTTATATAATTTATTTTTTGTTTCAAAAATAGTAGTTTTATTTTTACCATTTTTTAAAACAATCTCAATCTTCTTAGCATTATCCAATATTTCATCGAAAATAAATAAATCTTTTTCTCTAGTATAAACAGAACATTCTTTAGTTTTACCATCACATACAAGTATTACACTAATTTTATTGTCATAATTTTTTAAAGAAAAAATAATTTTAGAATTTCTAACTCCAACTATATTAACTTTATTTAATACGCAACTTTTCATTACTACACTTCTTTCTATACTTCTTCAGCAAATCTTTTCTCTAATTTTTTAAATACATTATAACCAACTAATAATACTATCAAAGAAATTCCTAGTAATATCATTAGATTTCCAATATTAGGAACATTATGCAAATAAAACACATCTCTATAAGCATTAATAATATGAGCCATAGGATTTAATCTAAACAACCATAATATAGCTCCACTAAACAATTCAGTAGTATATAAAACAGGAGTAGCATAAAACATTAACATAGTTAAAAAATTAACTATATACTCCACATCTTTAACGTAAACATTAAATGCACTAAGCATAAACACAAATCCTAATGTTAAAATATATTGTACTAATAATATTAAAGGTAAAAATACTAAATGCCAAGATAATCCTACACCACCAAATAAAACAAACAATAAAATAATAATACAAGATATTAAAAAATTAACAGTTGTACTACTTACTACAGAGATAGGTAATATTTCTCTAGGAAAATAAACTTTCTTAATTAAATTTGCATTATTAGAAATCGTTGTAGTTCCTTGATTGAGACTATTAACAAAATAACTCCAAGGTATAACACCACATATTAAAAAAATTAAATAATTCTCTGTTTCAATTTTCATGATATAAGGAAATACAATTGCATAAACCAATACCATTAATAAAGGATTTATAAAAGACCACAAAATACCTAAAAAAGAACCTTTATATTTACCTCTGATTTCTTTTTTAACATTAGTTTTAAATAATTCCCTATATTGATATAATTCTTTAAATATATTCATCATGCACACTCCTCAAGATATTTATCTAAAACAATATTGCATTCTCCATCAAGTTTAACTAAACCTTCATGGATCCAAATTGCTCTATTACATAACTTTCTAATAGAATCCAAACTATGAGAAACAATAACTATCGTTTTATCACTTTTACTAAGTTCCTCTAATTTGGCAAAGCATTTATCTTGAAAATGTTGATCACCTACAGCAAGAATTTCATCTATCAATAAAATTTCAGCATCTACATTGATTGCAACACTAAACGCAAGTCTCATATACATTCCAGAAGAATAAGTTCTTATAGGAGAATCAATATAATCAGCAAGTTCGCTAAATTTAATAATATCATCAATTCTATTTTCAATTTCTTTTCTAGTTAATCCAAAAATAGAAGCATTAAAATAAATATTTTCTCTTCCAGTAAAATCGGGATGAAAACCAGCACCTAGTTCTAATAAACTAGTTAGCTTACCATAAGTTTTAACAGTTCCTTTGTTAGGATAAATAATTTTTGTCATTAACTTAAGTAAAGTCGATTTTCCACTACCGTTTACTCCAATTAAAGCAACGGTTTCTCCTTGTTTTATGTTTAAATCGACATCAGTTAAAATATTCCTAACATGAGTTTTATTTTTAAATCCACCAACTATTCTCTCTTTTAAAGTTTGAGGTTTATCACTATATAATCTAAAAGACTTTGACATATTGCTAACTTCAATTGCATTATTTTTTTTCGACATACAAATTCTCCTTTAAACATATTAATTATATCATAAATAAAAACTAAAATCTAACTCTATCATTTTACTTTACTTAGTATTCTCAAATTATTAATCTTCATAAATTCATTATAAGATTCAATCCATAATAAAGCATCATTCAATCTATTAAGACTAATTAAATACTCAATAAACAATCTACAATAATCACCACCATATAAATTAGAATAAATCAGTAAATTACACCATTCAGGACATTGATCAAAATATTCAGAATCAATATAATAGTTTAGAATATCTTCTTTCTTAAAATCTAATGAATACTTCTTATAGGTGAAGGTTCCATAATCATCAACAGATAAAATACCAAAAGAAGAATTCAAACAAGATTTAAAAGGTAAATTAATGGCCCCGCTATTAATAAACCATTTATCTTTATAAACAACATCATAACTAAAATGTCTATGACCAAATAAATATATATCACATTTATAATCTCTAACTAATTTATCAAATATATCAAAACTATTTTGATCAATTATTTCTCCTACATTATAAGGTGTACCATGGGATACACATATTCTCTTTCCATACAAAGAAAAAATATCAAAAATAGGTAATGACTCAATATATTTTAAATTTTCATCAGTTAATTGATTTTTCGCTAAAAACATCGAAGTAAATCTTGGGTGAGTTTCAGAATCATTCAAACTCAATAAATTGATTTCTCTATTACCAGCAACAACTTTTGTTGATAATAACTTTATAGTATTTAATATTTCATTATTGTGAAAACCGTCAGTTACATAATCACCACAAAAAATATAATCATCAACATCAATACTGGATAAAACTTTATCCAATAACATTTTATTACAATGAATATCAGACAAAACCGCAATTTTCTTCATATAATCGCCATCCTAAAACAATTATATCACATAAAAAGTCTTATGTAATAAGACTATTTATTTAACCTTTTAAATCTAACAGGACAATTTTCTAATGTTGGTAAAATTTCATCTTTAGCAGACAAAATAGGATTATCAAATCCCCAATCAATATTTAATGATTCATCATTAAATATAATACCTCCATCATGGTCCTTAGAATAAAAATTGTCAACCATATAACTAAATGTTACATCTGGACTTGTAGTTATAAATCCATGAGCAAAACCCCTAGGAACTAATAATTGTCTTTTGTTTTCAGCAGATAATTCTACTCCAATCCATTTCATATATGATGGTGAATCTTCCCTTAAATCGACAACAACATCATATACCGAACCGCCTGTAACCCTAACTAACTTAGTTTGACACATAGGATCAGATTGAAAATGAAGTCCTCTTAATGTACCTTCTTCTTTAGTAAACGATTCATTACCTTGTACAAAATGATAATTTAGTCCAAAAGAAATCAAATCTTTTTCACTATGAGTTTGCATAAAGTATCCTCTATGATCACCAAAAACATCTGGTTCAATAATAACACAATCAAGTAATTCGGTTTCAATAACTTTCATAAATACCTCCATTCATAAAAATAGTATCACATAAAGAAACAAAAACATAGCAATTTTACACTATGTTTAACGTTTCTTTTTCTTCATTTTACTTTTCTTTTTTCTTTTTTTCTTTTTATTATATTTTTTGCTTTCCTCTACAATGTCTTCAATCTCATCAGTAACATTTTCTATAACAGTTTGATTATTTTTATTATATAAAATAGTAGTATTTAAAACCATATATAACAAACCTATCATTAATATAATATAAATAGTAATAGCTAGTTGATTATTACCTAATACATAAAATATAGAAACAGCTGAAAACAATATATTAATAAAGTAAATTATTAAAACAGTTTTAGTAGTACTAAACTTCATATTAAGCAATTGATGATGAAAATGTTCTTTATCAGCTTCCATAATATGTCTATGTTTTATTATTCTTCTTATCATTGCAAGTAATGTATCAACTATTGGAATAGCTAATATCAATAAAGGAACAATCAAAGAAGTTAAAGTAGCAGCTTTAAATCCTAAAAGAGATATTACAGCAATCATAAATCCAATAAAGCAACTTCCTCCATCACCCATAAAAATTGATGCTGGATGAAAATTAAATAAAAGATAACCAAGTACAGAACCAATCATAATTAAAGATAAAATGACATCTAACCCTCCGCTAAGATTTAATATAAATGCTATTATAGCTATGGTAGCAAAATATATAACAGAAATTCCAGAGGACAAACCATCTAAACCATCAATAATGTTAATAGCATTTGTAATAGCTATTATAAAAAATACTGCAATCAATTGCATAATCAACGGATGCCATTCAATTAAATAACCAAATAAAGTAACTTCAGTAAAATAAATTCCACCATAAAATACAACTATACAAGCAGATACAATGTGAATAACAAATCTATATCTAGCTTGAACTTCCTTAATATCATCAAGCATTCCAATAATTACTAATAAAAATCCTCCAATAAGAATTGAAATCATTTGAGTACTTAATTGACCAAACAACATATACCCTACCAAAAAGGCACAAAATATCCCAAGACCACCCATTCTAGGAATCGGTTTAGAATGAACTTTTCTAGCGTTAGGTATATCCATAGCTCCAACATGCACTGCTAGTTTCTTTATAACAGGCATCAAAGAAGCACTAACACAAAATGTGACTAAAATTATTAAATATAAATTTATGCCATTAATAGTTAATTCCATATAAATCACCTAAAAATATTATACTCTATTTTTTCAAAGAAAAAAGATAAATCAACGATTTATCTTAAATAAACAAGCAAATTTACACATTTATTTTCTTTTTTTACTCTTTTTTTCATTCAATAAGTCAAAAACATCATCATCACTAGTTTCAGAAATACTAGCTTTATAATCATCAGTAAAAATATTATCATTAATAGCTTTTACTCTACTTTTTCTTCTAGAACCAATAACTGTTATTGATATAAACGATGCTGCAGTAATAAAACCAAGTGCTGCAGTAGCAGTTTTGTATAAAGCAAGCTCATCACTTCCACCAACAGTTTCTTCATATCTTTGAACAGTACCTTCAACACTATCATATTTATATAAAGCATTCTTACCAGTTACAGTATTAGTACCATATATTAAATAAAAATCACTATCTTCTTTAACGTAAACATTAACTAATTTATCATTAATCTTAACTTCTTTTAATGTATATCCTTCTATTTCCTTATCATAAGCAAGCGGAATCACATTAAAAGTAACAAAAGATAATTCAACATATAATTCATATTTGTTGTTATCAGCATCATACTTGGCTAATAAAATATTACCATCAACATCTTTAACTCCAACTAAAGTAACATCTAATAACTCTCCATATAAAGCAGGTATTTCCACTCCATTAATACTAACCGTTGTTTCTACAAACGTAGCAGGAGCTACTAAACCTCTTTTATCTTTGAGTAACGTATAAACATTATCTAAAATATTAACTTCTATTGGATTCTTATCTTCAACAGTAACATTAACTATATAAGTTTTAGTTGAACCATTTTGAGCTGTTACTACTACTTCAAACTTATTAAGTCCATAAGACACTTCTAACTCACCAGTACCTGATACAGAAGATTTAGAATCTTCCCTAGTAGCCGCAAGTTCAATAAGCTCAGTTCCTTCAGGAACTGATACATTGTACTCAGCAACATCGCTACTAAATGGTTGATCTAATTCAAATCCAACAACCTCTAAAGATTTAAGATTATTATTTTTACTATAACTAGCTTCTAATTCAGCTTGAGTAATAACTTTAACAGTTTTAGAAGCAGTTGTAGTAGTTAAATAATTACCATCCCAGTTAGCAACATTAGAACTACCAATACTAAAAGTTCCAGAACCACTGTTTTTCGCTTTAAAAGTGTATGTATACGTTTTAGTTTTTGTATTTGGATTATCAGCAGGCTCAGCAACAGTCAAATTACCACTAACTAAGGTAAAGACTGTTGAATTATAATTGAGTGAATACTTCCAAGATCCTAAAGCTTCAGAAGATGACACAGTTACTGTTACAGTAACTGTATTTCCAACTAAAATTTGAGAATAATTAGATTTAACAGATACTGTTGCACTAGATGCATCAGCACTTAACGATAATAGAAAAAAAGACCCTATTACCAACATAACCTTACTTAAAATTTTCATATATTTCTCCTTATCTAATAACTGTATAACCTAAGATGTGTTTTTGAACTAACAATAAATCTAAAATATCAATAACTCCATTATTATCAACATCACCAGCTTTAAAATAATAAGTTTCTAATTTACTATAATTTAATATATCCTTTTGAACTTTCAACAAATCCAAAATAGTTATATCTCCATCTCCATCACTATCTCCATTGATAACTACACTAAAGTTCTCACTATTAGTACCATTAGTGATAGTAACTATATCACCAGTTCCAAGCTTGCCTTCTGTTTTGCTAGCCCCAGAAATAGTTTTTACACTTACATTTACACCATTAGACACTTTTCGTAAAGTCTCTGTCAAATTCTCTACTGTATTCCCCGTAGATAAACCATTTAAATACGATCCATCTGTGGATAAGTCAGAGTTATTAACAACATCCTTTGCACTCATAGATAAACCATCAGTCTTAACTAAATACACAGTATAATCTAAAATATCACCATTACCAGCTTCTACTTTCAATGTAACTTGTGTACTATCCTCAGTAATTGTAACTTCTCCACCACCAGTTATAGCCGCCTCATCATTAAGTGCAACAGCACTAACTGATGCACTTAATGAATCAACTGATACTGGTACTTCATATACATAACTATCATGTTTAAAATTAATAATATCAACACCATTAATTTTAATAGAAGCTAAATGATTATTAGGATTACCTTTACCAGGTAAATTAGTTTCACTAGGCATATTATCATATACTGGAATAGAAAAAGTAAAATCCATTCCTAACTGTCCACTACCTTCATAAGCATTATAACTTTTACTTGATTCAGCAACCGGCGCTTGAATATTAGTTTGATATTGATGTGAAGTATCAAAATAAGCATTAGGATCAACATTGAACTTTTTAAAATAAGTAGTATATTGCCCTTTACTTATATATCCAGCAGATATATACTCTCCACCACCAATTATTGATTTAGATAAAGTATTCCATGCTCTACCATAAGAAGTAGATGTACTTCCAGGAACAGCTCCACCATTTGCAAAAATAAGACCTAAAATAACAGGATTAGAACTTGTATAAGCTCCAATATTATAAACATTATATAAACTACTATAAGTTCTAGTAACTCCCAATGAATCAGTATAACTAAATTCATTACCACTAGTAGCAGCAGAACCATTATATCCAGTTTCTTGAAGCGCTAGCGATGCAAGATAAACTGGATTAACATCATAATCTCTACCAGCAGTTAAAAAATCATTAACATTATCTTTTAAATAAGATGATCCAAGCAAATTATTTAAAGCCGTCGTATAATCCGCCTCACCTACGGAAGTATCATAATTAAGTTTTTCAAACATAAATACATTAACTTCATTTAAGAAATTTCTAGGATCCATATAATATGCAACTACATCACTATCTGCTGCATACCAACTTCCAGCTTCCAAAGCTTTAAAACTATCTGTTAAATAATCATAAGAACCTTCAGAAGTAGATTTATAACCCTCATAAGAAGTTTGTATCAAACTCTTACCAACAACTGATTGCACTGAAACAGCACCATAAAAATCTAATCCAGTATCTACAGCTACAAACTCCCAAGAAGGATGTTCATTATGAATATCAGTTAACGCTGGCCAATAAGAACTAGGAAACCCTGCTTCATGCAATACTTTCTCATAATCAGTAACTGGTTCTTTATTATCTTCATAAATTATCTTAACTCTAACATCAAAATACTCAGCGCAAGAAAATCCTTTCTTGCCTTCTTCATAATAAATTTCATACCAGCCACCTTCACAGCCACCTTCATCAGCATGCAAATCAGTACTTACCATATCTACAGTAGCACCACTAGCTAAAAAATCAACATAATCATGATTAGTACCGGGTCCAGTTCTTACTCTAACACCACTACTAGCAGTAACTGTCCCAACATAACTCTCAACAGCATGAACACTAAGAGGTGAAAACAAAGACATAACCATAGCCAAAATAACAACAATATTAACAAAACGCTTCATTTTTCACCTTCCTATCATTTAACCATTATACCAAAAAACGACAAAATTTCCTAGATAAAAACCTAGGAAATTTTACATTTATTTAACTACTTTCATATTAGGATAAATACTCTTCATAAATTCATCATCTAAATATTTATCAAAAAACTCATCAACTACATTACCAGCTTCAACTCCATTAGCTCTATTAGAGTATCTAATAACAGCTAATGAAGAAAAAATAACATCAACAATAAATATCGATAAAAAGATAATAGTTAAAACTTTAAGAACATTAAACTTAACTTTATCTAAAGCTTTAATAGCAAATGGATGAATCAACTTAATCCATATAACCCCTAAAATCCCCCATAAAATAGCATACATTAAACTAGCATGACCACCTAAAATACCCCACAAGTGAGGACCATAATGCCAGGAAGATGTTCCAAATACTAACTGCTGTACAAAACTACATAAAGCCTCAAACATTGATCCAGCAACAGCTGATAAAAAGAAAATGAAAACAATATTTTTGTTTCGATACTTATATAAAATAAAAGTAAGTATCAAAGCCACCATTCCATATATAGGATTAATTTTTTCAAAAATAACTCCACTCCTATTATCAAATCTAGAAAATCTATAATAACACCACAATACTTCCACACAATACCCAAATATAGAAGCTATGTAAAATATCCAAAAATACTTACATAAAAACATCATTTTACTACTCTTCATAAATAACTTCCATTCTAAAACTATTATATCATAA
>CAYJJI010000024.1:0-13961 GCA_964370475.1 uncultured Muribaculaceae bacterium | reverse complement strand
ATTTCCTCCTATTTCCTTCTATTTTTATTTTACAATTTATATTATACCATATATATATTAGATAATTCTATGTAAATCCTAATTTTTTCAATTTAGGAGTGTTTTTCATGGTTTTTTTGTTAAATATGTAAAGACTTATTTTTCACAATCCTTTTATTTATAATCGTTTAAGGCAATTGGAACGTAAATTTGTCTATCCCAGTTAACGTTTGTTTTATTTTTAGATACATATTTATAACTATTTACCTACTATATTTTAAAATTCAAAATCAAAATATGTCCAACCTTCTTTTTTAAGATTTAAATATTTATCTATTTTTTCTTTACTACCTTTTGATATTTCGTATATCCTACCTTGATTTAAAACATATGGATTGATATATCTTGTTTTGCTTTTAGTATATACAGAATATTTGCCATTAACTTTGTCATCGCTAACTAATGCTTCTTTTACGTTTTGAAAATTATTGAATGCTTTTTTAATTTCGTTATTATCACAATTAATAATTTTGCTTATTATTTCTTCTTCGTTAAGAGTATAAAGATCATCTACTGTAATATATTTTTGTTTTATCATTTCTTTTGTTATATCTGCTAAAAATTGCATAACTGTTCTATCATTATCATCTATCCAAGCAGGCCATAAATTTGAAATGATATCAATGTATTCCTCACATATTTCTTTATTTTTGAACACCAATTCTGGTTCATTCTCTTCATTAATATCAACTATTATATTTGAATATAATTTTTCTATCAATTCTAAATTCCATACTCTTTTGAAAGTTAATCCACTTGAAAATGTATATTCTAATCTATCTGCTGATAATTTTGGACTGTCATTATCAGCAATATTATATAGTTTGTAATCACACACTTCTTCTAACAAAATTCCATCTCTTTCAAGTAGTTTTTTTATTTCATCAGAAGCGCTTAGAATTTCAAAAGTTTTTTCTTCAGTACTTTCTTGCTTTTCGTGATCTCCGTTTAAAAAATCTATACAATGTTTAAATACAGGTGTAGAAATATCATGGAATAATCCTGCTAGTGTAGCTTTCTTATCTTTAGTAAAATTCCATATAATTAATGCAACTCCAATACTATGTGAAAGATTAGAATAAAAATACTTTGGATTATATATCCCAGAATAATCCGTTCCACAACTTAAACTAATTTTATCTATTCTTTGCATTTCCTTTGTTTTTATATAATCGTCTAACCACTCAGGATAATCATCGCATAATATATTAAAATATTTCTTTACTTCGTCATTTATACTTTCAATTTTCATCTTCTTCTCCTTTTGATATGTTAAATATTTAACAACTAAATTATTTGTAAATTACTTATATTGTAGTTATATTTATTACTAAATTTTCTTTTTATCTTTATTTCTTTTGATACATATAAATAATTATTTATCTTCATTTTCTCTTTACTTTTTTTATTATAACATATATTTATTTTTAATGAATTAATTCATCAATGTTCTCACTTAATAGCTATTAATGAAATACACTTACTAATGTTACTTTTAATGTATTAAAAAATAACAGACGAAGCTGTTATTAAGGTGCATTTCCTGATGCTATATCAAAGATTCCTATTCCTACATTTACTACTGTACTAGGTACTTGTTGATTTGTTGGTATTCTATTTCCAGCAAAAGCGTAATCACCTATTGTTGTAACACTTCCAGGAATAGTTATTGCAGTTAAATTATTGTGCGAAAACGCATCAGAACCTATAGTTTCAACACCTTCTGAGATAGTTAAAGTTGATAACTGACTCATAAAGAATGATCCACTTCCAATATTTTTTAAACTTCCTGGAATAGATAGTGATGTAATTTTATTAAATGCGAATGAATAACTTCCTATTGATGTTATGCTGTTTGGAAATACTAAAGTCGTGATATCATGATTGTAAAAAGCCATTTCTGATATTGTTGTAACAGTACTAGATAAAGTTAGATCTGTTAAAGGCGCATCATATGTCAAAGCTACTCCTTCTCCAATTTGTACTATCGGTTTATCATTAATTTCGCAAGGAATTATTAAATTCCCTCCTCCTTTTAAATCATAACCCGTAATTATTATTCCATCTGCATTTTCTGTATAGCTTAAATTATTTATATCAGTAGGTGTGATTCCTCTAGTAGAATAATCTTCCACACACACCTCTATTGGACTTTCTTCTATCACTACTGTCGGTGTAGTTACTATTACTATTTTTGATTCTACTAGTTTATTTTGGGAATTTTCTAAAGTAGCTGATATATCTATCCACAATCTTATATCATGAGTGGCTGTTTGATTTTTTTCTAAAGTACCAGTAAGTAATGTATATGACGTTGCGTCAACTATTGTTTCTTCAACTAGTGTGTTTGTATTCAAAATAGTAGGTAAATTAGTATCTATTGCAGTTTTTAATAGTGAAAAATCTAATGTAGTTGTATCTAGCATTTCTAGATTCACTTGATATCCTGCCGCAATGTCACAGATATTTGTTATAGTAAATGTATAAGGCGCTAGTTGTTTTCCTTCTTCATCTGTTATAGGATATGTATCCCTTAACTCAATTCCGTTTGTATCTTCAACAAAAGTTATATCAAAACATCCTGTTTCTACAAGATTTTGGTCTGTTTGTGTTCTTGTTAAAAGCCATACTGCATAAGAAATTCCGATAAATATTATAATTATTAACAATGACGCTATAATTATTAATAGTAATTTTTTATTATTTATTTTTTCATATAATTTTTTCATACTATCTACTCTTTTCTAACATAATATTATCATATACTAAAATAAATATAAAGTATTTTTTAATAAGTTATTTTATTAAACGTTACTATGCTATAGTATTTTCATATTCATCATATGATAAATTATCACTTACTACTTTTATACTTGTTACGTTAGTAAATCCTAACGCTAAGATGTAAGCTAGTTCCATATCAAATACTACCGGTTCTTTTATTTTTGTTTCTAGTACGAAGTCGTTTGATGTTAAACATGTATATTCTCCATTTTTTAACTTGTAAATTGGTTCTTCGTAATCTACATTAGGGTGATATAAATATGTTTCTTTTATAGTAACTATTTCTCCTTTTTTTATGTTATTACTTCCTACATAACCAATGTTTAGGATTTCTGTATTTTTATCTAAATCTTTTAATTTATTAATAACGTTTAAACCTCCAACTCCTGTTAGAATTATTTCATCGTTATTTTTGTTATATTTTTCTGCTAAAGATATTTCATCTTTGGTTGCTATTACTATCATATTTTCTCCTTTTTAATTTTTTCTTTTTAGCTATCATTTTGATTTTTAGTATATTGTTTTTATCGTTTTGAAATCATTAGAATAATGACATTTGGTTTATAATTATACTTTTTGTTTCTCTATTAGTTATTATAGCATCTTTTTTCACTTCTCCAATCAGAGTTTCTGACTCTGGATTATGGTTTTTGATATTTTGATTTGATGTTTGTTCGTTTGTAAGTGCGTAGCAATAATTGCATCCATTGGCACAACAGTTATATGTACCAATTTCTATACTCTCAATGCATCTACATTCTTCTCTTTGATTTTTATCAATTTTCGCATTTATTTTCATATCTAATATTTCTTCTATAATATTTTTGTCTATACATGAGCTTTTTGATATGCTATATTTTGAAAGATCTATTTCTTCACTACAAGTTAAAATTTTCATATTATTTTCTTTTGCTATTGTAGCTATTTCTTTTACTATTTTGTGAATATTTTCATTATTCATTTGATAATTATTTATTTCGTGATTTCTATAGCTTATATTTTTATATGTATCGATGAAGCTTATTACGCATTTATTTGTGTAGCTTTTTAATTTGTTAGCTATGTATTTAAATTTTTTGATATGGTATTCTACTGTGTATTTATCGTTTATTATTATAGGGTCATATCTCCATACCATTTTTTTACTTCCTAATCTTTTACTTAAGTATATAAATGTTTCTATTAATTTTTCTTTTGGTGGTAGATTTTTTTCTGTTTCTTTGCCATATGGAGTTATTGTAAATTGAAAATAATATTGATATCCCATTTTGTCTATTTCATCTAAATATTTAATAAAAGGAATTGGGTTCTTAGTCCAAAATACTATCATGTCTACATGTTCTTTTAATAGTGAGGCTTTAGAATATCTATTCTCATTATATGGATTTGGAATTAGGACGTAGCCTGCTTTTAATCTATTTACAAACCATTTTCCATAGTATGATGGTATATCCGTTCTTCTTGTTGCACTAATAATCATGTTACACCTACTTTATTTGTTTTTTGATTCCATGTCTAATAAATATTTTTTCATTGATAAGCCACCTGCGTAACCTACTAATTGTTTATTACTTCCAATTACTCTATGACATGGTATTACTATTGTTATAGGATTTTTATTGTTTGCCATCCCTACTGCTCTTGATGCTTTTTCATTTCCTATTTGAGTTGCTATTTCTTTGTATGTTTTAGTAACACCATAAGGAATAGTTTGTAGAGCATTCCATACACTTATTTGGAATTCTGTACCTTTTAATTTATATGAAAATGTAAATGTTTTTCTTGTTCCGTTTATGTATTCAGTTATTTCTTTAAATACTTTATCAGTGAATTCGTTTTTTATTCCTAAATCATTTGGTTTATTATCTATTCTTTTTAAATAAGTGATGCAATCGTCTTTATATTGCATTTTAATATATCCTAGTTTTGATTCGTATACAGCATAGTTTTCCATAGATCCTCCAATTTATTATATTATACAATTTTTATTTGTTTTTAGCTATTAAAAACGAACTATTTTATAGTTCATTTATTTAATTTCAAGGTTTGTTTATCATTATCTTCGTTTGTTAGTTTTTCTGTTGCACTTTCACTCCAGAATGATTGTAGTACAGGAAGTGATATTGAACCGTATATTTTTTCATATATATAGTTCATTGTTGGATAAGAAGTTATACTAACACCTATTTTTCCATTTACCAAACATTTTGTAAATGCTGTTTGATGTTCAATGAAAAATTGTTCTGTTCTTTCTCTATCTAGTTCTAGTGATGCTTCTATTCCTTGTGATTTTAAGTTATTTATTACTTCTTTACCATATTGTTCTATTTCATGAAGTGTTAAAGCTTTTATATCAGTATTTGAAAGTATGTATTCGAATGCTCCTGATGTGATATCTTCTAAATATATTTTTATCATATTTTACTCCTCTATTTATTATATCATGAAAAAAATTAGATTTCTCTAATTCTTTTTACCTAGTAATCTAATTAAATCTAAGAATAGATTGACAAAATCTATATATAGTTCAAATGCTCCATATATTTGTAATTTTTTATCTTCCATTTGTCCAATTAATTTTTTTATTTTTTGAACATCATAAGCTATAAATCCGATGAATATCAGTGCACTTACTGCTGTAATGATTACATCTATCATTTCGCTTTTGATGATAAAAATATTAACTAATGAAAATACTATTATTATAATTAATCCAATTAGTAATATTTTCCCAAATGAAGTTAAATCTTTTTTTGTAATATATCCATAAGAAGCCATTACTCCAAATATTAATGATGTTAATAAGAATATAGATATTATTGAACTTAATTCATATACTATGAATATCGAACCAAATGTTACTCCTATAATTGCTGCAAACGCAATATATAATACATACAAAACTGGAGTTGGTAATTTGTTTATAAATATTTTAAAAACAAATGCTAGAACTAGTGGCGCTAGCGCTATTGTGTATACACTGTAATCTCCTACAAGTGATAACATTAACTCTATATCTTGTGATAAGTAATAACCTATACCAAATGATATTAATAGTCCTATACCCATCCATAAGAATACTTTGTTGAATATTTCTACTACTTTATTTTCCATGATACTCTCCTCTCTTTGAAATATAATATCATATATTTTCTTTTTTTGATATTTTTATAATTTCATATACTCTATAAAATATCGATGATGTTCCGATTACACCAACTATTCCAAATAATACTATTATTACTTTGATGATGATAACTTTGTCATTTGTTAATGATAGTAGTATTTTATAACTTTCAAGTGGGTTTAAGTTTCCTGTTAGAAAGTAAACTAGGGAATAAGATATTCCTAGGAAAAGAATCCCTAAACCAAAATCACTTGATAATTTAGATATTACTTTATTTTTTATTTTACCACTAGTATAGAGTATATAATGTATAAGTCGTGCTGTTGATCCCAGTACAAACATAAATCCTAGTGTTATTAATAGAAATTCAACTTCAAACCCTGTTACAACTGATTCACTTGGATTGTTAGGGTCATATAAGATTGTTCTTTTATCTCCTACGTTAGGAATTATTGAAGTTTATAGTTCTGTAGTTACTCGGTAATTTGTTTCGTTTACTGTATAAGTATATATTAAATTACAAGTATCATTAGCTGAGGAACAGGAGCCAGTTTCGAGAAAAGTTGCATCTATTTTTTCGTAACCTCTTGAATAATGATTATCTATTGAGTTAATATAAAAACCGACTGTTGCTAGTATACAACCAATTAGAATAAATACGGAATTAAATATTATTATTTTTTATCTATTGAATTTGTTGTCATTATTTACCTCTTTTACTAATTTAAATATTTGTTTGTATATCTTTCGTAATCAAGTGTTGTTGATGGACCATGACCTGGATATACCTTTAGATTTGGTAAATTGTTTAATAATTTTAATGATTCTTTCATTTGTGACATATTTCCTGTTTCTAAGTCAGTTCTTCCAATAGTACCTTTGAATAAAAAATCTCCAGTAAATAAATTATCATCTATTTTAATCATGATACATGTATCGTGATGTCCTGGCACTTTGGTAATTTCAACTTTTATTGTATCTAGGGTATTTTTTCCTTCATTATTATAATCTAACACTGGGATGTTATATTTTTTTGTTAATTCATTTAGAGCTTTTATGTGATCTTGATGATAATGAGTTATTATTACAAATTTAGGATTTGTTAAATGTTCATCAATTAAATTGAATTGATCTCCTGGGTCGATAATAATTTGATTATTATCTTTTGTAATTATGTAACAATTAGTCTCTAAATTACCTACTACTATTGGTTTTATTTCCATGATATTTCCTCTTATCTATATATATTTAAATTGTTTTTTTCGAATTCTTTGTTGTAATAAATAATTTTGTTATTTCCTATAAATCCTACATAACCGTTAAAATTTTGTAATTTTAGCGATATTCTTTCTTTTCTTAATAAATCATTAGCTATTATATTGTCGAAACTTGAATCTAAAGATTCTAATTTAGTTTCTGTATGTATTTTGTTCAATTCTAGGTAGTCATTTCCTATATTACTAACATATACATATGAATTTATATTATCTATGTTATTTTTTATTGGTATTAAATAAAATGTAGACCCATCATTTCTAACGAATTTTTTCATAGGTGGTCTTCCACTTTTTACTACTACCTGAATATCATTTCCAGTAACAACAAAATTGAACTCTTTCCCTTCTGATTGTAAATCTTTTTCTAGAGTATAAGTTTTACTATCAGTTGTTATTAATTTTTGTGCTTTAAATTTTCTTTTTTGAATATTTTTATATGCAATTTTCAGTTCTTCAAAACTATATGGAACTATTGGGTATTCGTGTTCTTCTGATTCTAACTCTAGATTATGATGTTTATTTTTATAAAACTCAGGGTCTTGATTGAAATACAAGAATTCACAGTTATTAGTTTTTCTATAAGTATCCCAAGTTAATTCTAAACTTCTATACTTGCCATCTAATTTTACTACATTCCAACTATGACTAGATTCCCTGTTTTGATATACGTTTTCAAAACCTAGTCTATCCATGGCTTCTTTTAATATTATGGCGAACCCTGAACAAACTGCTTTATGGTGGATTAAACCAAGTAAGTTTCTGGAACAATCTCTTGCCATAAAGAATACTTCTTCATATATCATATTATTGCAAAGTGTTTCGTACACAAACATTGCTTTTTCTGTCTCTGTCCAGTTTATTTCTATCTTTCTTTCTATCTTTTGAAATATTTCGATAATTCTACTTAGTTCATCTGGACTATAATATGTTCTTTTTTGATAATGTTCAGTTGCATATTTTTGTTTTTTAGGATTTAATCCTCCTTGAATGCTATAGTTTATATTAGGATATTTTATTTTAATTTGGTTTATTATATTTGGATCTAGTCCTTTAGTGTTTTCAAATACTAAGTAAATGTCTTTTTCTGTTGTGTTTGATACAATTTTATCTACTACTTGTATATTTAATTCTTTTAAATTATATTTTATCATCTATATTTTTCCACTTACTACTTCACCATATTCATCTAATATAACTATATCCATTGCTACATCATCTGTTATATTTTGGCTTTGGTTTATAATTATTTTATTTATATTATAAATATCATTTGTTATTTTTCCTTTAACTATATTTAATGTTTGAATGGTCTCGATACTTTTATATTTAGTATTTCCAGTAATTGATAATTTTTGAAGATTTTTAAATTCTGTATTATCTAATCCGTTACAATTAGATATTGTTAAATCTTTTATATTTAAATTTTCGAAGAAGTATTCTGGTTCATCAAGAAATTCACAGTTATAAAAGTTTAGCTGAATCAACTTTTTTAATTGTAATATAGTGGTCATTGTTTCGGTATTTATTGAACAATCAAAAATGTTTAATTCTTCTAAGTTTGGTAATAATTTTAATTCTTGGAATTCTATATTAGCTAATTCTTCGTCATAACCAAATCTATTTATTGATAATTTTTTTATATTTATTAATGTTTGTTCTACATTTTCTGTGTTTTTTAATAATTCTATAATACTATCTGTTTTCATTTCTACCTCTTTCATTCAAATTACAATTAATTGGGATTTCGTTTGTTTCTTTTATATTCATATTATCACCTTATTTTAAGTATAACATATGTTTAACCAATTAAAAAAGATATTAATTATCTTTTTTTTCATATACTAAATCAACTATACCGTTATAATTTGTAGTTGAAACTAATTTTAGTTTTTGTGTTTTTATTGGTGAATCAAATAATTTTATCCCTTGACCTAAGATAGTTGGAATGATTGTTATTGTGTATTCATCTATTAAATCATTTTCATGAAATTGTTTTATGATGTTTGCTCCACCACATATCCAAATATCTTTTTTTGGTTTTATTTCTTTGATTAAATCTTTTACTTTTTTATTTACGAATTTAATATTTTCTGTATCTTCCATTGTTTTACTAGTCATAACATAACTCATCATATTTTCATACGGCCATTTATCTGGAGATAAAACTGTTTGGATTTGATTATATGTATTGTAACCAAGGATTACAGTATCTATTTGTTCAATAAATTTTTCATAAGTTCCAAAATTATTGGTATCACTGTCATCACCATTTAACCAATCCACTTGATTATTTTCTGTTGCTATGTAACCATCTAAGCTCATAGCTATGTATAATTTTATTTTTTTCATTTAACTTCCTTACTTTAAATGTTTTTTAACTTCATTTATGAAGTTATTATATAACTCTTTTTTGTTATCTACTTGTTCAAAGAATAGTTGTGGTTCTATTACTTCTACTTCCATTACTTTGTAACTGTTTGCAACATATATTAAATCTAATCTAATAAATGCTGCTGATTGATAGATATCAATTATTTTATTTACTACTTCTATAGCTTTTGGATTTAGTTTGTTTATTTTTTCTAATTTCGGTTTATCAGTGAATTTCCCTGGATATCTATTTAGATAATGAGATATCTTTTTATTCACTATTATTATTGATAATTCCCCATCTTTGATTTCATTTAAGAATGGTTGGAGTAAATAACCTTCTTTGATTGTTATTGATATTTCTTTTAAATATTTTTTGTAGTTATCTAAGTTTATTTTATATGTATTATGAGAACTTGCACTAATTACTGGTTTAATTACTTGATATTCTTTTGTTAATTTTTTTTCTAAGTCTGGTAGATTATCAATAAATTGTGTATCAATACAATTTATTTTGTTTTCTTTTAAGTACTTTATTTGATTGTATTTGTTAATGTTATTGTTAATTAATTCAAAGTTGTTAATTAATTTATTTTTGTTTTTTTTAAGAAAGTTTATGAAGTTAGTGATGTCATGTTGATATCCCCATGTAGATTTAATTAATATATTTTTATATTCATCGTTATATTCTTCCCAAGCTATTAATTTTGCATTAATGCCTTTTCTTAAAAAATAGTTTTCTAAGATTAAATCTTCTTTAACTTTATGTAAATATTTTTTACTTGTTAAAATTGCTAGTTCTTTTTTATTTTTTTGATTTATTCTGAGTATGTTGTTTATATACTTAATTAATATTAACTTATTCATTATCAAGTTCCTTTATAGCTTTATTCATTTTAATCATATTTTTGATTAAGTGTTCTTTTTCTAAAGCGAAGTTAACTCTTCCTACTATTTCTTCTTCGTAAGGCCATGACATTGAAATACCCATTATGTATTTTATTTTTGTTTTACTGTATAAATATTTTAATAGGTTGTATTCGGAATCTATTATATAATCTTTTGTTTTTTTACCTTTTAATTTAGTAAAATCTAGGATGGCAAAGAATCCTGATTCTGGCATTGAATTTTTTCTTATTGAAATGTTTTCTATACCTTTTATTATTGATAGGTATTCTGATTCGTTACAATATATTTTTAAATCTAAATTTATTCTCTTTTTTAATTTTTCATCTTTTATAGCATCTATACCATCTACTAGTGCTATTAGTAGTTGTAGGCGATATTTATATTCTTCAATTATTGGATCGAAGAATTTTTTTATACTTTTATATCGATGATTTGTTCCGTTGAATGCTGCACTCATTACTTTTACTTGTAGTATTGGTGTTGAGTCCATATGTTGAAATATCAAACTAGATAAGCCTTTAATAATGGGTATTGGAGCAACTATAGCTCCTGCTCTAAAACTAGCTAACCCAAAAGCTTTCGAAATACCAAATAACGATATTGTATTATTAAAGTATTTTGGTATTGATGCCATTGGGAATGCTAAGTTATCTTGATCGAATGATAAATCTCTATATATTAAATCATCTATTACAAATACTCCATTATCTTGACAAGTTTGTGCTATTTTTTCGATTAGTTTAATATCTTTTTTTGTCATTACTGTTCCTATAGGATTGTGTGGATTCATATTTAGAAAAGCTACTACTTTGGGTATATAATCTAATTTATTTTTGAATTTTTCTTTTAATTCTTCATTAGTTTTATTAATTAATTCATTTAATTCTGTTGGATTAACTCTGAAATTATCTTCTTCTTTTAAATTTAATATTTTTACTCTTGCATTGATTCTTTCTGGTTCAATTGCAAATAAACCATAATTTGGTCCAGTTAATATTATGACATCTTCTTTTTTTGCTATTAATTTTAGAATCATTGAAAACCCTTGGGTTGTTGAACATGTATATGCTACATTATTAATTGATAAACCATCATATTTAGAGTCTGCTTCTTTTTTAAAACCTTCTCTAATAAGATAATCTACAAATGCTTGGCGATCTTGCGTTCCTCCAACTGTTGCTGGGTAACAATATAATGATTTATTGAATTCTAAAAATTTAAGAGCGTTTAGACATCCTTGATATGGTTTTGTTTTCATTGGTGTTCCACTATGTAAGTTATCGTATTCTCCTATGTTTTTTACAGATTCATCTTCGTATTCGTGAACTGTATTATTAAAGTAATTAAATGCATCAGTTATTTTTTTTATTTCCGGAGAAAATTCTTCTCGATCATTTCTTTTTCCTGCAGTTGCTCTTTTTGCTGTTAATGAGTTATTATCTTTTACTAGTTCTTGTAGTGCTTTTGGGAAATTAAATTCATCATATGAGCCAGTTATTATTTGTTTGTCTTTTTTTAATACTTTTTTTGCTATTTTTTTTATTGTGTTTTTCATACTTCACCTACTTTTTATATTATATCATAGTCTTTATTATATAGAAAACAATCATTATCATGTGAGTTTACTATTCCTACTGCTTGCAGTAGTGAATATATTATTATTGTTCCTACAAAACGCATTCCTCTTTTATATAAATCTTTTGATATTTCATCTGATATTTTAGAACTTACTACATCGTTTTCTTTAATGATTTTACCTTCAGTATATATTTTTAGATATTCATAAAAAGATCCATATTCATCTATAATTTCTTTAAATATTATTGCATTTTTAATACTTGCTTTTATTTTTAATTTATTTCTAATTATATCTTTATTATTTCTTAGTTCTTCTTCTTTTGTTTCATCGTACTTCACTACTTTTTCTAGATTGAAATTATCATAGGCATTGCGAAAGTGTTCCCTTTTATTTAGAACACATTCCCATGATAAACCTGCATGGAATGATTCTAGTGTTAGCATTTCAAATAAATGGTGATCATCTACTTTGAAGTGACCCCATTCATTATCGTGATATTCTATATATCTTTCATTTTTTATATTTGCCCATTTACATCTTACTATCATATAAACCTCTTGTTCTTATCTATATATTATAATTCTTATTTATATATTAGTCCATAATAAAAAGGAATTAATCTTCCTTTTATATTATTCCAAATCTATTGAATGGAAAGATAATTATATTTGTTGTTCCTAGGATTTCATCTTTTTTGATAGGTCCTACGCTTCTACTATCTTCTGATACTAGGCGATTATCCCCTAGTACGTAGTATTCATCATCATCTAAAGTTAACTTTTCTATATCCCCTGTATTTTTGATATATATGTCTTTGTATTCTTTACCATCTATGGTAAGTATATCATCTTTTAATTCTATTGTTTCTCCAGGAAGTCCTATAACTCTTTTTATGATATGACCTTGAGTATTATCGATGACTACTATGTCATTTCTATTTATTTTATCTAATTTATAGAGTAACATCATATCTCCATCAATCAATGTTGGTTCCATACTACTTCCATCAACAATAATAGGTGTCACTATAAACGCTCTTACAAGCATTACTACTACAAATATTATTATGTATGGTAATAGTTCTTTTAATGTTTTATTCATATTTTATCTTTCTTTTAATTCTTTGATGTCTTTAACTTGGTCAACTGTTGGTTCTTCTATAAATTTAATTTCTTGAACTACTCTTGTTTCGTTATCATATTCATCTATTGCTATATATTCTATAAAGTATTGAGTATAATCTACTTCTTTAGAGTCTGTTTCTACATACACTTCGTGAGTGATTTCGAAATCACTTTCGTCGGTTGCATCTAAATGTTTATAGTTTATACTATCTATATTTAAGAATTCGACACTTTCATGATAATATCTGATAACTGGAGGATTATAATCAAGTGTTTCTACTCCTAATTCTTCTTGTTTTGGATTGTTTATTTCTTTTACTGTAGGTTCTGTTCTGCTACTAGCTATCCATCCTATTTTGCTGTTATTTATTTTAACTTTATACCATATATAATTATTATCTTCTAGATAAATTTCTATTACTTCGAATTCTCCTCCACGATTTACTTTATAAATATTATCTGAGTGAATATCGTGATCTAATCTAACGTTAGCGTATGCTCCAATAATTTCAATTTTCCATACAAAATTGAATCTAACTGCTTGATATATTATATATACTCCGAATAGTAAAATAATAATCATTATTGCTTTAAATAATTTTTTCATACTACATTATATGTTTATCTGTTTGATCTTAGTTGTAAATTCACATTTTCCTTCCCTTTAATTACTTATTCATTTTATCACAAAAAAAATTAAAAGTGAATATCACTTTTAATTTCTTTCTTTTACTTTGTAGTCTTTTCTCATG
>CAYJJI010000023.1:0-14446 GCA_964370475.1 uncultured Muribaculaceae bacterium | reverse complement strand
GCGTAGTAATACGTTGAGCTGACTAGTACTAATAGATCGAGGATTTAATCCCAAAATATTGATTATTAAATCATAAGTTGGTGAGTTTAGCATTATCATGTTTTTAAAGGACGAAATCCTTATTGGTGACGATAGCTTAGTGGGTACACCTCTTCCCATCCCGAACAGAGAAGTTAAGTACTAACACGCCGACGATAGTGTAAGCGAAAATAGGTAGTTGCCAATTTTTTTTTTGGAATAAAATCCTAAATGGATTTTTTTTTATGTCTTAAAATGTCAAATAATCAAAATAATATTGATTATAAAAATTAAAAGTTGGTATAATAAATGTAGGAAGGAAATGAATATGAATTATAAATACACATCAAGAAGCGTTAATGATACTATTGAATTAGCACAAAACATAGAAAGTGAAAAATTTCCTAATATGGTTATATGCCTTAATGGAGAATTAGGTAGTGGTAAAACTGTATTTGTTAAAGGATTTGCAAGTGCAATGGGGATTGAAGATAACATTACATCACCAACATTTAACTTAGTTAAAGAGTATCCAGAAGGAGAATTACCATTAAATCATATGGATGTATATAGATGTGATAGTGATATAGAATCTATAGGATTAAAAGACTATCTGAATAATGATGGTGTTACAATTATTGAATGGGCTGAAAATATAACAGATCACTTACCAAAGGAACGATTAGAAATAACTTTTAACTTAATTGACGAAAATACTAGACTTCTAGTTTTAAAGCCAATTGGGACAAAATACGAAGAAATATGTAATTCTGTATTGTAAAATACAGTTTTTATTTGTAAAAATCTAAAAAAACATATATAATTAAATAAGAGAGGTAAAAAATGACAATAAAAAACAACAATTTTTCTTTTCTATATTCACTTTTAAGTTTATTTGTAGTACTTCTAATACTAGAAAACACTATATTTGTATATCAGTATATCGAATATTATATAAAAAACTCAAGTAATATGAACCAATTTGGCCTTTTTATTAATCAATTAGGTTATGTACTAATACCAATAATTTACTTAATAACTTTTATGATAAGTGCATTATCCGTAAAGAATAAAGTAAAATTTACACACATTGTAGGAATAATATTAATGATACTTATATTACATGAATCAATAAATTATATAATATATACTGCTGATGGCGAATTTTCACTATTAACATTATATGAAAATGCAATATTATACAAATGTCATTATATAATTATGTATATTTTCTTGTTAATAACAAATAAAAATAAAGATTCTGAGTAAAACAGGAATCTTTTTTTATTGTCAAAAAAATGATATAATGTAAAGAGGAGTGATTTAAATGTATAGTTTATATATAGATACCCATTTTAAAGAAGCAAACATAGTGTTATATAAAGATGGTTCAGTATTAGGAGTTAAATCAAGTGAGACACCATTACAAAGTACTGTAACAATGCCATTAATTGATGAAGTATTAAAAGAAAATATGATAAATATTAATGATATAAAAGAAATATATTGTATTAATGGACCAGGAAGCTTTACAGGAGTAAGAATTGGTATAACAATTGCAAAAACAATTGCAATGATAAATAATATTATTATTAAAAGTACTGATTATTTAGAAATTATGTCTATTCATCAAGATGCAAACTCAATAGTATCAATTCCAGATAATCACGGAGCATATATTGGATATTTCCAAAACTATGTCCAATCAAAAGAATATCAATATATAAATAGAGAAGAATATTTGAACATAAAAGAAAATAATAAAGTAGCAGAACATATTATTCCTGATTATGTACTAATATACAACTTATTTCAAAATAAACCAAACTTAAATCCACATTTAGTAAATCCATTATATATAAAAAATGTGGTATCCCAATGATAAAAATAGCTACTAAAGAAATAGTAAAAGAATTAAATGAATTAGGTAATGAATATCTTAGTGATTTCGAAAAAAAATATGATATAAATGAAATAATAAAATCAAGTAATGAATTTATATATTATTATGAAATTAATAAAAAACCCTTAGCTTTCATTCATTTTACTTTTGTAATTGATACTATAGATATAATCAATATATATGTAACACCAAAGTATCGAAAACATCAATTAGCAAGTAAATTATTCAATCATATAACTAATTTTTTTAATAATTACGAAACTATGTCATTAGAAGTGAATGTAAATAACATACCTGCTATAAATTTATATAAAAAACAAAAATTTGAAATAGTATCAACGAGAAAAAAATATTATAAAGACGAAGATGCGTATTTAATGATAAGGAGGAACAAATGAAAGATGTATATATATTAGCAATAGAAACATCATGTGATGAAACTAGTATTGCAATAGTAAAAAACGGAAGAGAATGTATAGAAATGGTTACATCTACTCAAATAAGTACTCATAAAAAATATGGTGGAGTAGTACCAGAAATAGCATCAAGAATGCATACAGAAATGATTACATTTGTATATGAAGAATTAATGAACAAAGTAAAAGATATAAATATAGATGCTGTAGCAGTAACTTATTCTCCAGGATTAATGGGAAGTCTATTAGTAGGAGTAGAAGCTGCAAAAGCTATTGCCTACACACTTAATAAGCCATTAATAGCAGTAAATCATATGGCTGGTCATATTTATGCTAATAAGTTAACAAATGACATAACATATCCATTACTAGCTCTGGTAGTTAGTGGAGGACATACTGATTTATTAATTATGAAAGACGACTATGAATTTGAATTGTTAGGAAGTACATTAGACGATGCAATTGGAGAAGCGTATGATAAAGTGGCAAAAGTGCTAAATTTACCATATCCAGGTGGTCCAGAAATAGAAAAAATAGCTAAAAATGGAGTATCATCATATAAATTAAATACACCGATGAATAATGATACTTACAACTTTAGCTATAGTGGTCTAAAAAGTAATATAATTAATATTGTTCACAACGAAAAACAAAAAGGAAACGACATTAATAAGCCTGATATAGCAGCTAGTTTCCAGGAAGTTGCAGTTGATCAAATAGTTAGAAAAGTTAGATTAGCATTAATTAATACAAATTCAAAAGAATTTTTAATAGCTGGTGGAGTATCAGCTAATCAATATTTAAGAGAAAATTTAACGAATTTATGTAATGAATTAAACGTAAATATTAATGTTCCAGATTTCAAATATTGTACTGATAATGCAGCAATGATAGGTGCAGCAGCATTCCCACTATATCAACAAAAAAAATTCTCAAACTTAAATTTAAACGCGAGAAGCAATGAAGAAATATACTAAACCAACACTATGTTGGTTTTTATATATTATAAACCTTGCAAAAAAATAACCTATTTGTTATAATTTAATAAGAATAGAGGCGTTGGTAGATGCAAATAGAACTTACAAACAAATTTCTGAATTTCAAACATAGATCTTTATTGTCTTACGCAGATATTTTATCTCAAAATTATTTTAATCAATCAACCAAATTATGGGAAACACCTCAAGAATTATATAAGTTATTAGATAATTTAATTCAGATATATGTTTCGAAATTTTACATCCAAGATACACAAAAAAAGAACAAAAAAGATATCGAAATGTCATATGCTTTGAACACATTAAAAGAATATTATCAATCAAGTTTTGAAGATAAAAAAAGTCAAGATCAAAAAACAATATATATATTAATGAATATCTTATATATAATAAATAGAATAGATAAAGAAATAACATACTTCAAACAAGATAGTACACTTACAGAAAATATAATAGCAAAATTAAGAAATTTATTAAAAGATGAGTATATAGATTTAAATCTAAACGAAAATCATTTTATAATAAATCTACTAGCTAATAAAATTAAAGATAATGAAAGAATTGAAAAAAAATTCTTTGACCAAATACTAAGCAAAGAAATATATATAGATTATCAAAAATTAAAAGATAATACATACTTAATAGAAAGTGATTATAACATCCCTTCACTAGGAAGTTTCAATAATATTATCATCGATAATGTATATGAACAATTTGGTATAAACAATAAGATTAAAGAATTATCATTACTGTTATTATATGTATCATTATTGAAAATGTATTCTAACGATATTCAAATACCAGAAATAGTAATGCATATACCAAGATCATTTATAGAATCAGAAAAAGAATTCGCTGGATTAATGAAAATAGCACAACTAGACATGATTAGTAATCATTTAACGCTAATGTTAAATTTATCTGACTACAAAAAATATAATCAAGATTTAAAAAGTATAATTAATAAACCGGTAGCAATACTTATAGATGAATATAACAATGATTTCATCAATAAAGAAGATGTTATATATATTAAAGATACAGAAACAAAAGTGATAAAAGAATTAACTGAAAAAGATTATAAAATGAATATCTTAACTGAAACAGAAAGAATAACGCTTGATCAATTAATTGAAGAGAATATAGAAGAGGAGAAATAATATGAATAATTACACACAATTTTTCATTGATTTTATGTCACCATTTTTCAATGGACTAATATCAATATTTAAAAGTTTAGGAATCGGATTAATAGAAATGTTTAACGTACTTAATTATATCGATGTTATTAACAACTATAAAGACGAATTAAGTGGTGGAGGACTATTTATCGTAGTAATTGCAATTATAGTATTACTACTAATATATGGAATAGTTTTCGTTACTTTATTTATAGTAGTTAAAAGAATGTTTAGATATCGTCGAAATAGAATCAAACAGGAAGCTATGATTGATGAAATCGAAAGATTAAACGTAGATGTAGTAAGATTAAAAGAAGAAAATCAAAAGTTCCTAACTATGGCTGGTGGAAATGCAGAGCCAATGTATGATGAAGAAGGAAAATTAATAGAAAAACAAACTGATGAAAACACAAGATTCTATAAATTAACAAGAGTAGATGAAAGAATGATGGAATTCCAAGCACCTACTTATAATAAAGAACTTAAACTTGAAGAAATAGTAAAACAATTCAGAAATTTCTCAGCATCAAAATTAGAATTATATTATGATGAAAAATTAATTAAGCTGTTTTTAGCAGCTTTATCATCAAATAGACTAATAATATTACAAGGTATATCTGGTACAGGTAAAACTTCACTAGCTTATGCATTTGGTCAATTTATTAATAATGAAACAACAGTTGCATCAGTACAACCTTCATGGAGAGATTCAACAGAATTATTTGGTTACTTCAATGAATTTACAAAGAAATATAATGAAACCGAAGTATTATCTAAAATATACGAAGCTTTATATAGAGAAGATGTATATATAACATTATTAGATGAAATGAATATTTCAAGAGTAGAATACTACTTTGCAGAAATGCTTTCAATATTAGAGTTACCTAATAAAAAAGACTGGGTATTAGATTTAGTACCTAATGCTTGGGATAATGATCCTAAGAAAATAGTTGAAGGAAAAATTCAATTACCAACAAACATGTGGTATATAGGAACTATAAATAATGATGACTCAACATTCATGGTAACAGATAAAGTTTATGATAGAGCAATGCCAATAAACATTGATAATAAATGTGACCCATTTAATGCTCCAGAAACAGAAGGTATAAACTTATCAAGTCCTTATTTATTAGAATTATTTGCAAAAGCACAAGAAGAATTCAAAGTAGGAGATGACATACTTCATAAAATAGATGAAATGGACAAATATGTTATAGAACATTTCAGACTTGCATTTGGTAACAGAATAGTAAAACATATTAGAGAATTCGTTCCAGTTTATATAGCTTGTGGAGGAACACTACTAGAAGGTTTAGATTACGTAATGGCTAATAAAATCCTACGTAAATTTGACCAATTAAATTTATCTTTAATAAAAGATGAAATAGATGGATACATTGATTACTTAAATCAAACATTTGGAGATAATACAATGGTTGAATGTATTGCATACTTAGAAAGATTGAAAAAAACAATATAAGGTGATAAAATGAACGATAAATTTATTGAAACAATAACAAATCTGAGTAGTAAAAAAACAATTAGTTTTTTAGCTAATACAGAAAACAAAATGACAGTTAAAATTAATGATTCAGATATCAGTAGAGATACATCATGGATTGATTTCATAGAAGAAACAATCCCTTTTATCGATACAATAGTTAGAAAGCCAAGAAATTTTATAGTTCAAGAAGAAGAAATATTACCAATTGAAAAAACAAAATCTATTACTCAAGATAGTATTAAGTTCTTAGCGACTCATACATCGTTAATTCAAGACTACAATGAAAAAGATGGTGTAAAACCTCTTAAAATGCTAAACATATTTAAAGAGGAGACTAACGACTTATATGAAAACAGATTTATATATTCATTATTAATAAATGTTAGATCATTTCTAAATGACCAATTGACAAAAACTAGAGGAATAACAATAGGGAAAAGAACAGAAAAACTATTCTACAATAGTCAAACAAGTTTGAAAGAAGAAGATATTAGAATAAAACTAAATATCGAAAGAAAAGTTAACAAACCAGAAGAAGAAAGTAGAATATCAGAAGTACTAGAAGAAAGAATCAAAAAAAATATCGAAGTATTTGATTACTTCTTAAGTACCAAATTTGCAAAAAGTTTAACTAATGTAACACCTGTAAGAAGTCCTATAAGAAAAACAAATGTAATCTTAAAAGAAAAGAACTTTATTAAATGTGTAGACTTATGGGAATTTCTAGAAAAATTCAACCCAGAAAAAGCATTAGAAGTAAAAGAAACAGAAATGTTTATTGATGGAAATAATATAATTGATAAAATAAAAATGGCAACATACCTAGAGTATAATACATTTTTAAATATATCAAATATTGAAAGTGAAAAGATAATTAATACATCATTAGAATATTTAAAATTAATAATAGAAAAATATGTAAAAGAAAACCAAACTACAGAACAAGAATTCAAATTCTTAATAAATTCAGAATTTAAAAAAGCTCATGAGAAAAAAGAAAAAGAATATATTGATGTAGCGCAAGAATTCAAACATAGCGTAATAAAATGTCAATTAAATATTGAAAAAGCATTAGCAATATTAGATTAGGGAGGTATTATGAAAAAGATAGAAAATACTTTAAAAGAAGAAAAACTCATAATAAGTGAATTAAATTTATTAACTTCTAATGAACAATACAAAAAAGTAGAAGAAACATTAAATATAATGTATGAAGGAAAAATAGAAATAGAAAAAGCCTTCGTATTAAAATGCTTAAAATTGTTAGTAGCTAAAGAAGACGATATCATAAATTTAAGAAATAACTTAGTAGTAGAAAAGAATGCAAAGTACTTAATATTTAACTTCAAAAAACAAAAGAAAATACTTCCAGCAATATTATTATTAATTGCTGCACTAATAGCAGCAACGATATTTGCTACATATAATGCTTTAATATATATTGCAGAATCCAAAGTTAATATAGATATTGACAATGATGGAATACCAGATATAAATCTTGATTTTAATAACGACTATGAACCTGAAATTAATATAGATATTAATAACGATAATAAACCAGATGTAAATATAGATTACAAAGGTAATAACTTAGCAATATTTAATTTAGATGAAGATAACGACGGAGAACCAGATTCAAATTTAGTTAATGATGCAACTGGAGACAACGTTGAAACATGTAAAGTAAACTGTGATAGTAACGGGGACGGATGGCCGGATTACAATTATGACATAGATGGAGATGGAAAAGCAGATCTTGATATAGCCAAGGAAGGTACAGACGAAATATATCTTAATATAGATATTAACGGAGACCAATTATGTGATGCGATGTGCGACGATGATGGAGATGGAGTATGTGATAGAGCATGTTCACCTGTTGAAGAAGGGGAAAATACTGGTTCAGGATCTAGCTCAGTTACAGGAAATCCAGATAACAACTTAAATAGTAGCGGAAACTTAAATATAATTTATGAAGACGGTACGGAACTAGTTGTAAATGGATTACTGCCAGATGACCAGCCAGGAACAGATCCTATATATCCACAAAAATCATTTACAATAACTAATAAGTCAAATGTTAGTGTAATCTATAATTTAGAATGGGTAGTAAAAGAAAATACATTTACAAGTGATAATTTTGAATACATGATTGAAAGTGACAACAACGGATATAATGTAGAATTCACTCCTTCACCTAAAGTATCAGGTGACCTAGTAGAAGGTATAATTATTAATGCTAATGAAACTCAATCATATACAATAACATTCCGATTAAAAGGAACAGGAGAAAACCAAGACTATGATCAAGGTAAATCTTTCTCAGGTTACTTGAATGTAACTAGATAGGAATAGTTATGAAAAAGAGTACAAGAAAATATGTATTATTATCACTAGTGATAATAACAGGAATAATAGCAATAACGGCAGGAATCACATATGCATACTTCTTATTGACAGTTAATGCTCCAATAGAATCAACAATTAACTCAGGTGAAATAGCTATAAACTTCGAAACTACAAATACAATAAATGAAACATCTATGTTGTTAATAAAAGAAGCAGATATTGAAACAGATGCAGAAAAGTTAAACTTTTCTATATCACACGGTACTGATTCTACATTAGAATTTGGATATTTTATATACCTAACAGAAATAGAAATTTCAGATAACTTCAAATCAGCTGACTTTAAATATGAAATTACTATCGACGGAACAAGTACAAAATGTAGTGGAAACTTTGGCTCAATAGGAACTAGTGTAGAATTGCAGTTATGTAACAAAATGATAAAATTACCATTAACAGCAACACATGATTTAACATTGAAATTATGGTTACAAGAAACAGCAGAAATACAAAACGATTTACTAGAAGGAAGTTTCAAAGGAAAAATAAAAATAGTTGCTACTAGATAGCAACTATTTTATTTTTGAAAAAATTCAAAAAGTTTGATATAATGATAATAGAAATAAATAGTATTATTTAAGAACTATTAGTACTAAAATAATAATATATAGAATACATATAGATGTTATATTATCAACGAAATAAAACAAACTATTAGTATAATTAAATAGGAGTAAAAATGAAAAAAATATTAATAACAGGAGCAGCAGGATTGTTAGGAATTAGCGTGATTAAATATTTGATAAACGAAAACAAATATGAAATCACAGCTTTAGATCTAATGTCTAAAAAAAATATCAAAAATTTAAAATTATATCAAAAAAGAATAAACATAATTTATGGTGATATTACTAATGAAACTTTGATAGAAGCACTAGTAAAAGATCATGACGTAGTTATCCACTTAGCAAGTTCAATGCCACCATTATGTAACATTAAGAAAAAACTATGTGAAGTAAATGATTATCATGGATCAAAAAACATAATAGACGCAATAAATTTATATAACAAAAAATGTCACTTAATATTTACATCATCTACTTCAATTTATGGAGAAAATAATCAAAATAAAAAGAACAACATAGAAAGTGAAATAAAAATAAAAGATAACGATCATTATTCATTTGCAAAATTACAAGTAGAAAATTTAATTGTAGAAAATTTAAAAAACTATAATATTTTTAGGTTACCAATAATTCTAGTAAATGATATAAATCAAGAAATAATATACCATGTTGCAAAAAATCAAAAAATGGAACTAATTAAAGCTAATGACGCAGCACTAGCAATAGTAAAAAGTATCGAGATAAAAAAAGATATCAACAAGAATATCTATAATTTAAGTGGAGGTAAAGATTTCCAAATAAATACTAACGAATATATTTATAAACACTTAGAAGTATTTGGTCTTACATGGAAATATATTGTTTCAGCATTGCTACTAGAAAAAAATTATTACCAAAACAAATATAGCGATGGAACTAAATATGAAGAAAAAGTAAAATACATTACATCTAATATTAATAATCATTTTAAATTATTAAAAGAAAAAATGAAATACAGAAGAATTATTAGAAAGATATTAGCTAAACCAATAATAGCATATATGAAAAAAAGAGAGAGAAAATGAAAATAGGATTAGTACTAGAAGGCGGAGGTATGAAAGGTTCCTACCAATTAGGAGCATACCGAGCATTAACAGAAAACAAAATAAAATTTAATGGATTTGTTGGAACTTCTATTGGTGCATTTAATGCAGCATTGTTAGCTTCTAATCAAATAAGTGAACTAGAAGACTTTTGGAATACAATAGATCCTGGAACTTATCTAGAAGCTGACGAAAGGTTAATTAAAGCTATCCACAGCGAACGTTCAGAAATAAAGTCATTATTACTAGGTTCACTAAGTTCTATAAAAAAATGGCTACTAAATAAAGGTATACCTGTAGAGTTATTATCAGACAGACTAGAAAATATGCTAGATGCAAATAAATTAATCCAAAGTGATAAAGACTTTGGACTAGTTACAGTAAGACAAAAAGATTTAAAACCATTATATATAACTAAAGAAAATATCAATCCAGAAAAATTCAAAGATTATATAATGGCATCATGCTATTTACCAGTTTTTAAAAGAAAAAAAATGATTGATGATAACTATTATTTAGATGGTGGATTTTATGATAATGCACCAGTAGCAATTTTATTAAATAAGGATTATGATAAACTATATGTTATTAGTAATTCAGCAATAGGGATAAAACAAAAAGTATCATATAAACAACGAAAAAAATTAATAAATATAACTCCGTCAAGAAATATATGTGGAGTATTAGAACTAAACAGAAATAAAATATTAGAAAATATTCAATTAGGTTACTATGATACTTTAAGAGTAATAAAAAAATATGATGGATATAAATTCACATTTAAAAGATTACCAAATATATTTTATAATTTTATATCTAGAAAAATATCAAGCAGAAGATACCAAAGAATAGAAAGTTTCTTCAATACAACAAGTAGAAAAGAAACTATAATTAAAGCATTAGAATATGTTGCAGAAAAAGAAGAAATAGATTATTATAATATATATAATTTTTATAAATTATTAAAAGAAATAAACACTAAAAATACAAAAAAACATTTCATTAATGATTTTGTAAGAGATTTAAAAATATTCTAAGAGGAGATAAACATGGGAAGAGCATATGAAGTAAGAAAAGCAAGTATTCAAAAAACAGGAGCAATCAAAGCAAAAACTTATTCAACTTTTGCAAAAGAAATATACTTAGCAGCAAAAGGAAATCCTGATCCAGATACAAATGCTACATTAAAAAGAATAATGGATAAAGCAAAGAAAAATCAAATACCAAATGATATAATTAACAGGGCTATTGAAAAAGCAAAAGGTAATAGTGGAGAAGATTACAAAGAAGTAATTTATGAAGGATTTGGTCCAGGAGCTTCAACATTAATTATAAAAACTTTAACAGATAATGTAAATCGTACAGTAGGTTTTGTTAGAGCAGCTTTTAATAAAGTAGATAAAAGTTTAGGAGTAAATAACTCTGTATCATACAATTATGATCATCTAGGAATAGTAACATTTAAATGTACTAATGAAGATGAACTATTATTAGGATTATTAGATCAAGGTATAGAGCCAGTAGAATTTGAAAACATCGATAACGAATTAACAATCAGTGTTAAATCAAATGATTTTTCAAAATTAAAAGATATTTTAGATACGTTAGTTCCACAAATAGAATATGAAGTTGATGAAATAGGAATGTATCCTAAAGAAGAAGTAATTCTAAACGAAGAAGACCAAATAATATTTGATAGATTATATAACTTACTAGATGATGTTGAAGATGTTACAGAAATATATCATAACGTAAAAAAATAAATCAACTAAGATTTATTTTTTTATTTTACGATAAACATTTAATAGTATAGGTAATACTTTATACCAGAATTTTTTATTTACTAAATCAAATTCACCAATAAATTCAATATACTCTCCACCAAGCATTCTCTTATGCTCAAATATACCAGCTAAATTTTTGTATTTAGTTTTAGGATCACCAACAGTACCAAATAAATCTGCAAACTCATATTTAGATTCATAGGCATCTTTAATAAATTCATAATATAATCTATTAATAGTACCTGTTAATTCAGCTGTTCTATCATTTCCTATATATAAACTCCAAGCACCAGTGTTTGAATAAACACAAACCAAAGAACCAATAATAAACTCATCTTGATTAGGTAAAGATTCAAAATATTCTACATCTTTTTTTAATTTATTTATTCTATCATTATTTTTTTCTTTACTAATATCATCATTAAATTTAGATATTAATTTAGAAGGATTTATATAGGCGTTAAAAACTTTAATATATCCTCTTTTATTTAATTCATTATACACATCATTATAATAATTATAAGTATATTCACTAAATCCATTTTTTTCAGAAATAATTTTAATTAAATTATGAAAATCATCAATATTATCACCAAATTTGATTTCTAGATCATAATTATAACTACGTTTAATATTTCTTATATAACTTTTAGAAATTAATTTTTCTACTTCACTAAAAGTTTCATAGTTTTTAAAATAAGATCTAAAAGTATATCTAGGTTGATTACCTTCATATAATTTATTAAAGCCATTATGTTTATAACCAAGTTCTAAAAAATATTTAAATAAATCATAATTATTTTCACCATCTACAGGATTAGCATCCATGTCAATAGTTTGGTATTTAATAGGAGGATCTAATTTAATATAAATCCCATTTACTCTTTTTAAATAATTCATTAATTCTTCAGTAAAAACTTTTAAAACTTTTTTATTGTCAAACTCCATAGTATAACCTCTAGGACAATAAAAATAACACATCCCAAGGGGAGTAGTCTTTTTTAGTAATAGAGCTACAGCTATAAGTTTATTATTATCTTTAAGTCCAACATAACATGGTTCTTGATTTCTATTATTTTTATTAATAGTTCCCCATTCATAAGTTTGCATAAAATGATTATAAGAACACTTATTATAAAAACTATAATATTCCTTTTCTGTTAAATTTTCTACAAATTGCATATTATCACCTTCTATATAAGTATAGCATAAAATACATATAAATAAATTATTTAATTATGTCGAAATATAAATGATTAATAGAATATAATGAAAGGAGAATATAATGCGTTATCCAGTAAATTATATCGGAATCACAAATAACTTCCATCAAGGTCTATGTATAGACTTTGGATGGAATAATAATTATGGTGGTAAAAATCAACCTATCTTTGCATGTGCAGATGGCACAGTAAAGAAAGTTGAATTTCAAAATAAAGGAGGAAATGTAATATATATAGAACACTACAACAAAGTAGTTTCTTGTTATGCACATCTAGATAATAGAGATATACTAGTAAAAAAAGGAGACTATGTAAAACTAGGTCAACAAATCGGATTGATGGGAACAACCGGAACATCATCAACAGGAAATCATCTTCACTTCGGATTGTTCGATAGTATTAATGTTATATATAAAGATAGTACAATAAATCCTTTTGATTATTTAAGAGTTTATGAAGATCAAGTAGTAAGTGAAAATACAAAAAATAACTATCCAATTAAATATTATGATAAAGCAGAAATCAAAGAATATAAATATGTATATAACGTCGACTATGAAGGTCTAAATGTAAGAAATAATCACTCATTAAAATCTCCAGTAATAGATATATTACCAGTCTCAACAAAAGTAGAAGTAACTGAAGAAAAAGAAAACTTTTCAAAAATAGGAGAAAACAAATGGGTATATTCGAAATATTTAAGTGATGAAATTCCAAACTACAAAGAAGTAAAAGAATTAAAAGATCCACCTCTGAACATAAGATCAGGTCCAGGGACAAACTACGAAATAATAGCAACAATAAATTCAAAAGATAAAGTACAAGTATACGAAACTAAAGATAATTGGTCAAAAATAAGCAACCAAGAAGAAGCTTGGGTATCAAGTAATTACTTATCTTAAATGTACAATCAAATTGTGCATTTAAGATATATATTGAATTAAAAAAGATATAATTAAATTACTAAAGGAGTTAACCATGGAAGTAAAATTTAATTCATATGAAGATAGAGATATAATAAGAATGATAAGAGAAGCAACAGGATTAACTCAAGAAGAATTTGCTAAAAAAATAGGGAAGAGTAGAAGAACTGTTCAAGAGTACGAGAGAGGAAATGCAACATATAATATCAAAGTATTTAGAAAAATATTAGATGAATTCGGCTTCGAAGTAAAAATAAAAAGTAAATATAAATTATAACTTGAAAAGAATAAAATATTTTGATATTATATTTACACGCAGGTGTAGTATAATGGTTAATATGTGGCCTTGCCAAGGCTGAGATGGGAGTTCGATTCTCCTCACTTGCTCCAAAAGATTTTATTGTCGCACCAAGCGACTTTCGAGTATATCAAT
>CAYJJI010000022.1:0-16064 GCA_964370475.1 uncultured Muribaculaceae bacterium | reverse complement strand
GAGTTTGGGCCGTGTCTCAGTCCCAATGTGGCCGATTAACCTCTCAGTTCGGCTATGCATCGTCGCCTTGGTGGGCCGTTACCTCACCAACTAGCTAATGCACCGCAGGCCCATCTCTAAGCGAAGCTTTAAAGGCTCCTTTACTTCGGAAAGCATATTCGGTATTAGCAATCGTTTCCAATTGTTATCCCCAACTTAGAGGTAGGTAACCCACGTGTTACTCACCCGTTTGCCACTAAGTGAAAATCCAAATCCAACTTTGTGCAAGCACTCTATCTTCATTGGGTCACTTCGTTCGACTTGCATGTCTTAGGCATGCCGCCAGCGTTCATCCTGAGCCAGGATCAAACTCTCAATAAAAAATAATTTATAAAAATTATCTAAATTTTAGTTTAATCTAAGCTACTCAATTTCATTGACTTATTTGTTTTTTTACTTAGTTTTCAAAGATCTTCATGCGCTGTTTTCTCAAGCGCATAGATAATATATCAAATCCGTAAGTACTTGTCAACACTTTTTTTAATTTTTTTTCAAAAACTTTTTTTTGAAGTGTTATACTTTCCGGACGTAAACCAATAATATCATTATTATCATACTTTGGCAAGTACTTTTTTAAAATTTTTTTAATTTTTTTAATTTTTTACACTTTTTTTGTCTTTAAGCCTTTATTTCATTGTAAAAAGCTAACTTACATTAGCTTTTATCTTTAGTATATTATATTAATTATTTATTTATTAATTCTAAATATTTTAAATAATACTCATTTATTATGTCTTTTTTAAATGGACCTTCATTAGATTTTTTCATATTTATTAATTTTGTAAGTTCTTCTTTTACTATTAAATCTATATCATTTGAATATTTCATTATCTTTTTATGATAATTATATTCATTTCGATCTAATATTCTGAATCCTCCATCTTTAAATACTCTTAAATCTAGGTCGTAGTCAATATACTTTATTATTCCATTGTCTATAAGATATGGTGATGCAATGTTGCAATAGTAAAATAATCCTTGATTTTTTAGTTGGCCAATTACATTGAACCAATTTCTTTTATAAAAATACATTACTGCCGGTTCGTTTGTTTTATAACTACTACCATCACTTTCTGTAACTGTAGTTTTGTTATTTGCACATATTATATAATCTTCTGTTATTTCTAATACTACGGCTTCATCCCACATTCTGTGAATTTTGCCATTATGCTTATAGCAATGGATTGTTAGCTTTTCTCCTATTCGAATATTTTCCATACAATCCCGTCTTTCTTTTTCATTATACACTATTTTGAAGTTTTTAACAAATTAAAAAATCTCTCTCGAGATTTAACTTAATATTTCTATTGCTTTTTCTTTTTGAACATCGCTTGTTGATTCTTCTGTGAAATCTATATATATATCTGGAGAAATTCCAATTCCATCTATTTGATTTCCTTCTGGACTTAACCATTCTGATGTTGTTACTTTAATAGAGGTACCATTACTTGAATTTATCTTTTGTTGTATTTTTCCTTTTCCATAACTTTTCGCTCCAACTACATTTGCTCCATAGCTTTCTTGCATTGCTGAAGATAGTATTTCTGATGCTGATGCTGAAACTTGATTTTGAAGGATTACTACTTCATAGTCTCTACTCTCGTTCGTTTCATCTTTAATTATACTTTCTTCGTCTTTATTAGATACTTGGTACATTATATCTCCTTTTCCTAGGAATAGTTCTATAATGTTCTCTGTCTTATCCAAGTATCCACCTGTATTGTTTCTCACATCTATAATTAATGAATCTATGTTAGAATCTTCTAATTTCAAAAGCTCTTCTTTAAATTGGGTGTCTACATTAATAGAAAAAGATTCTATTGATATATATCCTATTTTTTTATTTGATTCTGTATTTATTATTTCTGATCTTACTATTGGTTTTTCGATTGTGCCTTTTTCTAAATTAAAAACTAGTTCTTCATTGTTCCTTATTATTTTTATTTCTATTTGGTCATTTGCGGCTATTAAACTTGTTGTTTCATTGTTTTCTGTTACCACTACTCCATTTACTTCGGTAATTTGATCTCCGGATTTTATTCCTTGTTCTTCTGCTGGAGAATTTTCAAAAACTGTTTTAATTATATTGTCTGCATCTATTTCTATTCCAATACCTTCATATTCTCCTGATAATTCACTATCTAATGCATTTGTTTCATCTTCATCCATAAATACTGAATAATTATCATCTAAATAGGTCATCATTCCGTCTATAGCACTTTCTATCATTTTGTCAGTATCTACTTCTTGATAGAATGTATCTTTAACGCTTAAGTATGTTTCTACAAAACTTTGTAACGATTCATCTCCATTTAGTCCTGCTATTGATTTATTATTGTATGTAATTATTCCTGTAGTTACTATAGATATCACTCCAGTAATAATTATTATTAATATTGTCTCTTTTAATGTAAATGTTTTTTTATCTTTCATTTTATCTTCCTTATATTAATATATTATCATAATTTGAATTCAATGCAAAGAAAAAAGCAACTTAATGTTACTTTAATTCTTTTTCGATTTCTTCAACTGTATCTAAATATTTATTTACTTTTCCGTCTTTAACTTTTACCACTGTAAAATCTCCGAAAAGAAAGTCTTCAACAGTTGTAGCTTTTGGATTAGTTTCTTCATCGTTTTCTAAATCAGCTTTGTAATCCATATTCATATGTTGTGCTAAATCTACATTGTAAAATTTAATAGCATCTTCATCACTTAAGTATTCTAGAATTGCATTGTTTGCTGTATATAGTTCGCTGTTTTTACTTTCTCCATCATAAACAAATACATAATATGTATCTTCTGGTTTTGTAAGCATGTTTCCTACTATAGCAGTACTATAGTTAATAGTCCCTGGTATTGTTGCGTCTTCTGTACCTTGTACAGCATCTTTAGTTACAAATATACTAGTTAATAAGTATACTGCTCCTAGTATTGCAATTAATACTATAAATACTATTATAAATCTTTTGATTTCACTTTTTTCTACATTATCTTTCATTTAAAACTCTCCCATTAGAATTATATCATAGAAAAATGTAGGAAATCAATTATTTTCCTACATAAGTTCCATTATTGAGTGAATTTGCTATTGTGAGAAGTTCTTCTTGAGTTAAATCGTTACTTGCTATGTAGTAATCTATATTATTAGATGTCCATGTTAATGAGTTGGCTGTTATTGCTCCTACTGTATTACTAAGTAATAACGGATCACCATATACTGGGATTATTTCGAACTCTTCGTTTACTTTACTTACTTCTTCTACTAATACGAAGTTTTTTTCTCCTGAGAATGTTAGTATTGCTCTATTACCATCTATTACATCGATTGTTTCTTGTGATTTTAAATAAGTATTTGTTGGAATATATAATGGGTATATAATTTCATCTAAGTAATTAGTTGTCTCTTCTGTTGGTGTTTGTACTTGAATTAAGTCATCTATATTAAAGTTTGTTTCATCAAACTTAGCTTTGTAATCAATATTTGTAAATTTAACTTTTATTATAGCTATATCATTTTTATTATAAACATCTAAATTTGTTAGTTCTTCTGATTCATTGAAAGTTATTTTTTGATAAGTTAATTCTGGATTATTAGGGTAATTTACTGAAGTTGTTAAAATTGTTAATTTATCTTTTGTTTCGATTGTATGATTTTTATCATTTTCTATATCTTTTATTATAGGATTTAATAAATATGACTGAGAACTACTATTAGGCCATTCGCTTTGAAATTTAAAACTTTTATTTAATGCTGGAGTCACTGCATATACTCCTTCGGTGTTTTTTAGTATTATTTGTTCATGATCGTTGGTTTGATTATACAATCTCACTTTGTAGTATTCGCTATTTAAATAATGTACTTCAACATCATAATGATAAGTTTCTTCGTTGCTTAGTATTTCCATTTCTGCATTTAGTGAATAACTTTTGATATCTTCTATTTTATTTATAAAGTTGTCAACAACTTTTAATTCATCTGTTTTTCCACAACCTGATAATAATAATATACTAAACATTAATAGTATTATTTTTTTCATAACCACTTTCCTTTTCTAATTAAATATATTTTATTTTATAAGAAATATTACGTATATTTAGTTTGTTTGGTATGCATACTACTATTAGAAAAGAGGAATTTATGCAAACAATACAGAAGATTGCTTTAGTATTTACTGTTATAGGAGCACTTAATTGGGGTTTAGTAGGTTTTTTCGATTATAATCTAGTTGAGTCGTTATTTAACAATAATATGCTTGAGAGAGTTATTTACTCTATTGTAGGGGTATGTGGTTTAATTAATATTGCATTATTATTTATGAATTACGAAAATAAAAACATGTAGAATTTAATCTACATGTTTTTTAGTTTTCTTTTGTTATAATAACATCTATTGATTTACTTACTATATATTGTACTCTAGGATCTAGTGACCTTACATACACTTCTATTGAATGTTCTCCTACTGGATATCCTGTTAAATCAATTACCGCATCTATATCGTTACTATCTATTGTATCAATAACAGATTGTACACCTATTACTTGAACTGATACAACTTCTGAAGATAATGATTTAGCTGTTACATTAAGTCCGCTTGGAACGTTAACCATTTCGATGCTAATACCTTCTATTGTTTTTTGTTTTGCTTCTGCAAAAGTTAATTCTATTTCTACACTAGTGTCACTTATGTGACGAACTCCACTAGGTTTTCCAATAGTTGGATTTTGAATAATAGAATTTGAGTTTCCTTGTTTGTCTATATCAATAGTTACTGGAACACTTTCTATTGAATCAATAGTTTCGCGATCTCCATATATTGTAACTTGATAATTTGATTCTCCATTAACTAATATTTTTTCTATTGCTTTACCTGTAACTAATTCTCCTGTTGTAATTATATTAATTGGAACATCTTTAGAGTATGAATCCAATTCAATTGTTGCTGATACTGCTGTTGATACTATTTCTACATTATCTAGTATTTGTCCATTATCGTCGTAAGCCACAAGCTTAGTATTATCTAATACATATGTTCCTTTATCTTCAAAGTTGTTATCTTCTAAATCAATTAGTGCTTTTACTGAAGCTATTTTATTTAATGTATCTTCGCTACCTTTTACTACTACTTCATTTTTAGATAACTCTATTGATTCTACACTTAATTTTTCATCAAGTTGGTCTTGATTTAAGATATCATATGTTAATGATTTAATATCACTTACTTTTTTCTTTACTGTAACAGTTACTTCTGATGGTACTAACGTGTAGTCTAATGAATCTATTGGTTGATTGTAAGTTAGTTCTACTGTTTGAGGTTCATCACTTACTTCCAAATCACTTAAATCTAGAGTTACTACGTGATCTCCAAGTCTTTTAGCTAAGTATAAATCACTTTTTCTACCTGTCAGTACTATATCTACATCTTCAGGTAATCCCTCTACTACATAAGCGCTTGAATTGTATAACACGTTTACTTCTTCATCTGTTATTATTTCTGAATTTGTTTCTGTTAATGTTATAGTTTTTGTATCTATCAAAAAGAATATAATTAAAGAAAGTCCTAAAGCTATATATATTAATGTATGTGGATTATTAAGGATCTTATCTAGTTTATTATTTTTAGATATTTTGTTACCAATGATAAATATAACTTTACTTATTGGTAAGACGATATATTTATCAACAAAGTTATAAATACCTTTGAAGGCTTTTTTAATTTTTTTATTGTTTTTTTTCAATATCATCACTTCCATTCTCTTCATCTGCATTATAGAATATTTCTGATTTAGGTTTTAATTCTTCCATTAATGTCATTCGGAATTCATCGATACTTAAATTATATTTAATTTGATTATCTATTGCTATACTAATTCTTCCTGTTTCTTCAGAAACTACTAATGCAATTGCATCTGTTTCTTCTGCTATACCAAGAGCTGCTCTATGTCTAGTTCCTAATCTTTTACTAATATTTTGATCCATACTAGTTTTAAATACTGCTCCTGCACATATCACTCTATCCCCTTGAACAATTACTCCACCATCATGTAGTGGTGAATTTGGAAAGAAAATAGTTCCTAATAATGGACTTGTTAAATCGGCATAAATCTTTGTTGCCGGTGTTATGTAATCTTGTAGTGATATATTTCTTTCTATAACAATTAAAGATCCTATACGATTTTTTTTGAAGTACTCTACAGCTTCCATTATTTCGTATACTACGCGCTCTCTTTCATCAACTGTTAATATTTTATGTCTTCCTAGTAGTTGCGTTCTTCCAATTGATTCTAGTACTGTTCTTATTTCTGGTTGGAAGATTATTATTAAAGCAATAGGTCCCCATTGTAGTACATATTGTAATATAACTCCTACAGTATAAAGATTTAATATTTCACTTAGTATTTGAATGAATAATACTAGTATTACTCCTTTTACGATCAATACCATTTTTACGTTATTTTTTATATTTTTTAAGACAAAATAGAACATAATCCATATAACTGATATATCTATTATTTTAGTTATGATTGTCCAGACACTTGTTAAAGTCATTTAATCTCTCCCTCATTTAATGTTTCTGTTAATTCTAATGTTTCATTTGATGATTTAACTATTCCTGTTAAATCTTGATTGTTTACAGTTTGGTTAACTGGTTCATTATTTAAACTTTCAATTTCTATTGTTGGTTTTTCTGTTGATACTTCTTTAATTGTTGTAGTTTTTTCTTTTTTTTCAGATAGATTACCTATAAGTGCTAGTACTAGTACTATTCCTAAAATGATAAACCATATTTGATAATCTCCTAAAAATACAATAATATCGTTCATATAAACCTCTTACTCTATTGTTAGTTTTTGACCTAATGGTTGAATTGCTATATATGTATTACCATCATTTACAATAATTTCTTCTCCATTTTGATAAGTATATATTGTTTGGTCTGTTCTTGAATCTTTTTCCCAATTAATTGGTACTGCATGTCCATTGGTAATTAAATATCCTGTTCCAGATCCAACGTTTTCTAATTCTTGTCTTGTTGACTCTCCTGGAATTGTATAATTTTCTACTTGGTAAGTAATTATATTTTTAAATGTATATTGTTCCTTGGTAATATAGTCAGTATGTGCTTTATTATCTACACTATGAAGGTATACTTCTAGTTCTTCATCATATTCTAATGATGATATGTTTGAAGATGAGTATGGTATTGTAATTGTATTAGCTACTATACTTTCATCTTTTTCTTCTAAATTAATCTTATCAACACTATAGTTTAAAAGTAAATCTTGATTTGTTTCTTCTCTATAGTTTTTTGTTGCTATAGCATTTTCCATTAGTTCTGTACTAGTATAAGTTGTATGTTCTGCAGAAATATTTAATGATGAATCATAAAAAGCATATTTGTTATGATAAACTTCGAAACTATTTACACCAAGTGTCGAAATATCACTAAATGCTTGTGGACTTCCTCCCCAATGGATGTAATATGCATCATTTTCTAATGCGTAATCTAAATAATAGTGTCTAGCACTTCTTACACCGTGAATTCTTTCTACTTCTACGTCTTTAAAGAGTCCCATGTATCTTGATATTCCACCTTCAACTACTATTTCATATAATATATACGCTTCTTGTAATCCAGAATGATAAGGTCTTACTGTGTCATGGTTATTTATCATTACTGCGTAAGGTCTTGTAGTGGAATTTATGTCCACTATATTTAAATCTTGTAATTCTTTTGTAGCTTCTGTTTGTTTTTTTTCTTCTTCTGTGTCTTTTTTAAACACTAATATATATACTAATGCTGCTATTAATACTGTAATTATCATTCCGATTATTATTAGCGCCTTTTTATTCTTTAATACTTTATTCATTTTATTTTACCTCTTATATATTATATCACAATTTAATAATTTATTTTGTTTTTTTCTCTACTAATTTCTTTTTCTTTTAGTGCCTGTCTTTTGTCATATAATTTTTTTCCTTTTGCTAATCCTATTAAAAGTTTTACTTTTCCGTGGTTAAAGTACATTTTTAGAGGGACTAAACTATAACCATCTTGATCTAGTTGTTCTTTTAATTTTATTATTTCTTTTTTATGTAATAATAGCTTTCTTGTTCTTCTTTCATCATGATTGAATCTATTACCTTCTTCGTATCTGGCTATATACATATTAAGTAAAAATATTTCGTTATTTTTTATAATAGCAAATGAGTCTTTTAAATCTCCACTACCGTTTCTAATACTTTTTATCTCTGTTCCTTGAAGAGCTATTCCTGCTTCAATTTCTTTTTTGATTTCGTAATCAAAGTATGCTTTTTTATTTTTTATTTCCATTATTATCACCGTTAATAAATTATATCATATTATAACTTTTTTTCAAAAGAAAAAGATATCAGGCTTTGATATCTTTATTTTCTTTTTCATCTTTATTTTCTTTTTTTTCTTCAATTATTTCAAAATCTACTGTACCTGCATGTTTATTAGCCGATACTACTTTTACTTTTACAATATCACCTAAGCGGTATTGTTTTTTTGTAGATTTACCTACCATAGCTAGTATTTCCTCAATATAGTTATAATAGTCTCCTTTAAGTGTAGAAATATGAACTAATCCTTCTATTAGATTTGGAAGTTCTACAAACATTCCAAAGTTTGTTATTGAAGTTATCATTCCTTCATACTCTTCTCCGATATGACTTTCCATATATTCAGCTGTTTTCATATCCATTACTTCACGTTCTGATTCTATAGCTTCAACTTCTCTTTCAGATGTATGAGTTGCTATATTTATTAAACTAGTTTCTAGTTCTGTAATTGTTGGTTTTGAGTAATCGTTATCTATTAAATATCTTTTTAGTAATCTATGAACTACTAAATCTGGGTATCTTCTTATTGGAGATGTAAAATGTGTGTATATTCTAGATGCTAAACCAAAGTGTCCAATATTATCTTTACTATATTCTGCTTTTCTCATACTTCTTAGTAATAAGCTTGATAGTATTGTAAATTCTTTTTTGTCTTTTAATTGTTTTAAAATATTTTGCATTGTTTTTGAAGTTAAATCTTTAGTATTACCTTCTACTTTATAACCTAATACTTTTACTAGGTTTAAGAAGTCTTGAACTTTTTCTTCTTTTGGATCTCCATGTACTCTGTAAATGAATGGAAGGTCCATATTAAATATATGAGTAGCTACTGCTTCGTTTGCTGCTATCATGAAATCTTCAATTAGAACTTCTCCAGTTTCTCTAGTACGTTTTATAATATCAATACATACACCTTTTTCGTTTTGAATTGCTTTAGCTTCATCTAAATCAAAATCTATGTAACCTCGTCTTTTTTTATTTTCTCTTAATACTTTGTGTAATTTTTCCATCAGTCTTAAAGTCTCTTCATATGGTTCATATCCTTCAGCTACTTTATTTCTGATTAATATATCATTTACTGCTTTATAAGTCATTTTAATTTTACTGTTTATTACACTTAAGAATATATCATGCTCTATTATGTTTCCTGTTTCATTTATTTTCATTTCACATGACACAGCTAATCTATCTACGTTGGGATTTAATGAGCATATTCCATTTGATAATTGATGTGGAATCATTGGTATTACTGTATCTGCTAAGTAAGCACTAGTACCTCTTTCATAAGCTTGGTCTCCTAATGCTGTGTTTTCTTTAACATAGTGTGATACATCTGCTATGTGTACTCCTAGTGTGTATATACCGTTTTCATAACTTACGCTGATCGCGTCATCTATATCTTTTGTATCTGCTCCGTCAATAGTGAAGATTGTTTCATTACGAAGGTCTCTTCTATTATATGTGTCTTTTTCTTGAATAAAAGCTGGAATTTCTTTTAGTTCCTCTTCAACATTCGGCCCAAAATCTTCATAGAATCCATGTTTATAAGCTACACTTAAAATATCTATTCCAGGATCATCTTTATGACCAATTATTTTAATAACATCTGCTATATAAGAATTTTTAGTAACTTGTTGAGAAATTTTAGCTAGTAACTTGTGTCCTTCTACTACGAAGTGAGAACTTTCTTTACTTAAGATTATTTCTAAATCTTTCTTTTTATCGTCTAAATCTAAACGGAATTGGTCTCCGTCTTTTATTGCTTCTCCAACTAAATTATTAATATCTCTTTTAACTACTTTAAGAATTTTTCCTTCTTTTTTAATTTTCTTAGCAATTACTTCACATAGAACAATATCGCCATCGATTGCATCTCCCATATTATCAGCGCTAATGTATAAGTCATCTGCTTTTTCAATTATTACAAAACCAAATCCTTTTTTGTTTACTGTTAATTTTCCAATAAGTAAATTAGTACAGTTTTTTAATAACATATATCTGTTTTTCTTTGTTAAATACATTGTATTTTCTGCAACTAATTCATCTAATGAGGAAGTTAATATTTGATATTCTGATGCTGTCTTAAGTTTTAGCATATCATTTATTTGCATTGCTTCTTTTGCTTCATGGATATCCTCCATGATATTTAATATATCTTCTTTCATTTTATTCCCTTCCTATTCATACTTACAGATTTTTTCACCTGTACTATAATTTATGTTTATTTCATTTGAGTCTTCTAATACTTTTTTATTGTCTTTAGGATTAGTTAAATTTTCATCTAACAAACCAGCTTCAACTAGCGTTTTGATTGTTACTGTGCATTGTTTATTATCAACACATTCAGTTTTTGATGGATTAGCATCTTTTTTTTCGATATATACGCAAGCTGCATTTTCGATAGTCATGACATAATTTTCGTATTCTTTTTCTTGTTGGTCTCCTTGGAGCCCTAACATATTGGTAGAAACTAATACAGCAATAACTGCTATTATGGCAATTACTACTAATAATTCAACTACCGTAAACCCTTTTTCCATTTTATCTCCATATCTTATTTATATTATAACAAATTAATGGTATAAAAAAAAGGTTTAAAACCTTTTTAGTTTACAGACATTATAAACGATATAATTATAAACGCTGTTGCTAATATAATAGTCACTCTTGTAATAAGAAGTTCTAGGCCTCTTTCTTTTTGATGTTGAAATAAAGCTTGATTTCCTCCAGTGATTACATTTGATCCATCGCTTGCTTTATTACTTTGTAATAATACTATTGCAATGATTAATATTGATATTACTATTAGTGCTGTTTCCATGTTATTCACATCCATTCGTTTTATAATTTATCACATTTATTGATATTTTTCAAGGTTTTAATTTATTTCTTCTTCTATTCTTATTAATTGATTATATTTTGCAACACGATCACTTCTTGATAAACTTCCTGTTTTGATTTGACCTAAGTCAAGCCCAACTGCTAAATCTGATATAGTTGTATCTTCTGTTTCTCCTGATCGATGAGAAATAATTGTTTTATAATTGTTTTGTTTTGCTAACTCAATAGTTTCTAATGTTTCAGTAATTGTTCCGATTTGATTAACTTTTAATAAAATAGCATTTCCAGATTTAGAGTCTATTCCTTTTTGTAGATATTCTTTATTTGTAACAAATAAATCATCTCCTACTAGTTGAATTTTATCTCCTAGTTTTTCTGTTATTAGTCTAAATCCTTCCCAATCGTTTTCATCTACTGGATCTTCTATAGATATAATAGGGTATTTATTTACTAAGTCAATATAGTATTCAATTAATTCTTCTGTGTTTAATGTTCTTCCTTCACCTACTAGTTCATATTTACCATTATTGTAAAATTCTGACGCTGCTACATCGATACCAATAAATACATCTTTACCTGGAGTATATCCTGCATTAGTTATAGCTTCGATAATAAGTTGGAATCCTTCTTCGTTTGATTTAAGATCTGGAGCAAATCCACCTTCATCTCCTACTGCAGTATTTAACTTTTTATTTTTTAATACTGCTTTTAGGTTATGAAATATTTCTGCTCCTATTCTGATTCTTTCTTTAATAGTATCAGATACAGGTATAATCATATATTCTTGAAAATCAAGTAAGTTATCTGCGTGAGCTCCACCATTAATTATATTCATCATTGGTTGTGGTAATGTTTTTCCAGTACCTATATATTTATATAAAGGGATATTTTTAGCTAGTGATGCTGCTTTTAGTACTGCCATTGATACTCCTAAAATTGCATTAGCCCCATATACTTCTTTGTTTTTAGTTCCATCAGCTTGGATCATTTTATAATCTATTTCTTTTTGATTAAATACATCCATTCCTACTACTAATTGTTTTAAGTGAGTATTAATATTATTAACTGCTTTTAATACTCCTCTACCTAGATATCTATTATCGTTATCTCTAAGCTCTATTGCTTCTCTTTCACCAGTCGATGCACCTGATGGCACACTTGCTCTTCCTATGATATTATTTTCTAGGATGCAGTCAACTTCTATTGTTGGGTTTCCTCTTGAATCTAGTATTTCTCTACCTATTATATTTTTTATTATCATTTATTTTTCCTCTTTCATTATTATTATATTGTGTGTTATTTCTATTGCTGCTGATGCAGCTATTATAATACCTATAGTATTGTTAAATATTAATGAGTTATTAATTATTAGGATTAATATTATAATTCCTAAAAATATTTGAATAATACTTAATAAGAATATTAGTATCCAATATTCTTTTTTTTGTTTTTTGTTTTCTAGTCCTTTTTTTAATCTTATTAGACCTAGTATTGTTAACCATGTTATTAATCCGAATAAAAATAATTCTTGATAATCAATTACATCTATAGCTATTATACTTCCTATTATTATTCCTATAAAACTTGCTATTGTGTTAATACTTATTAATTTTGATTTTTCTTTATTAAGTTCTATCATTATTAGAGATATAGAATCTACTATGATAATAGTTCCTAAAAGTAATTTAATTATATCTACATTTATGCTATCGTTTATTATTAACCATATTCCTATAATTAAAAATATAATATTATATATAATAATTCCTATATTTAGTTTTTTCATTTTTCGTCCTCCATTAGATGAAATTTGCCATTTTCGTAGTATTCGATATTTTTGTTTTTCCTTAAGACGTAAAATTTATTATCTAGTTTTTCTTTTTTTGTTTTTATTATTGTAGGTGAATTAACTGCTATTGAATTATTTGGCATATCTTCATATACTACAGCGTTCGCTCCTATTCTACAGTTATCACCTATTTTAACAGCTCCGATAATTTTGGCTCCTGCTCCTATGTAACAATTATCTCCTATAACAGGATTTCCAGTTTTCTTTGAACCTTTTGTTCTCACTGCTCCAATTGTTACTTGTTGAAATATTACAGCATTCTTTCCTACTTTAGTTTCATCTGAAATAAATATTCCTTGTATTCCATGAGGAAAGTATGGTTGGTTTTCAAATTTAGATCTGATACCGATATAACTTCCTTTTTTATCTATATAATGTGAATATACTGTTGCAGCTATTCCATTTTCTTTATCTTCGCTTACTAGGTATTCTTTTATGTTCCATATAGTTTTAAATTTAATAAATACAAATATACTTAAGATTTCTTTAAATATGTTTTTTAATATTATCATTGTACCACCTCTATTAATTATAACATATCTATTGATTTTTTTAAAATGTTTTGGTACAATAATCTACTTTTATGAAAGGAGGAGCTCTATGGAAATTAAACTAATAAGTGAAGATGTGTTTGAGTCTTTTTCATCTTCTCATCCTCTTAAAACATATTATCAAACATCTAAATATGCTAGGTATATGCAAACTAAAGGTTATTCATATGAATTTGTTGGATTATATGATAATAGTGAGCTATTAGCTGCTTCATTAATCCTTTATAAAAAAACTGGTTTGTTTTCTAGTTATGGTTATGCTCCTCGTGGATTTTTAATTGATTATCGTAACTATAACTTAGTTAATGATTTTACTAATTTGTTAACAAAATTTTATAGTCATAGAGGATTTGCTTTTATTAAAGTTAATCCTGATGTAGCTAAAAATTATTACGATAAAGAACTCGGTAAATTTTTTCCTGGACCGAACTGGGACATTAGTAAAGTTTTTAATAAAAAGAAATATACATTATTAGATAATTTAAGTGGATTTAATTCTGTATTACCTACTTATAATGCTGTTATTCCTCTAAGAGATTTCAATATTAAATCTGTTAATTTAAAAGCTAAGAATAATATCATGAAAAATATTAAGCATGGTGTCTTTATGACTAAAGGTGATCGTGGTAATTTGTATGAAATTTTTGAATTTGTTAAAAAATTCGGTAATAGAAGTTTTGAAGATTATCTATCTTATTATGATTATTTCTCTGAAACACAATCAATTGATTGTTTCTTATTGAAAATTGATTATTCTAAAGCTCTTGATGTTGTAAGAAATTTGTATTTTGCAGAAGAAGAACGAAATAACAGATTAGTTAATTTAATGTTAACGAACGGATCTGATAGTATCCTTAAAGATAAAATGAAATCTGACTTATTATTAAGTAAATTTAATGAAAGTATTAAATTTTATAGTAGTAAAATTGGCATGAACAATGAAGATTCAATAGCTGGAGCAATTACCATTAAGTTTGATAATAGAATATATATTATTACTTCAGGATATGATACTTCTTTTAAACACTTAAGTCCAAATTATTATTTATATTATAAACTTTGTGAATTTTACAGAGACGATTATGATTTTATTGACTTAAATGGTTTTGGAGGAGAAGTTAGCGATAACAATCCATTTAATGGATTAAACAAATTTAAATTATCCTTTAATCCTATCTGTTATGAAACAGTTGGAGAGATGGATTTAGTTGTTAATAAATTTTTGTATAAACAACTTATTAAAAAAGGTGTTGTTAGCAATGAATTTAGCAAAAAAAGAAAAAAAGTATATTAGCCTTGTTGGCAATATGCTTTTTTTAATTGGTAATATTCTTGATTAAATTCATAGATATGTTGATGTATTTCTGTACCAAGTGTTTCAAAACCTTCTTCACCTTCAAATGTTAACAGTACAACATTATAAGGGTATTCTTCATATATCGTTGCTAGTTCATTAAAATATTTATCGTAGTAACCATATTTATTTATTTGTTCTGCATCACTTGATTGAAAATAGATGAATTTGCTATCTTGAAAAAAGGAATATAATTCATTACTTAGTTCTGTATCTGTTGCAAAGTATTCATTTAATGATTCTAAATATATTAATCCATCTTCTAAATTTATATTTCCATATTGGTCATAACCTGTGAATCCTTCTGTTGCTCCTAGCGAGGATGCATATTCCTGAAGTTTTTCTTTTGTTATATATTCTTGAAGTCTTAAGAATGATGCATTATCACTTATTTCAATACTTAGTTCAATCATTTCTTTAATTGTTTTTTCTGTACTCATATAACTTAATTTTTCTTCAAGATTTACATTTCCTAGTTCCGCTTCTTGATACAAGTATAATGCTGGAATCACTTTTATTGTGCTTGCAGCGTAATGATTATATCCGTCATCATATATTAATTTATTATTATTACTTATATCGTGATATAAGTAACTTAAACTATAGTTTGTTGTCAACGTTGTATGTAGTTGTTCTTCTAGCGCAATCATTTCTTCTGTTTCGTAATCACTTGCCATACATGTGTTATATATTTCTTCTGTATCTACTTTTTCTTCCACTATAGGTGTTGATAAATTAGATTTTTGGAATAATAGAAAAGTTGTTGTTCCAATTAGAACAATTATTACAATCAGTAGTTTGTAGCTTCTTTTTCTTTTCATACTATCACCTGGACTAATTATAGCAAACTTTTCTTAATTTCACCTTAAATTATAGCAATAAAAAAATTACATATTAATTATATGTAATTTAATTTATTATTATTCAATAATTTCTGCAACTACTCCAGCACCAACTGTACGTCCACCCTCACGAATTGAGAATTTTGTACCTTGTTCTAGAGCTACTGGAGCGATTAATGATACTTCCATATCAATATTATCTCCAGGCATAACCATTT
>CAYJJI010000021.1:0-16932 GCA_964370475.1 uncultured Muribaculaceae bacterium | reverse complement strand
AAATGATGATATGCCTTTATTGGGTAAAGTTATAGTTGTTGACCCAGGTCATGGTGGGGTGGATCCTGGCACTGTTTATGGTAATATTTATGAAAAAGATATTAATTTAGATATTAGTAAATATTTAGAATATGAATTATCTAGTTTAGGAGCTGTTGTTATAATGACTAGAGATGGTGATTATGATTTAAGTTCTCCTAATGCTAATTTAAGAAAGAAGAGTGATTTTGATAATAGAATTAAGATGATTAATGATAGCGGAGCTAATTATTATGTGTCAATTCATATCAATTACTTAGAAGATACTAGATATAGTGGTGTTCAGGTGTTTTATTTAGAAGATAATACTAGAGCTAATAAATTACAATCATCTTTAAATAATTTTTTAAATAGTGACAGAGAACCTAAAATGATGGGCAATTATTATATGTATGATAAATTAGAAGTAGATGGAGTTTTAATAGAATGTGGTTTTTTATCTAACAATGAAGAAAGAGATTTATTAGTTACTTCTGATTATCAAAGAAAAGTTGCTAATGCTATAGCTAATAGTTTGGTTCTAATATTTTAATTATGTTATAATTGTAGTAGAGGTTTTTATGAAAAATAAGATTATAACTATTGTTTTATGTATGGGACTTTTATCTGTTTCAATTGCTATTCCTTTAGTAGGAATGATTACTGTATTTAATATGGGACTAGTAGGGATATTTAATAAAATAGGATTTAAAAATAAGAAATCTAAATTATTTGGTGTTACTCATGAAAATAACATTGAACAAAAGATAGGACTTAATTTATTATATGGACCATTTATTAAAGATAAAAGTCTTTATTTTAGAAAAGAAATGATTAATTTATTTACTGATTTAGAACGTGGCACTACTTATGAAACAGTTAGTCAAGCTATAGTTTTAAGAAGCCTTAAAACTATGGAAAAGAATGGATTTATTACTGAGTTAGAGTATTTTGAGACTGAAGGTAAGAAGAGTATTTTAAATTATATGAATCATTTTTTTATAAATATTGGAATGGGTAATTATTCTAAACCTTTTAAATTGTCAAAAAAATATGATATTTCTTTTAGGATGGGTGCCAAAAATTTAGATGATAATTTTATAAATTCATATTTAAATAATAGAACTTATATTAGTGACATTAATAATACTAGTAAAAAGGATTTAGTGCAAGAAAAAAAAGAGGAGTACTCTTTAGATGAATATGACTATGAACAAGAAGATAACTTATATAAATCTTCAGGTCGCGGAAGATAAGTTATATTTCAAAGGTCTTTAAAGCTGAATTATTTGTTATAGATAGTCCTGTGATATAAGATATGTTTGGAATTATTTTATCTAGTTCTTCAATTCTTTTTCTATTATTTAACACTTTATTTACTTCGTTAATTATAAATATTGAAATACGTAATGATTGATTAAATAAATCTTCTACAGAATAATTAAATTCTTGATCAGTACTTGGATGAATCCAAGTATCTTTTTCTTTGTTTAAATATCTTTTAATTACTTTTTGATTATAACTATAATTAGCTAGTACTGATGGTTTTAAATATTTAATACTACTAATAATTTTATATATTTGTTTTTTTATTCCAAATTTGTCTTGAGAAAACATAAATAGGTTAATTCTTGCATGTTTGTAACCCTCTATTAAGTATTTTGATACATTCTCTTTGTGATATGTTTTCTTATATGTTTGATCTATTAAATTTTTAAGATTGTTACTTGGTTTTATTTTAGGTATTAGTTTTAATACTTTTAGTTTGTTTATTTTTTTATGGTAGTATTTTTGATAGTAGTATACATCTAGATTTCTTTCGATTTGGTTATGTAGTCCTTGATATTTTTTTGTTTTTTTATCTTTCTTATTGTATATTCCTGTTTTATAGAAAATATATGGATGGAATGTAGAATCTAGAACGTAATGAGATATTACTCCATACAAAAAACCTAATGATTCTTTATCATTTACTAAATTATTGCTTTTTATAGTTCTGACCAGATTAATAATAAAACTTTGAGTATTTTTTCGGTGAAATTTTTTTCCATAGTCTTTAACTGTTTTTCTTTCCTTTTTGTCAAAGGTCATATAATAGTAAAACAAGTCGTGACTTTGGGCAAAAATTTCGAATGTTTTTTTGTCAAAATTTTTAATAGTAATTTTTTCAGATATCTTTTTTGCAAATATTTGATGTGTTATAAATGCTGGCATACTATCACCTTTATATATTATATCATTAATTTTTATTTTACGAAATAGTCTTTGTGTGATATACTTAATGATAGAAGGTTGTTTGAATGGTAATATATTTGAATAGACAAAGTTAGGTGATATTAGATGTTAAAAACATTTAAAACTTTAGATGAACAAGTTGAGATATTAAAGAGTAAAGGTTTAGTAGTAGATGATTACGATTTTGCTAAACAAGTTTTAATGAGAGAAAACTACTTTTTCCTTAGTGGATATCGTCACTTGTTTTTAAAATCAATGCGAGATAGAATGTTTATTGATGGTACTAATTTTTCTGAATTACACGCTTTATTTACTTTTGATCGTCATATTAGAAATGTTGTTTTTAAAAACTTATTAATTGTTGAGAATAACGCTAAAAGTATGTTTTCTTATATTTTATCTAAAAATTATGGGATTAAAGAAAAGGATTATTTAGATCCTAAGAATTTTAATAGAGATCCTGAAAGAAGTAGACAAATTAATGATTTAATTAAAAAGATGAAAAGACAAATTAGAAACAATGGTCGTCAACATAGTGCTACTAGTCATTATTTAGATAATTATGGTTATGTTCCGTTATGGATTGTTGTTAAAGTGCTATCATTTGGTATAGTTAGTGAATTATTTTCTATATTAAAAACTTCTGATCAACAAGAGATTGCTACTATGTATGGTATAGATCCTGATGATTTAGTTGTTTATTTGCCGTTATTAGCAAATTATCGTAATTTATGTGCTCATGAAGATATTATGTATGATCATAGAACACAAAGAAGCATTGATGACACTAAATTTCATAATCGATTGAATATTCCTAAAATGGATGGAGAATATATTTATGGTAAATATGATTTATTTGCTATGGTTATTATTTTAAAGAGACTATTAACTAAAGATGATTTTAATTTATTTATGAATGAAATGGATTATGAAATTTCTATATTAGCTGGGAAATTAAAAACTATTAATATTAACAAGGTATTAGATATGATTGGTTTTCCACAAAATTATAATGAAATAGTTGGGATGGATGAAAATGGATATTAAAAAGAAAAGAATATTAGACATAGTAATTGCTGTTATTGTTGGTGCTTTTATTATGTACTGTTTATTTTACTTTTTTCCAACACAGTTATCTAGTGTAACTAATATAAGTAAGTTGGAAAAAGAAGTAACTGTTACTGATGCAGGAATTGCTGATGCTGTTGATAAAATTTATGATGCAGTAGTTTTTGTAGAGACTCATGAAAAGGGTCAATTGTTTAGTAGTGGTACTGGGTTTGTATATAAGACTGATGATGAATATGCTTATATAATGACAAATAATCATGTTATTGATGGTGGAGATGAAATTTATGTTACTTTTACTGATGATAACAGAGTTAAGGTTAAAGTAATGGGTGGAGATGAGTATGCTGATATTGCTGTACTTAGAGTTGATAAAGATGAAATAATTTCTGTTGCTGAAATTGGTAGTAGTGACGATTCTAGAGTAGGTGATACTTTATTTGCTACGGGTACACCTCTAGATGAGGCATACTCTTGGACTGTTACTAGAGGTATTTTATCCGGTAAAGATAGAATGTTAGAAGTACAAGTTAATGATAGTAGTACTTATATTATGAAAGTATTGCAAACTGATACTGCAATAAATAGTGGTAATAGTGGTGGACCTCTTGCTAACTCTAATGGAGAAGTTATTGGGGTTAACTCATTAAAACTAAAAGTTACTGGAGTAGAAGGTATGGGATTTGCTATTCCTATAGAAGATGCTTTAAAATTTGCTGATATTTTAGAAACAGGTGAAGAAATTGAAAGACCTGTACTTGGTATTAATTTTTATGATTATGGGTATTTATTATTAGAGGATTCTCCTAAAATTGATTTACCTGAAGATATTAATTATGGATTATATATTGATAGTGTTGATAAAAATTCTTCTGCAGCATCTGCTGGTTTAGAAGCTGGAGATTATATCGTTGAGATAGAAGGAGAAAAAGTTTTAACACAAGGTATATTTAGATATTACTTATATAATAAAACTGTAGGTGAAACTTTAAGTCTTTCTTTATACAGAGATGGAAAGTTAATAGAAATAGATGTTAAGTTATAAGATGGTAACATCTTTTTTTTATGTTATAATAAATTCATCTAAATTTCACAATTGTAGTTTATACTTTTAGAGAGGTGTTTTATATGAAAATATTGATAGTTGATGATGAAGAATTAATTAGAAGAGTAATTAAGGAATATTTAGTTCTTGATGGTTTTAGTGTTGATGAGGCAATTAATGGGGATGATGCCGTAAATAAGTGTATGGATAATTCATATGATTTAATTATCATGGATATTATGATGCCGAAGAAAGATGGATATCAAGCTAGTAAAGAAATTTTAGGATTTAAAGAAGTTCCTATTATTATGTTATCTGCTCGAGGTGAAGAGTATGATAAGTTAATTGGTTTTGATGTAGGTATTGATGATTATATTACTAAACCTTTTAGTCCTAAAGAGTTATTAGCTAGGGTTAAAGCTGTATTAAAAAGAAGCAGTAATATTAAAGAGAAGTTGATGATAGGTGGTATTTCTATTGATAATTCTGCTAGGGTTGTAAAAGTATTTGATGAAGAAATCTTTTTAACTCCTAAAGAGTTTGAACTTCTTAATTATTTTATTATAAATAAAGGAATAGCTTTAAGTAGAGAAAAGATTTTAGCTAATGTATGGGGAATGAATTTCTATGGAGATGATAGAACTGTTGATACTCATATAAAGACATTACGAAATAATTTATTGGAATGTAGGGATTATATAATTACTGTAAGAGGGGTAGGTTATAAATTTGAATATAAAGAAGAAGATTAATACTATTACTTTTAAGACTCTTACATATTTGGTATTATTTGCTACTACTATTATGGTATTGTTTTGGATAGTTAGTGGGATATTTGAAAAGATTTTTTATGAAAATTTTCAAAAAGGTGCTTTAGATAATGTTAATAGATTAATTCTTAATTCTGAAATAGATGAATTGGAAAGAATTTTACAAGAGGAACATTTAGATACAATATGTATTCAAGTTTACAAGAATAATATTTTATATGAGGAATATAATACTGAAATTCCTGGTTGTATGTTAAATAGAGCTGTTGTAGAAGTTTATGATAGTGAGTTTTCACTTCATGATACTGACATAGTTACTTTAAGTGTTTATAATGAAACTAGAGGTGTTGATTCTTTAATTAGTAAGATTAATAGAAGTGATAGTGATGTGTATGTGTTTGCTAATTTAGAATCTATTGATGGAGTAGAAACTATTATTAATCAACAACTGATGTATATAATGTTTTTATTAGTTATATTTTCTATTATAATTGCTTACTTTTTATCACATAGAATTACTGGTCCGATTAGATCTTTAACTGAGAAAGCTTGTGAATTTAGTAAAGGTGATTTTAATGTTAAGTTTGAGAAAAGTGGTGTTACTGAGATAGATGAACTAGCTGATACGCTCAACTATATTGGTTCTGAACTTGATAAGACTGATGGTTATAGGAGAGATTTAATGGCTAATGTTTCTCATGATTTAAAAACACCACTTACTATGATTAGAGCTTATTCTGAAATGGTAAGAGATTTATCTTATCATGATAAAAATAAAAGGGAAGAGCATTTAGATATTATTATTAAAGAAACAGAAAGGTTAAATATATTAGTTAATGATATTTTAGTGTTATCTAAATTACAAAGTAGTGCAGAAGTATTTAATTATGAAGTTTTTGATCTTAATTTAGAAATCAAATCGATATTAAAAAATTATAACATTTTAAAAGAGCAAGAAGGATATAAGATTAAATATGAAGGCGTTAACAAAGCTATGGTATATGCTGATAAGAATAAAATTAATCAAGTAATATATAATTTAGTAAATAATGCTATTAATTATACTGGTGATGATAAATTAGTAACTATTGAGTTAATTAATAACGGAGTAAATTATTTGGTTAATATAAAAGATACTGGTAAAGGTATTGATCCCGATGAAGTAGAGTATATTTGGGATAAATACTATAAAACTGATAAGAAACATAAAAGAAATGTTATTGGTACAGGTTTAGGTTTAGCTATTGTTAAAAATATATTAACACATCATAAATTTAAATATGGTGTTAGTAGTGTTAAAAATGGGGGAACTACCTTCTACTTTCAAATAAAGAAAAAATGATGATTTTTTCTTTTTCTATTCACAAATATTTCACAAATATTTTATATACTTAGAACATGAAAGGAGAGATAATTTAAATTTTGTTTATGCAAATTTTGCATACCATAACTACAAACTTCTATATTTTATAAAATGTACATTGTAACTTAATGTACGCAATATTTTAATTAAATCATCATTTGATGATTTTTTTGTGGAATAAGTTACATATAAATTTCACAAATATTTCACATAATTATTATATTATTAAATCACGAAAGGAGAGATGAATAATTGCTAGGAAGCAATGCATAACTACAAACTTCTATATTTTATATAAATAAATTTTTAAATAGTGGTCCTGCTTAGGATTACAAATAATTTTTGAATACAGACCACTTTTTAGTGGTTTTTTTGTACGTAATTGTGTTTTATCTTACTTTAATTTTTCACAAAGTTATCACACTAGTTAGATAGAATGTAATTATGAAAGGAGAAAGAAAAAGAAATATAATATGTATAAGTAGATAAAATAATATTTAAATAAATTAAGACTTTTAGAAAGAAGGAGATATATTCAAATAGATAGTTTTTAATTCTATATGATTAAATGATGCCATACTGTTTATTAATAATGAAGATAGCTTTAATTAATTTTATAATTATCAATGAAGATTATCAGATGTTATTAGATGAAAAACCTTTTAGGTTTTTTTATTTTGTTGTTCATATATATTTACTATGTTATACTTTATATAAGTAGGAGAGATATTATGAGGAATGAAGAATTATTATTATTTTTAAAGGATTATATTAATGTTTTTGATGAGGAAAAATCATTAGAAATATATTCTAATATTGATTGGAAGAGTGTTAATTCTGAAATAGGTAAAAATGTTAGAGAGTGGAGTTATTTAACAAATGCTATTAAATTTTCGGAATCAATGAAGATGGCTTTAAAAGATAGAAATAAAGATGTATTGATTAATCATCCTTTATTAAGAGAAGAAATAAAAGTTATTGATTTGAAAATTTCTGAAATGTCAGCTATTAAAGAATTAGTACAATTGTATTACAGTCATAAAGATCCTAATACATTTAGTAAGGATAGAGATAGATTGTTAACTAATGTTATTATGTCTAGAGTATATATGAGTTTTCAAAAATTTGGGTTAAGAGAATCAATGTCTGAAAAGGACATATCTTTAAATTCTAGTATATATAAAGCAAGTGGTTTAAATATGGAAGAAAATCATCGTGATATAAAATATCTTGAGTCTCATTCGAGATTGTCTTTACACAATAAACTAAATAAAGCATGTTCTGTAGCTAAAAGGCTATTAGACAGTAATGCTTTATTACCTGAAGATGAAATAGTTAAACAGCTGATGTTTATAGGTTTATTAGCTCCGCAATGTTTGCAAGCTAATTTATATGATGCTTTTGGTAATCAAAATAATGAAATAATAAAAAAATAAAAAATTTATGCAATAAAATAATAACTTCTGTTGTTGTATAGATGAAGGGAGTAAAAATGGAAAATAATATAGATAGTAAAATGCTGGAAAACTATATTTTAAAAATAGCAAATGATGATTTGATGGCGTTGGAGATGCTTTATAATGATACGAGAAATTTTGTATTTAGATTTGCGCTTTCAATGTTAAATAATCAACATGATGCTGAAGATGTAATGCAAGATGTGTATGTTAATATTAACCGCTATGCTGGTAAATATGATCCTAGGAATAAACCGATGGCTTGGATATTAACAATGACTAAAAATTTATGTCTCAATAAAATTAAAAATAATCAAAAAAGAAATGCATTGGATATTACTGAAATCGAAGAAATTATTGGTAATAAAGATGATTCTGCTTTTAATAAATTATTAATAAAGAATATAGTATTAGAACTGGAAGACGAAGAAAGACAAATATTTATATTAAATACCATAGATGATTTTAAATTTAGAGAAATCGCAGATTTATTAAATTTAAAACTATCTACTGTACTCTCTAAATATCATAGAGCAATGAAAAAAATTCGTGCTTTATACAAGGATGGTGTAAAATGAATAAAAATAAAATTAATAAAGATGTAACTAACTTAACTGACAACTTAATTAAATCTGATTTCAGTGCCATTATAAACAAAATTAATAAAAATGAAGGAGTTATTTTAAAAATGGAAAGTGAAAAGAAAAAAAATTATTTAAGCAAAAAATTATTATGGATACCGGCTGCTGCTTTGGTTTCGTCGTTTGCTTTTGTAACATTTACTAATTTAAATGTTACTACAACTGTTATGTTTGATGTTAATCCGGGGATTCAAGCTGGATTAAATAGTAAAGGTGAAGTTAGAACATTTGAAGCTATCAATGATGACGCTAAAGAAATTGTTGATGGATTAGATGTTATTGGCGATGATATTAATGAGGCAACTGAAAAGTTGATGAAGGAATTAGTAGAATCTAAATATATTAGTGAAAGTTCTAATACAGTTCTTGTTTCTAGTGAAGGTGATGATGCTGATGATATTGTTAATAAAGTAAATAGTACAATTAAAGAATCTTTAAAGAAAGAAAATATTGATGCTTCAGTTATATCTCAAATTTATGAGGATGATGATACATTAGAAGATTTAGCTAAAAAGTATAATATTACTGAAGGTAAGGCATTATTAATATCTAGAATTGTTGCTTCTAATACAGCTTACAAATTTGAAGATTTAATTAATCTTAGTGCTACTGATTTAACTTTATTAGCTGAATCTACTAAGAATAATGTTGATGTTAATGTTGAAGGGAATACTGCAGCTGGAGAATATATTACTCATGATGAAGCTTTGAATATTGCAATAATTGATGCTAAATTAAATCTTACTAATTTAACTGATATTGAAGTTGAAATTGATTTTGAAGATAATTTAATGGTTTATGAAGTTGAATTTAATTATAATAATAATAGTTATGATTATGATATCAATGCTAAGACTGGTGAAATTGTTAAGGTTGAAGTTGATGTTGATAACGATGATAATGATGACAATGACAACGATGATGATGACAATGATAAAGATGACAACGATGATGATGACAACGATGATGATGACAACGACGATGATGACAACGATGACGATGACAACGATGATGATGACAACGATGATGATGACAACGATGACGATGACAACGATGACGATGACAACGACGATGATGACGATAATAATTAATAAATATTTACAACTTCTTAACTGAAGTTGTTTTTTTTATGTTATAATGAATTTAGAATAGAGGGTATATATGAAGAAAAGTGTTTTTAGAAATATATTGTTTAGTGTTTTAATATTTATTTTTGGAGTGTTTTCTACGTTATTATTTTATAATTTGATTGATGATTCTGATACTATTGTCACGGCTTTTGAAAGTGATAATGAAAATATAGAGTTAGGAGTAGAAAAAATATATGATGCTTCTGTATTAGTAAGAAATTTATATAGTGAAGATGCTGTTAATAAAAGTGGCTCTGGATTTGTTTATGAAAAAGAGGATAATAAATATTATATAATTACTAATGAACACGTTGTTAGGGATGCTAATTCTCTTGAAATACAGATGTCTAACGGGGATATTTATGAAGCTATAAGTCTAGGTGGAGATGAATTTTATGATGTAGCTGTTTTATATGTGGAAACTGAAGATGAATTGAAAGTAGCTGAAATTGGGAGTAGTGAAGAATTAAAACTTGGTGAAACTTTATTCGCTGTAGGATCTCCTATCAATTCTTATGATTATATTTTTTCGGTTACTAAAGGAGTAGTTAGTTATTTAAATAGAGAAATATTAGTGTATCCTGATGAAGATGATTATGAAGGATATGTTTTAAATACTATTCAAACTGATACAACTACTAATCAAGGTAATAGTGGTGGTCCTTTATGTAATGTTGATGGTCAAGTAATTGGTATTAATACTCGTAAAGTTTTAGAGGTTGGTGTAGATGGATTATCTTTTGCTGTTCCTATTGAAGATGTTACAAGGATGGCTGAAAAAATACTAGCAGGTGATTTTGCACATGCTTCATTAGGTATAGATTTTGATATTTTCTATTATGGAAATCCTTCTTTAATTGAACCTTATTATGAATATGAGGATTACTATGGTGTTGTTGTTTCTGATGTGATAGATAATGATGTTTTACTGATTGGTGATATTATTAAGAAAATAAATGGTAATGATACTAGTAGTGAAGGTGAGTATCGCCATGAGTTGTTTAAATTAAATAAAGGTGATAAAGTTACAATTACTGTTTTGAGAAATCATGAGTTAATTGAACTTGAAAGCGTTGTTAGTTAATAATCATATTAAATATGATTATTTTTATTTATGTGATATTATTATATTAAGGAAGTGATTACATGAATTATGATGAATTATTAAAAGCTCATCTTAGATATGGGACTACTAAAGAAGATATTAAAGAAGCTAAAGGTTATGGTAAAATTTTACCGAATGTAGTTGTAGCTCCGTGGTGGGATTGCGATTTTTTGATATTTTAGACCCTGTTGTAGAAAAAATTACTGATAATATCACTAACATCACTATTGGTGATGTTAGTTTCTCTTATATATGTTTAAAGATGATAGGTGCGCCTTCAACTATTGATTGTATTTTACGTTTAGGAGTTACTAATTGTAAGAATGTATTATTTATTGGATCTGTTGGTTCTTTGGATCCTTCTATAAATATTGGTGATATTGTTGTTCCTATGTTTTCTGTTACTGGTGATGGTGCTTCTAGATTTTTAAATAAGAATTTGGAAGATGAATTTGGCAAAAAGCAATATCCTGATGAAGTGATTACCACTAAATTGAAAAAGATTGTTGATAAAATTGGAGTTGTTAACAAGCACTTAGTTGGAAATTATAGTGTTGATACTATATTTGCTCAGTTTCCGCATATTGATTATATGTTGAATTTAGGATGTAATGTTGTTGAAATGGAAACGGCTAGTTTATTTAAAGCAGCTAAAATATGTAATATATCAGCAACTGCGTTATTTGTCGTTTCAGATTGTACTGTTACTAAAAAATCGTTATATAGTGGTAGAACTGAGGTGGATGTTAGTAATAAATATAAATCTAGATATGAGTTTGTTCCTAATATTATTAGAGAACTATTTAAGGAGATATAATGATAGAATTTTTAAAAATTGAAGATATAGTGTTGTATAAAAGTTTAATTGATGAAGTATTTGATGGAAGTAATGATATAACTTTTTATGAGAATTATTCTAATAATGAAAGTTATAAAATTTTCGTTTATAAAGAGGATAATAGAATAATAGGAAGTATTACTGCTTATAATATTGATCTGTTTACTTTTTCCTTTCAACCTGCACTGGAATTGTTTAATGTTTGTGTAGTTAAAGAATACAGAAAGAAACAAATTGCACAAAAATTATTTAGACATGTTATTGAATATGCAAAATTTAATAATTATAAAACTATTTATTTAACTTGCTTAGATACTGCAATACCAGCTCATAAACTTTATGAGTCAATGGGGATGAAAAAAATTAGTAGTTTTAAATACAGTATGAGTGTAGAGTAACTATGGAAGAAGAATTTTTTGAGTATTTGATTTCTACCAGTCAAATACCTAAAGATGAAAATGAAATTTCCGAACAAATTATGGATGAAATTGAAGAAGAGATAGATGAAGAATTAAATGAAGAATAAAAAAAGACATATGTCTTTTTTTATGGTATAGTAACAAATAAATAAATAACGTATATAATACAATATAAGAGTCCGTTATATTTTGTCATTGTATTTTTTTTGCCTGTGTATGCAAATACAAGTAATAATGTACTTGCTACAAATAGAATTAAAAATTGAGTGTTAAAATTTGCAGAATATGTAATCGGGTTAATTATTCCGCTAATACCAACTATTAGTAAAACATTCATAATGTTTGAACCAATGATATTACCTAAAGCCATTTCGTTAGTTCCTTTGAATGTAGCAACTAAATATGTAACTATTTCTGGTAAACTAGTTCCTAATGCTACTAAAGTTAAGCTTATAATACTGTTTTCTACATTTAGAATAGTTGCTAATTCTATAGTATTGTTAACGACTAACCTACTTCCGAAAAATAGTAGGATAATTCCTAATATTAAGTTTATTATTGTTATATGTATTTTTTTTATCTTAACTTCTTGGTAATCTTCTTTATTGGTTGGTATTTTAAAAGTCTGATACATGAAACCTGCTAATAAACTTAATAGCACTAGTGAGTCTATTAATGATATTTCGTTATTGACATTTGCTAGTAAATAAAATGATGCTGCTACAAATAACATGAATGGTATTTCAAATATTTTAGTTACTCTTTTAAATTTAATAGGTTTTATGATTGCTGTTATTCCTAGGATTAATAGTAGGTTTGTTATATTACTTCCTATTACATTTCCTAGTACTATATCGGAATTACCTATTAGAGAAGCTTCTATACTTATCAGTAGTTCAGGTAGTGATGTACCTATTGATACTAACGTTAAACCAATAACTAGTTCTGATATCTTAAGTTTTTTTGCAATAAGTTCTGATGCGTCAATAAGTAGTTGAGATCCTTTTATTAGGAGAATAAAACCTATAATTATTAGTATAAATGTTATCATATTTACCTCTTATATTTATATTATCATTATTAATTTATAATGTCTATATATCTTGTTTTTATTCATATTTGTGTTTTTTTGACAATTATGTTATAATACATCCTCGAAAGAGGGGTTTTTATGAAAATTAATAATATTGTGGCTTTTGAAGAATGGCCAGTTATTGTAGATAATAATAGAGATATTGCTATATTATCAGATACTATAGGAAGTGGTAAGTCTACTGTCTTTAATCATGTAAATAATTGTTATACTGTAGGTGATGTTAATTTCAAAGTGAGAATGAACGGAGTTTTATTTTATGACAATTCATTTGATGTTGATTTTGTTAAATCGTATTATGAATTATTGTTTTCTATGGAGTTATTAAAGAGTTTTACTGAGGAATTCGATAAAGATAAATTTGCGGAATTTAAAGAAATATTATCTAGAAAGATTAGGGAATTTGAGTTATATATTACTAAAGGACAAAATAATAAGATAAAGAAGCCTGAATGTATAGATGCATTTCATTATTCTCAACATATAATTAATTGTATAAAAAATAAAAATACAAGATTGTTGATTGATGATTTTGATATGTATTCTAAGTTTGTTCAAACTACTTTAGGCGGTTACTTTTCTATGTTTGACCAAACGGTTTTAGCTGCTAGTTCATATAAGAATAATAAATCTGAACTTGATGTGTATAGTGTTAGTTATGCTCATGATGTAGAATTTATTTCGTCATTAGTAAAAGATTTAATAACTAGTAATTTTGCAACTGATATGGTAATGGGGTCAAAATTTGTTAGTATATTTAATGATGATATTGTTGAATTAATTAGTAATTATGCTAACGGAAATATTCAAGGAATTACTGATGCTTTTAATAATACTGTTAAAACATTAAGAAGTTATTCTACTGATGCTGTTTCTGTAGATATTTTACAAATATTTTTTGGTTATTTAGGTCAAATTAATGAAAATAATTCTGAAATAATTAGTCAGAGAAAATTACACTTATTAGTTTAATTTAAAATTGCCTATATGTTATAGGTAATTTTATTTTTAATAAATTAACTAATGATGTGTGCTTTATGTTTTTTATTAATTATGCATTATGTGGTAATCTTGTATTATTAGTATGTTAATGATATAATTTTATAGAAGCTAGGAGTGTTATTTATGGATCAAAATTTAGTAGAAATTTATAATTTAGGTCAAGAAATGGAAGATTTAAAAAAATTATTGCTTGATTTAAAAATGAAACTTGAGGGGATGAAAAATGAGTAGAGAATATACTTTAACAGATATTAAAAATAGAATAGAAGAAATGAAAGCAGATGTCAATGAATTTAGAAATACTATTAATAGAGGTGATTTGCCACTTGAAAATATTAGTGTTTTGGAAGAACGGATTTCTAAATGCATTGTTGAACTAGAAACATTGTCTTTAGTTTATAAGAAAAAAGTCTCAGATAGAATAAATTTAGCCACTAAAGAAGAGCTAAGTAGTTTTTTTGATGTATATATAAGTGAAGTGGAGAAAGAAAATAATGCTCATTTAGCGTATTATGTAAAAGAAAAAGATTTAATAAGTTGTGATTTAATGAAATTGTTTAATGTTAAAAAAGATAATTTTGATATAGAAACTGTTGATTCTGTTGCTAATTATACTGAAGGTTTTTTATCGAGTGAAATGTTTAAAAGTATTAAACTTTTAAATCAGGATTTCACTGATGGTGTTACTAAATTTGCTAAGATTGCTCTTTTAAATGAAACGAATCCTAGACTATATAATCAATATATTGAAATATTACAAAAATCGCCAGATAAGAATAGTAATTATTGTGCTTTATGGATTAAAGAAGCTGCTGAAGTTTTTAGCTCTCTTGGATATACAGCTGAGAATGTTACTAAATTATTAGAAGAAGATAAAAGTTTTGCTAATTCTACTGTTGAGTTTGTTCGCCCGGAAAATATTAAACAACTATTTGATAATATTGAAGGTAGATTAAAGCAGAAGGGATATGCTTATACAGTGGTAAATTCTACTGATAATAAAGAATATAGTTTCCAACTAAGTAATGTTATATCTGGAAATCTTCTGAAAAAGAATACCATTGATAATTTTTTATCTAAACACTTATTTACTAATTATATAATTAATAGTGTTTCTAATAATGAAAAGTTTGGAAATATTACTTTTGTCAATGCTGATAACAAAAATGTTAAACTGAGTGATTTGTCTTCTGAACATTTTTATAGTATTGATTTTATTACATCGTCTTTAAATGATATTAATGAAAAATATAAATCTCAAAAGTCAAAATATGATGAAGTAAAAGATAAATATGATGCTGAACATAAGCAACATAATAGTTTAACGGAATATTTAAAAACAAAAAAAGATGATTTGGATTTTATAAAAGAGATTTTTGTTTCTTACGAAGCAAAACATTACAATGATGTTAGTTTTGAAGTTGATACAAAAGCTGCTGTTGATTTTCACAAGAAATTTAATCCTGAAGAGTATGATAAATTTTTAAACAATATTAGAGCAATTGAAGACTTAACGAAATCTATTGATTTGAAAAGTAAACAATTTCAAGAAGTAGTGGCAGCTACAGAAAATTTTGAAAGTGCTATTAATAATTATGATAATTCTCAGTATAATCTTTCGTCAATAGAAAGAAATTATGCTGAATTATTAAGTGAAATTAGAGAATTGAATAATAAAAGAGAAATTTTAGAAAAACAAGATACAAATAAGAAAATATTGTTTGTTACTACTAGGGATAAAAAAGCAGAAAGTGAAAAGGAAAGTAATATTAGTAGTATTAATGACGCTATTAGTATTAAAAAACAAGAAGTACAATCTTTAGAAGTAAAATCATCAGGTTTAAGATCTACTAATAATGAGTTAGAATCTTCAGTTATTTATTCAATACCCAAACTTAAAAAAATGGTTGATTTAAAAAAAGTATTTTATGATAATGCTGAAAAAGAAGAATCAATTATGGAAATTATGAAGAATAAATTACAAATAATTAATGAGTGTAATAATACAACTAGTAGAATAAGTAGTGATATTTCTAATAGTGAAAGCATGTTAAATCAATGTAGAAATGAAGTAATTTCATATTTAAATAAATATAAAGATACTTTACATTTGTTAGGTATTGATGGTTTAACTGAACAAGAAGTTATTAATCTAACAAATTACTATAATCGAAATAGATTTACTAATACAGAGGCGACTAATTTAGAGATGAATGAAAGCTTACTTTCGAATATTGAAAAATATGATAGTATTAATTTTGGTAGCATAGAGGAAGCAATAGATAATACGTCTGTAGCTGATATGTATACTGGTTTAAAATCTGGAAGATAAAAGAACGATTTCGTTCTTTTTTTGAATTAAGAATTATTGATGATAATATATAATATTTTATATTTAGTAAAATGCATTGATATGAGAATTTATATTTGATATTTAAAATAACAAATAATTACCTTTGACATATATTAATATAGGTGATTTTATTATGAGTAAAAAGGTTGTTATTGATGCGGGGCATGGTGGTAGTGATCCTGGTGCAGTTGGTAATGGTATAACTGAGAAAGATTATACTTTGAAAATGAGTCAATATATTAGTAATAGGTTAGACCAGTTGGGAGTAGAAAATACTTTAGTTAGAAATGTTGATGAAACGTTAGATCCTGATGCTAGAGTAAAACGAATATTAGATATATATGGTAATGGTACTGATGTTATTCTTTTATCAAACCACATTAATGCAGGTGGTG
>CAYJJI010000020.1:0-18383 GCA_964370475.1 uncultured Muribaculaceae bacterium | reverse complement strand
ATATTAATACTATATTTGGAGCTATTATAAATGAAAATTTAAATGATGAAGTAATTGTTACTGTTATAGCTACTGGTTTTGATGATGATGCTAATAACTATAATAAACAATATAGTGAACCTAATTATATAAAAGAAACTAGTGATATTGATTCTGAAATTGATATTCCTCCTTTTTTAAGAAATAACGATAATTATTAACAAGTAGAAATACTTGTTTTTTTATTCTTTTGACACAATATATTACTTATGTTATTATTTTATTAAGGTGATACAATGAAAAATAATAAAGGTAAATTTAATTGGATAAAATATATTGTTTTAATAGTTTGTCTATTACTTATTGGTGCTTCGATTTATTTTGTCTTAAAACCTAGTGATGAAGAAATACAAGCTGAATTATTAAGTATTTTAGAAAAGAAAGCTAATTATTATTTATTAGGTAGTGAGACTGTATTTGATGATTATGATAATGATGATTTATTAAAGTATTATTTTTTTGCTCAAGGACATATAGATGCTAAGATTAAAACAGCTGAATCAGGTGTTTTAATTGATTATGTGGAAATAGATGCTGATGTAGTTTACGATTATATTAAAGATACCTTTAATAAGGAAGTAATTCATGAAGATTACGTGATTAATCATTGTGTTGATTATAATTTTGAATTAAGAGAAGGGATATATGAAGATTTAGCTTTATATAAATATGATGAAAGTAGTAATACTTATATAGCTCAAGAGCTTGTTCCGGATGCTTGTCGTTTCGTTGGTTTTGAACCAAACACCTATGGACAGGATGATTATATATTTAGTTATATTCCTGATATAACTGAAATATTTGATTATGAAAAAAATGGTAATGAATATATAATTACTCTTATAAATGGATTTTCTGGTTCTTTAAGTGCTCATATTTTTTATTCAAGTTATAATGAATATGATGGGGAGATTATTGCTGAGGGTGGTTATATATTAGATGGTGAATTAGTTGAAGTGAATAACAGTGTTAATTATTTTCTTTTAGAATATCCTCAATATGCTGAATATAATGAAGATTTAATAGATGATTCGTATAGTGATAGTCTTAAATTTTATCGTGAAGTGGTTGATGAAAATTATGAAGGTTTATATAAACATAAGTTTACTTTTATCAAAGAAAACGGTAATTACATATTAAAATCTTATAAACAATATAAATAGGACTAGTCCTATTTTTTTTGACAATTTTTTTGGATTATATTTGATATATTTTTATTGGTGATAAAATGATTATATATGTTGATTTAGTTTTACTACTTAATTTTTTTCTGGACTTTTTGTTACTTTTGGGTGTATGTATTGTTCTTAAAAGAAATGTAAAGATTTGGAGAATTGTACTTGCTAGCTTTTTAGGTAGTTTAAGTGTTTTATTTTTATTTATAAATATTAATTCTATTACTTTGTTTGTTCTTAAATTTATAGTAAGTATCATAATGGTTTTAGTTGGTTTTGGATTCAATTGTTTTAAATACTTTATTAATAATATTATATATTTATATATGATTGGTGTAGTTCTAGGAGGTTTTTTAGATTATTTAAATAATATTTTTTCTTTTAGAAGTGAAGGATTGGTGTTTGTAAATAATGGTTTTTCAATTAATTATTTATTCTTGTTATTAGTAAGTCCTATTATTATTTATTTTTATGTTAAAACTTCTAAGGAACTTAAGAATAATTATAGTAATTATTTTAAATGTGAAATTTTGTTTAATGATAAGTCTTTTGTAAAAGTTACTAGTTTTTTAGATACGGGCAATAAGCTTAAGGATCCATATAGTAATAGGGGGATTATATTACTTAATAAAAAATTTTTACCTAATGGAATAAGGAGTCCTATTTTAGTTCCATATCATACTTTAAATAATAATGGTTTATTAAAATGTTATAAGGGTTTATCTATTAAAATAGATAATAAAGTTAATAATAATATTTTAGTAGGTGTTAGTGAAGATAAAATATTTATTGATGGAATTGATTGTATTATTAGTAATACAATCTTGGAGGGATTGAAATGATTAAAATACTTAAGAATTTTTTAGCTTTTTTTAGAAAAAAGTATAATGAGTTTTTCTTTGTTGGTAGTAGTGATAAGTTGCCACCGCCTTTATCTAAGGAAGAGGAGTATGACTATATTGTAGCTGCTAAAGGTGGTGATGAAGAAGCTCGTAATAAGCTTATTGAGCATAATTTAAGATTAGTGGTATTTCTTGCTAAGAAGTATGAGAATACTGGTTATGATATAGAGGATTTAGTCAGTATAGGAAGTATTGGTTTAATTAAAGGAATTAATACTTATAAGTTAGATAAAAATATTAAATTAGCTACTTATGCTTCTAGGTGTGTTTCTAATGAAATATTAATGTTTTTAAGAAAAAATAAGAAACGTAATAGTGAGGTTTCTTTTGATAATGCAATTAACTATGATGCTGAGGGTAATGAGTTACATTTGGAAGATATTTTGGGAACTGAGGGAGATATAGTAGTTTCGGAATTTGAGGATAAGGTAGATAGAGAAATGTTGAGTGAACAAATAGAATTGTTAGATGAGCGAGAAAAGGAGATTATGACAATGAGGTATGGACTCAATAACACTATTGAATATACGCAAAAGGATGTGGCTTTATTACTTGGTATTTCTCAATCTTATATTTCGAGAATTGAAAAGAAAGTAATTAAAAAGTTACAATGTCATATGAAGGTATAAGATACATTGTATCTTTTTTTTTTATTTTATAGTATAATTTATATAGGTGAAATATGAATTTATTTGGAATGAAAAGAAAAGACTTAGAAGAATATTTTTTAAGTATTGGAGAGAAGAAATATAAAGCTCTTCAAGTTTTTGAATGGTTATATAAAAGTAGAGTGTTAGATATTGATTTAATGACTAATGTTAGTACTTCATTAAGATCTAAATTGAAAGATAATTTTAGTACTAAGTTGATTTCTATTGATAAGGTTCAAGAGGACAAATTGGTTAAAAAGTATTTATTCAAATTAGAAGATAATAATTATATAGAAGCTGTTTTAATGAGACATGATTATGGGAATAGTGTATGTGTTTCATCGCAAGTTGGATGTAATATGGGATGTTCTTTTTGTGAAAGTGGTCGACTTAAGAAAGTTAGAGATTTAGAAGCTCATGAAATGGTTTTGCAAATTTTATTAATTGAGGAAGAATTAAAGGAAAGAGTTAGTAGTATAGTTATAATGGGTATTGGGGAACCTTTAGATAATTATGATAATGTAATGAATTTTATTAGAATTGTTAATGATGATAAGGGGATTGCTATTGGAGCTAGGCATATTACTTTATCTACTTGTGGAATTGTACCTAAAATGGATATGTTAAGTAATGAAAATATTCAAATAAATTTAGCGATATCTTTGCATGCTCCGAATGATTTATTAAGAAATGAATTGATGCCAATTAATAAGGTTTATAATACTGAAAAATTGATGTCAAGTATTAGACGTTATATAGCACTAACTAATAGACGTATTACTATTGAATATGTTATGCTTAAGGGGGTAAATGATAGCATTGTATGTGCTAATCAATTAGCGTCTTTATTAAGAGGTTTGAATGTTTATGTTAATTTAATACCTTATAATGAAACGAATCATTTACAATATAAAAAGACTCTAAAAGAAGATATTTTAAAATTTTATGATTGTTTAAAAAAACGAGGAATTAATGTTACTATTCGAAGAGAATTTGGTAGTAATATTGATGCTGCTTGTGGGCAACTTAGAAGTAAAGAGGTGGAATAATGAAAACATTTTATTTAACTGATGTAGGAAAAATTAGAACTCATAATGAAGATAGTGTTACTATTTTGAAAAATGCTAGTGGTGAACAATTGATGATTGTTGCTGATGGTATGGGTGGACATAGAGCTGGAGAAGTAGCCAGTTCGATGGTTGTTACTCATTTAGGCAAACGATTTCAAAGTATGTCTAGTGTTGGTTATAAATTAGATGCTATTAATTGGCTTAAGGATAATATAGTAGAGGTTAATAAAAATATTATTGATTATACTAAGGATAATCCTGAAACTAAAGGAATGGGAACTACTGTAGTTGCAGCAATATTAACTGATGAGTTTTTAATATTTGCTAATCTGGGAGATAGTTCTGGTTATGTAATGAAAAAGAATCAATTATATAAAGTTACTAAAGACCATACTATAACTAATTTATTAGTTGCAGCTGGTGATTTAACTGAAGAAGAAGCTAAGTTTCATCCTCAAAAGAATGTTTTAACTAAAGCTTTGGGATCAGTTGATAAGGTAGTAGTTGATATATTTGATGTAGATACATCTATTGAAGCGATACTACTATGTAGTGATGGTTTAACTAATATGATGAATAAAGAACAGATTGAAAAGGTAATTAGTGATCCAGTATTAGAAATTGAAGAAAAAGTAATAAAAATGATTAATAAGTGTAATTCTCGTGGTGGGACAGACAATATATCTATTGCACTACTAACGAGAGAAAGTGGTGAAACTAAGTGATAATGAAGGGGCAAAAAATTAATGATCGTTATCAAATCATTAAAGCAGTTGGCGAAGGTGGAATGGCTAATGTTTATTTAGCTTATGATACTATATTAGATCGTAATGTAGCAGTGAAGATATTACGAGGAGATTTAGCAAGTGATGAGAAGTTTGTTAGAAGATTTCAAAGAGAAGCTTTATCATCAAGTAGTTTATCTCATCCGAATATTGTAGAAGTTTATGATGTTGGGGAAGATAATGGTAGTTATTATATTGTAATGGAGTTTATTGAAGGTAAGCATTTAAAAACTTTAATTAAGAAACGTGGTAAGTTAACTTCTAGTGAAGTTGTAGATATTATGTTACAAATTAGTGATGGGTTGTGTGTTGCTCATGATGCTTATTTGATCCATAGAGATATTAAACCCCAAAATATAATGATATTAGAAAATGGTTTAGTTAAGATTACTGATTTTGGTATTGCTATGGCAATTAATAATACACAGTTAACGCAAACTAATTCTGTTATGGGTAGTGTTCATTATTTACCACCTGAGCAAGCTAGTGGTAAAGGATCTACTTTAAAGAGTGATATATATTCAATGGGTATTTTAATGTATGAGTTATTGACTGGTAAATTACCTTATAGAGGTGATAATGCTGTTGAGATAGCATTAAAACACTTAAAAGAAAAGCTTCCTGATATTAAAGAGGAGTTACCTGAATTACCTCAAAGTATTGCGAATATAATCATTAGATCTACTAGTAAAAATCCTGAAAATAGATATAATGATGCTAGAGAAATGCATGAAGACTTAGCTACTTGTTTAGATGAATCAAGAGCTGATGAACCTGTTATTAAGTTATTACATTCTGAATCTGAGTATGATGATAAAGCTAAGAAGAAGACAATAAAAGAATTGGAAAGCAATATAGTTGATGATAAAAATGAGGTTATTGCTAAACAAGTTAAGGAAAGTGATATGAAAAAAGAAGATAAAAAGACATTAATAACTTTAGCGTCTATATTTACTGGCTTAATTGTAGTTATTACAACCGCTTTTGTGTTATTTATGTTTGTTACTGATAGTGATGAAATAGTTATTCCTGATGTTAGTGGTATGTCGTTTGATGAGGCTGTTGATAAATTACAGGATGCTGGTTTTGAAATATCTGAAGATCATAGGGAGCAAATTAGTGAAGATATTCCTGCGGGAGATATAGTAAGAACTAATCCAGTAGCTGGTGAAAGAAGAACTGAAGGAACTGATATTGTTTTATATGTTTCTAAAGGTGATGGTAATTCTTATGTAGTAGAGAATTTAGTTGGAGAAAACTATTTAACTGCTCAAGGAATGTTAGAAGCTTTTAATATTAATGTTAGAATTGAAAAAATAGATGTTGATGAAGAAGATGCTTCTAAATATGATACTAATGAAATAATGAAACAAGATATTGAAGAAGGTGAAGTTCTTACTGAAGGAGATACAATAATATTATATATTCCTAATATAATTATTAAGTATCCAGATTTTACTGATGGATCTTATTCTGTTTCTGATATAGAAGAATTTTGTGATGATAATGGCATAACTTTAAATGTAAATTATGTTCAAACTTCTAGTGTTGAAGAAGGAACTATAATGAGTCAAAATAGAGCAGCTGATGTGTATATTGTTACGCCTGGTGGTACTTTAACTATTGAAGTTGCAGAAGCTGTTGAAGTTGAGGAACCTGGTGATTCTTGTTTAGAGACTGGTTTATGTTAATATGCAAGGGAAGATTATTAAGAATATAAGTAATCAATATACGGTTTTGGTTAATAAAGATGAATATGTTTGTACTCCTAGAGGTAAGTTTAGAAATGATAAACTTACTCCTCTAGTGGGTGATGAAGTAGTAATTGATCCGGAGAATAATTATATATTAGAAATATTACCTAGACTTAATGAATTAGTTAGGCCGATGATTGCTAATGTTGATTATGCTGTTGTAATTACTAGTTGTAAGAATCCTAATTTATCGCTTAATTTATTAGATAAGTTATTATCTGTTATTACTTATAATAACATTACACCAATTATTTGCTTTACTAAATTAGATTTATTATCTAGTCATGAGTATAAAGAGGTTAAGAAGTTAGCTAAGTATTATGAAAGTATAGGAATTAAAACTTTTTATAATAATCAGTTATTTAAAGCTAGGAGATTACTTAAAAATAAAATTATTGTTTTATGTGGTCAGACAGGTGCTGGGAAGAGTTCTTTTCTAAATAAGTTAGATAAGAAGTTAAATCTTAAAACACAAGAGATATCTCTTAGTTTAGGTAGAGGTAAACATACTACTAGACATGTGGAGTTGTTTCATATTGGAAACTTTTTAATAGCTGATACTCCAGGGTTTTCGGCGTTAGAATTGAAAGATATGAATTTGGAAGATTTACAAAATTCATTTGTAGAATTTGGTAAATCTTGTGAATATGGTAATTGTAAGCATGTTGGAGAAAGTAATTGTTCTGTTAAAGATAGAGTTGATTCTGGTAAGATAATTCAATCGAGATATGATAATTATGTTAAATTTATTGATGAAATAAAAAAATAAGAGAATTACTTTTGTAGTTCTTTTATTATTTTGAATTACGTGGTAAAATTATTTAAGGATGTGATGATATGAAGGTAGCAGTTTCTTTTTTAAGTAGTAATGATGATTATTTGACTTGTATTAGTAAAATTAATGATACTAATGCAGATTATATTCATTTTGATATTATGGATGGTTTATTTGTTCCTAATAAGAATATGGATATATCTGAATTAGGAGAATTAATTAGTGCTTGTGAAAAGCCAGTAGATATTCATTTAATGGTGAATGATCCCATTGAATATATTAAAGAGATAGTTAAATATAAAGTAGATGCTATTACTATTCATAGTGAGCTTAATGATAGTGAGTCATTAGATTTAATTAAGAGTCATGGAATTAGGTGTGGTTTAGCTATAAAGCCTAATACTAAAGTTAGTTATATAAATGATTATATAGATTATATTGATTTAGTGTTAATTATGAGTGTAGAACCTGGTGCTGGAGGGCAATCTTTTATGCTTAGTAGTATATCTAAGATTAAGGAATTAGTAGAGTGTAAAAAAACATTTGACTTGGATATATATATTGATGGTGGAATAAATAGTGATACTATTAAATTAGTTAAGGGTGTTGATACTGTTATTAGTGGTTCTTATGTTTGTAAGAGTGATAATTATCAAGAAAGGATTAATAGTTTAAGATGAGCAACGAGAGAAATAGAAAAGAATTAGTTAAGATGTTACTTAAGAATCAACGTTTGTTAGATAACGTTGATGAGAATGAATTAATTGATTTATTGTTAGATGAAAATATATCAATTGATGTTGATAAGGAAGAAGAGAAGAGAGCAACTCTTAGTGAAAGAGTAGCTGATGCTTTTTCTGATGGTGCTGGTAGTTGGACTTTTATAATTATATTTGTTTTATTTTTAATAGGATGGATAGTTGCTAATATTTATTTTATTGAAATGGATCCTTATCCATTTATACTGCTTAATTTATTTTTAAGTTGTATGGCTGCTTTGCAGGCTCCAATAATTATGATGAGTCAAAAAAGACAATCTAAAAAAGATAGTCTTAGAAGTTTACAAGATTATAAAACTGATTTAAAAAGTGAGTTAATATTAGAAGAAATTCATGATTTAGTAGAAAAAGTTTATAACAAACAAAAAATTCTTGAAGAAAGAATTAATGCAATAGAAAAAACTGAAGAATAATCTTCAGTTTTTATTTGCTTTCTTTTTTAATAGTTTTAGCTTCTCTAGCACTAATAACTACTTTTACTCCGTCAATAGTTTTCTTTTGCTTGTTTGGTTTTTGAGCATGTCTAGTAGCGTTTAGAGCATGACTTCTTTTGTTTCCAAATAAAGGTTTCTTTTTTGATACGTCTTTTGCCATATGAATTCCTCCTTAATTAATACTTCTCTAAGATTTTACTATATATTTAGGTAGAAGTCAATTGTTTTGTATTACTTTTAAAATGTAGTTAATTTATATTTGTGTATACCAATGAAATTTATCTTTTTTTTTAAATATAATTGTGTTATTATTTAATTAAGATAGGATTGATGTATATGAAGCCTAAAATGATTTTTTTATCGGTGATAGGAGTTTTATTGTTGGGGGTGTTAGCTGTTAGCTTTTCATATGCGTTATGGTTTTCAGAGAACCAGCAATCTGGTAATAATGTTGTAAATAGTGGTTGTTTATCTATTACTTATACTGAAGAAGATGGTTCCTTAATTAATCTAACTAAATCATATCCAATAAGTGATATTGATGGAATGAGATCTTCTCCTTATGCATTTAGTGTTAAAAATACTTGTAACACTAATGCATCTTATGATGTATTAGTTGAAGTGTTAAATACTACTAATATTTCACATTCTTTAATTAAAACTTCACTGGACTCTTCAAGTCCAGCACTTGTTAATACTTTTAATGTTGTTGATTCTGTTACTGCTAATAGTACTTCTTATAAATATGATACTTATACTATAGCTCCTAACGAGGTGGTAGAACATAATTTTAGAATGTGGGTTGATTCTTCTGCTACTACTGCTAATGCTAGTAATAAAACTATAAATGTTAAATTATCTGTTATAGCATCTTCTATAGTATTACCTTATGAAGAAGATTTATTAGCTGGTAATGATCCTGTATTAGATTCTAAAATGCTACCAGTTACTATTGCAGATGATGGAACAGTAACTGTTGCTGATGTATCTAAAGAATGGTATTCTTATGAAAATAAGGAGTGGGCAAATGCTGTAATAGTTGATTCTTCATTTAGTGCTTATATAGGTAAAGTTATTCCTATGGAATCTATTGCTCAGATGTATGTTTGGATACCAAGATATTCATATGATTCATCAAGTATAGAAAGTGCTGCCCATGCAATTGATGTAACATTCGTTGATACAACACAAAGTGCTCATCCAGCTTTTTGTTGGGGGAACTCTTGTCAAACTGAAAGAGGAAATATTGAAAATGAAGAACTTACAGGTATTTGGATAGGTAAGTTTGAACAAGGTGAAGATAATACAATTAAACCAAATCAAAATTCAATTCATGACATGAATGTATCAACTTTGTATGATAATATAAATAATGCAATGACTACATATTCACTAGATGAGGCAACTGATGTACATATGATGAAAAATATAGAATGGGGAGTTGTTGCATATTTATCTCAATCAAAGTATGGAGTGTGTAATAGTGATGGAACTTGTAGTACAAAAATAAAGAACAATAATTATTATAACAATGGTACTGATACGGATGTAGTTACTGGATGTGGGGGTAGTGATACTGCTGTTGCTAATAATGTATCAGGAGTTGCAATTTGTCCTGAGGCAAACAGATGGACAACGGATAATGGTAAAGCTGCAAGTACGACGCGTAATATAACTGGTATATATGATATGGCTGGTGGAAGAAGGGAATATGTAATGGGAACTATGGTTGATATTTCTGGTAACTTTTATGAAAGTAATGCTGGATTTACATTTCAACCTGAGCATAAATATTACGATGCTTATTCTTATTCTAGTAGTGCATCTTCATATGTTACTGGATTAGTTGGTGATGCTACCATAGAATTGAATCCCTCGCAGTTAATTAATGATGCTTGGAATTCAGATTTTTCTTATATGATTCATAAGGATTTTATCTGGTTTAATAGAGGCGGAACTTATAGTAATCATATTCATTCAGGTATTTGGGCGTTTAATAATGCTAATAATGGAGGAAGTTATTCACAATTTACTAGCCGTTCATCAATGATTATTATTTAATTAATTTCAAGTTTATTCTTGAATTTTTTTATGCTTCAATATATACAAATTATTATTTAACGTGCTATAATTATTTATAGATGGGTGGGGATTTTAATGAATGATTTAGTTATATTTAAAAGTGATTATTCTATACTTAAGAGTTTAATTAAAATTAATGATTTAATCCCTTATTTAGTTAAAAATAATATTAGTAATTGTGCTATTTTAGATGATAATTTATTTTCAATGATGGAGTTTTATAATGCTTGTATTAGTAATAACATCAAACCTATAATTGGTTTGGATGTTATTTTAAATGACAAGCATGTTTATTTGTTTTCTAAGGATTATGATGGGTATAGAGGATTGTTGAAGCTTAATACTTTAATACAGGAAAGAGATTTAAGTGTTTATGATTTAAAACAATATTCAAAGAATATTGTTTTGGTAGTACCTTATAATAGTATTGAATTATATAATGAATTGGATTTTTATGATACTAGATATATTTCTTATACTAATGATTATGAAAAAAGACAAGTTTTATTAGTTAGTGAATTAGTTATTGATATTAGTATAGCTTTATGTTTTAACCAGGATGATAGTAAATTTTTAAATTATTTGGATAGTATTAATAGTGGTGAGAGTTTAAGTAGTGATAATGGTTATTTAAATAATTATTTAAGAGTTGTTGATGGTAGTGGATTTGTATCTTTATTTGATTTTAAATTACCTAGTAAAACTTTATATATGCCTAAGTATCAAGTGGAAGATTCTTTTAGTTATTTAGTTGCTTTGGCTAAGAAGGGTTTAGAGAAAAGAATTGGTTCTTTGGATAGTAAATATTTAGATAGATTGAAATTTGAACTTAATACTATTAAAGAGATGGGTTTTGTTGATTATTTTTTAATAGTTTATGATTATATTAAATTTGCTAAATTAAATAATATTTTAGTTGGTCCGGGAAGAGGGAGTGCTGCTGGTTCTTTGGTATCTTATGTACTGGGAATTACTAATATAGATCCAATTAAGTATAATTTGTTATTTGAAAGATTTTTAAATCCGGAACGTATTACAATGCCGGATATAGATATAGATTTTGAAGATACAAGAAGAGATGAAGTAATTAGTTATGTTAAAAATAAATATGGATCTAGTTATGTAGCACCGATTATTACTTATGGAACTTTAACTGCTAAGCAAGTTATTAGAGATGTTAGTAGAGTAATGAATATTGATTTAAATTTAGTTGAGAAATTAACTAGGTTGATTGATGCTAAATTATCTTTAAAAGAAAATGCTAAAAATAAATTGATTATAGATTTAGTGAATAATTATTCTAATTTAAAAAGTGTTTATAAAAATGCTTTAAAATTGGAAGGATTAAAAAGACATATTAGTACTCATGCTGCAGGTATTGTTATATCTAGTTGTGAGCTTGATGATGTTATACCTGTTTATAAGAATCATGATGGAATTATGACTGGATTTACGATGGAATACTTGGAAGATTTAGGGTTATTAAAGATGGACTTTTTAGCTCTTAGAAATTTGACGATAATTAAAAATGTTGTTAATTTAATTAATGAACATGAAGGTAGTAATTTTAATATAAATGAAATACCTTTAGATGATATAAGTACTATTAATATTTTTAAGAAAGTAGATACTGAAGGAATATTTCAATTTGAGTCTCCTGGGATGAAGAATTTTTTGAGAAAGTTAGAAGCTAATAGCTTTTCGGATATTTATGCTGCTATAGCTTTGTTTAGACCGGGTCCTATGCAGAATATTGATACGTTTATTGAACGAAAGAATGGTGGTAAAATATCTTATTATGATGAATCATTAAAAGATATTTTATGTGATACTTATGGAATTATTATTTATCAAGAACAAATTATGCAAATACTTAGTAAGATGGCTAATTATACTTTTGCTCAAGCGGATAATGTTAGAAGAGCTATGAGTAAGAAAAAAGTATCTGTGATGGAAAGTGAACGAGTTAAGTTTATAGAGGGTTCGCTTAGTAATGGATATTCTAAAGAGAAGGCAGAACTGGTATATGAAATGATACTAAAATTTGCTAATTATGGATTTAATAAAGCTCATTCGGTATCCTATGCTTTGATAGGATACCAAATGGCTTATTTGAAGAGTCATTATCCGATGTATTTTTATGCAAATATATTAAATATGAATATTGGTAGTGAGGATAAGACGAAAGATTATATTACTTTAATTAAAAAAAATGGAATCAATGTTATAAAACCTTGTGTTAAGTTAAGTAGTAGCGAGTATATAATTAAAGATAAAAGTTTAATACTTCCATTATCTTTAATTAAAGGTATTACTTCAAATATTTCTGAAGTAATTAATAGTGAATCTAGTAAAGGTGAGTTTTTAGATTATTTGGATTTTGTTAAGAGAACTTATTTATTAGATTTTAGAAATAAGCAATATGAGTTATTAATTAAGAGTGGAGCTATGGATTGTTTTAATCTTAATAGAGCTAGTATGTTATATAATTTAGATGCTGCTATGGATTATGCTTCTTTGTGTAAGGATTTAGATGAAGATAGTGTTTTAAAGCCTGTTTTAAGTGATGTTGCAGAAGTAGAAGAGTTACTTAATAATGAAATCGAAATATATGGTTTTTATTTGAGTAATCATCCTGCTAGTAAGTATCAAGATAAAGATATTGTTAAATTAATTAATGCAAAGAATTATTTTGATAAATCTATTAAGGTTGTTGTAATGATCAATAGGTTTAGGAAAATCAAGACTAAAAAGAACGAGGATATGGGAATGTTTAGTGCTAGTGATGAAACTGGTTCTTTTGAGTTTGTTATATTTCCTAAACAAAATATGTTTCTAAATAGTTTAGAAAATGGTAAAATGATAAAAGTTTTTGGATTTGTTACTAGAGGTAATTATGATTATCAAATAGTAGTTAATAAAATAGAAGATGGAGGTGATAATGTTGCAAAATGAATTAGAGAGATTTTTAAATAGTATTGAATGTGGGTCTTTAGGTTTAGAGAACTATACGATTACAGGAGTTAATTTAATTAAGAGTGAAGAGTTATTTATTATTAAAATGTCTTCTTCTAAACCTGCTAGTGCATCTGTTATTTATGATTTATTTGATTGTGCTAAAAAGGGAATTAAGGGTAGAGGTAAATGTAAGATTGAGCTTAAGTATGATTCTTATACGGATGATGATGTTATTAGAGATTTTAGAATTGTTTTAGATCGTTTAGTAGCAAAGAAGCCTTCATTAGCTTCTTTGGTAGATAATAATATTGTTTTGAATAACAATATTATTACTGTTGATGTAATTAGTGTTGCTGAGATGGATTATTTGAAGAGTGAGTTTAAGTCTTTAATAAAGAAATTAGAGATTTTGGGATATAATGATTTTTTAATAGATGTTGTTCTTAATGAAGAAAAACAATTAGAAGTTAAAAATAGTATTATTGAAAGTCAAAAGGTTGAAGTTGTTAAAGAAGAAATTAACCCAGTTTTTATTGGTAAGCATGTAGATGGTGAAATTTCTTTAGTAAGTAATATTACTAGTGAAGTTAGAAATGTTATATTAGAAGTATATGTATTTGGAATAGATACTCGTGAGACTGAGAAGGTTAATATTATTAATTTAAAACTTAGTGATAAGTCTAATAGTATAATGGCTAAAAAGTTTGAAAGAGATAAAGATGAATATAAAAGAATTTTAAAGAATTTAAAAGAGGGTAATTGGTATAGAATTCATGGTAATGTTGAGTATGATAATTATGCTAAGGATTTAGTATTAACTATTAGAAATATGGAAAGTATTAAGTCTAAAGATGTATCAATTGTAGATGATGCAGAAGAGAAGCGAGTGGAGTTACACTTACATACAATGATGAGTGCGATGGATTCAGTTGTAGATGTTAAAAAGTTGCTTAAATTTGCTAAGAAACTTGGTCACAAATCACTTGCAGTGACTGATCATAATTGTTTACAAGCTTTTCCTGATTTGTTTAATGGAATTTATTGGGATAATAAGAAGTTAGAGGATAAAGATAAGTTTAAGGTTATATATGGAGCGGAATTAAATGTTGTTAATGATGATGTAGATATTATATATAATTACAAGGATTATCATTTATTTAATGACACTTTTGTTGTCTTTGATACAGAAACTACTGGTTTTTATGCTGGGTCTGATCAAATGATTGAAATAGGAGCTGTTAAGATTTGTAAAGGTGAAATAATTGATCGTTTTGATGAATTAATTGATCCTTTAAGACCAATCCCTGCTAAGATAACTGAAATTACTAAAATAACTGATGAAATGGTTAAAGGTTGTGATAGTGAAGAGAATGTTACTAAAAGGTTTATGGAGTTTGTTGGCGATTTACCAATGATAGCTCATAATGCTAAATTTGATATTTCTTTTATGGAAGCTGCTTATAAGAAATATAATTTAGGAACTTTTTCAAATACTGTTATTGATACTATGGCTTTAACGAGAGCGTTAAATCCAGAATGGTCTAATCATAAGTTAAGTACGTTAGTTAAAAAGTTTAAAGTTCCTTGGAATGAAGGAGCTCATCATAGGGCTGATTATGATAGTGAGGGAACTGCTTTATGTTTCATTGCTATTGTTAGAATGCTTGATAAACAAAATCAAGAAACAACAGCAGATTTACTTAAGAATGTTAATTATGATGAATTAGTATTATTTGCTTATCCTTTTCATTTAAATGTTTTAGCTATGAATCAAGTTGGTCTTAAGAATTTATTTAAAATGATTAGTTTGGCTACTACTAAATATTTATTTAAGGGTGGTCAACCTAAGATACCTAGAAAAGAAGTTGAAGCACTAAGGGAAGGTATTTTAATAGGTAGTGGATGTATTAATAATGAAATATTTGAAGCTGCTAAGAATAAAGATGATGAAGAGTTAGCTACTATGATGAATTTCTATGATTATATAGAAGTTCAACCGGTAAGTGTTATGAGTCATATTATAGGTATGGATGGTAGTGATATTAACAGTGAATATGAATTACAAGAATTAGTTAAGAAGATTATTAGAGTTGCTAAGTCTTGTGGTAAGATTGTTGTTGCTACTGGAGATGTTCATCATCTTACGAAAGATGATAAAATTTTTAGAGAAATTATTGTTTCTCAAAAGACTAATGGAAGATTACATCCTTTAAATAGAAAAGGGGTTAATTTACCTAGTCAACATTTTATGACTACTAATGAAATGTTAGAAGAGTTTAGTTTCTTAGATAGTGATCTTGCTTATGAAATAGTTGTTTCTAATACTAGGTTAATAGAATCTAAGATAGAACATTTAGAAATAATCAAAAGAGATTTATATACTCCTAAGATGGATAATAGTGATGAATTAACTAAGAATATGTGTTATGACAAAGCTAGATCTTTATATGGTGAAGTATTGCCAGCTATAGTGGAAGATCGATTAGAGAAGGAATTAAACGGGATTATTAGTAATGGATATTCTGTACTTTATTTAATTGCTGAAAAATTAGTTAAAAAAAGTAATGATGATGGATATTTTGTTGGATCGCGTGGTTCTGTTGGATCTTCGTTTGTTGCGACAATGATGGGAATTACAGAAGTTAATGGATTACAGGCACATTATTTATGTGATGATTGTAAGACTAGTGTTTGGGAAGATGATGAAGGTGCTTTTAATCTTCGTTATGCTTCTGGATATGATTTACCAGATTTTAATTGTCCTAAATGTGGTAAAGCAATGAAGAAAGAAGGACAAGATATTCCGTTTGCAACGTTCTTAGGATTTAATGCTGAAAAAGTTCCAGATATAGATTTAAATTTCTCTGGACATTATCAAGCTAAAGCTCATGATTATACTAAAGTGTTATTTGGTGAGGAAAATGTTTTTAGAGCTGGTACTATTGGTACTGTTGCTGATAAAACAGCATTTGGTTTTGTTCTTGCTTATTGTGAGGAGAAAGGGATTTCAATGCGACGCATTGAAACGGAGAGAATTAGTTTAGGATGTACTGGATGTAAGAGGTCAAGTGGACAACATCCTGGAGGGATTATTGTTATTCCTGATTATATGGATGTTTATGATTTTACACCATTTCAGTTTCCTGCTGATGAACCAGATAAAACTTGGTATACTACACATTTTGCTTTCTCAGCTATTCATGATAATGTATTGAAATTAGATATACTTGGACACGATGATCCAACAATGTTAAGATATCTTGGAGATAAAACAGGTATAGATATTAATACAATTAATTTTGATGATAAGGGTGTTTTGAGTTTGTTTAGTTCACCTGATGCTTTAGGAGTTAAATCATCAGATATTAATTGTATATCTGGTACTCTTGGAGTACCAGAGTTTGGAACTAATTTCGTTATTAAAATGCTTGAAGAAACTAAACCAAAAACATTTGCTGAGTTAGTTAAAATTTCTGGATTATCACATGGTACTGATGTATGGGTTGGTAATGCTAGAGATTTAATAATAGCTAATGTATGTGAGTTTAAAGATGTAATTGGATGTCGTGATGATATTTTAGTATACTTAATGAATCACGGAGTAGATGCTTCTTTAGCGTTTAAAATAAGTGAATTTGTTCGTAAGGGGCGTGCTTCTAAAGAACCTGATACATGGCTTTCATATGTTGAGTCTTTAGAAGCTGCTAATATACCTGAATTCTTTATTAAATCATGTGCTAAGATTAAGTACATGTTCCCTAAAGCCCATGCAACTGCTTATGTTATGATGGGATTTAGAGTTGCATGGTTTAAGCTTTATTACCCGATATATTATTATTCTGCTTATTTTAGTATTAGATGTAGTGATTTTGATGTTGAAGTAATGTTGAAAGGCTATGATGCAGTTAAAGCTAAGATAGATGAGATATCAATGAAAGGTTTTGATGCTACTAATAAGGAAGCTAATACTAGAGATGTTTTAAAAGTAGTCTTAGAGATGTTAGCTAGAGGATTTAGTTTTAAAAATATTGATGTTAAAAGGAGTTTAGCAAGTACTTTTGTTATTACTGAAGATGAAATGAGTTTAATAATTCCTTTTGGAGCTTTAGATGGTCTTGGTGAACAAGTTGGTAATAATATAGTAAGTGAGAGAGAAATAAGAGAGTATGTAAGTATTGAAGATTTACAAAAAAGGGGTAAAGTTTCAGCTACTACAATAGAAAAATTAAGATCGCTTGGATCTTTAGATGGAATGACTGAAACAAGTCAATTAAGTTTATTTTAAGTCTAGTTTTACTAGACTTTTTATATTTAGTTATATTTCTATTATTAGGTAGTAGATTTTTTTTTCTTATATTGTTATAATACTTATAAGATAGAGGGTGCATTTATGAAATTTAGTGATATTTTTAAAAGGCAAGCTTTTGTTATTTCTATTGCTATAGTTTTTGTAGGTTTAATTATTTTAGGTGTTTCATATGCGTTGTTTGTTGTTGAAAGTAGTGGTTCTACTAATAGTATTAGTTTAGGTTCTTTAGTAGCTACTTTTAATAAAGGAACAACTATAACTGCTGAGGTAGTTCCTAAAACTGATATAGAAGCTATAAATGATAGTAGTACTTTATATTCTTATTCTTTAGAGAATACTGGTACTATTGATATGGATTATAATTTGGTATTAGATAGCTTAGGTACTGATGCTACTCATGTAGATCATAAATATATTAAAATTCAATTAAATAATGATACTCCTATATATTTAGATTCATTAACTAAAGCTAATGCTGCTGTTAGTGGTATAAATTCTCAGTATGTAATATCTTCTGGTGTTATGGAGTCTGGGGCTTCTTTGTCTAATCAAAAGATTAGACTTTGGGTTTCTTCTTATGGAAGTGATGGTTCTAAAACACCTATTAGTGTTTTAAGTTTAAAAGTTAATTATCAATTCTTATTTGTTGGTGAAGTGTTAATGCCTTATAA
>CAYJJI010000019.1:0-18587 GCA_964370475.1 uncultured Muribaculaceae bacterium | reverse complement strand
CCATTTGCTGGTAATAATAATCCATTTAATTCTAATGGTATGGGTAATGAAAATTTAATGAATAATAATGTTAATCCTTTTAACAATACTGGTGGAAATCAAATGATGGAAACACCTGACAGTAAGTTGATTGAAAATATTGAAAAAAGACTTAGTGATTATGTTGCTAAGAATAAACTTAATCAACAAAATGAAGTTGTTGTTAATAATTCTCGTGAAAAAGAAATATTTGATTCTATTAAAGCTAAGGAAGAAGTTAAAAATAATATACCAAATGAAGTTGTTGAAACTTCTGTGAAGGAATCAATCAAAAATGATATTCCTACTAAACCAGCTTTAAATATTTATGAAGAATTTGAAAACAAGAAAGCTTCTAATGTTAAGCAGATTAATATGTTTGATGAACCTGTTAAAAAAGATGTTGTTCCAGACAAGATTGAAATGGTAGAAAAACAAGAAATTGTTAAAGAAAAAGTACAAAATGTTCCAACGACTATTACTAGTGAGGTTACTGAAGGGAATAAAAAGATTAATGAGGTTGAATTACCTAAACCTAAGATATTAGAAGATAAACCTAAAGTTAACATTGATGTTGATAGTGTTATTGTTAATGAAAACATGAATAGTGATGATGCATATTTTGATGATTTCTTTGGAGAAGACGAATAGTCTTCTTTTTTGGTTGTTTTAATTATTTAGAATTACTTATATAGCATATGATACATTGGTGAGATAAGTGAATAAAATTAAATTTATTAATTATAATTTAAATATGGGTCAACTGATAGATGTAAGTGATTCTTTAATATATTCTGATGATCATTATCCTGGTAGTGTGAATATACCTCTCAATAAATTGTTAATAAATCACAAAGATTTATTAAGTAAAAATAATACTTATTATGTTACTTGTAGGAATGGTGTTAAAAGTAGAAAAGCAGTTAGTATTTTAGAATTTTACGGCTATAAAGTAATTCAGGTGTTATGAGATTAATATTTTATTTTTCTCTTTTTTTTGCTATAATTTTTATAGGGTGGTAGGTATTATGAAAATAGAATTAAAAAGTATAAATATGAATAGTGAGGCTCTAGCTGCAGCTGCAGCTAGGCTTTCAAGAAGTAAAGGAACTGTTTTAGATGTATGGGAATTTACTTTAAATAGGTCTTTAGAAGATAATGTTAAATTTATTGAAAGAGTTATAGGTATGGGACATAAGTCAATTATTGATCATGTTTATTTTAATCTTGCTCTTTGTGATGTTAGTCCTATTATAGAGCAGTTATTAATTAAATCTAGATATTGTTCTCTTACTATTAAGTCTAGAAGAGAAGTTAATTACGGAGAGGCTGATTATTATATTCCTGAGTTTAGAAATGAGAAATATAGTCTTATAGAAAATCAAGAAGAATTAAACATTATATATAAAGACAATATGGATAAGATGTTTCAGATATATAATATGTTGATAGATTTAGGTATTCCTAAAGAAGATTCTAGATATGTTCTACCTTATTGTTTTAGAAGCCAAATTGATTTTGGATGTAGTGCTACTGAATTAGTTAGAATTATTAATTTGTTTATGAAGGGTGAATATTCTAAGATAAGTGAAGCTAAATATTTTGGTGAACAGTTATTTAAAATTGTATGTGATAAGGCTCCATATTTAGTTGATATTATTAAAAATTCAAAAGTTAATGATTCTAATTCGTTAAAGGATTATATTAATAATAGTAATTTTGTTTCTAATTCTTTATTAAGTGAACCTTTATTACTTAATAAGGAATCTATTGTTAATTTTGACAGAGATATAGTAATAAGTTCGATATGTAGATTGACAGGAAATAGTTATTGCGATGTTAGTAAAATGGTTGATGAAATGGTAGTAAAAGACAATAAATTATTTAATGATATATTTAAGTGTATAAGAGAAGAAATTAGTATTAACGATTCAGCTCATGAAGATTTATCTAGTATTTATTTTAGATTTCAATTACCAATATCATATGCTAATATGACTCATTTATCTAGACATCGTGGGATAGATTTATCTATTCCTGATTTTGATGCTAATCCTGATGATGCTAATATGATTGTTCCTCAAACTATTAGTGAGAATAATGATGCGTTAAATTTATATAATTATGCAATGAATTATAATTTCATGAATTATTATAAGTTATTAGATAAAGGTGTATGTAAGGAAGATTTGTTATATTTTATTTTAAGCGGATATACTTCTAATGTAACACTAGGTTTTGATGGAGATACTTTTAGACATGTTTCTAAATTTAGACATTGTAAGAAAGCTCAATGGGAAGTTCGTGGTTTAGTTACTAATATGATAGAGCAATTAGAACCGTATGGTCAATTTTATAATGCACTGGTAGGTGCTACTTGTGCTGTTAATGGAAATTGTCCTGAGGGAAGAGAATCTTGCAAGATACCATATCCTAAAAGAACTTTAATTAAGTAAAGTACTCATTAAATGAGTGCTTTTTTACTTATTATATATTATAATAAATATGGAGAGGTATTATGGAATGGATTAATGATTTAATTAATGATGTAATATTAAATATGGGTATATGGGGACCAATACTTGCTTGTTTTTTGTTAATGTTGGAAGCTTTATTTCCGATACTACCTTTAGTAGTATTTGTTTCTGTTAATTTTTTAATTTTTGGAAATATATTTGGTTTAATAATTTCATTGTTTTTTACTATTATAGGTTGTTTATTGGTTTATTTGTTGTTTAAACAAAAATTAAAAAAGTCTTTTGATCATAAGTTAAAGGATAAAAAATATATTAAGTCAATAATGGATGGTTTTGATCATATGAGTTTTAGTACTTTAGTTGTTTTGATTGCTAATCCATTTTTACCAGGATTTATATTTAATATAGGTGCTGGTTTATCTAAAATTAGTTTTAGGAAGTTTTTCGCAGCTTTAATAATTGGTAAAACTTTTTTAGTATATTTTTCTGGATTTGTAGGAACTAGTTTAGTAGAAAGTTTGGTAGAACCGTGGGTATTAATTAGGACTATATTAATATTGTTAATAGCTTATTTAGTGAGTTATATTGTTAATAAAAAATTGAAGATAGATTGAGGTATATATGGAATATGTTATTTTAGGGTTATTGGTTGTTATTATTATTTTATTACTAGTTAATATGTTTAAAGGTGATAAAACTAATGATATAGTTGAAAGACTTGGTAAGAATGAAACTAATCTTACTAAGGAGATTGGAGATTTTAAATTTAGTTTCAGTAAAGATTTGAGAGATGACTTTGAAAGACTAAATACTAGTATTGAAAGAAAGTTATTAGAAATCAATGATAGAGTTAATCAAAGGATTGATACTAATTTTGAAAAAACTAATAAAACTTTTAATAGTATATTAGAAAGATTATCTAAGATTGATGAAGCTCAAAAGAAGATTGATTCTTTATCTAGTGAGATTGTTGATTTACAAAGCGTTTTAACTGATAAAAAAACTAGAGGAATATTTGGAGAAGTTAATCTTAATTATATTTTATCTAATATTTTTGGAGAAAAGAAAGGTATTTATGATTTACAACATAAGATGACTAATGGATCTATTGCTGATGCTATTTTATATGCACCAGCACCTTTAGGAACTATTGTTATAGACAGTAAGTTTCCTTTAGAAAATTATCGTAAGATGACTGATAAATCTTATACCGTTACCGAAAGAGAAGCTGCTTTGAAGTTATTTAAATCTGATGTTAAGAAGCATATTGATGCTATTAGTAGTAAATATATAATACCAGGTGAAACTACTGAAGAAGCTATTATGTTTTTACCGGCTGAGGCTATATTCGCAGAAATTAATGCATATCATTCTGATATATTAGAATATGCTACTAAAAATAAAGTATGGCTTGCTAGTCCGACAACTTTGATGAGTACTTTATCTATTATTTTAATGGTAGTTAAAAATATGGAACGTGATAAATATGCACAAGTTATTCAACTTGAATTAACTAAATTAGGGAATGAATTCATTAAATATCGTGAGAGATGGGATAAGTTGTCTAGAAGTATTGATACTGTATCTAAAGATGTTAAAGATATTCATATAACTACTGAAAAAATTACCAAGAGATTTGATGCTATTAACAGTGTTGATAATTCTTTAATAGAAGGTAGTAAAGAATGAAAGAAGTAGAAATTTTAGTTGATTTTGATAATACTTTAGAAGAAGCTTTAAATATTTTAAGCAAGTTTTCATTCGAAGATGAAAAAGAGATTATTGATATATATTATGAGAATCCTTTAAGTGATAATTTTAAACCTGAGGAAGATTTAAGAATTAATGAAATTTTAAGACTTAGAAGAAAAGGTGATAAAGCATTAGTTACTTATAAAAAAAATTATTTTGAGGGAAAGAAGTGGGTATATTCAGATGAGGATGAAACTGAAGTTAAAGACTATGATACTATGAAAAATATTATTGAAAAAGTTGGATTTGTTGAACAAATAAAAGTTCACAATGTTAGAAGGACTTATAAGTATAATGACTATGAAATTGTGTTAGATGAACTTAAGGATGTAGGTATATTTTTAGAAGTTGAAAAAATGATTAATGATGATAGCGATATTATTTCTATTAAGAGTGAAATTATGAAATTTATTATGTCTTTAGGATTTAAAAATATTAAAGAGTTAAATATTGGTAAAAATCAAATAATGCTTAGAAAGAAACTTGGGTTTAAAGATATAATTAAATACGTTGATAATAATTAAAAAAGAAATCTAAATAGATTTCTTTTTATCTGAAATAAAATAGTATAAATGTTCCTAGGATTATACAATATATAGAAAATTTCCAAAGTGATCCTTTTTTAACTATATTTGAGAACCAATTATAAGTTAGATAAGTTACTACTAGTGATGCTATCATACCTATTGTATAAGGAAGTAATAATGATGTATTAGCATCACTAATGAAGTCTGTAACTCCAAGTGCCATTGCTGCAATAGATACTGGGAAGTAAAGTAGGAATGTATATTTTAGTGCTGATTCTTTATTAAGTCCAACTAGTAAACATCCTACTAAGCATGATCCACTTCTTGATATTCCAGGAATAATTGCTATCATTTGAAATAATCCAATAATAATGGCTTGTTTAATGAAAATGTCTTTATCTTCTTTTTTGCCATTATTGTTTTTGACTAAATAAAGTAAGACTGCTGTAATAAGTAGTGCTATTCCTACTAAATTAACTGATATTAAACCATCTAATGTATCTTTGAAGATAATACCTGATATTCCTACTGGAATAGAACTTATTACTAACATCCAACAATAATTAAAATCATTTTTGTATTTTTTTTCTTTGGTACTTATATATTTAAGGAAACTATTTATTAATTTTATTATATCTTTTCTAAAGATAAATAAAATTGCTAAAAATGATCCAAAGTTAACTATTATTTCAAAGTTTAAATCAAACATATTTGTGTTAAATAATTCTTTGAAGAATAATAAATGGCCACTACTTGATATAGGTAGTGGTTCTGTTAGTCCTTGTATAATTCCTAGTATTGCATATATTAAAGTATCCATATAATCACCATCCTTATTATATAATATTTTATTTGATATTGGAATAGAATTAAATATGAATAAATTTTTTATATTTTTATTAGGTATATTTTTTACTAGTACGGGATTGTTTTTTATTATTTTATATTTTAATTTATTTACAATGGGTTTTGATCTGTTTGACTATTTGGGATTTATTATTACTAGATATGAGTGTTATTTATTTTTAATTGGTATTCTAATGATTTTGTTTTGTTATAAGGATAGAATTATACAATATATTAAAAAAACGCATTAGCGTTTTATTGAAGATTCTATGAATGATACAAAAAGTGGGTGAGGTTTTGTTGGACGTGATTTGAACTCCGGATGAAATTGACATGCTATGAAGTGTTTGTGTTCAGGTAATTCTATTATTTCAACTAAATTTGCTTGTTCATTAATTCCACTGAATGTCATTCCTTTATTTGTAAGTTTTTCCTTGTAGTTATTATTAAATTCATAACGATGACGATGTCTTTCTAAGATATTTTCTTCTTGGTATATTTTATATGTTTTAGTACCTTTTTTTATGTGGCATTCATAGTTTCCTAATCTTAATGTACCTCCCATATTACTTATTGATTTTTGATCTGTCATTAAATCTATAATTGGTTCGTTACATTCAATATTAAATTCTCTCGAGGATGCATGTTTAATTTTACATACATTTCTTGCAAATTCTATTACTGCAATTTGCATTCCTAGGCAGATTCCAAAATAAGGGATGTTATTTGTTCTAGCATATTCGCATGCTTTTATTTTTCCTTCTATTCCTCTTGTTCCAAATCCACCAGGAACTAGAATACCTTTTATGTCTTTAAATATTTCTTTTAAATTTGTATTTTCTTTTTCTAGGTTTTCTGAATCAATCCAAGATATATTTACTTTGGTATCGAATTGATAACCTGCATGTTTTAGCGCTTCTTTTACTGATAGATAAGCATCTTCTAATGAAACGTATTTTCCTACAATAGCGATGTTTACTGTTTTTGATAAGTTATCTACTGTGTTTACTAAATCTTCCCAATATTTAATATCGCTTTTGGTATTTTTTAATTCGAATTTTTTTAGGATGATTTCTTCTATATTTTGTTTGTTAAAGTTGATTGGAATTTGATATATATTTTGTACATCTACTGCTTCTATAATATTCTTTGTTGGAATTGACCCAAATAGGGATAATTTTTCTTTTATTGTGTTACCAATTTCTGTATTAGATCTTGTTACTAATATATCTGGTTGAATACCTAGTTTTCTTAAGTCAATAATGCTATTTTGAGTTGGTTTTGTTTTATGTTCATTTGAACCATATAAGTATGGAATTAAAGTAGTGTGAACGAATAAAACATTATTATTAGCTTGTTCCATTTTGAATTGTCTTAAGCTTTCTAGCATTACTGATGATTCGATGTCTCCGACTGTTCCTCCTATTTCTGTTATTACTATATCTGCTTTTGAAGAGGATGATGCTTCATATATCTTGTTTTTAATTTCATTAGAAATGTGTGGTATTATTTGAATAGTTGCTCCTAGATAATCCCCACGTCTTTCTTTTTCAATAACTGAGCTATAAATTTTTCCGTTTGTAACATTGGATGTATAGTTTAGTTCTTCATCTATAAATCTTTCATAATGTCCTAAATCTAAATCTGTTTCTGATCCATCAGCTGTTACAAAGACTTCTCCATGTTGAATAGGGTTCATAGTTCCTGGATCAACGTTCATGTATGGGTCAAATTTTTGCATAAATACTTTGTAACCTTTAGCTTTAAGTAATAATGCTATTGAGCTAGCAGTTATTCCTTTTCCTAATCCAGAGCATACACCTCCGGTAATAAATATAAATTTTGTCATAATAAAAACTCTCATTCTAGAGAGTCAGTACGGCTCTTATTAATTATAGCTTTTATTATTTATTTATTCAATATTTTTTGTGTATGTTTTACACATTAAAAGAACGCGTTAGCGTTCTAAACCTATTTTATGGTAAACTTTCATTACTTTTTTGAAAGCTATTTTATTAGTTACTTCTTTTCCTTTATCTAGTACTTCGTTATATAAATTTGATTCTTGAATTTGTTTGTATTTATTTTGAATACTAATTAATAGCTCTTTTACTGTTTCTCCAACAGTTTCTTTTAATTCTCCGTAGTTACATTCTTTAAACAATTCTTCTGTTTCTTTGATACTTATCATTTTTATAACAGCATATATTGTTAATAGATTGGAAATTCCTGGTTTTTTTTCTGGATCATATTTTATTATAGCTTCTGAATCTGTTACTGCTGATTTTATTTTTTTCTTTGCTATGTTTGGATCATCTAATAGGTAAATACATCCTTTATCTGTTTTATCTGATTTACTCATTTTTTTTGTTGGTTCTTGTAAATCCATTATTTTAGCCCCGATTTGAGGTATTATAGGAGTTGGCACTTTAAATGTTTCTCCATACTTATTATTAAATCTAGTAGCAATATCTCTTGTAAGTTCTACATGTTGTTTTTGATCGATACCTACTGGTACAAAATCAGCATCATACAATAAGATATCTGCTGCCATTAGCATTGGATAGGTAAACATACCAACAGAAATATTTTCTCCTTTGGCATATTTATCTTTAAATTGTGTCATTCTTGATGCTTCTCCGAAATATGTATTACATTCAAAAATCCATGATAAGTTAGCATGAAATAAGTTTTCTGATTGTAAATAAATAATATTTTTATCAGGATTAATTCCGCAAGCTAGATATAGTTCAACGCTTTTTTTAATTCTTGATTTTAATTCTTTTTTTTCTTGAGGTACTGTTATGGCATGCATATCGGGAACAAATATAAATGATTCATATTCGTCTTGATGTTTTATCATTTGATTTATACCTCCAATAAGACTACCTAAAGTTAGTTCTCCAGATGGTTTGATACCAGTTAATATTCTTTTCATAGTTATTCCTCCAATATAAATATAATATCATATTTTTTAAGATGATTCTATTATTTAATGTTGTTGTATAAATATAACATTTAATTACATAATAGTTATAGGTGAATTTATGAGAAAGTTAATAGTTTTGTTACTCGGTATTATATTAATTACTGGTTGTACTTTATTTAATGATGATGCTTTAGTAGTAGTTAAATCTTATTTAGGTAAGTTTAATCATTTAGATGAAGTTATTGTTATGGAATTAGATAATTTTTTGGATAGTCAAGATTTAAGTGATACTCAAAGAGATATTTATAACGAAGTAATAGAAAATCAATATAGAGGTTTACTTTATGAGATCGTAGAAGTTGAATATGATGGTGATGAAGCTGTAGTTGAAGTTAATATAGAAGTTAATGATTTATATATTGCTCAGAAAGAAGCTATGGATTATTTAGATAATAATTATGAAGATTTTTTGGATGATAATGGTGAATATAATGAAAGTTTGTTCTTAACTTATAAATTAAATAAAATGTTAGAACAAGATGATAAAGTAGATTATACTTTGGATATTGAATTATCTAAAACTGATGATGGTAATTGGTATGTTGTTCAGTTAAGTGATGATGAATTAGAAAAGATACATGGAGTTTATAACTATGGGAGCTAGTGCTCTTTTTTTGTTGATACTTAATTAATAGTTTATTATAATGGAGGTGATTTAAGTTTTATTTAAGTATTATGTGTTATTTTATATGAAGGAGAGATATATGAAAATATTATTAGTTGAAGATCATGTACATATGGCATTAGCTATAGGAGAAGTTTTAAAGAAAAATAAATTTGTTGTTGATATTGCTAATGATGGTGGCATTGGTCTTGAATATGCTCTTTCTAATAAATATGATGTTATAATTTTAGATATTATGATGCCTGTACATGATGGGTATTATATACTTAGTAGAATTAGAGAAAGTAAAATAATGACTCCAGTAATTATGTTAACTGCTAAATCAGAAGTTACTGATAAAATTAAAGGGTTAGATTTAGGTGCTGATGATTATTTAGCTAAACCTTTTGATACTTTGGAATTGCTTGCTAGGATTAGAGCTTTATTAAGAAGAAATGAATCTATAGTTAGTAATGAATTTATTTTTAATGATGTTTTATTAAATATAGATGAATTAAAACTTAGTTATTCTAGTAAATGTTATGATTTAACTTTGAAAGAAACTTTACTATTGGCTATGTTTTTTAAAAATCCAAATAAAGTTATAGCTAAGGAAATTATTATAAATAAGTTATGGAGTTATGATAAGGTTGTCATAGATAATAATGTTGAAGTTTATATATCTTTTGTTAGAAAGAAATTAAATAGTTTAAATACTTCTGTTAAAATTGTTACAATAAGAGGTGTTGGATATAAGTTGGTAGGTGAGTAAGTGTTTAAAAACGTAAGAAATAAGTTATTAATTATTAATTTAGTTATTATATCTATAGTGATGGTAGTATCTTTTATATTTATATATGGTATTACTTATACTAATATTGTTGATGATAATATGGATAGAATTAAAAGAGTTCCTTTAAATAGTTTAAATCATTTTAGGGATCCTGATTCTTTAGATGACGAAGATAGATATGAAATATCTTCAATTAATTCCTTTAATCTATTATTAGATGGTGATGGAAATATTGATAAAGTTGGTTCATATTTAGAAATTGATATTGATGAGTACGGTGATATTGCTGATTATATATTTAATAAAGGTGATACTTATGGAGAAGTTGAAATTGATTCTAGAGTTTGGTTATATGAACTTAGTGAACTTCCAGAATTTGTTGATCATAATATTAAAATAGGTGAATATGATTTTGAAGATATAGAAAGTGAGTATAAGATTAGTTTTGTAGATATTACTGATAGTAAAGAATATTTAGATAATTTATTATTTTTATTAATTGTTATAGCACTTATAACTATTGTTGTTATATACTTTATTAGTTTGTATTTTGCAAATAAATCTATTAAACCTTTAGAGAAGATGTGGTGTAAGCAAAAAGAGTTTGTTGCTAATGCTACGCATGAGCTTAAAACTCCTTTGACAATTATTTCTGCTAATGCTGATGTTTTATTGTTAGATGAAAATAAAACAATTAAGAAGCAGAAAAAATGGATTGAGTATATAAAAAGTGAAACTATAGGAATGAATAAGTTGATTAATGAGTTATTATCTTCTGCTAAAGTAGAGGAAGAGAAATATTTGTTTGAAAAAGTTAATGTTAGTGAGTTAGTAAATGAATGTATATTGTCTTTTGAGACTATAGTTTATGAGAAGAATATTAAGTTTAATGTTGAAGTAGAAGATAATATCAATTTAAATACTGATGCTTATAAGTTTTTACAAGTACTTAGAATTTTATTGGATAATGCTTTTAAATATACTAATGAATTTGGTTATATAAACATAAAGTTATATCGTCAAAAAAGGAATGTGTTACTTATAGTATCTAATAGTGGTAATGGAATTGCTACTGATGATTTGCCTCATATATTTGATAGATTTTATAAATGTGATAAATCTAGAACTAATAGAGGATCTAGTTATGGACTTGGACTTTATATTGCTAAATCTATTGTTAATAAGTTAAAAGGGACTATTGAATGTACTAGTGATAAGGAAACTACTTTTATAGTTAAATTTTAATAAAAAACTTCATTTTTGAAGTTTTTTTATGTATTGATTTTATCTTAGTAAGTTATTCTTTTAGCTTTTTTTAAATTTTAAGGAATATTTAAGCTTAGTTATATAAACTTATATAGGAAAGAGGAATTAAATGAAAAAGAATATGTTTAAAAGAGCTTGGTTAAATATTACAAGAAAAAGAAATAAATCTATTGTTTTATTAATAGTTATGTTTGTAATTGCTAATCTTGTTTTGGCTTCGTTAGCTATATCTAATTCTGTTGATGAGAGTACTGATTATGCTAAAGAAGTATTAGGTAGTGATGTATATTTAAATGCTGATATGGAAGCTTTAATGGGTGAAATGCAAGGTGCTGGAAGAGAAGAAGGTGGAATTGATCGTGAATCTATTAGTATGGATAGACCTGAAATTAATTTAGATATGGTTTTAGATATTGCAGATTCTTCTTATGTAAGAGATTTATCTTATAGTGTTAATGTTAGTTATGAACCTGTAAATTTTGAATTAATTGAAGGGGATTCTTCTAATATAGGAGATAGGTTTGGTTTTTCAATAGGAAATAGAATTACTGCCTATAATGCTTTTGCTTATATACCAGAAGTTGAAGATAATACTATTGAAATTACTGAAGGTACTTATTTTAATGATACAACGGAAAATGGGTTGATTATTTCTTATGAGTTAGCAGAGTTAAATGAATTGGAAGTAGGAAGTGTTTTAGAGCTTGAGAGTTCTGTAGATGGAGAAATATATGAATATGAAGTAATTGGAATATTTTTAAGTTCTTCAGAAGGATTAGAAAATAGTATATATACTAATATAGACAGTGTTACTGATTTAATGGATGGAGATATATATAATAATGGTGATTTTGTTGTTAGTAATGTTGTATATTATTTAAATGATCCAGATAATGTGGATAAATTTATTAGTGATAGTAGTGAATTATATGATTTTGAGGAATTAAGTTTGGTACTTGATATAGATAGTAGTTCTTATGATCAAATGGCTGGTCCTTTAGAATCAGTTGGGTCTTTTTCGACAACTATCTTAGTAGTAGTAGTTTTAGCTGCTATATTGATTATTGCTTTAATAATTAATAATAATATGAAAGAAAGAAAGTATGAAATGGGAGTATTAATGAGTCTTGGTGCTTCTAAGATGAATATTATAGGTCAATTAATTACTGAGTTAGTAATAGTTGTTACTGTTGGTTTTGTATTATCTATTGGAACTAGTTCTATGATTGCTAGTGGTTTATCAGATAGTTTATTAGAGAATCAAATTGCTATGAGTGAAGAGTCTAGTGAGGCAAATTATGGAAGACCTAGTATGGGTAATATGAAGAATCCTATGAGTAATGATAGTGATGTTGAAGTAATAGATGAAATTGATGTAAGTGTTAGTGGATTTGAGTATTTATCTTTATTTGGTATTGGATACTTAATAGCTTTAATAGCTATGATATTACCTGCTATTAATATTATGAAATATGAACCTAAAACGATACTTACAGGGAGGGAATAATGAATAAATTAGAGATTAAAGATTTAGAATATTCTTATATGGATGGTAGCAAACAGAATAAAGTTTTAAAAGGTGTCAATGCTTTGTTTGAAAGTGGGAAGTTATATTCTGTTGTTGGAGAATCTGGTAGTGGTAAAACTACTTTAATATCAATATTATCTGGTTTGGATAATATTCAAGATGGAGATATTTTATATAATGGTAAATCTATTAAGAAAATTGGTAATGCTGAATTTAGATTGCATTATGTTAATATAGTATTTCAGTCATATAATTTAATAAATTATATGACGGCTCGTGAAAATGTTGATGTTGGTATAGATTTTTCTGGTTATAAACATGATGGTAATTATCCATATGAAATTTTAGAAACTGTTGGGATAGATAAAGATAAAGCAGATCGTATGGTATTAAAATTATCAGGTGGTGAACAACAAAGGGTTGCTGTTGCTAGAGCATTAGCATCAGATGTTCCAATTATTGTTGCTGATGAACCAACAGGAAATTTAGATGAAGATACTGAGAAAAAAATAATGAATTTATTTAAAAAAATGGCTAGTGAAGGTAAAATAGTTATTATTGTTACTCATTCTAAAAATGTATCATCATATGCTGATAAAATTTATAGAATTAAAAAAGGAGTTATGGAATCATAACTTTTTTTATGTTATTATATTTTTGGAAAGAAGAGGTGTTATAGATGAAGATAACATATGTTACTGGTAATTCATCGAAGATTATGAGTGCTAGACAAGTATTGGAACCGCTTGGTATAGAAGTAGATAATATTAAAATGGATACTACAGAGATTCAAGCAGATACTGTTGAGGAAGTTGCTATGTATTCTGCTAAGGAAGCTAGTGAAAAATTAAAATGTTCTGTTTTAAAAAATGATACTGGATTATATGTAGAGGCTTTAGGTGGATTTCCGGGAGCTTATACTCATTATGTTGATGAAAAATTAGGAGAAGATGGACTTTTAAAATTATTAGATGGAGTAGAAAATAGGAATGCTTGTTTTATTGAAGCTTTTGCTTACTGTGAATATGGAAATGAACCTATTGTATTTAAATCTATAACAAAAGGAACTATTGCATTAGAAAAATCTGGTAAGTATGGTTGGAGTTGGGATTTCATCTTTATCCCTTTAGGAAAAGATAAACCGATGGGTAATTATCCTGATGAAGAGAGATGTTTATTATGGGATACTTCTGCATATTATGAATTGGCTGAATATTTAAAGAAGGGTAATTAATATGAAAGAAGAAATAGAAATTTGTGTAAAAGTTAATTGTTCTTATGATGAATTACATAAAGATTTAACTTTTAAAGGTTTTACAATTAAAGAAGAGTATTTTATTAAAGACATTTATATGATTAATAGTGATTTAGATATTAGTAGTTTTAATGATTTAGATATCTTAAAAAGTTGTGCTCTTGTTAGAGATATTGAAAATATTAAAAAAGTGTTATTATATAAATATAAAGAATTTAATGATGATGGCGATATTATCAAACAAGGCAAGGTTGAGTGTCCTATTGAAGATATTGATAAAGCTATTTTATTTATGAATAGTATAGGTTATAAAGAGTTAATTAGAATTTTTGATAAATGTATAGTATATGCTAATGATGAAATTCAATTGGTAGTGCAACTTGTTAATGATAAGTTTATATATATAGAAGTAGAAGATAAATCTGATTATGTTGATAAAGTTTATGATTCTATTGAAGAAATGAAAAATGATTTTAATAAATATAATTTTGATGTTGATAATTGTAATTATTTTGTTAAGAAAGCTTTAGATGTATATAATAGTTAGATTATAGGAGGGAATTATAGGAATGATTTACAATAAATTAGTTAGAGATAAGATACCAGAAATTATTTTAAATAATAATGAAGAACCAATTACTAGAGTTTTGGATGATTCTGAATACATTAAATATTTGTTACTTAAATTAAATGAAGAGGTTTTAGAAGTAGTTGAATCTTGTGGAGAAGATAGATTAGAAGAATTAGCTGATTTATTGGAGTTAATTAGATGTATAGCTTTAGTAGAAGGTAAATCCTTAGATGATATTATTAAGATAGCTGATGATAAAAATAAAAAACGTGGTTCTTTTAAAAATAAAATATTTTTGGAAAGAGTGTTGACAAAATAACTGTTATTTAATATAATTTGTTCATGTGAGGAGACATAGATGTAGCTGTCTCGGGTTTTACCTACACGTATAAGTACGGAGTCACTAATAGTGATTACGTGCTTTTTTTGTTGTAATCATTATTGAAATTTAGTGAAAGGAGGTAAAATATGAAAAATAAAATCATTAATAATTATAAGTATTATTTGTTTTGTAAGAGTGCATTATGGATAGGTCCTATATTAACTTTATTTTATTTGTTGAATAATTTGAGTTATACTGAGATATTTATTATTGCTAGTTTTTATAAAATAGCTGTGGCTTTTTTTGAAGTACCAACTGGGGCTTTTGCAGATAAGTTTGGACATAAAAAAAGTGTTCTGTTAGGTTTATTAATTGTAACGTTATGTATTATTTTGTATCCACTTGGTTCTACTTTTTGGTATTATATTTTAATTGAAACTTTATTAGCTGTTGGAGCAACTTTAATTAGCGGTGCTGATGAGTCATTATTTTACGATACGTTAAAGAGTGAAGGATTAGAGTCTGATTATACTAAGTACAAGGGAAGAGCTAAGCAATATTCATTTTTATCGCAATTAATTGGGTCTTTAGTGGCGGCTTATTTATTTGTTATTAGTCCAGAATTACCTTTTTTTGTTTCAGGGATTGTAATATTTATTGGTCTTTTGATTTTTAGTACTTTTAAGGAAGTGAGTAATTCTGATGATGTGAATAAAAATATTAGTTATTTTAAACAAATAAAAGAAACTGGTGTATATATATTTAAACATAAAAAAATTAAAACTATTATTATATATGCGTCATTAATACATATGACTTATATGTCACTAGTTCATACATATACACCGTATTTTTTATCTGTTGGTATTGATGAGAAATATTTTGGGATTATATTTGCTTTGTTTAATATTGTTGCTTTATTATCTTCTAGATATAATGATTTTTATATCAAAATGACTAAACCTAATTCATTAATATTTTTGGGAATTATATTATTTTTATCTTATATAGTTTTAGGATTAGTTACTATACCGATTGGTATTATAGGGATATGTATTCAACAAATATATCGTGGTATTAATGATACTACGATAAGAAAATATATTAATAAATGTTCTCCTGCTGAAAAAAGAGCAACTATATTATCTTATTTAAGTTTAGTTATTACTTTAGTAGGTGGATTATTTGGGGTATTTCTTGGAATAATTCTAGACTATACAGATATTAATACTACATATTTAATATTGGCTAGTATTACATTAATAATTACTGTAATTATGTATTTTTTCTTAAAGAAAAATTTAACTAAATAAAGTAGATTTTCTACTTTATTTTTTGTGCTATAATTTAGTGGGTGATATTATGGAATATATTGAGTATAATGATAAATATAAAATGGATGTTATTGATCTTATTGATGAATTGCAAAATTTTATTTCTTCTATAGATAAAGATGGTTTAAATATTAAAGCAGATAGTTATAAAACTATTGCTTTTGAAAAAACTATGGAAGAAATTAATTCTAATAAAGGTAAAATGATTATTGCTGTTAGTGAAGGTAGATGTATTGGGTTTATAGTTGGTATTATAGTATCATATGATGAATTTGATTATTTAGAGTATAAATGTCCTCTTAAGGGTGAGGTTAGTGAGTTAATAGTTGCTAAAGATTTAAATACTCATGGAGTTGGTTCTAAATTGATGGTATTGATGGAGGATTATTTTGTATCTATGGGATGTGAATATATATCTTTAGATGTTTTTGCTTTTAATGATAATGCTATTGAATTTTATAAAAAGAAAGGTTTTCATAATAGGTTAGTGAGTATGATTAAAAAGATTTAAATCTTTTTATTTTCTTTTAAGAATAATTCAATTGCTTTATTTTGATATGGAAGAGGTAATAAGTTTAAAATTTCTTCTTTTTTTGTGATATATAGTTCGCATAATTTTTCACTAGGTTTAGATTGTTTGTCACCAATTTTTATAATATAAAAATGTGATAGTGAGTTTGTATGACTGTTGTTTTTAGTTTTCCAATAACAGTCAATTGTTATAAAATGCTGAAAGCTTTTGATGGTTAAACCACTTTCTTCTAGAAATTCTCTTTTTAAAGTTTCTATATGAGTTTCATTTTTTTCGATACCTCCACCAATTAATGATATTTCTTCTTTCTTTTTTGTAAGATAAAAATTTTTATTAATATAAACTATTCCGAAACACGTTTCTCTAAATGAGTAGTTTGTACTTTCGTTTTTTATTCCTATTGTTATTTTTTTCATAATTACTCCTGTTTTTACTATATCATATTTTATTTATCATTTCATAAAGTTGGTTTTTTACCATATAATTATTTGAGGTATTTATGAAGAAGATATTGTTTTTAATGTTGTTATTAGTTCCCGTAGTTTGTAGTGCATCTAGTAGTGTTGTAATGGATATGAATGCTAAGAGGGTGTTATATTGTGATAATTGTAATGATGTTGGTTTAATTGCTAGCATTACTAAGATAATGACTACAAGAAGATAAAAAAACTTATTTCAATTTTGAAATAAGTTTTTTTGTTATGAATTATTTTTCAAACATGCTAGGTCTATTGTATTTTTCTGAATTTATTTTTTCTTTATTAATAGCGGTTTTTGTTAAATTAACATTATGTAGGTTTGCTAGGCAAATAGTATAATATAGTACATCGTAAAGCTCTTCATCTATAGTTTCTTTTAAATTACCATTTGTTTTTTCTATTGTACTTTCTTTTCTTATTGCCTTAGCTAGTTCACCAACCTCCTCGATAAATTTCATGAAGTATTTATCTTTTTGGCTTGCATCAAAATCTAATTCTTTGATTTTTTTCTGTAAATCATTTAAAAAAATTTCATTCATTTTTACACCTCTTATTTTATTTTATCATAATAGTTTAATTTTTATTGTTTTAAATAATTATCTCTTAACAAAAAAATTAGTGAAAGATGTTCTTTTTTTTGATTATTTTAATAACTTTAAATGAAAGGATACAAAATGATAAACAAAAACATTAAGTATGAAATATTTTTATTGATAAATGAAAATTTATTCTTAAAGAATAAAATTACTGAGAAGATGTATAAAGAGGTTAAAGAAAGTTTATTAAAATTGAGTGTTAGTAGTTAATTAGAAAGGAAATACGTTATGGAATTATATAAAGTAAGAAATAAAATTAGTATTGGTGAAAATATATATGATATGCCACTTAAGGTAACATTTTATGCAAGAGTATCAACTGATAAAGACGCACAACTTAATTCTTTAGATAATCAAATAATGTATTTTAAAAACTTAATAAATGAAAATAAAAATTGGACTTATGTAGATGGTTATATTGATGAAGGTATATCTGGATCTAGCACATATAAAAGAGAAAACTTTCTAAATATGATAAGTGATTCTTATAAAGGAATGTTTGATTTAATACTTACAAAAGAAATTTCTAGATTTTCAAGAAGTACTTTAGATAGTATTAAATATACGCAAGAACTACTTGCTAATGATGTTGGAGTATTATTTCAATCAGATAATATAAATACTATTATGCCTGATTCTGAACTTAGACTTACTATTATGTCTAGCATAGCTCAAGAAGAGGTAAGGAAATTATCTGA
>CAYJJI010000018.1:0-19653 GCA_964370475.1 uncultured Muribaculaceae bacterium | reverse complement strand
CATAAAAAACGAGGATAACTTTCGTTATCCTCTTCAGGGGGTTTTGGTTGATAAATTCTCACATTTTGAAATCGTAAGAATTCACCAGCATGATAGTTAGTACTACCATGCTTAATACAATGATATCTTGTTTTAAAATATTTGTCAATAGCTTTAGTCAACAATAACATCTTGTCTACACCTCTTTGTCAAATATTAATTTCTTGTTCTTTTTAATATAGATTTTATCACTTGTTTAGACATTCCAGAAAGGTCTTTCCAACTTTGTGAATCATTCTTGATTTTACCAATATTTACTTGCTCCATTTTTGCATTAAGCAAAAATGCATCTATTAAAATACCAACATCTACTCCATATCTTTTCTCAAATTTCATCTTTTCAAATAAACTTTTCTTACCTACTATCGTACCACTTAAAGGTTGATCAAAACACTTTAATTCAGGAAATAAAAGTTCAAGTAATGGTTTAGCTACTAACTCAGTAACCCTTCCCCCACTACGTTGAAAAGAACCTTTAACAAAATCTACATCTTTATATAGAATAGGTTCTACTAATAAATCAATTAATTTATTGCTATAATTACAAATATCAGCATCTAAAAACATAACTATATCATTAGTAGCATGTAACAAACCTTCTGCCATAGAATAGCCTTTACCTTGTTTGGCACAAAATACTAATTCAACGTCTTTAATCGATCTAACAATAGCCTCAGTTCTATCTGTTGAATTATTATTAATAACTACTATCTGAGTAACATGCTTATTTTTTTTAATAAGATTAATTACTTTCTTAATATTTTTCTCTTCATTATAAGAAGGAATTAAAACACTTATCCCGTTCATAACCCAACCTCTTTTCTTGAAAGTATTATAATAAATAAGATATAAAAAATCAACAAAAAAAATTATGTATACATAATTAATAATATTTGTTAAGATAAAACCGGTGATGAAATTGAAAATTGTATTTATAAATAAAACTCTAATAAGTGGCGGAATTGAAAAATGTATAGAATTACTATCTAAATACATCTATAAAGATTATGAAATAGAAATCGTATATACAGATGACTCTATCTTAGATCCTAATATAGTTAATATATTAAAGAAATATGCTAATATCTATAAAATAGAAGAAAATACTAAAATTGAATGCGATATATGTATATGGTGTTTCTTATATTTAGATTTTCATAAGCTAATTAAACAAATAAATTCTAAAAAACATATCACTTGGATACATAGCATGCCAAGAATACTGCCAAATTGTTTACTTGATGATAAATCATACCTAGAAGCAAATAATTCAATAATATGTGTATCAAAAGCAGTACAAAACAATTTACATATATCTAAAGATTCAACAATAATATATAATTTCGTCGATGAATCAATAAAAAAATTAGCTAACGAACATAATCCCTTTAATATGGATAATGAAGAGATTTTAAAATTGAGTGTTATTTCTAGATTATCAACAGGTAAAGGCTTTGAAAGACTTTATCTGCTATGTCAAACATTAAAAAGAAATAATATTCCTTTTCATCTGATCATAGCAGGAAAAGGAAGAAAAAAAGAACAAGAAATCAGAGAAATGTTCAAAGATATGAAAGAAGTAGAATTTGTCGGTTTACAAAAAAATCCATATCCGTACATGAAACATTCTGATTACCTAGTTCAATTAAGTGATGATGAATCATGGTGTAACTCTATTACTGAAGCAAAATCTTTGAGCGTTCCTGTAATAGTTACAAATTTTGAAAGTTCAAAAGAACAAATAATCAATAACGAATCAGGAATAGTCATAGATTTACAAGAAACAAATTACGATAAATATATCAAAGATATAATTAATAATAAAAAGATACTAAAAGATAACCTAAAAAACTTCAAACACAAAAATGACATCGATAAATGGTTAAAACAATTTACCATAAAATAAAACCCCATTACAATGGGGTTTTTAAATACTCAATCAACAATAAACAATTTTTCTACAATATCATTGTAAACTTGATAATTTTTAAAATTATCATTTACATTCAATTTAATAAACTCATCTACATCTTTTTTAGCCTGCATTAATATTTTCGAATCATTTCTTATATCAGCTATTTTAAAAGACATATCTCCACTTTGCTTTATCCCAAACAAATCTCCTTGACCTCGCATTTCAAAATCCTTTTCACTTATATAAAATCCATCATTTGAACTTTCTAACACTGCCAGTCTCTTTACATCATAATCACATACTAAATAACAGTAAGATTGTAAATCATTTCTGCCAACTCTTCCTCTCAACTGATGTAAAGTAGCTAAACCAAATCGTTCAGCATTAAAAATAATCATCATTGTAGAATTCTTAACATCCACTCCTACTTCTATAACAGTTGTACTTATTAATATTTTAGTTTTACCAGTTACAAAAGATTCCATAATACTATCTTTTTCTTTTTGTTTCATCTTACCATGTAAGATATCAACTTTTACTTTTTCATTAAATGCTTTGTTAAATTTATCATATAATAAATTTACATCATTTAATTCCATTTCCTCATTAGTTTCTATTAAAGGAGCAACTACGTATATTTGTTGACCGTTTTTTAGTACTTCTAAACATTGATATAATACTTCTTTTAAATTACTTTCTTTAACAACTTTAGTAATAATTTCTTTCCTACCATTAGGTTTAGTTTTAATCATTGTCGTATCCATATCCCCATAAACAGTCAAAGCATATGTTCTAGGTATAGGAGTAGCACTCATATATAAAATATCAGTACTAATCCCCTTACCTTGTAAACTACCTCTTTGATTAACACCAAAGCGATGCTGTTCATCAGTAATTACTAAACTCAAATTTAAAAAATTAACTTTATCATTTAATATAGCATGTGTACCAATAACTATATCAACTTCTCCGTTTTCAATTGATTTAATTACTAAGTCTTTATCTTTTTTCTTCATCCCACTAACTAATAAACCTACTTTTATTCCATAAGGTTTAAACATAGTAGATAAATTTTCATAATGTTGTTTAGCCAATATCTCAGTCGGAACCATTAAAGTACTCTGCATATTAGATAAACAATTAATATACATAGCAATAACACTTATAATAGTTTTACCACTACCTACATCTCCAAGTATTAATCTATTCATTCTCTTACTACTACATAAATCATTATATACATCATCAAGAGCACTTAATTGATCAACAGTTAAAGAAAAAGGCAAATTGTTAACAAACTCCATGACTTTTTCATAACTTACCACTCTAGCAATTCCAGCATTATTCTTCTTATATAAAGTTTTTAAATAATTTATCTTAAATAAAAACATAAATAATTCTTCATATATTAACCTAATCTTAGCTTTCTTATATATAGAAGTATTACTAGGTAAATGAATATGCTTAACCGCCTCACTCTTATTTAAAAATTCATATTTATTTGATATATAACTAGGTATTGAATCATTTAAATAAGAACAATAGCTAATAGATTTTTTAACAAAACTACTTAACATCTTATTAGTAATTCCATTTACTAAATGATATATAGGTACTATCTTTTTGTCTTCTAACTTTTCAAATAAAATATCATTACATACAAAACTATTCTTTTTACTATCATACTTACCCACTAAAGTAATATCTCTACCCAAAATAATACTCTTAGAATAAAATGCTCTATTAAATATTACAACATCTAATAAAGTATTAGAAACCAAACACTTAAAATTTAATCTATTAAAATTCTTTTTTATATAAGACACTCTTGGATTAGCGTATACTCTTCCTACAACATAGATAACCTCATTACTCTCAACCAATCGACTAGGTCCAATCACTTCATAACGAAAAGGATAATACATAAGTAAATCTTCTATAGAAAAAATATTCATTTTATTTAAAATATCTATATATTTAGAACTAATTCCATTTATTAAATTTAAATCCATAATTATCTCCTATTGACATTATAACACAAACATTTGTTTTGTTGCAAAAAGAAATTGCACAAATTACTCTATTTTTGTTGACAAATATAGCCTTTTAATATAGTATATAAATCACCAATTCCTTTATTGTGAATTGGTGCTAGTATCACACTAGCCAACCCCTTTTTATTCTTTTGGAACTGTCTCAGGGGGCAGTTCCTATTTTTGTGTTATAATATAAAAAAGAGGTATTTATGAAATATATAAAATCAATAATAAAATACATAATATTACTATTTATGAATCTTTTAAAATTACTAAAAGATATGTTTTTAAGTGAAACAAAAAATAAAGAAATATATAAAAAAACAACAAGCAAAAAAAATAATATTGAAGAAGTTATAAAAGTAACTCCCCACGCAACTACTCCACCAGATGATAACTCAAAAAAAAGTATAACAGATCAAACTAATTATCAAATAATAGCTAGCGAATATATAAATTTCGTCTTTGAAAAAGAATACGAGATAAATAAATATGATGAATTAAAAAAAATACAAAAAGAAATCAAAAAAGCTAACGAAATACTAACGCCTACATTAGCAACTCTATTAAGTGATAATCCTAAAAAAGATTATTACAATCAAACAATAGATTTAATCGAAAAACTAATTAAAGAAAGTGATAAGTTTACAGAATTAAAAAGTATCATATTTCCAATAAAAACTGAAGAAATAAATATAGTAACGGAAAAGAAACCCACTATTGAAGAAATAATTGAAAAAGAACTAAACTTAGAATTTGATCTTGATCAAGAATTTATCGAACAAGAAGAACCAGAAATAATAAATGAATTTACCAAGGTTATTACTGCCATATCTATAAATAACGATCACATTCATTTAAAAAATAATTTAGACACTTACGAAGAAATTGAAATAATCAAGAACAACACAAAAGAAAACAAAACAATTAAAGAAGAAAGCAAAGAAGAAACTAAAGAAGAAAAAAAGAAAGATAAAAAAGAAGATACTAAAGAAGAAATCAAAAATGATCATTTATTTGATAAAATCATTTTTGATATCCATAATAGCATTTCAGAATTTAACTACCTAATAGATTTAGAAAAAGAAAAAAATGGTATCGAATATAAAAAATACGAAGAACTTGATAAAGAACTACAAAAAAGAATTAAAAAACACCAATACCAACTACTAGCATACAGTAACTACTTAAGTGAAACGCAAAAAATAAAGTGCCACCAATCTTTAGAAAAATTAGAAAACTTACAAGAAAAACTTTCTAATAATAAAGATAAAGACACACAAAAAGAAGAAGCACTACTAAATTCATCAATTAGTGAAGCAGAAACAATTAGTATTGAAGAAGAACTAAAAAAAGTAACAACTAATACTATAAAATATAATTTATCTAATTTAGAAGAATTAAATGAATTATCTGAAAAAGATATGATAATAATGGAAAAAAAACTATTAATAGACAAGTTTAGAGATTTACTAAATACTAAACCATCTATCTTATTTCGTCTACCATTCATGAAAAAAAATCATTTCTTAAATTATAGTAGCTCTCTTCTCTTTAATGCCAATTTAAAACAACTACACAATATAATAAACCATCAAACAAATAACACATACAACCACGAACTAAAAAAAATAAAAACCAATAAAATTGCTTTTGAAAAAAACGAAGCATTAATTGAAGATAATATCTATGAACTTGATTACTTCAAAGAAGTAATCAAAACTAAAAAACCTTACTTAGCTAAAGATCCAGAAATAATATTATATATGAATATGTTAAAAAGCAACTTAAATTCTAAAAAAGTTAAATTAAATAAAAAACAAAAAGCAATAAAAAAATATTGTTATCAAAAAGCTAGAGTAAGAAAATTAATTAAATAAAAAGAAAACCTCCAACTACCTTGTATATATAAGTTAGAAGGAGGTTTTATTATTAAATATTATTTAAATAATGATATTGTATTTAAAATATTTTTCACAAGATACATTGAAGAACTAGTCTTCCTACTTAATGAATTATTAAAATTGAACATAACATCAAAAGACATCACATTTATAAAAAATGATTTATTTGGTAGAAGTCCAGAGGATAAACATTGTATATTAGATTTAGCAGTAAAAACAAACAGTGGTAAAACCATCATTATAGAAATGCAAAATAAATACAAGGACAACTTATATACAAGATTTGACTACTATATAGCACTTACCTATGTCAGTCAATTAAAAACTACATTTGATTATAGTGAAATAGATAAAGTAATAGGAATATTCTTTATAAATCAAGATTCAGAATTATTCCCTAATTTGTTTGCAAAATGTGTCAATTATGATATACTTAATAAAAAAGAATTACCAGATCAAAGAACGCAATATTATATTAATTTAAAAAAAGCTAATGAAGGATATAAATATGGATTTTCTGAAAATCTAATAAAATACTTAAAATTGATATCTAGTACTAAAGAAAAGGAGATTAGTGATATGGCTATTGATAATGAAAAATTAAAACGAGCTCTAGCTGCTCTAGAAGAAATCAATCAAGACGAAGAACTAACTCACTACCTTAATTGGAAATCAGCAAATGATATATACTTCAATACTGAAAAAAATGAAGCAGTTCGAGAAGGTATCAAGGAAGGTATCAAGCAAGGCATAGAACAAGGCATTGATGAAGAAAAATATAAAATTACTAAAAAAGCTCTAGAAAATAATCTAGATATATATACCATCTCTAAAATAACTGGACTTACTGAAAAACAAATAAAAGACATCAAATTAATTTGATGTCTTTTCAATTATATTTTTATAATAATTATATCTCTTAATAGCTTCATTTTTATTAAGTTCTAATAACTCTTTAGCTATATTTTCATCTTTCAATTTTAAAGCATTATATCTAACTTCATTACTTAAAAATTTATCATATAACGAAAAGTCAGGTTCACGAGAGTCTAAATACAATTTATCTTCAGAACCGTTATATCTCATCAAAGTAACATAACCACTATCTACAGCTAATTTCTCCTCAGCAATAGCATTTACCATTCCACCTTTAATACCATGTTCAATACAAGGTGAATAAGCAATTATTATAGATGGCCCATCATGTTCTTCAGCTTCTTTCATTGCTTTAATAGTATGCATCATATTAGATCCCAAACTAACACTAGCAACATAACAATTAGGATAACTCATTGCTATTCTAAATAAATCTTTTTTAGCTGTTCTTTTACCAAAATCAGCAAACTCAGCTATAGCTCCAAACCTCGAAGATTTGCTAGCTTGACCACCAGTATTAGAATAAACTTCAGTATCAAGTACTAATATATTAATATTTTTATTACTACTTAAAACATGATCAATTCCTCCAAAACCAATATCATAAGCCCATCCATCTCCACCAAGACACCAAACGCTATTAGCTGGTAAATATTCAATAATATCTAACAAATCTTTAGGTATATCTTTACTCTTTAATTCATTCATGATTCTATTAGTAATATCATAATTATCTAAATTATTTAAAAATTCATTATATAAATCTTTTACATCTTCTGAAACACTATTAATTGATTCTTTTATTATATTAATAGCTCTTCCTCTATTTGTTAAATAACTTATTTTCATTCCATAACCAAATTCTGCATTATCTTCAAATAAAGAATTTGCCCAAGGAATACTGTAAGGAGTAGATGGTGCACTACCACCATATATAGAAGAACATCCAGTAGCATTAGCTATAACTAATTTTTTACCAAATAATTGAGTTAATAATTTTACATAAGGCGTTTCTCCACAACCAGCACAAGCTCCACTAAATTCAAATAAAGGTTTTTCAAATTGACTTCCTTTAATAGTAAACTTATCTATTAACTTTTCATTTTCATTATTAAATATTTCAGTAACATTTACAGGATTAGATACTTCTTTAAATTCTAAAGCTTTAACACCTCTCATACCTGGACATATTTCTATACATTGTCCACATCCAGTACAATCTGCTTCACTAACAACAATTTCGTAATTATACTCACTTTTACCCATCATTGGTACACCTTTAGTTTTATCAACTATAAATGGTCTTATAACAGCATGAGGACATACTAATGAACACTGTCCACATTGAATACAATTTTCACTTAGCCATTTAGGAGCAATATTAGAAATATTTCTTTTTTCACATTTAGTATTAGCACACTCAAATTCACCACACTTAAAATCTTTTAAATCACTAACACTTAACTTATTACCTTTTAAATTATTAATTACTTCATAAATATTACTCTCTACTATAGCTTTCTTATTATTAAGTACTAACCCTTTAACCTCGTAAACGCTATTTAAAGCCATTTCTATGGCTTTTAGATTAGATTCTACTATATCATTACCTTTAGTAATAAATTTGCTCTTAATAGACTCTTTAACTATATCTAGAGCATCATTTATTCCTAGAAGTCTTAATATAATAACTTCCATTATCTTACTTATTTTACCTCTAATACCAGAATCAGAAGCAATCTTATCTCCATCAATAATATATAACTTTAAATTCTTATCAATTACTTGTTTCTTAAAATCATCATCTAAATAACTGTTTAATTCATTATTATTCATTTTAGTATTTAATAATATAATACCTTCATTAGATAAATTATTAATCATTTCTAATTTAGGTAAATAACTATCTTTAGTAATAACAACAATCTCAGGATTCTTAACATAATAAGGTGCATTAATTTCTTCATCAGAAATTCTTAGATTACTAATAGTAACTCCTCCACTTTTTTTACTATCATATTGAAAATACCCTTGTACATAATTGTTTTTACCTAAAGTTTTCATTATATCTTTAGAAGTACTAACCATTCCATCACTACCAAAACCATAAATTAATAACTCTTTAGTTTTTAAATCAACTTTCATATTACTAACAGCTAATGAAGTATTAGTAACATCATCATTTATCCCAATAGTAAAATTATGCTTAATACTAGTTTTTAACATTTCATAAACACTAAATATCTCACTATCAGTAGTATTCTTAGAAGATAAACCATATCTTCCACCAACAACGTTAATTCCTCTAGAAGCAAGGATTGCTACTACATCTAAATATAATGGTTCTCCTACACTTCCAGCTTCCTTAGTTCTATCTAAAACTGCAATGTTTTTAACAGTACTAGGTAATACATCAAGTAAATATTTACTGCTAAAAGGTCTATATAAATGAACTTCAATAAGTCCAACAGCTTCGCCTTTACTAACTAAATCGTTAACTACTAATTTAACAGTATCACAAACACTACCCATAGCAACTATTACATTAGTTGCACTAGGATCACCATAATAATTAAATGGCTTATAATCTGTTCCCATAATATTATTAATCTTATTCATGTATTCATTTACTATATCAGGAATAACTTCATAGTCCTTATTTCTAGACTCCATGCTTTGAAAATATATATCTTCATTTTCAGCCATACCCATTTGTTTAGTAGAATTAACTTTTAACATTCTTTTCTTATAATCATTAACTTTATCATAATTAACTAAACTTAATAAATCTTTTTCATCAAAACTCTTAATCTTATTAATTTCATGACTAGTCCTAAATCCATCAAAGAAATGTAAAAAAGGAAGTGACCCCTCTATAGCGGATAAATGCGCTACGGCAGCCATATTTTGTGCATCAGCCACATTAGTAGATGCTAACATACAAAATCCAGTAGAACGTGTTGCATATACATCTTGATGATCTCCAAAAATAGACAATGCATGTGTTGCTAGACTTCTAGCAGCAACATGTATAACTCCAGGTAACATTTCTCCAGCCATCTTATACATATTAGGAATCATTAAAAGCAATCCTTGAGAAGCAGTAAAAGTAGAAGCTAGCGATCCACTAATTAATGCACCATGCATAGCACCAGCAGCACCAGCTTCACTCTGCATTTCAACAACATTTACTAAATCGTTAAATAAATTCTTTTTACTATCTCTAAGAGCATCTACATTTGATGCCATTGGACTTGAAGGAGTTATAGGATATATAGAAGCTACTTCACTAAATAAATAAGCTACCTCACTACATGCTAAATTTCCATCGACTATCTTTTCCATAATATCACTCTCTCTATAATCAATATTATATAATATTTTAAACCATTTCACAATTGAAAGACAATTAAAAATAACACTAAATTTAGTGTTATTTCCACAACTCTTTTGGATATATTCCATTATCATGATATTCTTTAATCTTACTCTTAACAAAATCTAAGTCTTCTCGGTAAGTCATTCCTAACCAAACTTCGTTTGTAGGTATAACTAACATTTTACAAAACTCATCTTTAATTCCTTGTGTTATTACATTAGGAATTAGAAATTCTGACTTCATATCGTTAATATTATTATTCAAAAAATCTTTAAACATGTCTTGAGTATATCTAAATAAGTTAGAATGATATCCCATCATATTCATTGAACATAATTTATCTTTTTCTACTAATAAACTTTCACTACCATCTAATGGTTCTACAGCGATTTTATCATCTTTAAGATAACAATCACTCTCTACTAAATAATCTAAATAATTATCAGTACTACTAACTACACCTCTTTTAACAGTTCCATTACTAGATAAAGTATTAAACAGTTTATATCCTATTAAACAATAATCATTAGAACTAGTTAAATGGTCATACGCTAACTTAAAACCTTCATAGCCATAAAAGTCATCAGCATTTATAATCATAAATGGTCCATTTATTAAATCTCTAGCAGCTAGAATAGCATGTCCAGTTCCCCAAGGTTTTACTCTATCAACAGGTAACTCGTAACCTCTTGGTAGATCATCTAATTCTTGATAAGCGTATTCTACTCTTATACTATTAGATATTCTAGCACCAATAGTACTTCTAAATACTTCGTCATTCTCTTTCTTGATTACAAATACTACTTTTGTAAATCCAGCTTTTACTGCATCATATATAGAATAATCAATAATAAATTCTTGATTAGGTCCAACAGGTTCAATTTGTTTTAAACCACCAAATCTACTACCCATTCCAGCAGCTAATATTAATAATGTAATATCCTTCATATATAACTCCTTATTTTAAAATTTCTAACCATTTATCTTTTATTTTACTAGAAGCATGTTTTCTAGATATTTCTAAAACTTCATTACCTATCTCATTTAATTCTTCTCTATTATTAAATAATCTTATTATTTCATCAGCCATAGCTTTAATATCTCTTTTTTTAATTCTTAGATTTTCCCTAGAAACAACTTCTGTAGAACCAACAGGCCCATCAAATATAATTGCTGGTACTCCTTGACTCATAGATTCTAAAATAGCTAATCCATCTAATTTTAAAGGACATGCCGTAATAAATAAAGAACTATTACAAATTACTTTATCCATGTAGTTAAGATTTAAAAAACCATGCATTACAACGTTATCATTTAATTCCATTTTCTTATATAGTTTTTCTAATTCTTCATTAATAGCACCATCACCTATTATATTTAATTTAACATCAGGAATAGTTTTTTTAACGATATTTATAACTTCAAATAAATCTTCCATTTTTTTATCACTAGTTAATCTACCAATAGTTACTAACTCATTACTTGTTAACTCGGAATGACATCTAGGTATTTCATCTAATATATTTGGAATATAAACACATTTAGCTCTACCCAATTTACGTTTCATAAGTTTAAGTGATTCTTTACAAGGAACTATATAATAATCAAAATTTTTATGCCAATTAATAGCATTCTTTAAATCTATAGGAGTATGATAAAAACTTTCATCAGCACCTATTTTAATTATACCCTTTTTTGCATATTTACCAACTAAATTACTAGGAAATCCACTAGCTGTTATTATATAATCACTATCTATTTTTTTGACTTTATTGATAATTAAATCTGCTAATTCTTTTCGTTCTTGCAAAGATTTTAAATAATCAATAAATCTTTGTATTAAATTATCTTCCTTCCAATAATTAGTAAGTAAAGTATTACTAGGTCCATGATTAACTAAGTAAGTAATCTTAATTTTATTTGAGAAAGGAAACACTGGTCTATCATGAATTCTAAATAAACTAATAATTTCTATCTCAAAATCATTTTCTAACATCATGCATATAGATAAGATATGTTTCTCTATATGCCCATAACTTAATGTATTAGCAAGTATTGTAATTTTTTTCATATTATCACCCTATAATCATTATACTACAAATAAAAACATTGTAAATAAAAAAGCATTCCTGCTTTTTTATTATCTTATGTATCATTAATATTTATCAATAATTTTTTTGATTTCGTTAACAAATTTACTTTTATTACTAATAAATTTAACCGGTTTAAAAGTTCTACACTTTATAAAAGCTTCCTCTAAGTCTTTTACATTAGTTATTCCTATAATATTTTTATCTTTATCCAAAGCCTTAACAACTTGTGTTTGGTGGTCATTAGTATGTTCTTTATATTTTTTTAATCTAGAAACAGCAATAACTTTTTTATTGTTTTTTAAACCTTCCATAATAGACCCAACCCCACCATGAGTAATCAAAATATCACATTCACTGACTAACTTTTGAAACTTATTAACACCAATATAATCAAAAGTGTCAATATTATCAGAACAATAGTTAGTATACCCACATTGAGCTACTACTTTATCTTTTATAATTCCACTATCAATAAGTTTATCAACTTCTTTTAATAACCTAATAAAACTTTTATCTTGAGTACCTAAAGTAATTAATATCATTAATACACACTTCCTATATATTTTGCTTTAGGATAAACCTTCAACATACTTTCCCATTGTACTATAAATTCATCAGCAATAAAATATAATAACTTCCCTGTAGCAGTTTTAGTCTCACTATTAGCATACGTTTCTATATAAATAATTTTCTTAAAAAATAATTTAGCTAAACAACACATTGGACCAGCAGTATGTGCTCCAGTAGTAACAACAATGCTAGGATTATACCTAATTAGATAATATAAACTAATAAAACAATTAAATAATAATATAAATATGTACTTAAATAAATGGTCTTTAGTACCATATAATAAAAAACTTACTTTTTTATTATAATCATCTACTAATTTAGAAGTACTTTTAGTCTTTTCAGTAACTATATGATAGTCATAATTTTTAAAGATATCCTTCATTTGTAATAACTCTGATAAATGACCTCCGCTACTAGATATAAACATTATTTTTTTCATAACTATTTCCTTTCTAATAATTCAATCCATTGTTTTTTTACATTTTGTAAATCATAATTTTTGCAAAACTCCTTTGATATCATTCCTAATCTATTTAATTCTTTTCTATTATTTAATAAATAGACAATTTCATTAGCCATCATGTCTAAATTTCTATTCTTTATCAATATACCATTACCGCTTATCAATTCTCTAGCACCCATAGCACTATCAAATGCAATGCAAGGTACACCAAAACTCATAGCTTCTAACAATACTAAACCAAAAGATTCACTATATGAAGTCATTACATATAAAGAACTATTTTTAATTAATTCATTAACTCTATCAGTAGCTAAAAAACCATGCATTACAACATTGTCAGTAAGATCGTACTCTTTAATCAAATCAGCTAATTCCGTATATAATTCACCATCTCCAACTAGATCAAGCTTAATATCAGGTATTTTAATTTTTACTTGTTTTATAACATACAATAAACTATTAAAACCTTTTACATAACTTAATCTTCCTATAGCTACCAAACTTTTGTTATTTAAATTACTACTATTGCTAGGTATTAAATCTAATACATTAGGTATATAAACACTATCAATATTTAGTTTACTCCTAAATAATTCATCTAAGTTCTTAGATATAGCAATAAAGTAATTAAAATTACTAACAGAATCCACTATTTTTTCAACTTCCTTGTTATCAGTATAATAAGAATGTTCACTAGCAATCTTAATAATCTCTTTTTTAGCATATTTATTTACTAACCTATTATGAAATATTCTAGTAGTTATAATATAATCACTATTAATGTTTTTAATAGCTTTTATATTTTTAACTTTTTTACTTATTAAAATATTTATATTTACAATAAATAGTTTTAATGCTTTAAATACATTTAATCTCCTAATAGCAATCTTCAATTCTTTTTTACTCGGTAACTTATTAATTAAATAATTAATCTTTACTCTATCACTAAAATCAAATGCAACTTGAGCATTCTTATAAGTACAAATAATCTCAATTTCGTATTCATTATCTAACATCTTACATAACGAAGATATATACTTTTCTATTCCACCATATCCCAAATGTAATGCCAATATTGTAATCTTCTTCATTATTATCACCTGTTTTAATTATACTTTAATACTAATTTATAGTAAAGAAAAAAGGACAACAGTCCTAAATAAAGAAATACCAAATTTTCATCAAAAACAAATTAATACTAGCTGTTATCCTTAACACTCTCAAAGACAACCTACTTGTTTTTAAATAGTTTTCACAAAAATATTGTTGTGATTTTTTTTGAATTCGAAGTTTATTCATTTTATTAATAGATTTGTCAATAGTAACTGAATGGTTATGAATTACTTGAATATCATTAACAGTAACAATTGTTTTATTTAATTGTTTTGCTTTCATTCCGAATATATTTTCTTCATAATACAAAAACACTTCATCATCAAAATATTTCATTTCCTCAACAAAATTTGAAGATATCAAGAAAAAACAACCTGATACTGTATATACTTTAGATACTATATCCTTATAATGACTATTCTTGTAACCATTAAATTTAATTATCACCTTTTGAACTAAGGGAATATTAAATAAAATTTCTCTTCCAATTTTAGGAATTTTCCAACCTCTACTAATAACTCCATTAGTATTTATAGCAGGAGCAGCTATTACGACTTCTTCATTAATGTTTTTAATTAATTCCACTAAATCACTTTCATCACTAACAATGATATCCGAATTACTAATAAAAATATTACATTCTCCATATTTATTAATTAAATACTTACAACCTTTATTCAAAGCATAAGAATATCCACCATTTTTATCATTTTCAATAATATTAAGTTTATCCATTTTTAATTTCTTTAATAAAGATAAAGAATCATCAACTGATTTGTTATCTATTATTACAATTTCATCAACTAACTTGTAGTCTTTAATATTATTAATTAAGTTAATAGTACTAGAATAATCATTATAATTAACAATAACAAAACAATTTTTCATTTCTACCTCTTTCTAAATAAAGTCATTATACTTCTTAATGGTTTAGTAATTTTCCAAGACTTACTATTTAAAATATAATCTAACTCTTGTTCTAACTTATGAACATATTCATTTGTTTTATTAATAGCTTCAATATGTTCATTATTTTCTTTAACAAGTTTTTTTTCATAGTCTTCTTTTATCGATTCTTTTTCAGTTTTTATATGATTTTTTATACATTCGTTTTCTAATAAACTATCTAAATCTTTTGCTAACATTTTGTCTAAAGATGCAACATTATCTATTCTCTTTTGCTTTATAAATGCAGCTAATTTTGTTGCATCTTTAACATTCTTCACTTTCGTAATTCTAATAATATGCTGGTATTGATAAACATGATCAACATCAGAGAAAAATTTATCTAAATTTTTATAATTATCATGAAATACAGGATTAACATCAATTGACTGGATGTATTCACAATCAAACAAGATATTTGATACTTTATTACTTTCATTTATGTAATCCATAAATGAAGGCAAAGTAAAAAATCTAATATGAGTATTATCTAATAACCCTTTTATATCATAATTAAAATTATTATTAATCAAACCAGCAATAATGTCATAATAAGAAACATTAGGAATACTAATCAATATTTCTCCACCTTTTTTTAAATATTTACTATATATTTTCAACATATCTATTGGATCATAAATATGTTCCAAAACATCAGCAAAAATTATATAATCATATTTATTCTCAATCAATGTATCGTTATCGTATAAATTTCTGAAATAACCAGCTTCTCTAGCAATTCTGATAGCTTCTTCATCGACATCGATTCCATCAACAACACAAGATTTATCTTTAATTAAACATTTACTGATAGCTCCTTGTCCAAATCCAACTTCTAAAACTTCACTATCCACAGTAACATTCTGACAAATAACGGAATGAGAGTCACACTTATCTTCAATATTTACAACATAATCTTTAACTTCATATTTGTTTTTTATATTCAAGTCACAAAGTTTATTATTTGTTCCATTAGCAAACATAATTAAACCTCCTCTATAAGATTATATAATTTAACTAGTGATAACATCAAAATTGTACTTACTGCCGGCGCAACAAATACGTGTCCTGATACAAAAGCTATCCCAAATCCTAAAGCCCCACTAGCAGCTACAAAATATAATTCTATCATAGTAACACACGATTTTAATTTTTTTATGACCATGATCATCATGCTAAATAAGATAATCACAATAGGTGAAAAATATATTAAAGAACCTATAAAACCATGATTCAAGAATATATCAAAATAATCCATCTCTACCATTTTAGCATTATAAGGACCAAAATCTCCAAGATCTACATATCCAATACCAAATACCTTGGTAGCTATAGAAGAACTTGAAAATTTAGTAAAACTATCTACTAACAAGTCGCCTCTGCCACTTAATAAATCATCCTTTATTTCATCATCACTATCATCAGTATCTTCTTCTTGATTTATATTAGTATGAGTAAATGAAGTTTTTAAATTAACTCCAGCAGGAGTATAATCTATAACAGACACAAATAAGATTAAAGTAATTAAAGCCAAAATAACTTTATATAAAATACAATAATTTATCTTTTTAAGTTTAAAATTAAAAACATTAATAATTAATACAACAAATAATATTATACCAATGATAATTAAAGCAAATACAGGAACTTTAGTACCCATTTCTAGACACGTATATAAATAAGCTATTAAAGTAATGACATAAACAATATACTGCCATATTTTATTATTAGAAAATAATAAATAGAATAAATATGGTGCTAAAATACTAACTAAAGCTCCAGTCTCATTAGCGGCATAAAATAACCCATTAGTTCCATCTTTATAATTGTTACTATAACTATCATACCCAACATCTAAAACACCACATATAAATATTGTCAATGTATAAAATAATAATGCATATATAAATGAATTATTATTAATATTAATCTTAATTTTTTTGTTTATCAGAAATAACATCAACAAAGAAATCGGAAAATAAAAAGTTTTAACATATCCATTTAATTGTAAAAATATAGAATTAAATCCATATACATTTATCAAATTTAATAACGAGAGTATAAAATATAAAATTAAACCTAAAATTATATATATAATATTTCTATCTTTCATAGGTAAATATAATACAACAAAATTAAATATCAAATATAACATAAATAAAGTTCTCAGAATTACTCCAACAGTAATTAACCCTATATTATTAGTAACCATTATACCAGTTAAAATATCTATTAATGGTTGAATAACTATAAATATAAAAATAAATTTATTGAAAAATTGTTTATTAGTAATCATATTTATCATAATACTTCTCCTATTACATTTTAACACAAAAAAAAATAAAACTAAATAAAGTTTTATTTTTTACATTTTAATATAGATACATCCTGTATCAACATCTTAATTAACTTTTTCTGTTTTGAAACTATTATAGTTAAGGATAAACTAATCAATAACAATAATGATATTAAAATAGCTATGATCATATTAGATAAAGTAGCAACACCTACTAAATCCGAAATATATACAAATATTTCTGGAAACAACCCAGTTATAATAGTAACAATTCCAACAAAAATCCACACTATAGAATATTTAATAGGTATTAACCCTTTTACCACATTATATAACGTAACAATTATTAATAATATACCAAAAGTAATAAGTGCAACAATTAAAGTATTACTCATTAATATCACCATCCTTAAACGAAACTAAAAGTATAGATATCAAAACATTTATCATATAATAAATATTTTTCCATGCTCTTATAGAAGAAATCCCAGCATTTCTTTCTCTCATAACTACAGATATTTCATTTACAATATATTTCTCTTTTAATAAAATCATATTAGTAATAGGCTCTGGATATTCTACAGGGTAATTTTTAGAAAAATACTCTATTACTCGTTTATTAGCTGCTCTAAATCCAGAAGTTACATCGTATATTTTGCTTTTAGTTCTTAGTTTTATAGCCCAAGAAATAATGTTAATACCTATTCTTCTTGCCTTAGTAGATTTAAATCCTTCTCTATCCATATCTATATATCTAGATCCAATAACAAAATCAGAATTATTTTTAATAATAACATCAGCTAAATTATCAACATATTTAACATCATGTTGCCCATCAGCATCATATTGAATGGCAACATCATAATCATTAGCAAAAGCATATTTATAGCCAGTTTGAACAGCTCCACCTATACCTAAATTACATATTAAATTAATATGAGGAATATTATTATTTTTTAAAATACTTAATGTACCATCCTTAGACCCATCATTAATAACAATATAATCTAATTGATATTTTGATTTGAATTTTTTTATTTCATTACAAGTATTCAAAATCGAATCCTCTTCATTATACGCAGGTATTATTAACAATACTTTTTTCATATTTACTCCTTGATTCACTTGTGTACATTTATTATACTACATTTATAAATTTATATAAAGAATTTTAAAAAAGTGATAAATAAATTTTATCTTAATGGATTATCCATCTTTTTAAGAAGTCTAATTACACCTTCTTCATCTAATTGCTCAGTATTACTAGAAGTATATGATCCGTTTAATTGACCCATACCCATTCCTTGATCAATATAAGTATTATAATTCAAATCTCTCGAATCCATATGTACACAATAATAATTGGGTAATGAAATAGCTTTAGCCATTTCTTCCATTGTAACTAATACTTCATAATTCTTCTCACCATGTCTAATACCAATATTTTTAGTATTAAATTCAGCATTTTTATACATACATATAGCTTTAGCTAAAGTATCAATAGTTGCAGCAGGCGATTTTTGAACAAATAAATCTCCTTGCTTACCATGATAAAATGCATATAATACTAATTCAACAGCATCATCTAAAGTCATCATAAACCTAGTCATAGAACCATCAGTAATAGTTAATGGTTTACCTTGTTCTATTAAATCATAAAACAAGGGAATAACAGATCCTCTAGAACCCATTACATTTCCATATCTAGTTAAACAAATAGTTGTCCCATTGTCACCTATTTCGCGAGCTTTAGCAGTTGCAACTCTTTCCATCATTGCTTTACTTACACCCATCGCATTAATTGGATAAGCCGCTTTATCAGTACTTAAACATATTACTTTTTGTACTCCATGATTAACAGCAGAAGTTAATACATTATTAGTTCCATAAACATTTGTATTAACAGCTTGCATAGGGAAAAATTCACATGATGGAACTTGCTTTAAAGCAGCAGCATGAAAAACAAAATCTACTCCTCTCATAACCCCATCTACAGAATTAATATCCCTAACATCTCCTAT
>CAYJJI010000017.1:0-20622 GCA_964370475.1 uncultured Muribaculaceae bacterium | reverse complement strand
TGAGTTATACTCTATTCAAAGGAAGTTAGCAACTTCAACTAAAACTGCCCCATTAGGAAAATAAAAGTTGATAGATTAGTTTCTATCAACTTTTTTATTTCTCGTTTATTATTTTATTTTTAAAAATTTATTTTCCGATATATAATCAATCAATACTTTTTTTAACTTTCTATTATCATATTTTTTTACAACACAAATCTGTTCAAGGTATCCATTACCTGCTGAATATCCTATTAAATTATCATCCTCATATATTGCTACAATACATTCAAAATTTTCTAAATCTTTTTTTAGTAATTTTAATACCTTATCCCTATATTTGTCACTTGGAGTTATTCTATCATAGTTATCAACACATAATCTATATAATTTTTCAGTAATTTCAGAATTTATATTTTCATTTGTATATACCACATACTTTTTTTCATATACAACTTCACCTTTCACATTATATATAGCTATTCTAATAACATTTTCGTTTGTTTTTTCACATAATTTAAATGCTCTGTTTACTTTATCATCCATAAAAATATATTCTGGTACTTCTCCATCTTCAATTGGATATATTTCACAAAATGAATACATAAAGTTTTCTACTTCTCTTGACCATTTACCTACATAATAATAGTCTTCATAAAAATATCTTTACTTAATATACAATGATACTGTGGAACAGTTTTTGTTGGTGATACATACATTATTCCCTCTTCAAATTCTTTAAATCCTAGTTTTTCTAGTAATCCTTTGGATTTAAAATTACCTTTTGCATATCCACTTAAAACATTATCATAACCTCTTGAAAATAAAAAGTTAATAAATTTAACAGTTGCCTCTGTCATATATCCATTATTCCAATAATCAGGGTGTAAATCATAGCCTAGTTCTAATGCATTATATTCTTTATTTTTTCTATCTGCAATAATATGACCAATTGGTTCGTTTGTATCTTTTAGATATATTATATATTCATAATAATCTTTTTCTTCTGGTCTATTAACCATAATTTCTAACTGTTTAACGCTAATATCGTCATCTTTTTTTACATATTCAAATACATTATCAACATTCATTAATTTTTTAAAGTCGTATTCAAAGACTTTTTTATAATCATCTAAATTACCTTTTTTTAATATTAGTCTGCTAGTATAAAGTGTTTCCATATTCTTCACCCGTATTAATTATATCAAATTTTCTTGCATTTACGAAATATTCGGGTATACTCTATTTAAAGGAAGTTAGCAACTTCAAGTAAAATTGCCCCATTAAAAAAATAAAAGTTGATAGATTAATTTCTATCAACTTTTTTATTATATATAATTGTTATAATGTGTCAAAGTTTATTCTTCTTAAATTATTTAACACTTTTAGAACTGTTTAATTTATTTTGTATAAACTCTTCTATATTTACTCTTGGAATTTCAAAAAATGGCTTATCTTCGTTACCACTATGTAATATAACATCACAAGTTATTTTAGGATATATTTTTATATACTCGTCAACCGATATATCATAAAATTTTTGATTTCCTATTTCTGTTTTTAAATCATTTAAACTTTGCATATCACTTATATCTACTACATTTGAAATTAAACCTTCAAATAAATCATTAATTTTTCGTTCGAAAAATACAACTCCTCTACCTAAATCACATATCTTATATTCATTATCATATTTATATAAAACAACCGTATTTGGTTCTCTACCATTAGAAGAAGACATTAAATAATATTCTTCAGCTCCCATCTCAGTAAGCAAATTAAATATATAACAAGCCATAGTGAAACAAACACCATAGTGCGTTCCTTTAATAATATTATTATTTTTAGTAATTGTATCTATAAAAGTTCCATCATGATTTTCAAAAGCTAATAAATTATTGATATATCCATCATTACTATTGTCAAAGTGTAATTGTATAGCTACACTATTACAACAATAGACAAAATTTTTATACATTTGTTCATTCATCAGTACATTCACCTAAGTGTTATTGTATCATACATCATTGATTTAATCAAAATCAGAATTATACTTTACTTTATAAATTGATTAACAAATTATATTGCATTTATAAAATGTTAGAGTTATACTCTATTTAAATGAGTTAACAACTTCTACTAAAACTGTTCATTAGGAAAATAAAAGTTGATAGATTAGATTCTATCAACTTTTTTATTTAATGTGTTGTTCTTGTGATTTTTCATGTATTAATATTTCATCACCAATCTTGTAACCTAAATCGAAGGCTCTCTTTTGCAATAAAATATAAGATCTTTCTACTTCGATATAACTTAATTTATTCCTAGGTATTGGACTATATACAGAAATTCCATATTCTCCGTTTAGATTTTGATCATGAAACATGTTTGTTGAATCTATATTAAAACTATTTAATAATTGTTCAAAAGTATCTAAAGATTCTATTTTGTTTATCGCTTCTTCATTTGATAAACTGCCATCTCTAAGACCAAGAACATCTCCAGCAGCAGCTTTGCAATTCAAAACATCATCCAATCCAATTATATATACTCTGTTTTTATTTTTACAAAAATTTTCTAATAATCTTCTGGCTCTATTAATTACTTCTATTTCTTTATTTGTATCAAAAGTTTCAATGTTTTTCATTTGGAAATGTAACAATCTTAAATAAAAATCTTGTTCTCTTTCACCCAAAATCAATTGTATAGGGAAATCTCGATTAGGACTACACTGAAAAACATCTTCCAAAATTCCTGCTGGAAAAGATTGTGAAGCATAATTAAATTCAGTAGACCCGAGCATTGTAATATAGTTTATTGGAACATTGTTGTTTCCATAATTTGTATTTTTCCCAAAACTTTCTGCTATAAATTTTGCATCTTCTAAGTCCTGTTCATCTAAAGTTTGTGATGTTAGTCCATTTTTTTCTATTTGGTCATTAAAATAACCATTTTGCCCAGTAGCTAAGAGAGGAATTTCTAAATTCATATTATAGCCTTGTAAACTCATCAATAAATTAGCATCGCTTATTTCGTCATAACCATATCCATATTGATCATATAAACTTTGAATAAATCTGTTAACTCTAATTTTTTTGTTTTTATTTAAATAATTTATTATTATTTTAAAAAAATATTCTTTGTTTTTCATTATTTATCTCCTATTAATTTTTTTACTTTTATTTTTAATACAGTTAAATTATATCACAACCTATTAAAGGTTTAAAATATTTTAGTTATACGCTATTTAAATGAAGTTAACCACTTCAACTAAAACCGCCTATTAAGATAATAAAAGTTGATAGATTAAATTTCTATCAACTTTTTAATTCATTTATTTAAATATCTTCTAAAGTAAGTTTGGTCCCCTTTTCTTAGTTGTTCAGATAATACTATTTGTGACATAACAACTTGTATTGGGTAAAATCCATTACACATTAATTCATAGTTCAATTGATGAAAATCACTTTCATATTGATAATAAATACGATTGATTGCTCTATGAATTAAATCATCAAGTTCTCTATAACAGTCTTCATAATTTTCTTGTAATTGATAATATTGATTATTTTCTATTTCTAATTGAACTTTATTTTTAAGTTCTTCTAAAATTGACAGAAACAATGGGTTTAATGAAGAAATATGCTTGTGTTCACTTATACTAGAAATAGAATATAAATTGTTTTCATCCTTTGATAACGCCAAGCTTTGATAATGTTCAATACTATCTATATTTGAGATAATTAAGGAATTAACATCAAACCTATTAAATTCACCATCTTCAATTAACATTTGATGTGGTAAATTTTCTAAATTTATGTAAACACCATCATATTCATCAAGTAGTGCTTCATAATTAATTGGTAACTTATTAGGTAATGAGCGTTTAAAAGAAGAATTACATTGCAATAATTTATGATGTAATGAAGGATATTTTATGCTAGCTTGTATAACTGAATCAACATTGTCTATAGTATATATATTTGCATCTTTTTTTAAAGTGAAGATACAAGCTTTATTAAACATCATATTTCTATGATATTTTTGTATATAATTTAACCAGTCACATATATTACCATCTTCACCAATATAAGTGGTTGCCCATAATCCTTTACGAGGTTTAAAAGAAATTCCTCTGGGTCTTTGAATCGGAATTTCCAATTCTTTTTTCAAATTAGCTGTATCTACAGTTATGAAAGCTCTATTAAATAAATTATTCATATAGTTTTTCTCCCTTTTTATATAAAGTGTATTATATTTAATAACTTTTAAAAAGTCAATTTTTCTACTAATTATTTCAATTAGGAAGTTAAGTTGTTATACAATAATTTCGAATAAAAAAGTTGATGTATTTAATGCCTATCAACTTTTTTCTATATACTTTTTTAACTTTTCTATGCAATTTTTATTGAAATGATTTATAACCCATTCATCATTAAGTATATTAGTTATATATTCAATATCTTTGGTATTAATTATTAGATTTATTATATTTTCTGTGTTGATTTGTTGTACTCCGCTTATATATTCACCCAAATACCAAATATCTTTTTTATCTATAAAGAATCTATCAATTATATCATAGTTTAAATTTCTCATATCATAAGACATTGCGAGTCTCCATACAGATTCTAATGATACTTTATACTCAATTGCGGATTCTACTAATTTATTAAATTCTTCTTGATTTACTTCAAAAGGTTTTGGACAAGAAATATAATTAGTTATAATTAACATTTTATCTTTATAGTCTATTTTATTATATAATTCTTTATACATTTCACTATTTATTAATAGTTTGCATATTCTATCATATTCGTTATTTTCTTCTAATAATAAATCTATAATTGATTTAGAATCTATTTCAGATATGAGATTATCCACTTCGTCTGCATAATTATTAAAGATGTTGAAATTTTTTAACAGTTTCATTTCTAAAAGTAAATTATCTTTATCTAAAAATTTATTTATATACTTGAAAACTGTTTTTACAAAATATTTATAGTTTATTTCAAATTCAATAATTATAATTTTTTTAATTTCTTTTTTTAAGTCGACAGTAAATTTCCATGGATCGATATAATTATTATTTATGCCATTATTTAAATGAAGATATATATTTTCATCGTAAACTACTTCTAAATTTTTAAAACCTACATAATTTTTCAATTGTAAGGTTATTTTATTTTCATTAAGTTTGTATTTATATACAGCTTTTTTGTTATTTATAAATACATTAATTCCATCTAACATGTTTCCTGATAAACTATACACTTTTTTTGAAATAATATTTTTTTTAATTTCTTCTATACTATACTCTTCATAAAAATTGAACTTATCAAAAATATCTATAAGTTTTTCTTTATTAATATATTCTTCATTTAATAAATCATTAATGTTGTAATAATATTTTTCTTTATCGGTATTCTCTTTACTTATTTTTTGAAAAGATACTTTTTCTTTTTCTAAATACAACGTTAAAGCGTACTCTTCATTTTTGTATTTAAAAAATAATTCCATTGAACCAGTTTTTTTAGATTTAAAATAATCATTTAATTCTTTAACGTTTATTTGTGCCACAGCCTCATCTCCTAAATTAATTATATTATAGCAAATTATGTTGAATTATAAAATATTAGAGTTATTCTCTATTTAAATAAGTTAACATCTAGTGTTAAAACAATCCTATTATAAAAATAAAGTTGATAGAAGTTATTTTCTACCAACTTTATTTAACTTTTTATTTTCAACTTTAGTTTTAATTAATTCTTTAAATTTGCTAATATATTTGATTCTTTTTTTTAATAATCAGGACGATGTGCATAAGCATATGCTGTTTGAACTTTTATCAGTAGATTTAACGGTTCTATATAAAATTCTTTTATATTATCTATTGTTATTTTTGTATCATGTTCTTTTATCAAGAAACTATTTTTTTGATATAATCATTTTCATAATCTAGTCTATTTAATATATCATATGCATATTTAGCTGATTTGTTAGGATGATTGTGATATGACGAAGTACCTCTATCATTTATAAAATGACAGCTTGGTTTTCCTATATCTAATACTAATTTTATTTTTAAGATTAATATAGTTTCTTAACTAATCAGTGGCTACAATTTCACCTAGACTAAGGTTTAATGCATCTGCTAATTGTCCATATTTAGAGATTTCTTCATCAGTATCAAATGTCATATTTTCTTTATTATCATCAATAGTAAGTGATGAATTTTTTAAAAATTCGATATAATTATTAGCATTAATAAAATAATCTGTATATATAGTTTTAATTTCATTGTATGATTTATTTACATTATCAAATTCTTCTTCACTTCCTAGAAGTTCTATATATAAGTCATTATAGTATTCATCATCACTATTATGCTTTTCTAGTAATGTTTCATAATTATTTAATTCTATAAATTGATTTATTTTATTATTTAAATTATTTTTAAGCTTTTCTATTTTTTCTAAATCAGCACTGAAGTCATCTTTTAATGACTCATAGGCATGAGTAGAATAATAAAATTCAAAATCATATATTTCTTTAAAAATAGCTGTTAATTCTTCTGTATATTTACTAGTAGTTGTTAAATAATTCAAAATTTCTTTTTCAATTTTATAGTATTCTCCTGATGTACTTGGTTTATCTGGTACAATCTGATTTTCTATATAATTGTTTATTGTATCTCTTAGTGTGTCTTCTTGATTTAAATCTCTACTTATAAAGTATGCGAAAATTAATAATATAACTCCTACAATACCTAAAATTATTTTTAATCCTTTTTTATTTTTCATTTTTCCTCCAAAAGCAATTTTTAATTACCTTTTAATTATAGCACATTTAATTTATTAAATGAAGTATTGCTGTTACACTCTATTTTACCAGTCATATTATTTGCATATCCCTTTTCAAATATAGGAAATCCTTACTCGTCGTGATCTACTTTAGAATTACTACTCATACCTCATATTAATACTTCATTATATTGTTTTAGTTCGTTACAAAATGATGTTGCGAACATTGTCATAAAATATATTCTATTTTCTCATATGCTCTTAAATGAGCTATTCTTTTTTTGTTGTTTTGATTATTAACTATTGCAAAAGTTAAGCGTATATTTTCGTTTAATTTACTATATATTTTTTCAATATTCATATTAGCTTCTTTAATTGTATTTTATCATATTATTCATTTGTATATAAAAAAATTGATAGAAGTTATTTTCTACCAACTTTTTTAATTAATTTTCTTACAAACGACTCTTTTTCATTAACCATTTCATCTAGTTTTTCATCTATTCTTTTTCTACTTTGATAAGGATTATCTCCTACTTTCACGAAAGTTCCATCAGCTAGCATTACTTTTTCATCTAGTTTTTTCTTGATGAATAACGCATTATCTCCTGATTCAATCATTACCTTATTTGTATCTTTTTCTTCTTTTTTAGCATATATTATCTCCATTAATTCGTTCTGTTCTAGGCAAGTTAAATTACTGAATTCTTCATAAGTGATTCCAAACAATTCAATTAATCTTCTATTTGCTATTTCAATTGCAAGTGCTTGGCTGTGATTGTGATCAGTTTCTTGATTTTCTCTTTCTTTGTTTTCATTACATAATTTCAATATTGCACCAACATTAGCTCTAGATAAATTTCTAACTATTATTTCATTTTCAATATTTGCTATTTCATTAATATATTCAATTAGACCAAAAAAAGATAAAACACAATTTTTTGTTTCTTCACCTTCAATTATGAATGTTGATTTTCCAATTCTTTTTATATAAATTTTAGTTCTTTTTGAATTTTCACTATCTCCTTGGTATGCGTGAATTTTCCCTGTGTTATCTGCGATAAAGGTGTGTTTTTCTTTGGTTTTCATTCTATTATCTCCTACTTAATTATTGTATTTCTATTTTTTCTACTATTGGTAATTATTTATTATTTCTTCTATCTCTAGCCAATTATTTGCTCTAATGATATTATTCTTATCTAATTCTTCTTGGTTGATGTTTTTATTATGGTAAGCTGTATATAATATATTTAGATTTGCATCTGTTAAATTTTCCATTTTGTCATCTATTCTTATGTCAGCTTTTATTATATTTTTACTAGTTGTGAATATGTATTTATTTGGGTCAATAAATGGTAACTCTTTGTATAGAAAATCGTATTTATTTTTTAAGTTTCCACTGCTCTTTTCTGGTACTTCTCTCCAAACGAATGCGGAACATGGGTAAATGTCATATTTTTCGTTTAGTCTTTTTAATACGTCATAACAATTATCATATAATTTTGCTGATTTATATAGATCTATTTCTTCGAATTTTTCAAAAAATTCGTCCTTTTTTTCTCCTAGTAAATCTTGAATGTAATAATTCTTTACTTCATCTTCTTTGTAGTTAGTATTTAAAAATTCGTTAATAGCATTTAGAAATGTTCCACCTGTTATTACATCATCTACATCTAAAATTAGTTTCTTCATACTTATCTCCTAATCACTTTGTTAATTACATTATTATAACATAAACGTTTACTTTAATGTTATACTTTATGTAAGAGGTTGTTATATGATAGATTTTAAAAAAGCAGTTAGTGAGTTTAATGAATATGTTAGTTTATTTGATATGAACGATATAAGTACTAAAAATAAAGTTAAGCATACATTTCATGTGATGAATGATTGTGAAGCTCTTGCAAATAATCTTAGTCTTTGTGAATCTGATATTGAATTAGCAAAGTTAATTGGTTTATTACATGATATTGGAAGATTTGATGAGATCAGGTTTTTAGGAGAGATGGATGCTGGTAGATTTAATCATGCTGTTCATGGTGTAAATCTTCTTTTTGAAGATAATTACATTAGAAAATATATAGATACTAATAAATTTGATGATATTATTAGTTTTGCTATTTTGAATCACAATAAATTTGAAATTGAAAAAGTAAGTGATGAAAGAATGTTGTTATTTGCTAAAATTATTAGAGATGCTGATAAATTAGATAATTTTAGAGTTAAGAGCTTTGAAGACAAGTTATCTATGAGTCCTAAGTTAATAGATAATGTATTGGAGTTCGATGTTATATCCGATGATGTATTAAAATCTTTTTATAGTAAATCAACAATACTAAGTTCTACTAGGAAAACCGCTTTAGATATTTGGATTTCTTATATTGCATTTATCTTTGATTTTAATTATAAATATTGTGTTGAAGTTATTAGAAATAATAATTATATAAATATAATTATTGATAGAATTAATTATAAAAATGTTACTACTAAAAATACTATGGAAGAATTAAGGTGTTTTGTACTCCAATATATCGATGATTTTATAAGTAATAATTGATAGATAATTATCTATCTTTTTTTATATAAAAAAATTGATAATTTTAATTATCAATTTTATAAACTAGTTACTAGTGAGCCTGTCATTGTTATTGTAAATCTTGATGAATGATGAGAATCAGCTTGGCCATTAAATAAAGTATAAGAAAATATTCCGTTGGCTGCTGTGTTTGAGAAAAATAAACTTCCTCCTCTATATAACCAATGATAGTCATAATAATTAGTGGATGAGAACCTAGGATCTCCTAGATATCTATCACTGTAAAAATATAATGTTTCTGTAAGCCCATCACCTTTAATCGGTGATATATCACCTTGAGTGTATGTTCCATAAGGATATATGTTAATATATCTTCCTTCTGGAAGTGATGTAAATCCTGATAAATCTGGGATAAACTCTCCATTAGGGCCTAAAACTATTCCCATAACTCTATCAAACGTTCCACCTATCATGTCGTATACTCCATAGATATTTCCTGTAGTTGATGCTCCCATTCCGTTGTAAGAATCATACATATGATCAGAGTTATAACAAGAAGCTGTAGTTCTTCCATCTGCTGCTGATGATCCCCCTATTCCAGTTCGATATGTACTACATGTATTTAAATAAATTTCTTTATTTGCTCCTGTATAGTCTGGATTTCCATATTTTCCATAAATAGATTGGCTTAAGTATGCAATTGCTCCCCATTCTGTATTTTTAATTAAGTGAGCATCAACATATCCTACGTAGCCGTAGTTATTGTATCCGTTAGTTCCATTCATTAATTCTTGAACATAATAGAATGTAGCAGCAATTGTATAATTAATCATTGGTGTCATGTTTGGTTTTGAATATAATATGTTATTAACTTTTGATGCTTCAAATTTAGCTATCCAAAATCCTTTTATTTCTTCATTTTCTTCATCACTTCTCGTTGTTGGGTCATCACATGAGTTACCCCAACAAAATGATGATGGTGTATAGTAATTTTCTGCTTCTGTTCCTGTATAAGTAGCACTTCCTAAGTGGGTAGTTTCTATACCAGGGAATATTATATCTATTGCTCCTGGTGTAGTTAAACTTACACTTCCAGCACCTGGAACATGGAATCCTAATGTCTCTCTTATAGTGTATGAATATCTTGGTATCCACACTAACATTGAAGTCATATGATCCATACTTACTACAGTTCCTGCTTCTGCTTCTGTGTAGAAGTCTCTTTGTGAGCTTATTACGCTGGCGGCATTTGCCCATTTCATAATCGAATAATCATACCATTCATTTTCTATTAAGTCTGCTTTTACCCATTCATTGAGTGTTTCATCATAACTAATCGGTACTAGACCATCTATAATCTCTGGTGTTGCTCCGTTTAGAGTTTCGTCTTTATACACCTCACCTAATGCGAATTCGTATAGTACCTCTAATACTAATTCACTTTGTGTTAAATTTGATATTCCTTTATATGTTAAGGTAAATGTCGAAAGTGTACCTGGTGCAAATTCGTGATATAAACTCATACCGTTAGTTACTGTTTCGGCTTTAGCGGTATTTAGTAGTTGATCTATACCCTTTAAATGGTAATAATCATTTGTTGTATTTTCAATGGTTACTACGTAAGTAAATGTTGATGTATCGGAAGGCAAGGACAAGTTTATTTTAGTAGTGTCTTCAGTAAATGTTGCCGGACTTAGTTCTACTGCTCCACCAGTTGTTGAGTATAGTTCTATGCTGCTTACCCTTATAGCTGGTGGTTCTGGTTTATCAAGAAGAATGAAGTCTTCGATAGTTATTTCGTCACTACTATTTTTTTTATAGTACGAATATGTTAGTGTTTCACCTTTTGCTATATCAAATTCAATTTCATTTATATTCCCTAAGCTAACTCCGGAAATTATATAGTCTCCTTTAGCTATACTTAATATATTTTGGTCCCATCTTAGAAAGAAAGTTCTGTCTTTATATGAATTATTAGTTATGATTACTTTTTCGTAATCACTATAACTTTGATGTTCAAAAATTATTTCTTCTTCTACTATAGCTGCATTTTCTTTTAAATAAAATTCACCCTTTAATGTTTTACTATATGGTGATAATGATTTAGCTTCTATTTCAACAGTTACTTCACCAATTTCTGTGTTTGGGTCTATTTTATTAATTTCAAAGAAATTATTAATACTTGTATTTCCATCTATCCAAGTATATCCTCTACTTGTACAAGTTGATTCATTTAAATTCGAAGTGTTAACTCCATCACCTTTTGTGTTCTGGCATGTTCTAGTCTGTTCTAATACACCTGTGTAGGTATTTGTTCCTGAACCGTTTACGGAACATTCTAAATCGCTTGCATTAATGCTTGTTATAGTACATGTAATTTCATATTCTATTTGAAAGTCTGAAACTTCATTTTCTTCGTTATAATTCCTTATGTCAAATAATACTGGTGTCCCATTCCATCCGTTGTTAACATTTTTTTCACCACTTAATTTATCACTGAAAAAGTAGAATCCTTGACTTTCTATATAATAATCCCATATGGAGTTACCTATGTATTTTGCATAAGTACCAACTGAAACAATCACTAACAATACACTACATACAATGATAATATAAAATAGTTTATTTTTTATATTTTTCATACTACTCCTTATACTAGTATAAGTATATCAGATATAAATTAAAATTTAAATAGATTTTTAATCTTTTTCTACTTGATATAACTCTTTATATTTTTTGCAACTTTTCATTAGTTCTTTATGTGTTCCTTGGCTTATTACTTTTCCATTATCAATAACAAATATTTTGTCGCAATTTATGACAGTTGATAATCTATGCGCAACAATTAACATTGTTTTTTCTTTACCTACTTCTTTAATAGCTTCTTGAATCTCATTTTGTGTTTTATTATCTAAAGCACTTGTTGCTTCATCTAATAAAATTATATTTGATTTTTTCACCATTGTTCTTGCAAGAGCTAAACGTTGTCTTTGACCTCCCGATAATGTAACTCCACCTTCTCCTACTTTACTGTCTAATCCGTTTTCTAGTTCTTTAATAAATTTATCTAATTGGCAACTTTTTAATACTTTGTTTAATTCTTCATCTGTGATTTTTGAATTTACCATCTTTAAGTTTTCTCTTATTGTAGTGTTAAATATATATGGATTTTGGGTGATAACTGATATATTATTTCTTATTGAATTTTCTGATAGTTCATTTATGTCATAACCATCTATAAAAAGCGACTTGTCATCTACTTGGTATAGTTTTGAAATTAAATTAAAGATAGTTGTTTTTCCTTGACCGGATTCACCTACAAAACCTACAGTTGTATTTTTATCTATTTCTAAGTTAATGTTTTTTAATACTTTGTTACCTTCAGTGTACTCAAAGTTTAGGTTTTTCAATTTTATTTGTCCTTCTAGTACTTTTATATTTTTATTTCCAAATTTTTCTTTTGGATACTTTTCTTCATCGTTTATTTCTGTCAATCTTGTAACTGAAATATTTATATTTACTAGTTCTTCATATAAGTGGGTCATGTCACTAGATAAATATAATGCTTTATTTAAATATACATAAATTATTATTAAATTCGTTGATACTAATTCGTTTTGATATACTAAATATATACCCAATAGAATTATAAGAAATTTTGATAAATCATTATATATGTAAGAGAAATTTACAAATAGTTTAGTCTTTTTTAAGTGATTAATGTCTTTATCTGCTATATACTTTTGATCACGATATATTTTTTTCAAAACAAAATCTTTTATATTTAGAACTTTTATATCTCTTACGCCTCTAATAAATTCGTTGAAATCGCTGAATCTATCTTCGTTTAGAACATTTTTTTCCTCTGAATGTTTTTTGTATATTGATATTCTTTTCTTTTCTACTATAACCAATATTACCGATGATAAAGCAACTGATATAGCGATTTGCCAACTAATTATCAATAGATATACGTATACTCCTAATGAGCTTACTATTTGTAATATTCTATATCTAAAACCATAAATTGAATATGCAATTGCTGGTGGTTCACTATTTATTCTTTCAGCAAATACTCCTGTACCTTCTCTATCGAAGTTTTTAGTCTCTAAATCATAAACTTCTTTTGTAAAATCGTGTTTTAGGTTTAGAATTAGATCTTGTTCTACTTTTTCAGTCATAAGCGTTATATAGTAATTTATAATACTATTAGATAATCTTATTCCTAAAGCTATCAGTAAAAAAGTAATTATTTTATTTGGGATAAAATTTGTTATTGACGTTAAAATATTGGCATCAATTAGTGGTGTAATTGCGTTTATTGTAACACTTAATATTAGTGTTATTATCCAACCAATCATTAGTTTTTTATTACTGAATATTTGTTTTAATACTTTTTTTATATATTTAATATTTTCTGTATTTTTTTGTCTTTTCTTTTTTTTCATAACTACCTCTTCTTGTTGTATTATACTATACCTTTGATATTTTTCCATACCTTTTTGTTCTATTACTTATTTTAATGTGATATCATATATAGTATGAGGTATTTATGAAGTATTTAATAGGAATTTTATGTTTATTGTTAGTTTGTATATGTGGGTTAGTATGTTTTAATTTAACTGTTGATATAGATAATTTTATATATAATTTAATTATTGGTTTTGAGAGCGATTTTATGACTAGTTTCATGTATTTTATCACTGATTTTGGTGGAATATTACTTATTGGTATTTTCAGTGTTTTGAGTTTGATTTTATTTAAAGATAAAGTTGTTAATATTATTGTTTTAGTAGTTGATATTGTTATTCTAAATAATTTATTAAAATTATTATTTTTTAGAGAGAGGCCTGTTGGTATAGAATTTTATAATGAGTTAGGCTATTCATTTCCTTCTGGACATACGATGATAAGTACTGCTTTTTATGGATATATGTGTTATTTAATTTGTAAAAAAATTGATAAGAAGTATCATTCTTTTATGTATATTGGACTTAGTATTATTTTAATATTAATTGGATGCTCTAGAATTTATTTGGGAGTTCATTATTTTTCAGATGTAGTTGCTGCTTATTTATTTAGTACTTTATATTTGATATTATTCATTTTTTTGACAGAAAAAAAAGGACTGCTTAGTCCAAAGTAATGTTCTCTTCTCTAATGATGTCATCAAATTCTGATTTAAACCTAATTTTTTCTTTTACTTTTACATCTTCGTAAATACTTTTTGTAGATTCTATAGCTTGGTATATATGTTTTATAGTAACTGTTGTTTCGTTTGAATACAATGCGTTTGTGAATGCATTAGATAACAATGCTAAACATATATCTGGATATCTACTTGCTATTTCATAAATTCTTTTGTATTCATCAGTCATTTCTACAATAAATTTCATTATTCTTTCTTTGACGAAATCACTATAACCTAGTTTAACACCTAGTTTTTTTTCTAGTTTAGGATAAGTTCCCATAAGTATTTTTACTACTGTAGGTTGATCTGCTTCCAATACATCTACTTTTTGAAATCTTCTTAGGAATGCTCTATCTCTTATTATATATTGTTCATATTCTTCAGTTGTTGTTGCACCGATCATTTTAATTTCTCCACGATCTAATCCTGCTTTAAACATATTTGCAAAATCGATTCCGGATTCTCCGCCTTGATTTTTGTTTACTAATACGTGAGTTTCGTCTAGAAATAATATTGTTTTTTCTCTTTGAGCTAGTTCTTTCACTAACAAATCAACTCTATTTTCTATTTGTCCTTCACTTTCAGTGGTTCCTAACAAACTAGTTACGTTTAGTTTATATAGTTCATAACCAAATAAGGCATTTGGTACCATATTATTTTTTATTCTGTATGCTAGACCTTCTACTATTGCTGTTTTACCTATTCCTGGTTTACCTACTAATAGAGCACTTTTTTCTGGAGATAATAATGTTAGTATAACTTCTTTTATTTCTTGATCCCTTGCTATTGCAGGGTCAGTTATATATTCTTTATTAATTAAATCTTCCCCATATCTTTTAATAATACTTACTTTTTCATTCATATAATTCACCAATAACATTGTATCATATAGCTTTAATTAAGTAAATTTTTCTTTTTTTTACTTTTTTTCTTGACACTTATGATTTATTTAGTATATAATGTAATAGCAGTGCCTGATTAGCTCAGTTGGTAGAGCACACGGCTGTTAACCGTTAGGTCGTAGGTTCGAGTCCTACATCAGGCGCCATTAAAAAATAACTAGCTTTAAGCTAGTTTTTTTATTCTGTTGGTGTACCGCAATTTGGACAATATTCTAGTTCAGTTATTGTATTACATTGTGGGCAAAATTTATTAGTTAATGATTGATCAGTATTTTCTACTGATTTTTTTTCTTGTGTAATTTCAACTACTGGTTTTGGTTCTAATCCTTGTTCAACAATTGGTTCTGTTTGTATTGATGTGTTGTTTATTATATTGTCTTCAACCATTAGCTGACTAGCTTGAATATCAATTGTTTGTTCACTATTTATTTGTAGATTGGGATTAACTTCTATATTCTCAATTGTTTCTATACTTTCTTGATTAGATTCTTGTGTTGTTGCACCTGTTTCGTTTTGAACAAATGGTTCTACTGAAGGAATTTCTACTTGTAATGCTTCTTTATTAACATCTGGTACTAATTCTTCTTTCACTTCTGGGATTAAATTTTTTTCTACAGTTGAGTCCATTACGGATGGCGTTATCTGTTCTGGTTGAGTATTTGGAATACTTTCAACAATTACTTGTGGCGCTACTGATAATGGTTGATTTTGTTGAGGTGTTATTTCTTGAGTTTGTGTAGCTGTTGGCTCTATTATAGGCATGTTCATTTCTTCTATTGGAGTTGCTACCTCTGCATTTTGTTCTGGTGTTGAATTTATTTGTTCTAATTCTGTTTTGTTTTCAATTTCTACATTTTGTTGATTTATTTCTGGATTAATTGTTAACATTTCGTTACTGTTTGTTATTTCTTCTTTTGTTTCGAATTTCACTTCTGATTTTGTTGGTTTTACTTTATTAGCATTGTACAAATTCAATTCTTTTTCTTCCACTGGTGTAGGAGATGTTATTGTTTCTTGATTGATATTAAACTCTGTATTATAATGTGATGCACTATTTTTGACTTTTACTTTTACATCTTCTACTACATCACTAAATATAGTAATTTTTTTTAGAGTTAGTACCTTATTTACTATTGACCCTGGAAACGAAACTATTTGATTATTAAATTTTTCTGCAGATTGATTAAAATTAATACGTTCTACTTTTAATTCTTCTGTATATCCTTGATTGTATAGCTTTTCTATTTCATCTTTGGTAATTTTGTTGTTTTCATCGTTTAGAACAGTATTGTTCATCATTTCAAATATTTCATTGCTTTTATTTATACTTACTTCTATATCGTTAGATTCAACTGATATTGTATTTTTTAATTTTGTAAGTTCATCTACTAAAGATTTGTTTTCTATATTTTCTGGGATCATTTTATCTAATAATTGATTGAATCCTATCATCTTATTTATTAGATAATCTCTATTTAAATCTATCTTTCTTATTGTAGTTCTTCTTTTATTTGTAGTTGATTGTGAATAAATTAAAATTGTTGATGTTAAAAAAAGAACTATTACTCCTATAATTAATATTGTTATCATATACACACCTCTATCTTTATTAATTATATCATCTTTTTATAAAAAAAAAAGAGTTTTCACTCTTCTATTCAACAATATTATTATTTAAGTCGAAGTTTACATTTAAAAATTTACGACTTGCTAAATAATCACACATATGAACAAATCTTTGAAATTTTGTCACTGGTAGCGGTAATGTTATATTACTATATTGATTAGTATTCCATTCTCCCATATGACTTGATGTCATTTCTTTTATCATTTGTAAATCTTCTTCATCTAATTCAAGTGCTTGTTTGTTATCTTCTATGTATTTTCCTATTAAAAGCGGATGTTCGAATTTTGTGTATTCACTTTTTTCTAGTCCACTTTTCAATCCGTCATGTATTAGCAACGATATGATTGTTAGGTCTTTTTCTCTATTGTTATATCCGTTTATAGATTTATTACCCATTAATTCATGTGCTATTTTTACTGCAGATTTAGTATGTCTTACTAAACCTCCAGTACCGGTTGTATATTCTGGATGATATTTTCCTGTTGATGACGCTGGTACCTCGTAAAAATAATCTGGTAATAGTTCTAATATTTCTTTTGCTAATACTTGATATTTTTTATCATTGATGTAACTTATTTCTTTTTTAAATATATCACTTTTCATTATTTTTTATATTATGTTTTGAAACATTTCCGTTCTTATTAATTATTAGTTTTTCGATAGATTCCATTACTTCTCTTGATATTGTTGATTCTTTTTTACTGTCAGCTATTGATTGGAATGCACTTAATACTTCTACAGGTATTGCAAATACTACCGTATTTGATTGATCACTACTTAAGTCATTTAATGTTGCTAGAGTTCTTAAATGTAATGCTCCTGGTACAGATGCCATTTTACCTGCTGCTAACGTTAAGTTATCTGCTGCTTCTACTTCTCCATTCGCTTTTGTAATTACAGCTTGTTTTTCTCTTTCAGCTTCTGCTACTTTTGCTATTACTCTTTTCATTTCTTCTGGTAGAGCAATGTCTTTTAATTCTACATTTTCTACTTTAACGCCCCAACTATCTGTTGCTTTATCTATTACTTCACATATTTTAGATGAAATAGTTTCTCTATCTGAAAGTAATTCATCCAACGTTACAGAACCTACTATATTTCTCATAGTTGTTTGAGCTAGATGGCCTACTGCAAAGAAATAATTTTCTACCTCTATTACTGCTTTTTTTGCATCAAATATCTTGTAGTATATAACTGCGTTGATTTTAACTGATACGTTATCTTTTGTGATAGCTTCTTGTTCTGGTACATCTACTGCTTTAGTACGAATATCTACCTTATTATAAAATTGAATCAATGGTAGTACTATTCTCCATCCTGGTTGTAAAATTTTTGTGAACTTACCAAATGAGAATAATAATCCTCTTTCATATTCGTTTATTTGTCTTACAGACATTGCGAGTATTATTACTATAGCTATTATTATAATTTCCATATTTTCCTCCTGATATAATTATACTACTTTTTTTAAATTTATCCTATATAATTTTAGTGAAATTAGAAGGTTCTTTTGCTGTAAATTCCATTATATCCCCAGTTATTGGATTTTTAATAACTAATCTATTTGCGTGAAGACCTAATCTTCTAATAGGATTTTTTCTTGAGTTATATTTTTTATCACCTATAATTGGATTACCAATGTGAGCAAGTTGAACTCTTATTTGATTTTTTCTACCTGTTTCAATATTTATTGATAATTTTGAGTAAACATTATCTTCTTTAATTACTTTGTAATTAGTTATAGCTAACGAACCGCTTTCGCTAACGTAAGTTAAGAAAGTTTTTGTTTCACTCAAATAGTTTTCTAATCTATCTTCTTTTTTAGGCATTTTTCCTTCTACTATAGCTATATATTCTCTAGTTTTGCATAACCTGTTCCAATTATCTTGGTAAACCGTCTTGATTTTAGGGTATTTAGCAAATATAATTACCCCTGAAGTATCTTTGTCTAATCGATGAATTATAAACACTTTATTGGATTTATGTTTTTTCTTTAGATAGTCACTTACTTCTTGATACAAGGTATTTTGTTCTTTTTTAGCTGTTGCTATTGTTAGTTGATTGCTTGGTTTATCGACAACTATTATGTCTTTATCTTCATATATTATTTTTAATTTTTTCATACAAATAAAAGAATTAAGCAGCTTGATGCTTAACTCTATCTCTTTCTTCAGAAGCTTTCCCGTTATTAAATCTGTCTACTGTTCCAACTAGATATCCTGTAATTCTTCTAATTCTATCGAATCCTACACCTTGTCCTTCTCCAACTATTTTTTTGTCTACTTCTTTGATTTCTTTTTTTTCTACTTTTTTCATTTTTACTCTCCTTCTTTCTTAATGACTACAAGTATATTGTAGATCTTCATATTTTACTGCTTCGCCTTCTCTTCTTCCGCACCCTGGGCAAACATCTTTAATCACACCAACGTATCCACATACTGGATCGCGATCTACCGGATGATTTACTGCTCCATATCCCATATTATTTTCTTTCATTAATCTTACTATTTTTTCGAATGCTTCTAAGTTTTCTGTTGCATCTCCATCTAGTTCAATATATGAAATATGTCCTGCATTAGTAAATGCATGATATGGGGCTTCTTTCTTTATCTTTTTAGCTATTGTTGTATCATAATAAACTGGTACATGGAATGAATTAGTATAGTAATTTCTATCAGTTACTCCTTTTATTTTTCCATATAACGCTTTATCTATTGATGTGAATCTTCCCGATAACCCTTCAGCTGGTGTAGCAAGTAGTGAAAAGTTTAGGTTTGTTTTTTCTGCGAAGTTATCGCAAACCTCTCTCATGTGGCTTATAATTTCTAACCCTAGTTTTTGAGCTTTTTCTGTTTCTCCATGATGTTCTCCAATTAATGCTTTTAAGCATTCTGCTAAACCTATAAAACCAATTGAAAGTGTACCATGTTTTAGTACTTTTCTCAAACGATCATTTGGTTTTAATTTTTCTGAATCAATCCAGATGTTTTGACCTAGTAAAAATGGGAAGTTAGAAATTCTTTTGTTACATTGAATTTCAAATCTCTCTAGTAGTTGATCTTTTATCATATCCATTAGTTCATCTAGTTCTTCATAAAAACCTTTTATATCTGCTTTAGTTCTTTCAGTTCCACCTACTATACCATGCTTTATTCCTAATCTTGGTAAGTTTATTGATGTAAATGATAAGTTTCCTCTTCCTGGTGTTATTGATTTATCTGGATCTGCATTATTGCCTAAAACTCTAGTACGGCAACCCATATATCCAACTTCTGTTCTGTAATCTCCTTCTTTATAGTACATTTTATTAAACGGTGAATCTATAAATGAGAAGTTTGGAAACAGTCTTTTTGCTGATACTTTACATGATAATTGAAATAGGTCGTAATTTAAATCTCCTGGATTATAATTTACTCCTTCTTTTACCTTGAAAATCGATATTGGGAATATTGGGGTTTCGTTATGTCCCAGTCCTGCATCAACTGATAGTAAATAATTTTTAGTTACCATTCTTCCTTCTGCTGATGTGTCAGTTCCAAAATTTATTGATGAAAATGGAACTTGAGCTCCTGCTCTTGAATGCA
>CAYJJI010000016.1:0-21048 GCA_964370475.1 uncultured Muribaculaceae bacterium | reverse complement strand
AAATGAACACCAGCTTCAAGTAAATAACTTAATGCTACTACAGCCATAAAAAATCCTCCTTCGTTTTAACACCTATTTACTTCATCTTTTATTTCTCACCTCTTCGGCACTCGAGTTATAAAATCCATAAATATGTTTATTTGCTTTTTTAAGCCATGCTTATTTTATCAAACTTTCCTAGTAATTACAAGGGTTTTAGGATAATTAATTATGTCAAATTTTAGTATAGTTACTTTGTATTTTATTAGTATCGTGCTATTATTGTTATTGTAGAGGAGTAAGTAGTAAATGGAAGTAAAAGATTTAAAATTAATGGTTTTACCTAATTGTAGAGAATTAGGTAGTGAAGTTAACGAACATTTAAAAGCATTTAACGATGTTAATGATGATTTTTTTGTTGACTTTGATGTTGTAAAGTTTTCTAGCGGTGAGGGGAAAGTTAAAATTAATGAATCGCTTAGAGATAGTGATGTTTATTTATTATCGGATGTAGGTAATTATGATATTTCTTATAATTTTAGAGGAAGAACTCATTATATGAGTCCTGTTGAACATTTCAATGATATAAAAGCAGTAATGTCTGCAATTGGGGGACATGCTGAGAGAATGAATATTGTCACTCCCCTTTTATACTCATCAAGACAACATAAAAGAAAAGGTCGTGAGAGCTTAGATTGTTCTAATAGTTTACAAGAGTTAGCTTATTATGGAGCTTCTAACATTGTATCTTTCGATGTGCATGATCCTAATGTGGTTAATGCTATACCTAATTTACCTTTTGAAAATGTTTATCCAACTAATGAAATATTAACTAGTATTTTGAATAACGAAGAAGGAATTTTAAATGATATATTGGTTGTTGCACCGGATTTTGGAGCTAGTGAAAGAGCTAGGTATTATTCTGAAATATTAGGATGTGATATGGGATCATTTTATAAAAGAAGGGATATATCTGTTGTAATAAATGGAAAAAATCCTGTTGTTGAACATAAGTACATCGGTCCTGATGTTAGGGGTAAAAATATTATTATTGTTGATGATATGATATCTTCTGGTGATTCAATCATTGAGGTTGCTGAGGAACTTACAAAGCGTCATGCTAATAAAGTTTTATTTGCAACTACATTTAATTTAATGACTAATGGGATTGATAAATTCGAAGAAGCTTACCAAAATGGAATAATGAATGGTTTATATTCTACTAATTTATCTTATGTACCAGCGTCTATTAAAGCTCAAGAATGGTATCATGATGTTAACTGTTCTAAATTAGTAGCTAAAATTATTAACTCATTAAATCATAGTGAATCTTTGGAACAGTATCAAAACGGAAGATCCACATTATTAGCTAAAGTTAAATCATTAAAAAAATAATATGAAATCATATTATTTTTTTTATTTGCTTATAGATAATATCTACTAAGATTGTTATATATTTAGTTAATGATATATATATTATCAATATTATATATGTATTTGCTATATCATCGCTTAAGTAATAATATATAAATGGTATTGCTGATATACAAAATCCTATTAGTGTTTTTATTGTATTTAAACCAGCCTTTAAGGATGTTTTGTTTTTTCTATTTATTAGCAACAAACTGATTGATATAACTATAAATATAGCACTATTTAATGTTGAAATTTCATATGTGTAAAAATAAACATATATACCCAGTAAAATTATTTTATAAATGTATTTACTTTCTAGTATTTCTTTTTTTATATAATTAAATGAATAATTTCGATGATTTACTTTTTTTGTATAATATAAACTTTCCTTCATATAACATAATAGCCAAGGAAGGAATGAAATTAATATTAATATTTTTTCCATACTGCACCTCATAGATGATTATACTATATTTCCATATTAAAATAAATCATTTATATTTAACTTTTGCATGGTATTTACATTTACTTTCTTCTATAAATGAATCTACAATTTCTTTATTTATATTATTATCATTTATGAATTTTAATTCAATGTTTTGTATTTTGTAGTCTTCTAATATTTTATATACTTTCTTCTTCATTCTTGTAAAATTTAGATTATCTACCGCTTCTATCATATTAACATACAATGTTTCGTTTGTATAAAATATATCCATAATATCACCTATTTCATTATAACTTTTATTTTTATTTTTGATATATTTTCGACAAAGAATGTCAAAATATGTTATAATTTTTTTAGGTGATATTATGAGAATTTTTATTGGAGTTTTAATATGTAGAATCATATCTTTTGTATGTAAATTATTTAAAAAGAACGGAACTGTTTTTCCAGGTCTTGTTGTATATGATTATTTTTCTAAAAAAATATTGGAGGATGTTAAATATCCGAAATATGTTATTGCAGTTACAGGATCTAGTGGTAAGGGTTCTACTACTTCTTTAATTGCAAAGGTATTAGATAGAACTGATTTAACATATGTATATAATGATAGTGGTAGTAATGGTGTTTTAGCTGCTACAACATTAATTTTAAATAATTGTTCTTTAACTGGAAAATTTAAAAAAGATGTTTTGTTACTTGAATGTGATGAAAGACACTTAAAACTTATATTTAGTGAAAAGCAAATGACTCATTTAATAATTACTAATATTACTAGAGATCAACCTAGTAGAAATGGGCATCCTAATATTGTTTTTAATGACATACTTAAAGCTATTGATAGTAATACTAAATTGATCATTAATGCTGATGATCCTTTGGTTAACACACTCTCATATACAAATGATAATGTGATAACTTATGGAATTGATAAATTTGAAGATTCTTATAAGGATATAAAAATTAATTCTGTTGATTTTGGATATTGTCCTTTATGTGCTAAAAAGTTAAAATATGATTATTATCATTATGGTCATATAGGTAGTTATAAATGCATGCACTGTGAATTTAAAAGAAGTAAACCTGATTATGTAGTTACTAATTTAAATCTTTTAGATAAAACAATGATGATTAATAAGAATTATATATCTCTTTCTAAAGATATATTATATGCTGCTTATTTTACTGTTTGTGCTTATTCTTTGTGTATGGAGTTAGGTATTAGTGAAAAATTAGTAATAGATGCCATTAACAATATTAAAGATACTAAAAGAGGTAAAGAGTTGAATTATCAAGATAGAAATTTAGTAATGTTAGAAACTAAAAATGAAAATGCCTTAAGTTATTATCAATCTTTAAAATATATTAATAATTATAAAAATGAGAAAACTGTTATTTTAGGATTCGATAATGTTTCTAGGAGATATAAATTTAATGATTTATCATGGTTATATGATGTTGAGTTTGAATATTTAAATGATCCTTATATTGATAAAGTTATTTTAGTTGGTAGGTTTAGATATGATGTTGCAACTAGATTGGAATATACTGGCATTTCAAGTAATAAGATTAAAATGGTAGATGATATTAATAATTTAAAATCTATTATTGATGATAGTAAAGGAAAAATATTTACGATGGTTTGTTTTGATATGACTGCTGTAATAAAAGAAATTATTGAGGTGGATAATGAAAACAATTAGAATAGCTCATTTATATTATGATTTGATGAATTTATACGGAGAGAATGGAAATGTAAGGGCTTTAGTGAAATATGTTGAAAAGCAAAATGTTAATGTTGTAGTAGATTTTTTAAGTATTGGAGATAAGATTGTTTTTTCTAATTATGATTTTTGTTATATTGGAGAAGGAACTATAAATAACACTTTATTAGTTCTTGAAGATTTAAAGAAGTATATTAATGACTTGAAAAATTATAAGAATTTATTTTTGATAACTGGAGATACTATTTCTATTTTTGGTGATAAGTTTATTGTTGATGAAAATAGTTATGATGGTTTAGGAATATTTTCTTATACTGCTAGGAAAATAGATTTTAGAATTGTTGGTGAACAATTCTATTCTAGTGATTTAATCAAAGAAGAAATTATTGGATTTTCTAATCGTGAAACTGTTATTGATGAGTGTGATGGTATTTTTAAAGTTAATAGTGGTACTGGATTTAAACCTGGTGTTATGAGTGAGGGTGTTTTAAAAGATGGTTTTTATGGTACTTATTTATTAGGTCCTATTCTTGTAAGAAATCCTTATTTAAATGAATATTTTGTTAAATTAATTTTAAAAGCTAATGATATTGAATATATAAAAGTTGATGAAGATGTAAGTTATATTGCTTATCATGAATATATTAATAACTTTAAAAAATAGGTACTATTTACTAGTACCTATTTTTATGGTTATTTCTTCTTCGTCTACTTCTAATTTTGCTTCATTTTGGGTGATGCTGATTATTTTTACTTTTCCTCGTAAGCTGTTCTTTTCTTTTTGCAGGTATTTTTCTAGGAACTTTTCTAAAAAATCTAGATCATTTAATAATTCTTGCATAATATCACCTACTAATATATATACTGCTCTTTTTTTGTTATTCCTATTAATATTTTATAAAGAATGTTACATATATTAAAAATGCAAAATATAGTGCTAACACTATTTTACCGTGAATACGATTTGTTTTGTTGTCAGTTTCACCTAGTCCAAGGGCCATCGTTGCTAAAAAGCCTCCAATTAATCCTCCTACGTGTGCAGCGTTATCTACTCCACTTACCATAAACCCTAACATTAAGTTAAGAGCTATTACTGGTAGTATTTGTTTAGTTAATACTGAACCCATATAAACTCTATGGTAGTATCCAAAATAAGCTAAGGCTCCAAGGAGACCGAATATTGCTCCTGATGCACCAACTGAAATTGAATTTCCTAAAATAATTGACAAGAAACTTCCTGATAATGCACTTACTATATATACTGATAAGTATTTTGTTCTTCCGAAATATGTTTCTACTTGGGTACCTATTATAAATAATGAATACATATTAAATAGTATATGAGTAATACTTGCGTGTAGGAATGTTCCTGTTAGCAGTCGATAGAACTCTCCTTGTGCTATATTAGGTCCATATACTGCACCTAAATCTAGCAGTACATAAGCTAAGTCTCTATCACTATACATCATTGTTATTAAATACATTACTAGGCATATTGCAATAATGATTGGTGTTACAATCAATCTTTTTTTCTTGAATGTTTTTTCATAGGTTTTATTGTTTTTTTCTGTTTGTTCGTTTATCTCTTTTGTTACATTCATTATTAAATCGACACCTTCTAAATCTTTAATAAGTTTATCTTTAATGTTTGGGAATCTTTCGTTTAATAGTTTATCATTATCGATATCTTCAATGCTCTTTAATTTTGTTATTTCTACTCTTTCATCTTCAACTATTTTAACATTTTCATTGATATTTAGTAAGATGTTTAGAGAATTCATTTTAAATGATAATGTTTTCTTTTTTATTTGTTTAACGACACTTTTTGTTTTTATTGTATCAAATTTTAGTTGTTCCATATTATGAATATAATTAGAATTTATTCTTATAATACCTATTGGTGCTCCAACGTTTTCTAACCATATTTCATTTGATACTCCGTTTACTACGATAGGAGTATATTTTTCTTCTGTAATAAAGTAATGAACTAAACGCATTATTAAATCTTCTTTATTTTCAATAGTAATTGTACTCATTTTGACTCCTTTATTCTAATTCGTTAAGAAAGTTTTGAAAGTATACTGGTAAATCTGCAGTAAATTTCATTTCTTTTTTTGTTATTGGATGAATTAATTCCATTTCGCTTGAATGGAGAAATTGGCCAAATTGGCTGCATTTTTTATTAGTGTAAACCGGATCGTTATATATTGGATATCCTATATAATTAGTATGAACTCTTATTTGGTGTGTTCTTCCTGTTTCCAATACCATGCTGGCAAGGGTGTAAGCTTTATATCTTTCTAGTACTTTCAGGTGTGTTACTGCTGATTTTGAGTTATACTCTGTTACAGCCATTTTCTTTCTGTTTAATGGATCTCTACCTATTGGAGCGTCTATTGTTGCACTATTATGAGGGAATACTCCTGTTAATAGGGCAATATACTTTCTTTTGATTGTTTTGTTTTTAAAACATTCTGTAAGTAAGTTGTGCACTTCATTGTTTTTAGCTACTATTAACAATCCGCTTGTATCTTTATCTATTCTATGAACAATTCCTGGTCTTTCTTCGTCATTTGTACTTAAGTTAGTGTGATATAACAATCCATTAACCAAAGTGTTATTGTAGTTTCCACTTCCTGGATGAACTACTACTCCACTTTGTTTATTAACTACTAGTAAATATTCATCTTCAAATACTATGTCTAAATCCATTTCTTGCGGTAGTAGATTTATTTCTTCTTTGAATGATTCATCGATATTAATTATATCTCCTTCTTTTACTTGGTAATTGTTTTTGATTTTATTATCATTTACTAATATATAATCATTTTCAATCATTTTAGCGATAGTTGCTCTTGAATATTCTGTTTCATTCGCTAAATATTTATCTATTCTCTCTTTATTTATCTTTGATACTAATTCCATTTTTATCTTCTCCTTTTATTACTGCATACATAAGGAGTAATACTCCTACTACAACTCCGATATCGCTTATGTTGAATATAGGAAAATGATAATTTCCTATTTCAAATGCCAAGAAATCTTTAACATATCCAAAGAATATTCTATCTATTAAGTTTCCGATAAGTCCACCGATTGTTAATCCAAATGCAATTATATTTCTTTTATTTTCTTTAAATGAATACATAAATTTATATAATGCTATAGCACATGCAAATGTAGCTATGTATATTATTATGTAATTGTTTTCTAGTATTCCAAATGCTACACCATAGTTTTGTAAATATGTTAATGAAAAGAAATCTTTTATTACAATAATTGATTCATGATTTGTCAATATAGAACTAATTATCGATTTACTTACTTGGTCTAATATTAATACTGATATAACTATTAAAAATATTTTTTTATTCATAATTCCTCACTGATTAATTATATCATAAGTCTACTAAAATTACATCCTCACCTATTCTTATTATTTGCTTATAAGTTATCTCTGAGTCCCCTAGTGAGGAATTTCTTAAAAATTTAATATTTTTTTTAGCTTCTATAATTAAAGAAGTTATTGTTCCTTGATCGTTTATTTCTATATCTATTATTTTTCCTAATCTTCTTCCATCTTTAATATTTACTACATCTTTTGTCTGTAAGTCTGATATTCGCAATATAATCACCTAACTAATTATATTTACTTAATTAGTTTTCTAGCATTGTTTAGTCCACTTTTTTCGATTCTGGATACTTGGGCTTGGGATATTCCTAGAAGAGTTGCTATCTCTGTTTGAGTTTTCCCTACTATAAATCTATCTATTAATATTTTTCTTTCTCTTTCTTTTAATTTATCTAGTGCTTTATTAATCATCATGTTTAAATCACTTTCTAAGATATCTGATTGTTTATCTGCTACTTGATCTAGTATATATATTGTATCTCCTCCGTCATTATAAATTGGTTCAAATATAGATGCTGGTTCTCTTAATGAATCTAGTGCTAAAGCTATTTGATATTCGTTAATTTCAAAGTAATTGGCTATATCTTTTGTTGTTGGCTCTGCGCCAAATTCGTTGTAGTATTCTTCTTTATATCTTAATATTTTATATGATAAGTCTTTAATACTTCTTGCTATTCTCATAGTAGTGTTATCTCTAATATATCTTTTTACTTCGCCTAAAATTAAAGGAACTGCATATGTAGAGAACATTACGTTATGACTTAAATCGAAGTTATCTACTGCTTTTATAAGTCCTATACAACCTATTTGGAATAAGTCATCCATATTGTGTTTGGTATTATTGAATTTTTTTAATATACTTAATACTAATTTTAAATTACCATTTACTAATTCTTCTTTGGCTAGTAAGTCACCGTTTTGATATTTGATAAATAATTCTTTCATTTCTTTGTTTTTTAATACTTTTATATCTTTTGTATTGATTCCTGTTATATCTACTTTGTAATTAGACATATTATCACCTCGATTTATTTAGTGAGGAATTATTTGTTTTTATTCAAGTAACTGGTGTAGATATGGACAAAATAGTTAATTGTTGTTATAATCTTTAAGGATTGAGGTGCATTTTATGTTAAGTATAACTAATTTAAGTTTAGTATTTAGTACTAAGAAATTATTTGAAAATGTTAATTTAGAATTCAAGGGTAATAATTGTTATGGAATTATTGGTGCTAATGGAGCTGGTAAATCTACGTTTTTAAAAATATTAAGTGGTGAGATCGAACCTTCTACAGGTAATGTTAGTATATCTAAGAATGAAAGAATTAGTTTTTTAAAGCAAGATCATAATGCTTATAATGATTTAAATGTTATTGATACAGTAATACGTGGAAATCAAAAACTTTATGATATTATGATTGAAAAAAATGAAATTTATATGAAACCAGACTTTACTGATCAAGATGGGATTAGAGCTGGTGATTTGGAACATGAGTTTGAAGTTATGGGTGGATGGCAAGCTGAATCTGATGCTGCTATTTTATTAACTGGTCTTGGAGTTGATAATGATTTACATTATTCAATGATGAGTGAATTAAAAGATAGTGATAAAGTTAAAGTGTTACTAGCACAAGCGTTATTTGGTGAACCTGATGTTTTAATATTAGATGAACCTACTAATGGACTTGATATGAGGTCTAAAACTTGGTTAGAGGAATATCTTATTGAATTTAAAAATACTATTATAGTTGTTTCTCACGATCGTTATTTCTTAAATAAAATTTGTACTCATATAGTTGATATAGATTATAGTAAAATGTCTTTATTTGTTGGGAATTATGATTTTTGGGTTAAGTCTTCTGAATTAATTCAAAAACAAATGGGAGATTCAAATAAGAGAAAAGAAGAAAGAATTAAAGAATTAAAAGACTTTATAGCTAGATTTAGTGCTAATGCATCTAAATCTAAGCAAGCTACGTCTCGTAAGAAGTTACTTGAAAATATTATTCTTGATGATATTAAGCCGTCTAGTAGAAAGTATCCTTATATTAATTTTGATTTTGATAAAAAGCTTGGTACTGAAATTATGATATTGAGTAATATAAGTTATTCCAAAGATGGTAAAGATATAATTAGTAATTTAACTTTAAATGTAAATAAGGATGATAAGATAGCTTTAATAGGACATAATGAAGTTGCTAAGACTGCTCTACTTAAAATTATTGCTGGTGAGCTAGAACCTACTAGTGGAACTATAAAGTATGGTATTAATACTAATGTAAGTTATTTTCCTAAAAATCATGATGAATACTTTTTAGAGGATAAAAATATGATTGAGTGGTTAAGACAGTACTCTACTAGTACTGAGGAATCTTTTGTTAGAGGTTTCTTAGGTAGAATGTTATTTGCTGGAGATGAAGTTACTAAGAATGTTAAGGTTTTATCTGGAGGAGAAAAAGTTAGGTGTATGTTATCTAAAGTGATGATGCAAGGTGGTAATTTCTTATTACTAGATGAACCTACTAATCATTTGGATATAGAGTCTATAACTTCTTTAAATAATGCTTTAGTTAAATTTAATGGATCTTGTATATTTGCTACTCATGATCAAGAGTTAATTGATACTACTGCAAATAGATTGATTGAAATTAAAAAAGATGGTTCTTGTAGAGATCGTTATATGAAATATGACGAATATTTAGAAAAGTTTGGAGAAGATAATTAATCTTCTCTTTTTATTTAAAAAGAAACAGTGTTTACTGTTTCTTTATTCTTTTAAATATTAATTCATCTTTTGAAATGTTAGGATTTTCTTCTTTAAATTTAGTACTAGTTAACGATTCCCATATTTCATCGAATTTTTTCAGTTCATATTCTGAGTATTCTTTTTTTTGTCCTTTATTTTCTTTAGCATATCCATAGAGTGCTGAGGCACAAAAACCAGTTGATACTAGTGCTGCTACATTTGATATGTCGGTAGCAGTTTGAGAAGTGATTATTTCAGTTATTTCTGGATTACTTATTATTTCGGCTGATGCGAATCCTAAAACTGTAGATAATCCAAGGATCCACATTTTTATTCTACCAATCATTGATGAATTGCTCTCTAAGCCTTTTGAAATTTTTCCGATATTAACTAGCATTGTTCCTGTTTCTAATAATAGTGGTGCTATAAATAATGGATTGACTGTAGTAAGACAAAGAAGTGATGATAACGATAATAATTTGTCACAGCCTTGATCTAATATAGCTCCTAGATGGGTTTGAACTTTAAATTTTCTAGCAAGGTAGCCATCTAGAAAATCAGTAATAAATACTACTCCTAGAAATACTCCTGTAATTAGTGCTCCGAAGTTTATAAAAATCGGCAGTACTACAATAGTCGCTATTAATCTAGTTAATGTAATTAAGTTAACTAATATTTTCATGATTGTTCTATTCATATGTCCCCCAGATATGTATTTTTAATTATTGCATATCAATTTGTTATGACATGATTATATCATGATTTTTTTGTTTTTCAAACAGTTTTTTATCATACGTTTGTTTGACAAACGAATGTATTAATGGTATAATCTATTCGTCGGAGGAACTATATGGAAAAAAAATTAACGAGTAGACAATTAGATGTCTTAAATTATGTAAAAAAATATATTGCTAGTCATGGTTATCCACCCGCTACAAGAGAGATTGGTGCTCATTTAGGTTTATCATCTCCTGCTACTGTTCATTCTCATTTAAAAAAGCTTGAAGAAGCTGGAGTTATAAGAAAAGCTAGTTCTAAGTTTAGAACGATTGAAATATTAGTAGATAATGAATATCAAAATCAAAAAGAAGATGTAATAAAAGTTCCTTTACTTGGTAAAATAACTGCTGGTAGTCCTATTGAAGCTATCGAAAATCCTGAACAGTTTTTTGATTTACCTGTTTCTTTAGTTCCTAATAAGGAACAAATATTTACTTTGGAAGTAATTGGCGAAAGTATGATAAATGCTGGTATCTTTGATGGTGATATTGTAATCGTTCAAAAACAAAGTACTTCTAAAAATGGAAATATTGTCGTTGCGATGAATGAAGATAATGAAGTAACTTTAAAACGTTTTTATAAAGAAGATGATCATATAAGACTTCAACCTGAAAATGATTCTATGGAACCTATTATTTTAAGTAATTGTACTATTTTAGGTAAAGCGATTGGACTTTATAGAAAAATATAAAAAGTAATCAATATTATTGATTACTTTTTTTGTTTTCTAAATGTTTTTTCAAACCGATATAAGGTAATAAAGCACATAGTTTGCGATTTGGTTGTTTGTGAATTTCACAATAGCAATTAGCATCACCTAGTGCGTCTTTATTGTATTCTTGGTTGTTAATCATCGATTCGTATTCTTTGATAAATACAAGAGCTTCATCAATCGTTTTATTTACTAATAATTTAGTTAGCAATGATGAAGATGATATAGTTATAGAACATGCTTCACCTTCGAATTTAATGTCTTTTATAACGTTATTTTCTATTAAGATGTATAAGTCTATATTGTCGATGCATGATTCGTTATTATTATTTATTTTGATATAATTTGAATCATTAACTACTTTTTTGTTTGCAGGATTTAAATAATTATCCATAATTATTTCTCGATTATTCATTAGAACATCTCCATTAATATTTTATTTTTATCTTTGAGTAAGTTAACTAAGATGTCCATTTCTTCATAAGTGTTATAAAAATATAAACTGATTCGACATGAACTATTTATTCCTGTCTCATCTTTTAATTTTTTTGCACAATGGTTTCCTGCTCTTAGGCATATATTATATTTATTTAAGTAACTAGTTACGTCTTGGCTAAAGATATCTTCTACATTAAATGTAATTATATTACTTTTAGTGTTTTTGTTAATTATTTCTATATGGCTTATTTCACTTAGTTTTTGAACTAAGTATTCACTTAGTTTATTTTCATATTCTTTTATGTTATCCATACCTATTTTAGATAAATATTTTATTGTTTCTCCAAAGCCAATTACACCAGCAATATTTTGAGTACCTGCTTCTAATTTACCTGGTAGTTCTTTTAATGACATTGTTTCTATTTCATCAAATGATTCGTTCATTCCTCCACCATAGTTTTGAGGGTTCATTTCTTTTAGTAAATCATATTTACCATATAATACCCCTACTCCTGTAGGACCGCACATTTTGTGAGCTGAGAAAGCTAAAAAGTCACAATCTAATTCTTGAACGTCAGTGCTTTGATGAGCAACTAATTGTGCTGCATCGACAATAACTAAAATATTGTTTTGATGTGCAAGTTTGCAGATTTTTTTGATTGGTCTTGTATCACCTATAACGTTTGTAACACCAGCTATGCTTATTACTTTTGTTTGTGGTGTTATTTTTTCTTGAACTTTTTCAATCTTTACTGAATAGTCTACATCTAGTTCTATGTAATTAATTACCAGGTTTAGTTCTTTAGCTAACACAAACCAAGGTAGAATATTTGATGCGTGTTCACTTTTTGTTAATATTATTTCATCTCCTGATTTTAGGATCTTTTTAAAATAACCGAACACGATCATGTTTAATGATTGGGTAGTTCCGCTAGTAAATATTATTTCTTTTCTAGATGAGGCATTAATAAAATCTTTTACTAAATCTCTAGCATTTTCATATTCCATATCCACTTTTAAAGAAATATCATAATCTCCTCTATGAGCATTTGCGCTATACGAATTATAATATTCGTTTATTTTTTCTGTAACTGACTTAGGTTTAAGAGTTGTTGCTGCGTTATCTAAATATATAATATCATTATTTAGTATTTTAAAATCTTCTCTATTCATTGTTATCTCCCTTCTATATAGTATATTCAAAAAAAGAACTACGTCTGATAACATTATACTATATTTATCCATATAAAAAAAGTAGTATTACTTTACTACTTTTTAGTATTGTTTTCCAAAATACATTTTTACTTTTGCTTCTTTTCCACATATTGGGCAAGTTCCAAAGTTTCCTTCTTCTTTGATGCATCTTGTTTTTACTTTGTAATCTTCTTTTATTTTATCTTCACATTCACGATTGTTACACCATGACATAGTTGTGAATCCTGGTTGTTTTGTGTATTTTTCAAATTCTTCTTTAGAATTTGCTTCGTAGATCATTTCGTTTCTTCTAGTTAATGCTTTTTGATACATGTCTTCTTGCATATTTTTTAGAGAAGTAACTATTTTATTAATATAATCACTACTTGATGTTGTTATTTTTTCACTAGTGTCTCTTCTTACAATAGTGATTATATCGTTTTCTAAATCTCTTGCTCCTATTTCTAAGCGTAGAGGGTAACCTTTCACTTCTGCTTCTGCGAATTTAAATCCTGGGGATTTATCTGAGTCATCAACTTTATATGTTATATTTTTTTCTTCTAACACTTTTTTTAGTTCTGATATTTTATTATTTACTAAGTCGTTATCTCCTATTTTTATTATACACACTTGGATAGGAGCTATATTAGGAGGTAAAACAAGGCCATTATCATCACTGTGGGTCATTATTAATCCACCAATCATTCTAGTTGTTACTCCCCAACTTGATTGGTGAGGATTAACTAGTTTGTTTTCTTTATTTAAATATTCTATTCCAAATGCTTTTGTGAATTTATCACCAAAATAATGAGTTGTTCCATTTTGTAGTGCTACGCCATCATACATCATAGCTTCTAGAGTGTATGTTTCTACTGCTCCAGCAAATTTTTCTTTTTCTGATTTTTTACCAACTAATACTGGAAGACCTAATATATTTTTTTGGAAATCTTCGTATATCTTTAAGATATCTAATGCTTCTTGTTGTGCCTCATTAGCTTCGGCATGTAGTGTATGTCCTTCTTGCCATAATATTTCTCTTGATCTTAGGAATGGTCTTGTTGTTTTTTCCCAACGCACTATAGTACACCATTGGTTATAAAGTAATGGTAGATCTCGATATGATTTTACTATCTTTTTGAAGTGTTCGCAGAACAGTACTTCTGATGTTGGTCTTACGCACATTCTCTCTTCTAGTTTATCGTTTCCACCATGAGTTACCCATGCTGCTTCTGGAGCAAATCCTTCTACGTGATCTTTTTCAATATTAAGTAGTGATTCTGGAATGAACATTGGCATTTGAACATTCATTACTCCTGTTTTTTTAAATTCTTTATCTAAGTATGCTACTATTTTTTCCCATATTGCATAGCCATATGGACGGATTATCATACTTCCTTTAGTATTTCCGTAATCTACTAAATCTGCTTCTCTTATTACATCTGTATACCATTTAGCAAAATCTACTTCTCTGCTAGTTATTTTATCGTTTTTTTTCATTTTTTCCTACTTTCTAAATCTTTTTAGTACTTTGTGTGTTCCGTATTTGATTGTTCTTTCTATTCCATTTACTTGGAATCCTCTATGTATTAAATATCTACTTGCTTCTTTATTTATTGAAGCAAAATAGTTTATTATTATTTCTCTTATTTTTATTATATCTTGTTCATTACTAATTATTTCTTTTAAATGTTGTGGTAGTGATGGTATTAGTGATTTTATTTCTTCTGTTATTTTTATTTTATCGTTTTCTATCTCTGTAAATTGTAATACTTTTGGAATATAAATTTCTTTATATTCTTCGAATGAACCATTTACTAGATTTTTTACTTTATTTGGATTTTCTCCGAATTTCATTCTTATATCTCCGGCATATGAAAGACCACAGATAGAAGTTATGTAATCTTTTACTTCTACTTCATTATCATTTAAAAGTAATCCTATTTTAGCAGCATTAGTTCTATTTTCGTCTATAGACTGATCAAGTTCTTCTGTACTTATATAAGTTTCCATTAGTTTTTGTGTTCTTCCTGCTACTAGGAATTGGTCGTAAGTTAAATTACTTCTTATAAATGATTCTTTACTTACGACCATTAGTTTAAATTTATATTCTTCGAATGGAATTGAGATTAGAAAATACAAGCCGTATTTTCCTTCTATTTGTTCTTTTGTTGCTTTTTTAAAGAATGACCTTGTTTCTCTTGTAAATTGTTTTTCATTTTGACTAACATTTTCTTTTGACCAATTTGTTAAATCATCTACAACGAATTTTAAATCTATTTCTGATTTTTCTTTTCCTGTATAACCTGCTTGTTTGAAGTTTGCAGAACCATAACCGTATACTCCTAATGCTGATGGTCTACTATTTATAAATTCTTCTATTATTTGTTTTTTCATTATAACCCTCCTAAATTAACACAAAAAAAGAACAATACCAAGGAGTCACTATGTGACGGTACCATCCTTTATTTAACTCTTAATATAACGGTTTTCACCGGAAATGTTTACATTTCACTCGGGAGCAGGAATTATCAAATTCATTGTTATTTTCCACCGACCAATAACTCTCTATAAATTTCATTGATAATTATGTTCTCCTTCATAGTATTACATATGACGATTCATTTGTTTCATTACTTGCATAACTTGTTTTTGAGAAGGTTTTCTTCCCATTGAAGTCATCATTGCTTCAATCATTTTTTCATTAATTGGTGGATTCTTCTTTAGTTGTTTTGTTATAACATGCCTAGAGATAAAGAATCCAATAACCATTCCGATTAATAACGGAACTACTATTGCTAATATATCTAGAAATATTTGCATTATATTCACCTCTTTTTTCTATTTTACTAAATTCTTAGGGATTTAACAAGCCCTAAGAATTTAATGGCATTTCTTTTTTGTTTTCTTCTACTTTGTAATATTCTATTTCTTTAAATTTAAATATTTTTGCAAGGAGGTTACAAGGGAATGTTTTAACTAAAGTATTATACTTTAATACCACTTCGTTGTAAAATGCTCTAGAAATAGATATTCTATTTTCTGTATCTGTTAAGTTTTTTTGTAACATTAAATAATTTTTATTAGATTTTAATTCTGGATATCCTTCTGATACTGCGTATATTTTTGTTAGATATTGTTCTAAAGTGTTGTCTGTTGTCATTGTTTGTTCATGATTATTATCTGATTCAAAACTATTTCTTAGAGCAATTATTTCTTTTAATGTTTTTTCTTCATATGCATTGTAATTTTTCACTACTTCTATTAAGTTGGGGATTAAGTCGAATCTCCTTTTTAATTGAATATCTATTTGACTCATTTGTTCTTCTATTAAATTTTTATATTTTATAAATTTATTATATATAACAATAGTTGCTATTGCAATTATTGTTAGTGTAATTACTCCTACTACCATTTTATTTTCCTTTCTTATTTTTTTTAACTTTATACTGGTATAACAATTGATTTCTTGCTACTATTTGGTTTGTTTTTAATGTATCTATTTTGACAGTTTCTGCAACTTCGTCGGCTATACCTAGTGCAGTTGCATAAACTAGATATCTTTCCCAAAGTTTTATGTGCATAAAACTTTTATCTTGAAAATTACCAAAATCTTTTATAAATTTTTTAAAACCTTTCCACATGCTGTATTGTTCTTTTCCGAATGGAGTTAACTTCTTTAGTGTATAAGCATATATGGCATATATTATTGAAACTGCTATACAAGATAAACCTATTACCGGATATACTCTGAATGTAGCTATTATAAAAAATATTATTAATGAAATACCGAACATGATACCTGAAATGGTATTTAGTTTTGAGTTATCTTCATATATTTTTAAACTTTCACCAGTTTTTATTACTTTTTTTTGCCAGTTTTCAAAATATGATGAGAATCTTAATGCGGTATCTGTGTTTTGTGAGTAGTTAACTATATCTATATTAGTTACTTTATTATCTTTTCCTATAACATTAAAGAGAAATTCAATGGTATATATTTCTAAATCGCTAAGGTTAGTTTTTGTTATAAGTTCAAATTCATATGTGTTCTTATCTAATTCTTTAATCTTTAAGTTCTCTTTGTATACCATATTTGATAACATTGCTGAAAAACCATTGATTGTAGATTTTTTTGTCATGATATATTCAACTATTTCCACATCATAGAGATTTGTGAATTCTCGATAATATAATTGGTCGAAATGACCTTTTATTTCTTTATCATATTTATAATATGTATAAATAAATAAAATGAGCATGCTGATTAAATAAATTATACAGCTTCCTAATGTTATAAATATTTCTATTGTTTCAATCATATTATCACCTTATATGATTATATCATATAAGTTATTTATTAACTATATTTTAAGTCATCAACCCAGAAAAAGTCTTTGTTATTAAAATCACATACAAATAGATTTTTATCAAATTTTAGTGAATTCAGAAAAAATGGTATTTGTTTTGAAGTAATTATCATTAGATGAGAATTGTTAACAATCAGTTTAGTTCTTTCATTAGAATAATAATCATAGATCATATGGATGTTATTAAATTTTGTATATGATTCATTAGATCTATTTGCATTAAAAAGATTTATATTGAAATCTTTTCTGTTGATCATTTCTGCTATTGACTGAAATATATTTACTCCGTAGCTATAATCTTCTTTTCTTAAGTTGTACATGTTTTCTATTACATAGTATAAATTCAATGTATTTTTTCTTGTTAGATATTTTAATTCTTTGTTTATTTTAAATATATAAAAAACTCTCATAGTATCACCTATTAGAGTTTATCATTTTTTTGTTAATTATTTTGTCGAATTTTATCCGATAATATTTTTTATTATGTTTTCTACTTTTTCTTCAGATAAGTTATATTCGTTGTTTATTTCTTCAACAGTTGCGCTCTCACCAAATGTATCTATTCCTATTTGGTAATCGCTATATTTATGCCACATAGTTGTGGATCCTGCTTCTAGAGAGATTATTTTGATACCATCTGGAAGAATTTGTTTTTTGTAGGTTTCTTCCATGGTATCAAATATTTCTAGACAAGGGGCACTTATTACTCTGATGCTGTTTAGTTTTTTTGCAATTTTAATAGCTGTTGTTACTTCTGTACCAGTAGCTATTATTATAGCTTTTAGACTTTCAATTTCTTGATGAACCATATAAGCTCCTTTAGCTACTCCTAAACCTGTTGATGATGTAAGTATTTCAATATTTTGTTTACTTATTGATAAAATTGCCGGTTTATTTCTTTTGATGATATTTTCCCAGCAACCTATAACTTCGTTAATGTCTGCAGGGCGATATACATCAAGATTTGGTGTTGCTCTTAGGCTTGTTAGTTGTTCTATTGGCTGGTGAGTTGATCCATCTGGTCCTATTGCTACACTATCATGAGTCAATATATACGTTACTGGTAAGTTCATGATAGCAGACATTCTAATGCTTGGTTTTAGATAATCTGAAAAAGCCATAAATGTACTTCCGAATACTTTTAAACCGTTTAATGCTAATCCGTTTAGAATTGCTCCCATAGCATTTTCTCTAACACCAAAGAAAATGTTTTTTCCTGTTGGAATTGCTGATGACATTTCCATTGTGTTATTTAAATATGTTTTTGTGGATGCTGCTAAGTCAGCACTTCCTCCTAAGAAGAATGGAGTTCTATTACTAATTACATTAATTATTTTACTATTTGATTCTCTTATTTCTTCTTTATACATGTTTTGAATTTTAAAGTTAGATGATGCGAATCCAACGTTCAGTTCTGAGTCATTTAAGTATTTAATTATGCTATGAATTTCTGTATTAGTTGTACTTGCAAATTTCTGATAATATAAATTCCATCCCTTTATATATGGAGATATTCTTTTATTTAGATTTTCTCTATAAAAGTTTAGGTTATCTTGGCTTACTTCCATTATATCTCCTGGTATTTTAAGTTTATTTTTTAATTGTTTGATATCATCTTTACTTAATGGTTTACCATGAACTATGCTATTGCCTTGATTGTAGCTATCTCTTCCGATTATTGTCTTCACTTCGATAAATGTTGGTTTTTTACTTTTTTTAGCTTTTAGAATTGCTTTTGTAATTGAGTTGATGTCTGCACCTTCTGCAACATAGTCGGTATTCCAACCTGCAGCTCTAAATCTTAGTAGTGAATCTTCTTTAGTTGAGTACTCTCTTTTACCATCATGGGTGATATCATTTGAATCATATATTACAATTAATTTATTTAACTCTTGTCTTCCAGCAAATGCTGCAGCTTCGTAAGTAATACCTTCCATTAAATCTCCATCACTACATAGTACATATGTGTAGTAATCAATTAATCTTTGTTTTGGAACTAACTTATCCAAGTTAGTTCTTAAATATCTCTCTCCTAGGGCTATACCTACAGCAGTTGCTATTCCTTGTCCAAGTGGTCCGGTTGTTACATCTACACCTGGTGTTTTTAAACAATCAGGATGTCCTGGAGTTTTACTACCTAACCTTCTAAATTTAGCTAAATCATCTAGTGTTAGGTCGTATCCGCTCATGTAAAGAGCAGAATAAAGTAGTGCGGATCCATGACCTGCAGATAAAACAAATCGATCTCTATTTATCCAATCTGGATTATTAGGATCTATATTTAATATATTAGCATACAAAGAATACATGATTGGTGCTGCACCTAGGACAATCCCTGGATGTCCACTATTAGCAACACTAATCATGTCTACACCTAATATTTTCATTGTATTTAATGCGTTGTTTATGTTTTCTTTCATCTTATCACCTATTATATATAATATATCACATTTTTTTGTGATTTTGTAGTTGTTTTTGATTTTTTTGATACTTGAATTTGTTGTTATAATTAAAGTTTTACTTTCTTCAAAAATTGACTAATTTCATATCTTTATTATTTATCATAATCCAAACTCATCTGTATCGATTGTAGTTTGTTATATCACAATTAGTATATACCAAGTCATAAAAAAACAACAATTAAAGCATTGAAGTTTTTACTGGGTTTTATTACAAATGTTAATGCGTATATCACTTAGTAATGCAAGCAGTTGCGCGAGTTGTATAATATTCATTAGCATCTCCATTTCCTATTTCAAAAGTCCATATACCAGCTATATCGCCATACATAGAATGACCTCCACGTCTAAACCACGAAAGAGTACTATTATCAATACTTGCACCATCACCATTCCAATTCTCCATAATATAATCACCAGGCGATGAATCTCCTGCTGGATTTAATTCTAGCATACCATCACCAATTAACCCTTTTGTGTAATCCATCTCTTTAGATGAGTACGCATAGGAATCATAGTATTTTTGTTCAGGCGTACTGGTAAACCAAGCAGAATTCGAATTAAAATTTCCGCTACTATTTTGCATATTTCCCATCACTTCTTCTATTCTTCCACCTGCCATATCATATATCCCTGTTATGTTATGTGTAGTACTTGCTTTGATTCCACTCAACGTTTCCCATCTGTTACTTGCTGGACATATATTTATTCCTAGTGATGATACATTTTGCGCTACACTAGTTCCTCCGCACCCCGTTACTATATCCTGTGAAGTGCTATTATAGTAATTATTATTTTCTACTTTTACTGAACACGTTACATCATCTTCGCATATTCCATATTGTGATTGAGATAAATACGCTACTGCTCCCCATTCAGTATTTTTCATCATATGTACATCTGTTGTTGAATCTAACGAATATATACCCATTACATTGTTTATTTTATCAAACATAGTACTTATACTTGTATTATGTACTGAATTAACATTGGGTTTTATTATATATTCTACATTTGCTGTAGTTTCTGTTTCTCCTTCATTAAATCCCATTTCAAACTTTCCTACCCATATACCAGATAGTTCTACATTATCAACATGACTGCGGTTAGTCTGACAATAATCACCCCAACAAAAAGCAGGGTGAACTATTACATCATCATTATTCACCTGTTCAGTAGTACTTGTTTTAGTTACAGGAACGAAGTTTATTTCTATTGATTCCTGAGCACTTACTATAGATGACTTTTTATATTCATATCTTGGTATCCATACATACATCTGTTCTATAGATTCCATTGGTATTGTTGTACCTGGATCTAATGTTGTAAATGTTGGATCTACTATTACCGCATTCGCCCATTTTGATTCAGCATAA
>CAYJJI010000015.1:0-26984 GCA_964370475.1 uncultured Muribaculaceae bacterium | reverse complement strand
CGTTTGGTGTTAGTGAATCATCTACATATAAATTAAATACATCATCACTTAAAGTTCCTTCTACTCTAGAAATACTCTTACCCATATCAGTTGATTTATATAACTCATAAGTTATCCAATCACTGTAAGCTGGATCTATATCAGTTTCTAAAACTATTTCATAAGTTCCAACACCTGCAGTAACACCATCAGGTTTACCTACAGTAAAATCCATTACTCCAATCCATCCAGGGTATATTCCACTTACTGGAATATCCATTGAACTACCTGGTAAATATTCAACAGCATTAATCTCCTTGGCAGAACCAGTAACATCCACATCAGAATCATTATTAGTAGCATAAAAAAATGCAAATGCTACTCCTGTAACTAATACAAATAAACCTATAACACTAAGTGCTATTATATAACTTTTTTTCATACCTATTCTCCTATAGTCAAATAATAACATAAAAAAATAAAAAAAGGAAGAAAAAAACAATCAACAAATCATGTCAATTGTAATATATAATATTATCTAAATAAAGACCGTTAGCTATTTCAACCATTAACTCTTTTTCTACTTTTAAATCCAACACATCTTTCACTAAAGATATATCATATTTACCAAGTCCAACTCCTATAATGGCACCCATTAAATGTCTTATCATATATCTATAAAAGCTCTTGCCTTCAAATACAAACTCCAAAGTATTATCTTTTTCTATAATTCTAATATCTTCAATAACACATTTATAATCATCTCTGTACCCACTAACAAAATTCTTAAAGTCATGAACACCTTTAAATACATCAATAACTTCATTCATCTTATCAACATCTAAACTATCATAAAATTGATAATAATCTCTTAAACAAGGATTATACTTACCAGTATATATCTTATATATATAAGTTTTACTGATTACAGAATGCCTAGCATGAAAATCTTCTTCCACTAAAGAACATTCATTTACAAAAATATAATCTCCTACCAAAGAATTAATTGCATTAACTAATCTATCACAAGGAATATTAATATCTAAAGAAAAGTGTGCAGCTTGATTATTTGCATGAACTCCTCTGTCAGTTCTTCCAGCACCCTTAACTAAAACCACTCCTTGGTTAATTATTTTTAATGCATCTTCTAATTTATTTTGAACTCCACTACCATCATTTAATCTTTGAAATCCATTAAACCTACTACCATCATAACTAAATTTAATTAAATACTTCACTTTTTATTCTCCAAATTTCTATAAATTCCTTTTAACAATTCCTTAACATCTGTATATTCTAACATGTCAATTCCTAATTTATTTATATACATAATAAAATCAATAATTGCTGGTTTATTTATATATAAATATAATTTATCATTATATAACAATTCCTTACTTCCGCTTAAAACCACGCTTCCCTCATCAAACACTAAATAATTATCTACTAAATCAATCATAAATTTAATATCAGTACTAATGATGACAATCATTTTATTATACCTAGTTTTAAGTTTCACAAATAACCTTTTGTAAAATATCTTATCTTTATCACACATACCCTTATCAAAATCATTTAAAACTAACACTTTTGGATTACTACATAAAGTTACAGCAAGTAATACTTTTTTATACAAAGTACTACTTAAATCAAATAAATTAACATCCATATAACTTTCATCTAAGCCAACCATATTCAAAGCTTGAACAGCTCTTTTTCTTAGAACCTCTTCTCCACTTTTTACATGATGTCTTAATTCACTAAGAAAATCTCTTTCTATAAACACATTCTTCTCATTAAAATCAACAAACTTTAAATTTCCTTTAATATCATCTATATTCTTTATCTTAGCAGTTTTACTAACGTTAACTCCATTAACACCAATACTACCTTTACTAGGTCTTTTATCTAATACCAATAACTTTCCTACTATTATAGCAGCATCACCTATCAAACCATAAACTTCACCACAATTAAAACTATAATTTAAATTCTTCAAATAAATAAATCCTTTAGAAATATTATTATTCTTAGCATATACTAAATCATCAAATACTACTCCCATAATGCACCCGCTAATTCTTCTTTATTTAAATAAACATTATCAATCAGTTCATAATATCCTAACTGTATAGATAAATCTATATAAAAAGGTAGTAAAAAACCCAATCTCTTCAATAACTTCTCTTCTTTAAGAACGGAAATAGTATTACCTTCTATAGCAACTTTACCATTATATAAGCAAATAATATATTGAGAATATAAAGTATTATCTAAATCAGCAGTACTATATATATAATTAATATCCAGCTCATCTAAAAACTTAAATAATTTAACAACATCTTCTTTAACTAAATAATCAATCAATTCATCAATTATTACAACTTTAGGATATATTAAAATATTCATTAATATTTTAATTAATATCTTATCACTAGTTCTTAAATCTTCTATTTTATTATCTAAAATTCCATGTAATTCAAAATAATTAATTACTCTACTAACTCTCTCATCCACTTCATCAGGTTTCAAAACCAAATTAGTTACTAAATGTTTTAATTCATCTATAACTATATCTTCAACATAATTATTATCATTTAATACTAAAGATATGTCTTTCTTAATGTTTAAAATATTACTAAGATCTATTTTAAGCCCATTAAAAGAGACATCACACTTAGTTAAATAATCACCAGCTAATATTCTTAGTAAAGTAGTTTTTCCACTTCCTGAAGGCCCTATAAGACTTATATTCATTTTACTACTAATAACTAAATTAAAATCATTAAGAATATTCTTATAATTAACATTATTTAAATCAATATAATTCATAAACCTTCACCTCGCGACTTATTATACAAAAAAAGATAAAAAAAAGAAATATAAACTTAATTATATTCAACAACTTTTTTTGATTTCAAAGATTCTTTAACATCAATAAGTCTTTGATTAGTACTTCCTCTAAACTTAACATCAAAACTTTTCTTTTCTAAAACAAATTTTCCATCTACTAAAACATCTAAATTTTTAAGAATATCTAAATATACAGGATTCTTTATAGACATTTTTAAGATATCATCATACAAAAAACCACTATAAGCCCAAGTATTCAATCCACACTCACGAGAAAATTTCAATATTTCTAACATAGCATTGGGTTGAAAAAAAGGATCTCCACCTGACAACGTTATTCCATCTTGCATTTCCAAATTTCTAATTTCATTTTTTATTTCCTCAACATCAAATAAAATACCACCATCCATAGCAAAAGATTCAGGATTATGACAACCAAAACAATTATGTGTACACCCTTGAAACCATACTACAGTTCTAATTCCCGGACCATCTACGATACTATCACAATCAAGTCCCTTAACTAATCTAACTTCCATAAACCTACTCCCCAACTTCTGGAATCCTAATAATTAACTCTCCATCCTTAGAATAAAAAAATTTCTCCCTAGCATGCCTAGCTAAATATTCCTCATCCATTAACTTATTAACTTCACTTTCTAAAGCAACTTCGTCTTCTAACAATTGTTGATATAATAACTCACTCTCATTAGCAATCTTTTCATTATCAACTACTAAAAGCCAATCTCCAATTGTAGTTATTATTAATATAACAAATAACACAACAAGTACAACTATTTCATAAAATATTCTTCTTTTAGCCACTGCACTCATCAAATCACCTTTTCATTATCTTAATTATATCAATCATTAAAAAAATAAGCAATTACATATATTTAAAATAACTATTGTATTACACTCTACAATAAACTATAATAATAAATCAAAAGGGAGATAACTATGAGAAACATTAAAATAGAAAACTATGTAATGAATTTATTCATTAGTAAATGGCAAAATTACTATTTAAAAGACGATAATCAAGAAATACTAACTGATTACTTGAAAGAAACTATTGACACTATAGGTGAAGATCCAGATTTAGTGTTAACTAAAGAAGAAATAGAAAAAATCGCACATAGTTTCAAAAATCAAGAAGAAAACCAAATAACAAACCAAGAAATTGAAGAAAGTAAAAGCGAAGAAGAAAGAATAAAAGATATCTACGAAGATATTATCTATGTTATGTCAACTTACTTATTTAGTAAAGGAGATAACCAAATATTTCAATATATAATGTTATATATATTGAAATTTGTTACTTCCTATAGCTATGAACACAATATCGACAAATTAACAGACAAACTAGAAGAATTAAATGACTATGAAGATATTATCATTCTAGCAGCAATGCTAGAAGATGACCTAGTATTAACTCACAGAATTACAACAGTTTTTATATACATGCTATTAGACGAAGAGTTACTACTTAAAGCTGAAAAAGATATCATAAAATTCCCATCATATTTCAACGAAAAAACATTCATCGATAATTATGAACAATTAACATTGACAACACATACAATAATTGATTACACAAATGACTTTATAGATTATTATGAAGAAAACAACCCACTTGACCTAGCAACATATTTACAAAATCTAATTTTTAACCAAGACGAAAAATATTATATACCAAACTTATACTTTGAAACTTTCGAAGAGTTTAAAAATATATTAGAATTTTTTAAACTTAGAATGTATACAGTAGGAATATTTAAATTAAATATTAAAAGAAGAGCATTAGGTTTAAACAGTTATGAAGAAGAATTATTAAATTCCATAAAAAGAATATTAAACACAAAACTATATAATAAAAGAACCATCAATAAACAATACAACTTAGAAGATGAAGGTTTAGAAACACTACTATGCTTAACATACCTAGATGATAACGCTTCATATAAAAAAGTTCAAAATGAAATTTATGAAGAAGAATTAATTAACGTGAAAAAGTTAACTAATCCGTTATTAAGTATTGACTTAGATTATTAAAAAACTACATAAAAATGTAGTTTTTTAATGCATTAACAATTAATTTACCAATTAAAAATCCTAAAAATAAAAATAAAATAAAGTATAGATGAATATCAGCATAATTTATTTTATACATAAAATAAATATATAAAAAAGCCATAAAAACACCATATAAACTACTAATAAAAACACCAATATATCTATTAAACTTTCTTAAATAATAAAGAATTACAAAAGAATTAATAAAATAAAATATTCCAAATAAAAATGAAACAAAAAAAGATAATAATTGAACTCTAATATCCATTATTTAAATAATTTAGACAATAACCCTTCTTCTTTATTCAAAGATTTCTCATCTATATAACTAACACTATTTATTTTACCTTTAATTGATACATTTCCATCATTAGTGTCTAACTTTATCATTTCTAAATCAGTACCTTTAAGATGTAGAAGACCTAAATTACTTTCTAACAAAAATTCTTCATCATCAAAACTATTAATCTTTTTAATACCAGTCATATAAATCCTATTTCGATCAGTAACCTTAAACTCATGATTACTAGTAACTATATTATCTACTCCATTTTTCATTTAATCATCTCCCATAAAAATCTTATGAAAAATAAATTAAATTAGAACTAATCCAATTTCAATGATAAATCATTATTAATTACATCATCAAATATCACTTCCAAATAATTATCGTCATGAAATAAAGTCTCAGCGTAAGATAGCCATCCTATAGAAGCTCCTCTTTCATTCCTCATATATGCAAAATCATCAAAATTATCTGGCAACTCCAACATAGTTATTGTTTCTTGACTTAACTTGTTAATCATCTCCATATAAAGACCATTCAATAATTTAATCTTATTATCACTATTAATTTCGTATCCCTCTAAAATTTCAGTAGCATTCAAATAATTAACATACAAAGTTCTAGATAATGATTCATAATCGTTATCAACTTCATAATAAGAAATATACTCAACTCTGCTTTTATAATCAATTATATTGTTTGCAAACTGAGTATCTAATTTTTTATTATAAGATAACACTACATTAGAAACAATTGAAATACTAACTATTCCAATTGTTATTCCGTAGGCTTTTATTCTATCCTTATTCATAAATATCTCCTATAATTAAAGTATAACTTATAAAATATATTAATACAAATAAAAAACTCCCTAAGGGAGTTAAAAGCAATTATTCAGCTGCTTCTTCTTCAGATTTAACATCTTCAGCTTTTTCATAACCTTCTAAGATAGCATCTTGAAGTACTTTTCTCATATCAGGATTGATTGGATGAGCGATATCTCTATAACTACCAGTAGCAGTTTTTCTACTAGGCATAGCAATAAACATTCCGTTGTCTCCTTCTATAACTCTGATATCATGAATTGCGAATGAATCATCTAAAACAATAGATGCAATTCCTTTCATTCTTGATCCTTCTTTTTCAATCTTGCGTACATTTACTGATGTTACTTGCATAAGTACACTCCCTCTAAAGTTTTTCAACTTAATTATATTTTATCTCTATTAAAAAATAAAAGCAAGGAAAAAGTTTGTATCACTTCAAACTTTACAATTATATTTATTATAATTATTTTATTCTTATTATTACATCACCTATTAACATATCAGCATAAGTAAAACTTCTATTTATTCCTCTACTAGTTACAACAAATACATTATCTGAACAACTAGAAATAACTCCCTCAAAAACTTCTTTATGATTCCTCATTCCAATAACAGTAACAGTAACACTTTTATTTAAATTATTATTTATTTTCAATTTAATATCTTTTAACATATTTCTCCTATCTTGGATAACCTACATACATAAGACCATTACATAGTAATCCGCCCATACCTTCACTTCCATACTTAGTTTTATCAAGTAATTTTATAATATCTACTTCTTTATTTCTAGAAGTCAAAGAAACAGTAGTAGCAATAATAGCTGGATCTAATGCATGAATATTGATTCTTTTAGGACTACTAGCAAAATTAGCTCCAGCTTTTATTAATTCTTCATAATTACTTTGACATGCTCCTGCTATGATAACTAATTTTTCATGACTCTTTTCATATTCTCTAGCTTTCTTAACAGCTTTAACAAAATTAGAAGAATTTTTATAACTATCTAAATTATCTAAATCTCCAGTTCTTTTAAAAAAAGCATCATGTCCGGTGATTATCAATACATCAGGTTTATATTCCTTTAACAAATTATTAATCTCCCTAGACATATAATCTTCTCTCAAAGTTTTACCTATTGCCATAATATTAGCATCTTCATAAAACTTCAAACATCTTTTTAAATAATCACTATCACCATCTATATGTAATACCTTAGCCGGTAAATAAAAAAACTCACTTCTTTCTAATTTAATATCTTCTATAGCTCTAACAACAAATTCTTCATCCTTATGTAAAGGATCAACCTTAACTAAATCATCACCATCACTATCAGCATATAATCTAATATCTACACCCTTCAAATAGTAAATATCATCTTTGAAATCAATAACTAAAAACACAGTATCATTATTATAGCTACTTCTTGTAACATAATCACCTATTTCGATATCCATAAAATCACCTATATAAAAATATGTGAAAAGATAAAAAAAAGAATAACTATTTAGTTATTCTTAAAAAGTATCTATTTAATATCTCTTTACATAATTGTGCAGATTCATCAAAAAAATCTATTCGACATTCATAATTTATAGAATTATTAAGTTCATGAATATAATCTAGATTTCTATAATTATATATATAATTGACTTTATTAATACATTCAATAACATATTTATTTTTAAATGTATCAATTAAAAATTTATCTCTACAATTAGAACAATTCATGGATAAAACACATTGTCTTGTCATCATCACTCTAACTCTACCATAAATCAATCTATTACCATACTGGATACCATCTAATTCATTAAATGATAATTCAGGAGATAAAGTCATATCAAAGTTATTAAAATAATTAGCAGTATACTTATTATATATATTCATAGTGTAATTAATATCTGTATCATTATCTTTATACTTAATAAAATCAGAAGTAGAATTTATTAATAATTTATCATTATCAAAAGTTCTTTTCTCTCCAATATTAACTTCATAATAAATATTTAAATCTTTATTAGAACTATAAAGTTCATAATTATTAGTATATATTTTATCAACATTATAATTCTTAATAGCGCTTAGTTGTTCATCATTTCTAACATAAACAATCAAACCACTTCTAGAATTTTCTAAAAATTCAACATCAGTAACTTTTTTACTTTCTCTAATTTTATTACCAGTTCTAAGATCAATTAATTTATCAGTTAAAATTCTTCTCAAATTATTTATCATTGAAACAGGTACAAAAACATTTTCATCTATATTTATATTGATATTATCGACAACAAAAGGAGTATTACCCATTTTACTTACCTTTTCAACAACATCTTCTTTAGTAGTAGCTTTATTAGTAGCAACCTCTAATACATTTCCTATTTCTTTAACAAAATGTATTCCATCAGTAATAGAAATTACAAATTGACTGTTAACAAGTGCAGAGATATCAACATCTACTTTGATTTTTTTTAACTCATAATTTAAAACACTATCTTCTAATAAAACATCTAAAGTCTTTAAAACTTTATCTTTATCAGTAAGTCCAATCTTATTAGGTATAGTAATTACATTTCCACATTCAGCATCCTTAACTTGAACATTGTTAATATAAAAATTAAAAACATTTAAACCTTTATCTTGAATTTCAAATTTAATACCATCACCAACATGCAAAGATTTAATTAATTTTATAGTAATTCTACTCTCATTAACATCAATTACATCACCAATATGAACACCTTTATGATTAGGTCTAGTAATATTCATTATATTATTATCACTACCTATATAGCCTTTACTATACCCTCTATTAAATAAATAATTTAAATTGTTTATATCTTCATTGATATCAACAGTCTTATTATCATAAAACCCATCAATCAACTTACGATACATCTTAGTAACAACTGCAACATATGCCGGAGATTTCATTCGACCTTCAATTTTCAAAGAATAAATATTACTTTTCATAACATCATCAAACATAGACACTGTACTAACATCTTTTGGGCTTAACAAATAACCACTACCATTATTAGAAGTATAAGGCATTCTGCATAATTGTGCACAAGCCCCTTTATTTCCACTTCTATTAACAGCCATACTACTCATTAAACACTGACCAGAATATGACATACATAAAGCTCCATGTATAAATGCTTCTATTTCTAAAGAAGTATCAATACTATTTATTTCATCAATAGAAAGTTCCCTAGCTAAGACAATTCTACCAAATCCCAATGACTTTAAAAAAGCAGCTGAATGCACATCTAAATTGTGCATTTGAGTAGAAGCATGTAACTCTAAATCAGGATAAGTTTTATGAATTAAATCAGCCAAACCAATATCTTGAAGTATTATTGCATCAACACCATTTAAATATAAAAAATCAACAAATTTCATAACACTACTAAACTCATCATTACTTATAAGAGTATTAACAGTAACATAAACTAAAACCCCATATAAATGCGAAAACTTAATAGCTTCTATTATCTCATCATCAGAAAAATTCTTTGCAGATGCCCTAGCTCCAAATGATTTTCCAGCTAAATAAACAGCATCTGCACCATTATGTACAGCAGCATATAATGCATCCATACTACCTACTGGAGCTAATAATTCTTTTTTCATACTTCACTCATTCTATTAGCTAAATCAATAAATACATCTAAAGATAATTGTTCAGCTCTCACAGTCATATCAAATCCATGTTTTAACAATATTTCTTGTACGATTATTAAATCATAATTAAATAGATTATTTCGTATATTTTTTCTCTTATGTACAAAAGAATCTCTTACTAACTTAAAGAATAAATCTTTATCAAATATTTCCTTATTGTCTATAGAAGATAACTTAATAACTGCGCTCTCAACATTAGGCACAGGAGTAAAACAATTTTTACTAACTACAAAGAGTTTATTAACATCAAAATAATAATTTAGATAAACAGTAATTGACCCATAATCTCTGCAACCAGGACTACTAGTAAACCTATTAGCTACTTCATCTTGAACCATCAATACCATATCTTTAACTTTTATTTCTTCATTAATAAATTTAGTTATAATTGGTGTAGTAATATAATAAGGTAAATTAGCAATTACATACAAATTATTATATTTATAATCCTTTAAAACCTCTTTAATATCAATCTTTAAAAAATCACTATATATTATTTTAGTTTTATCATCTTCAAAAGCACTTAACTCTTCTTTAACTCTTTCATCTATTTCAAAACAAATTAAATTACACTCAAATTCTTTTAAATACTTAGTTAAAGCTCCATGTCCTGGACCAATTTCTAATATTAAATCATCTTTTCCTACATCAACAGAGTCTTTAATTTTCATTAAAACTCCTTGGTCATGTAAAAAATTTTGTCCTAAACTTTTTTTATGTTTAAAATCACTCATAAATCACCTAAAAAGAGAGACTACTCATCTCCCCATCCTTTTCTTAAAACATCATACATTATCTCTTGTCTTCCAACATTATCATAAGCATACTCAGAACTTGGCGTTAACAAATCAAGTGCCGTTCCACCAACACCTCTATCAAGTACAATTGCAATAACTGTATCATTAGAAATTCTCTCGTTATCAAAAGAAATTATAGTTCCACATGGAAGATTATTTGAAGAAGCAACAATTCTTACTTGACCATACGTCTCATCATTATGATATATTCTACCATCACTAACATTTTCATTAGTACAATATAAGTAACCACTACATAATGGACAATCAGCTCCATACCCAGTAAGATCTCCTACATAAGTATCTTTAGCAGAATATAAGTCATTATAATTATCTTCTTCTATTTTTTCAGCCATAGCTGTTAAATTCAACGTTTTATTTAAGTTACCATTTACTAATTTAACTTCTCCTGGTGTAGATCCTACACTAATAATAGTAAATAAAACTAAAATAATTAAGATACGTAGTGTTTTGCCACTAGTTCTAATTAAATTTTTCATTAAATATTCACCTCGAATACATATCAATTCTACCATAATAGATATTAAATGTCAAAAATCCTCTTAATATTACTATTAGTAATTTCTACCAATTCATTATATGTAACACCCTTAATATCAGCAACAAATTTAGCTGTATAAGAAGAATAACCAGGAATATTTTGTTTACCCCTATTTGGCACAGGAGTTAAATAAGGAGCATCAGTCTCTATAACTATATGTTCTAATGGTAATTTTTCAACAACATCCTTTAAATTACAATTTTTAAATGTTATAACACCACTAATACCTATTAAATATCCTAATTTAATATATTCCATAGCAGTTTCATAACTACCCGAAAAAGAATGTATAATTCCTTTTAAAGGGTATGTTTTCAAAATACTTAGTACATCACTAGTAGCTTCTCTACTGTGGATAATTACAGGTTTATTAACATCTACAGCAATATTTAACTGCTTGATAAATAAATCCTTTTGTTTATCCATATTCTCCTTAGTATAATAATAATCTAAACCTATCTCTCCAATAGCGATAATTTTATCAGTTATATTATTCCTAATATATTCTAAATCACTTTCAACATATCTATCAGTAACTTCAGGATGAAATCCTAATGCACCATAAATCATAGAATATTTATCACATAACGTTAATACTTCTTTAGAAGTATCCAAATCAACTGCGCAACAAATAAATCTATCTACATCTAAATTCTCACTATTATTAATTACTTCATCAATATCATCGTAGTACTCGTTATATAAGTGACAATGAGTATCAGTTAACTTCATCTTCGATCCTAACAAATAAAATACTTGGATCATTTAAGACAGTTCCACTAACAAAAGCTCCAAATTCATCAATAGAATCAAAATCCTTAATGTCACAATTTAGTTGATTAAAAATAGCTTCAGCAGTATCTGGTAAGAATGCTTGTAATAATACATTACCAACTCTAATACCTTCAATTAAATTATATAACACAGTCTTTAATCTATCATGTAAATCTTCATTCTTAGCTAATATCCAAGGAGTAGTATCATCTATATATTTATTACATTTACGATAAAAATCAATAATTAATTCTAAAGCATCACCTACATGCAATTCATTCATTTTAGAAGTTACAGTAACTTTAAGAGATTTAGCAAAATTTATAAATTCTTCATCCATAGAATCAACCACACCAGTATTAGTTACAACTCCATCAAAATACTTCTTACTCATAGAAATAGTTCTGTTAACAAGATTCCCTAATACATTAGCTAAATCAGAATTAAATCTCTCAGTCATTAAATCAATAGTTAAATTTCCATCATTAGCAAAAGGAGTTTCATGTAAAACATAATATCTAACACCATCTACTCCGTATTTAGAAGCTAATTCGTCAGCATATAAAACATTACCGCGACTTTTACTCATCTTATCAGATCCAGTTAAAATCCATGGATGACCAAATATCTTTTTCGGTATATCAAGTCCAAGACTCCATAAAAAACAAGGCCAATAAAGAGAATGAAACCTAAAAATATCCTTACCTATTAAATGTAAATCAGCAGGCCATAACTTATTAAATTCTTCACTAGAACCATCAGGATCATACCCAATATTAGTAATATAATTAGTTAATGCATCTAACCACACATAAACTACATGTTTAGGATCACTAACTACTTTAACACCCCAATCAAAAGAAGTTCTAGATACACATAAATCTTGCAACCCAGGTTTAATAAAATTATTAACCATTTCATTTTTACGAGAAACAGGCTCTAAAAATTCCGGATGTTCCTCTATATATTTTTCTAACTTATCTTGATACTTACTTAATTTAAAGAAATAAGCTTCTTCCTTCTTAAGTAAAACTTCTCTTCCACAATCAGGACATTTACCTTCAACTAATTGAGATTCAGTCCAAAAAGATTCACATGGAGTACAATATAAACCAGAATACTCACTTAAATATATATCTCCACTTTTTAACATACGTTCAAATATTTTTTGAACAACTCTTTTATGATTATCATCACTAGTTCTAACAAATTTATCATAACTAGTATTAACTAAATCCCAAATAGATTTAATTTCAGCAGCTACATCATCAACAAATGATTGTGGATCAACATTCATATCACTAGCTTTTAACTGAATTTTTTCTCCATGTTCATCAGTACCAGTTTGAAAATAAACATCAAACCCTTCTAGTCTTTTAAATCTAGCTATTGCATCAGCTAAAATAACTTCATAAGTATTCCCTATATGAGGTTTTCCAGATGTATAAGCAATAGCTGTACTTATATAGTATTTATCCTTCATTATTTAATTCCTTTCCCAGTACTTCCTATACCACCTACACGCATATCTGATGCAGAATCATCATCTACAGTTAAATACTTAGTAAATATCCCTTGCACAATTCTATCTCCAGCTCTAAAAGTAGCATCTCTCAATCCATGATTTTGTAACTTAATGAAAATATGTCCTTCATTAGATTCATTATCATAATAATCACTTTCAAATATTCCTACTTGATTAACCAGTCTTACATTATTCTTAAATCCAACACTAGATCTAATTACAATATAAAACATCTCATCATCGTTGAAAAAAACTTTAAGCCCCGTCGGTACAGTTTTAACTTCCCCAGGTTTAATAGTGAAATCAAAAGGAGTACTAATGTCATATCCAGCACTAAATTTAGTCGCTCTTTGAGGCATTATAATACCTTCATGAAGGTCAACTAAATTATCTAACCCACTTAAATCCTTTCTAAATTGATCAAACGAAATTTTTTTAAATCCTCTTCCCATATATCCTCCAATATAAAAAATCATAAACTAAAGGACGAGTACAACCCGCGTTACCACCTTAATTCATGATTTCATGCTCTCTAATTCGTAACGTGAATAAACGCTTTAACTCCAAGACCCATACCAATTATACTAAGTTATCTATTTACACCACCCATAGACTCTCTAAAAACTTTCGATAATCTCTTATCTCTTCCTCATTAATTAAATAAATAATAACATAATTAACATTAATATACAAGCAATTAATTACTTAATGAATTAATTATTACAGCATTAGCAAATGAAGTTAACAAGTCATTATTAGTAACTCTTACATAATAACCATTAGTTTCAGAAGCAATCAATTTTAAATATTCATAATTACAATTACCTAAACAAACAGTATTTACTACAACATGATTATTTTTTATCTCAGATAAAACTTCAGCAGATAAAGCAACATCCTCTTCAGTTTCTTCTCCATCAGTTAAAATAGTTATTACATTTATTTCATCTCTATCCATAGACATAGCCAAATCATATAGAGCAGGACTAAATACTGTACCATTATAATCAAATTCATTTGTTTTAACTTTTCTAACAGCATCATAAGCTTCCTCATAATCATTAGTCCAATCAACTATTTCATACAAATCCTTTGTAAATGAATCCATTTTATAATTAACATTATAATTTTCCATAGTATTCATCATTTCCCTAACAAAATCTATTCTTAAATATTCAGAATCATTCTCATCATAACAACTAGTACCAAATAAACTACTAGAATAAGCTTTTTCACAAGGTTCCATAGAACCACTATTATCAATTAAAAAAGCAACATTTATTTCTTCTTTGATAATGTCTTTTTCTAAATCAAAATAGAAAACATTTTTTTCATTATTAACAGTAATAATACTAGATTTTGTTAAATATTTATCATGTTCTAACGTCACATAATAAACTCCATATGGCAACTCAAAATCATAAGTTCCTTTATTATCAGTATAAGTAGTATAATTAAATACTACATTATTAGCATTAATAAAATTAATTTTCACACCAGGTACTGTCTTTCCATCGTAATAAACTCTACCATTAACATTAATATTCTTTTCCTTTAAAACTCCACTATCATAAAAATAAGATTTAACAGTTTCTAATTCATCTTCACTAAACCCACTATCTCTACAAGCACTTATAAAAGCCCAAGCAAAATCTTCAAAAGTAGGAGTTTGAGATAAATAATTCATAGATTTATATAATAAATCACCCATCTCATCTTTAGATTCGATAACTTTATCCTCATACATTCTAACAATCGAGTGACTAATTACTGTTGAATTATGATGTACAGCACCTTCATCATAAGAATGTACATTTTCAAAACCTCTATCAGTCATGTACTCTTCTAAACTCAGCCCTCTGTCAATTGCAATTCCATCAGGGAAATAAAATTGATCATTAATCTCTATAGGATTAGAAGTTAAATGAGGATCACTTAAATTCCTAAGCTCTAAATCATTTCCAACAATCCAATCTTTGCCTTCTATTAAAGACCCAAATAAGTCAGCATAAGCTTCATTAATTGCACTACTATAATTAACTTGATTAACATCAGGATAATTTTTTAAGTTAATAGAATGGTCAATAACACCATGCGTATACTCATGACCTACAACATCCAAATGAACACCAAAAGAAACACCATTTTTGCTACCAATTAAAAATTCATTAAAAATTGTTGCATAAGATGCATTACTATAATCTTCAGCTGTCGAAAAGAAATTAACTTCTTCAGACAAGGCAATTTTAACCACTATTTCCTTAGATTTACCATCATAAGATTTCAATCCAAAATTATCATAAAAGTAATCATAAGTTATAGCAAAATTATTTAAAATAGATACGCCTTCTCTTAAAAGATTCGGAACTTCTAGATTATCATACGCTAAGGACAAATTACCATCTTCATAATCTAATAAGATAGGAGAGTCAGGCGCAAATAAAAGACCACTTATATTACCAAAATCAGATGCATCAATAATATTTATTTTTCTTGATGAATCATACATATCATAAAAATCTTCATACACTAAAGTATTCTCTCTAATACTAATTTCTACTTCACTACCATAAAAATCAGTAGTTGTAACATTTATATCATTTGCATAATTAATTAAATTATTGACTTGAATTATTTCTTCATTTACAGCATCATATAAAACTTCTTCTATAAGATCATTGTCAATTACTATAGCTGAATAAATAATAGTCTCACGATCTAAAATATATTTATTAATTTCTTCAACCACTGCATCATCAGAATAATCTTCTAGTATATCCCATTTAGCCACAGTAGTAGTAACAGCATCAAGATTAAAGACATTAATATCTTTTAACACTTTTCCTGTAATAGAATTTACTTTACCATCACTTACAGAAACAGTTAAAGTATGGCCATAAACTTCAATATTATCAAATTCTTGTTGCACTTTATAATAAGTAATACCATCATACTCATAAGAGTCAATTAATTTTATTTCTTCTTCAACATCTTTAATCAAATAAACATCACTTAACTCTTCAAATAACTCAATAATATCATCATTTTCTTCTATATCTGTTTCAATCATTTCACCATCAATATAAATAACTTCATTATCATCATTAAAATAAACATTATAAGATCCAACATCATCTCCAATTTCACTACCAGCAAAGAAAATAAAATAAGATGCTACACAAACAGCAATCAGTGAGATCAAAAATATCCCAATCAAAATAATTTTTTGTTTTTTCATAAATACCTACTATCTATTACTAGAATATCACAAAAAAAATAAAAAAAAAAGATATCACTGCAATATCTCTATTATCAAACTACTAATAAACTGACTTAATTTAATCTTTGATTCATCAACCTCAGTATCAAAGCCTAATATTAAACCTCCTACACAATCTATATCAGTAATTAAAGGGATAAAATACAAATATTTCCCTAATTCATTATTATAATCAACAAATAATGAACTATTTCCTAAAGTAGTAACCCTATCTTCAATCAATAATATACATTCATCACTTAAAACAAGTCTATCTTCAATTGTACTTAATAATATTCCCTCTCTATTAACTAATAAAGCATTACCAATATTATTGTTTGTAATCAGATCTAAAATTCTTTTAATACTAACCAAAGTACCTTCTAAGCTAGAATGTTTTTTTATTATCAAATCTTGATCACTAACAAATAACTCTAGTATTTCCCCATCTCTTATATTTAAAATTCTTCTTAACTCCTTAGGTATTACTACTCTACCTAAATCATCTATCTTTTTAACAACACCTGTAGATTTCAAAAAATGTTTCACTCCATTCTAGTAATAGTGTGAAACATTTTTTTACATTTATTCATTAATTATAATTATCTACTTGATATTTAACTTCATCTAACAATCTAATCATATAAGTTAAAAAATGATTATCTAAATTTGCAATTAATAGTTTAATATATATTTTTTCATTTTTATATTGAAAAGAAAATTTAGAACTAATATTATGAGCTTTTAAAAACAGCATATCTCCCTTTACTTTAGAAGATGTCTCTTTAGGTAACTCTACTTCAACAAACAAATCTGTTTGAACTACCTTTGTAATACCTAAAGATAATGCTAATTTTTCAAAAATCTCTTCATCCATATAAACTAATAAATTACTAGGTAACTTACCAAAACGATCTTCTAATTCTTCTTTAATAATATTCAACGAATTAAAATCTATTATATTATTAATTTTATTATGTATAACAATTTTAATATCCTCATCACTAACATAACTATCACTTATATGAGTATCAACTTCTATTAAAGCTTTATTACTATCTTCTTCCTCAGGTATCTCTTCACCCTTTAGTCTTCTTAACTCTTCATCAACCATTTTCATGTAGAGTTCAATACCTACAGTATCTACAAAACCAGCTTGTTCACTACCCAATATATCACCAGCACCTCTAATCGATAAATCTCTCATAGCAATTCTATAACCACTACCTAACTCAGTAAACTCTTTAATAGCCTCTAATCTTTTAACAGCTATCTCACTTAATATTTTAGCTTTATTATAAAATAAATAACAATAAGCTATTTTATTACTTCTACCAACTCTTCCACGTAACTGATATAACTGACTTAAACCAAAATGATCAGCATCAATAATTAATAAAGTATTAGCATTAGCTATATCTATACCAGTCTCAATAATAGTTGTACTAACCAATATATCATACTCATGATTGATAAAAGCATTCATCGTATCTTCTAACTCATTTTTACCCATCTGACCATGAGCATAACAAATACGAGCTTCCGGTACCATTTTATTTAACTTAGAAACTAATAATGTTAAATTATCAATCTTATTATTTAAGACAAAAGTTTGACCTTTCCTAGATAACTCTTTATATATAGCATCTTTGATTAAAGAATCATTTTCACTCATAACATATGTTTGAACTGGATACCTATTAACAGGAGCAGTATCAATTACAGATAAGTCTCTAAGACCACTAAGAGCCATTTTTAAAGTTCTAGGAATTGGAGTAGCTGATAACGTTAACACATTAACATCATTCTTATATTTTTTTATTTTCTCTTTATGAGTAACTCCAAATCTCTGTTCTTCATCCACTATTAATAAACCTAGTCTCTTAAATTTAATATCATCTGATAAAAGTCTATGAGTACCAAAAACTAAATCAACAGTACCATTTTCAAGACCCTCTAATATTTTTTTAGTCTCTTTTGGAGTAGTAAATCTATTCAAAAGAGCAATGTTTAAAGGAAAATTTTTAAACCTCTCTAAAGCACTTTCATATTGTTGTTTAGATAAAATAGTAGTAGGACATAAATAAAACACTTGTTTATCATTAACTAAAGCTTTAAATATCCCTCTAAAAGCTACTTCAGTTTTTCCAAAACCAACATCACCGCATAATAATCTATCCATAGGAACAGTTGATAACAAATCACCATCTATATCCCTCATAGCTTTCAATTGATCATTAGTTTCATCATAAATGAAATCAGCCGCAAACAATTCTTCCATTTCATTATTTACATAAGATTCACCCTTAATATTAGCTCTAGCTGCATATAACTCTATCAATTCTTTACTAATATCATTAATCTTCTTTCTTAATGTAGTTTTTGTTTTAGCCCATTCAGTACTATTTAACTTGCTTAACTTAGGTTTAGTACCATCTTTACCACTATGCTTAAACAATGTAGATATCTTCTCTACAGGAACATAAATTTTATCATTGCCTCTAAACAACAATTGTAAATAATCTTTCTTTAGACCATTCTTAGTAAGTGTAACAACTCCATTATAAATTCCAATTCCATAAGTCATATGAACTATATAATCACCTAAGGACAATTGCGATTCATCTTTAATTTTCTTTCCTACTTTTAGATTATTTTTATACTTAATTTCTACATTTTTAACCTTATCTATGTCATTAGCACCAATAACAATTAAATCATTTAAAACAAAACCATTATTAATTTTTTTCAAAATAACATTAATTTTATCTACATATATATACTCTTCATTAGTTAATATTACTCCAGGAATTAAATTAGAAATTTCCGTATACTGTTTTTTATTATTTAAACATATAACTATTGTTTTATGTTTACTTTCCTTATAAACAAAATCTTTCAGTTTATCTAAGTTATTGTTAAACTTATCTACATCTCTGCAATCTATATTTTTGAAATTAACATTTTTAAAATTATTCACTTCTATTAATTTAGTAAATTTAATGTCATTAAAATCAAACATATAACGATGATTAATATCAATTTCGTTAGTAGTTTTATATTCAAACATTTCCAAAACTAATTTATTGTATCCTGAATCAATTTGATCTTTATTTATTAAAATAGTAGTAGGATTATCTAAATAATCAAGAATAGAACTCTTATCATCAGTTTCTATTTCAGTAATAGGTTTAACTAATTTATCCTCTATTTCTCTTAAAGATAATTGAGTATCTTCATCAAAATATCTAATTGACTCTATTTCATCACCAAAAAATTCAATTCTAATTGGATGTTCATCACCTAATACAAATAGATCAATAACAAATCCTCTAACAGCATATTCTCCAGTCATAGTTACAATAGACTCCCTTTTATAACCAAAACTATTTAATACATTCAAGAAATTATCTCTATTAATTGATACACCTATCTTAAGTAAACAATTAATTTTTTCACTAAAAGTATATTTAGGTAAAAATCTTAATAAACCCATTAAATTAGTAACAACTATTCTTTTCCCACTTTTTAATAAATCCATTGTTTCCAAACGTTTATTTTTTAAATCCGGAGATATTGCTACAGCAACAGATGTTAGAAAATCATCCATAGGAAAAATAGAGACTTTATCTGTATAAGTTAATAAAGAATCATAATATATATTAGCTTCATATAAACTATTAGTAACAACTAATACACTTTCATTTTGAGAATTAAAATAATCTATAACGCCAAAAACACTTAACTCCTTAGTTAAGCCCCCATAAGAATTATCAATTTTAAATTTAACTATATCATTTAGTTTCATTATCATTCCATTTTTTATTATAACCATTCATAGTTTTATATATACCAGTGTTTATAAACGATTCAATTATTTCGATATATAAATTCATATTACTATTTAAAGTAGCTATTTCTTCTTTAGAAAATTTACCTAAAACATGATCTACAGTACCACTAATATGATTATTATCTATACCAACTTTCAATCTACCAAAATGTACAGATTTAAATTCATCAATAATGGACTTAATTCCATTATGTCCACCAAATCCACTATTAGTTTTAATTTTGTATCTACCAAACTTAGTATCTTTATCATCTTGAATGACAAATATATCACTTAAATCCACATCAAAATAGTTAGCAAATTTCTTTACAGAAGAACCAGATAAATTCATATAAGTTTGTGGCTTAATAAATATAACTTTTTCTCCATCGTAAGTCTTTTCATAATATTTAGCTTCAAACTTATCTTTCCAATAAGAAGTTCCCAAATAATGATCCAAAATCATAAAACCAACATTATGGCGCGTTTTATCGTAATTATCACCAGGATTCCCTAATCCAACTATTAATTTCATATAATTTTACCTCCCTAAATTATTTCCCGGGAAATAATTTACTTAAAAATTCCTTTATAACTTTGACTTCTATCAACAAATACAGGTTTTTTAACCCTAACTTCCGTATTACCATTTTTAACAGCTTCGACTAACACAAAAGTCGCATCATTTTTATTAGTGTACACAAATTGCAAATTTTTAATAGAAAATCCATTATGTTTATATAAATATATTATTTCATCTATTCTTACAGGTCTATGAACTAGATACATAACACCTTTATTTTTCAAAACAAATTTAGCTGATTTTATCAATTGTTCTAAATTAATTTCAATTTCATGTCTTGCAATAGCCATTCCTACATTCTCATTAATAGCTGAATTATCAGTTAACTTAAAATAAGGTGGATTACAAGTAACGATATCTACAGACTCATTCTTTACATAAGATCTTATATCTTTTACATCTTTATTAAATATCTGAATATTTTTTATATCATTCAAAACAATAGATTTTTCAGCTAATTCAGCAATGTTTCTTTGAATTTCTATTCCAATAATATTAACATTATTACCAGATAAAATCAAAGGAACAACTCCATTACCAGTACAAAAATCAACAATAGTACTGTTCTCCTTAACATTAACAAATTCCGCTAGCAATACTGAGTCTAAAGAAAATTTAAAATAATCATCATCTTGATAAATACTCAAACCATAATCAAACAAATCATTTTTTACAAGTTTCACAATTATCTAATTCCACTTCTACAGCGCTTCCATCAACATTCATAGTATATTTTCTATTTAAAATATCAACTGCAACTACATATCCAGAACCATGTTCATTAGTAACTCTTTTACCAACTCTAGGCATACCTTTACTACATTTAACATATTCAGAATCTTCATAACTAAGACAACACATTAATCTACCGCAACATCCATTAATTTTAGAAGGATTTAATGCTATTCCCTGATTTTTAGCCATATTCATACTAACTGTTTCCATAGAATTTAAGAACGAAGAACAACACAAAGGTCTTCCACATTGTCCAATTCCACCTACTTCTTTAGCTTTATCTCTAACACCTATTTGACGCAATTCAATTCTAGTCTTATAAATAGAAGCAAGTTTCTTAGCCAATTCTCTAAAATCAACTCTCGAATCAGCAATATATGTTAATACTAGTTGATTTTTCATAAAAGTAAACTGCGCATCAACAAAACTCATTGATAAATTTAAATCTATAGCAATCTTTTCTGCTTTATTCATAGCACCTAAAGCTTCTTCCTTATTTCTAGTAATAATTTTCAGATCATTGGCATCAGCTTTTCTGTTAATGTTTTTAATATTATTAATATTAATCTTAAGATTCTCTTTATCTACAGAACTCTTAACAAATCCAGATTGTAATCCATTTTCAGTATCTACAATAACTACATCATCTACATTTAAAGAAAAATCACCTTTAAAAATGTAAGATTTAGCATTTTTCTTAAAGTAAATATAATAAAATTTATCCATTTAAACCACCCATTTCAAATATTAAGGTATCTAATACTAAATCTATATTAACATTACTCCTAAGCATTTGCAAAACTTTCTTTAAAGTACTTACAATAATAACCATATTTTGTTCATTAATAAGGTTAAATATTTTAAAATTAATATCTTTATTAGCAGAAATTGTACTCATTACATCTTCTAATAATAAAGAAAAATTTTTCTCTAATATACTTCTATCACTAAATAATTCTAAAAATTCTTTTCTTAACATATAACTAACATCATAATCTTCTACTATAAACCTATCAATAAAAGAATAAAATTCATTTTCACTGCCTAAATTGTCAGTATCATACAAAACTGAATATATTTGACATCTACTTTTAACAGTAGTTATAACATTTTCTTTATTTTCTGTAATAAAAAATCCTAAAACATTATCAATAGGTTCCTCTAAAAACTTCAACATCGAATTAGCCGAAGATCCATTTAATTTATCACAATATTTAATTATATAATTATTAAATCTAGAATATAATGGAATACCAACAAAACGAGTTTTTAAATCTAAAATCTGACTCTTTTTAATTAATAAACCTTCAGGTTCAACAACTACTAAGCTGGGAAGACTTCCTTTATCTATAAGTTTACAAACAGCACATTCGTTTATATCATCACCTTCACAATTTAATTTTTTTATTAATAAAATTAAATCATCGTAACATTTAGATATATTATTTGTTTCAAACAAAAAAGCGTGAGCTAACTTGTTCACTTTATATTTATTATATATATCATCAAAAACTTCATTAAGCATAAGAACTCCTACTATATTATTAATTGCATTATTAAAAGTCCAATAATTCCTGGAATATTTAAAGCAGTTACAACTCCAATACTAACTAAATTAATAGGTACTATAACTTCAGTAGAAGATAAAGCAACATTCAACCCATACAACATAATTACTGCTAAACATATTTTTTTTACTACTTTAACTATTATTTTCATATATTCCCTCAACAAAACATATGAACTTTAAATTAAATTATGACACAATTTTTCTATCTTTTAATGCACTATCCAACGTCATCTCATCAAGATAATCTAAATCAGTACCCATAGGAATACCATAAGATAAACGAGAAATAGTAATATCTTTATTATCAAAAATCTTTTGTAAATATAACGAAGTAGTTTCACCTTCAACGGTAGATTTTAAAGCAATAATCAATTCAACTTTATCTAATTTATTAACTCTATCAATTAAAGCATCAATATTTATATCTTCAGGATTAATACCATCGATAGGAGATATCAATCCGTTTAATACATGATATTTCCCCGAAAAATTACCAACTTTTTCAAAAGCAATAACACTTTTATAATTTTCTAGTACACAAATAACATCATCTTTTCTAAATTTATCAGTACATATCCCACAAATTTGTTTATTTGTAATATGTCCGCATATACTACACTGCTTAAGATTACTTTTACAACTATTCATACTATCAATAAACATATCTTTATCATTATTTTTTAATTCAACAAAAGATAATGCCATTCTTTCTGCAGTTTTTTCACCAATACCAGGCAATTTTTGAAAAGACTCTTTTAATTCAATAAATTCTTCTGGATACATTAAAATAATCCGTTTAGAGCTCCACCACCAAATTTATTCATAGTTTTCTCTGTTACCTTATCTATTTCATCTAAAGTATTATTCATTGCAATTTTAATCATATCTTCTAACATTTCTTTATCATCAGCATCTAAATTTTGATCATAAACAATATTTACACTAACTAACCTCTTATTACCCGTCATTTCAACAACAACCCATTCAGATTGCCCTTTAAATACAGTCTTATCAATTTCTTCCTTTGCTTTTTCAACATCCTTTTGCATCTTCTTTGCTTGAGCCATTATAGCTTGCATATTCATATATATTCCTCTTTCCTAATCAAATTGTATATTATCACTACCGAAAATTTCAAGAGCTAACTTTTCTAACTCATCACTTTCTTCCATAATATCATCTTCAAAAACTTCTTCAATCAAAGTGTACTTAACACCACTTTTTGTTCTACCAATATAATCTTCTTTAGCTAAATTCCATTCAATAGTAGATAAAGCTAGAACTCTAACATCAGAATTAAATTGTTTAGATATAATATCTTCTATCTTCTTTAACACTTTATTTATCAACGTATTAGTTGTTTCTACAGAAGAACTAAGTAATATATAACTATCAGAAGCAGCTACAACACTACAATCAGCTAATAAAGACATTAAATATCTATCATTTAAATTCAAATAATCTATTAATTCATTTAATAAACCGGTAAACTTCTCTTTCTCAACTTTACTAACACCAACAAAACAGTTATTAATTCTTATTTTTTTAAGATTATCGGTAATATCTTCTAAATCATTACCATCTACAGCACTTATGACAGCATCATCGTTGTTAGTAACTAATACCTTATCAACAGCATCATCATGAACAGCTTCATTTTCTTCTTCTACAATCACTTCATTATGATTAACTGTGTTAATAACATCAGTATTATCAACAACTAAATCATCTTCACGAACATTACTATCAATAACAATTTTTTCACTTATTTCATCATTTTTTAAGGTGTTGGTGATAACTTCATCTTTATTAACAGTTTCAAGTACACATTCATCTTTTTTCTCTACTTTGAATGTAGAAACAGTAATATATTTTAAAAATATCATTTCTATTAAAGTATAAGGATTAATATTAACATTAGTTTTACTTAAACATTCATTTAAATCGAATATTAGGTTATAAAAAACATCAAAATCTCCATCAACATCACCATTTTTAATTAATATTGCTCTATTTCTTAATTCAGAAATAACCTTTTCTAAAAAAACAGAATAATACACACCTTTATTTTTAACACCATTTAAAAACTTTAAAATATCATTAAGATTATTATTACTAACTAAATCCACTAAATTAACTATTTTTTCAGTAGAAATAGTACCAAAATTAGTAATAACAACATCAAGATCAATTAATTTATTAGAAGACAATTGATCTAGCATACTCAAAGCATCTCTCATACCTCCAGAAGAAATATAAGCAATTTCTTTCAAAGCATCATCAGTAATATTTATTTTTTCTAATTCACAAACATGTTTAAGTCTTTTAATAATTGAATCATTATCAATTGGTCTAAAATCAAACCTTTGACAACGAGATAATATAGTAATAGGTACATTTTGAATATCAGTAGTAGCTAATATAAACACTACATGACTAGGTGGTTCCTCTAAAGTTAACAATAACGCATTAAAAGCACTAGTAGTTAACATATGTACTTCATCTATTATATATACTTTATATTTCAATAAACTAGGAGCTAATTTAACATTATCAATTAAATTCCTAATTTCATCCACTCCATTATTACTTGCAGCATCTATTTCAATAATATCTGGAGTATCTTTAAAATTAATACAATTAACACAGCTATCACAAGGATTTCCATTATTTGGTTCAATACAATTAATAGCTTTAGCAAATAATTTAGCACTACTAGTTTTTCCAGTTCCCCTAGGACCAGTAAATATGTATGCATGCCCTATTTTGTCATTATTAATGATATTTAATAACATCTGTTTACTATAATTTTGACCTATCAAAGAGTCAAAATTGGCTGGCCGATACTTTCTATACAAAACTTTGTAATTCACTTGAATTTCACCTCTACTTGTTGATAACTATTATATCATAAATATATGTAATTATATATTAAAACAATAAAAAAAACTATCTTTTTTCTATAAAAAAGTTAGCTAACATTTGCTTACAGTCACTACTTAATTCAGTATCTATTTTTTCATATGTAGTACTATTAATATATCTATTTTTCTTTATATCTAAAGGCTCCAATAAGTAATACACTTTACTTATCTTAGCTTCTCTAATTACTTCCATACACATTTTACACGGTTTTAAAGTAACATACATCTCACAACCATCCAAACGCCATCTCTTTGTTTTTTGATTTGCTTTGTGTATAACTAATATTTCCGCATGACCTATCACTATACTGTTTTTACTTCTTTTATTATGACCTTTTGTTAATAATTTATTATCATAAACTAATACAGCACCTACTGGAACATCATTATGTTTCAAAGATTTCTTAGCTTCTTTCATAGCAATCTTCATAAAATTTATATTCATACATTCACTCCAATAAAAAATGTGCACACAAACAGAGGTCGTTATGGCTGCTATCTTCCGATCCTGACCAGATTCCTACATGTTTGTTGCACATATAAATAATATCAAAAGTATAAAAGATAATCAAGTATAAATTGTTCCACGTGAAACTATAAACATCATTATCAACAGGCTTAAACAAGAATAATTAATATTCAATATATTTATCCACAACAGTTCCACGTGAAACATAAGGTATTTAATATACCTAATTAACCTAAATAATTACTA
>CAYJJI010000014.1:0-27735 GCA_964370475.1 uncultured Muribaculaceae bacterium | reverse complement strand
AATGGATTTTGATTAGATGCAAATGGATTTTGATTAGATGCAAATGGATTATTTCCAAATCTACTAGACATTCCACCAAACATTGCATCATCCATACCAGTTTTCGGCATTCCATTTTCGCCTGGATTGTTAATGGACTCCATTAACTTTTCTCTTTTTTTCTCTTTTACATAATTCTTTAAATCAAATAATGCCACAGGTTTTTTTTCACGATTAGGAAAAGTAGCATCTCCAAAATTATGACCCCAATTCATTTTAAAATCAGGAGTATATTTAGTTTTAAATGGTGGCTTTCTAAGACGCATTATGATAGCTTCAAACAACTTTAACTTTTGTAAATCAGTAATTGAAACTAAAGGTGTACTAACAGTCTTATCATCTTTTTTAGATTTTAATTCCCCACACATTTTACTAATTTCTTCTAAAGCAGATAACTCTGTACTTATTAAATAAATTATATTACCACAGTTACCACGAATAGTATCAGCATTTTCAGGTCCATATACTTGTTTTAACTGAGCTATATTTTGAATAATAAAATTAAATCTTATTTCTCTACTTCGAGCTGCAGTAACCATTGTAGTTACATCCTTCAAAGGAGGCATATTAGCAAACTCATCTAAAATAAAATTAGTTCTATAATTTAATTTACCACCATTTTCTTGTGCAACGTCAATTAATGTTTCATAACATTGCTTAATAAATATAGTTGCTAAACTATGGTACGTTGTTTTTTCATCATGTATTAAAATAAATACTGCAGTCTTTTCCTTACCTATACTTCTCATATCAAAATCACTGTGAGATAACATCTCACTTAAATTTTCTCTAGTAGAAAATAAACGAATTTTTTGTTTAAATGTAGATAAGATACCACCTTTAGTATCATTAGGAGCATTAATTGTTCCAGATGCAAAAGTATAAGCGTTACTATCAGGACCCTTAAAATTAAAATACTCTTTAATAAAATTACCACCAGCAAACTTTTCTTCACCAACAGTACTCATATAATTAATTGAATTTAAATTAACTTCATCTCTTTTAGCATCAAGAAATAATCCTAGAGCTAAACCAGAAAAGTAGTCCGCAGCACTTTTTTCCCAAAATGGTTCACCTTTATTATTAGGATCATATAATATATTCAAAGCAACGTCATCTAATAATTCAATAGACTTATCAGCATTACCTTCTTTATAATATTCATAAGGTAAAAAAAGTGGATTCCATGCATTACCCTTTTGAGGTTCACGGAAATTTAATAATACAATTTTATAACCTTGAGCTTTTAATATTTCACCAGTAGCCATATATAACTCACCCTTAGGATCCGTAATAATCATACTTTCACCTTTTTTAGCAAGAATATTAACCATTGGTTTAACTATAGTTTGAGTTTTCCCAGATCCAGTAGACCCTATTATCAAACTATGGTATTGACCATTATCAACATAAATTTCTTTACCATTGTTAATTAACGGAATACCTGCAGAAGCCATTTTATCATCATTAGGTAAAACTTTTTCTACATCTGAATCTTCTTTAATATCTTTCTCACTAGCCCATTTACTATATCCAGTTTCTACTTTATCACCAACTTTGATACCAACACCTTTACCTTTTTCTTTATCAAAAATAACACTAGATACAGATGAAAAAATAACGACAAGTAAAATTAAGTAAACAATTAAAGTAACTGGCAGATAATCACCGAAAAAAGCAGGGATTGGATTCAATCCATGCATAACTCCATTATTACCAAATTCAGCTAAATTAAGAATTCCAATAGCACATAAATATAACAATAAACCACTAAACATTAAAAAATTAATCAAATCTTTTTTAGAAATTCTAAACTTCATAATCCACCACCTAAATATATTTTTTATTATAACATAATATCAATCTTAATCAATAATAACTTTAAAATCGTATATACTTTCTACATAAAAAGTATAATCATAATTAGCACACTCAATTTCGTAAATCAACTCATCATCAGAGTTACTTAAATCAACTGAAATAAATGTATTTTCAATAATATCAGTAAGGTCAATATATTCTTTAAAATCTTCATAACTAGTAAACTCACCATCAACTATCCAACTATAAGCATTTTCCCTATCAATTACCATTTCATTGTTAAATACTGATACATAATATCTAGCAATTTGGTCTACAGATTGCGAAATATAACTATACTTATTACTATCATTAGATTCAATTCTCACAGTACTATAAATGATATCATCATTAATAGCATCGCTCATAGAAGTATAATCAGTTGGTAATATAGAAAATGTTCCATTACCATCATCTACTTGAATTATAAATATATACTCCCCTAATCTATCATACCCACTCTCAGCATCCCTAATCTTATAGCCCTTAACAAAATAAGTATTTAAAGTCTCATTATTATAATAAACTACTTCATTAATACTAAAAGAAGAAACATACTCATCATTAAAAAAATTAAGTAAAGAACTATTAAGTCTATATTCGCTATTTAACATATCATATGTCTTTTCAATATAACTAGCACTATTATAAGAAATAAATTTATTAATAGTACTAATTAACCAAGAATTAATACCATAATCATTCAAATCAACAAAAGTATTATAAATACCTTCATCTAAACTAGGTCTAAAATCTTCATCTATAATAATATCAGATTCATCAAAATCTTCATCCTCATCTACAGTATTATCCTCATTATCAACAATAGGCACATCATCTAAAGAGTCACTTTTATTATCCCCAGTAAAAAATAATAATGCAAAAACACCAGAACACAGTAAAACTACAAAAAATAAAATTTTATATTGAGATTTATTATTCATTATTCCTCCTAATTAAATATTTCAGCATGTACACTATTCATTTTTTCTAATTGAAAACTAGTATAAGCATTTTGATCTTCTGTAGTAGTAGCCATACAACCAGCACCACCACCTACACCACAATAACTTCCAGAACAAGCTGCAGCAACCTGAGAAGATCTAGCAGCTGATAAATACTTACTTACATATGGATAATAAGGACAACCACCATTTGACCAACTGCCAGGATTATACCAATGAGCTCCTATATAAGCGTATTTTGCAAATGCAGCTTCAATACTTCCATAACTATTAACTATATCAGCAAAAGCCTTTATACCAGCATCTAAAGATGGATAAACATTACAACAAGATGAACATCCGTTATAACACCCTATACCCCATAAATTATTAGAAGCACCACCAGGTGAATAACCTTCAACAACAGCTCTTGTTATTACTAACTCAGGATTAATATTATGTCTTAAAGATGAGGAATAAATCTCAGATAAATTTGGAGAAATATATCTTGAGTAATTAGAACCACCATAAAGTTGTCCATAATTACTAGCTTTATCAACGAATTCACTTCTAGATAAAGATGTATCATTAAGAGCAATATTACTTAATCCGCCAGCTAACCCAGTAGGTCTAGGATTGTCGATACTAACAAATAATTCTGGATCAACTTTTACACCATTTTCAATAATTTCGAAATGTAAATGATTACCTGTTGAATATCCAGTAGTCCCAATACCACCAATTAATTGACCTTGAACAACATTCTCACCCATTGTAACCTCTATAGAGTATAAATGAGCATAAACAGTTACATAACCATCTCCATGATCTATTTTAACATGATTACCAAATCCACCACCACAAGTTTTATTTCCAGCAACACAGCCATCTACAGCTTGTATTATTTCTCCTGCTTTAGATGCAATGACTGGAACACCCTGAGGACCAGCAATATCTATACCAGCATGTAACTTTTCTTCACCACTATAAGGATCTGCTCTCATCCCATACGGTGATGAAATATATGTACTAACAGGATCTCCGCCATAAACATCATGAACAGTCTCCTCTTCACTACCAATTGGCCACCAAAAAGTATAACTTGTACCACTACTCTGATTTAAAGTAACAAAAATACTTAATATTAAAAGCCCAATTATTAAAACTACAAAAAATATCCCTAAAACTAGCCATGTAATAGGATTAGAAAGAATGGCTATTAACTTAGCTTTAAAAGCCGACGAAGTAACAGCGTTCTTAGCAGCAGAAGCTGCTTTTTTAGCTTTATTAGCAGCATTTTTTGCTTTTTGAGCTGCATCTTTTGCTTTCTGACCAGCTTGTTTAGCACTATCAGCTGCATTTTTAGCTTTATCAGCTAAACTATTAGCACCACTACTAGGATTTTTTCCATTTTTATTTCCTATATTAGAATCAATTTTATCATTGTTAGAATTAGCAAACTTCTTTGAAGGATCTTCAGGACGGGTATTTTTATTTACAGGTGGTTTATTATTACCATCTGAATTATTCGACTGAGCACCAGGTTCTTTATTTTGCATCTGAGGATCATTCTTAGGTTTTTTTTGACCATCAGGTTGTTTTTTACCATCATCAATAGAATTAGAATCCCCAATATTATTCGAAGTAGGATCATTAGGATTATTAGAATGACCACCATAATTATTTTTGTTACCAACATTATTTGGAGAATCATCACTACCAGGTTGATTAGATCCATCTTCATTTTCAGTATTAGAAGGTGAACCATTATCACTTCCAGGATTGTTATCTAATCCATTCTCATTACCAGAAGGAGAATCACTATTGGTCCCAGAAGTATTATCTAATCCATTTTCATTAGGAGAATCTTCCATATCAGAATCACTTCCACCAGAATCAGGATTATCATAATTATTACTTGGAACATCTGCAACTCTAGAATCTGATGAATTAGCAACACTAGAATCACTAGAACTAGAACTAGGAATAGAAGAATTATTAGTAAGCTGGAATTCCATGTTTTCAGAACTACCATCACTACTAGATACTGAATCAACAGTATTATCTAATTCTACATCAGGAGTAGTTACATTTTCTACATTAAGTTCATTTACTTCAACTTCATTTGAACTATTATTAAAAAAGCGATTACCTGAAGAACTAGCATCGCTATTTTTTGATTGAATTTTATTTAAATCATCATCCTTCATATAATCACTTCATTTCTATTTATAAACCGCCACCAGCACCAAAAGAATCCAATTCTTCTTGAGTACAAACAACATCTATTCTCATTCTTCTACTACCACATACAAACAACGCTTCACCTTGATTATATGATTTAATAGCATTCATTTCATTTTCATTTAAATCTATTAATTTAGACAAGTCATCAACAGCTTGCTTCTTTAATCCCATAACTAAATAATAAGAAGCATTATCAAATATTGCTTTACCATGCATAATTAAATTCGGTGCCGCAAAATCTGTTGGTTGTTGTGTAATTATAATAGTTCCACTATTATATTTACGACTACGTCTTTGTATTTGAGCTAAAAACTCAGCTCCCAACTCATTTTTATTAGATAATAAGACATGAGCTTCATCTACCATTAATACAGAAGTATTACTAGGATCTAAACATAATCCCCATGCATACTTCAAGATATTAAAGAATAATGCATTTCTCGTATTTTCATCACTAGTCATTAACTCTTTAATATTAAATACTATAATATTAGTATTTATATTTAATGTAGTATGACCAGTAAAATAGTATCTTAATTCTTTAACTAACGGTCGAATCTTCAATTCTAATCTTTCCATTACATCTTTTTCACGAGTCTTTTCAGGCATCGATAACAATCTACCTTTTATTGTTGCATAAACATCATCGAAAGTAGGATAATCACTAGAAGTAAAAGAAGAAAAATTAGTATTATAATCTATCTTAAATCTCTTATAAGTATCTTGACACACTTCACTAAACATAGCAAGAACATCTTCCTCAATAGAAGGCGAATAATACTTCATAAAAGCCTTTAAAGATTGTAAAGTTCTCGTTAAAATAGTAAACGACAAACCTTCATTAGTATCTCCATCAGCTTCATCAGCATCAAGTACTACTTCTAAAGGATTAATCATCCCAAAAGTTCCACCCTTACCTAAATCAAGGAAATCTCCACCTAAAGTTCTTGTCATATCTTCAAGTTCACCTTCAGGATCAATAGCTATAACTTTATAATTATTTCTAATATGAGATCTTAACAACAACTTAGCAGCAGTAGATTTTCCACTACCAGATGTCCCTAAAATAATAATATTAGCATTATTTCTATTATGTTCTTTTTTAATTTTATATAAGAACTGATTAAACAATATAACCCCACCAGAGAAATCAACACCAAATAACATTGAATCACCCGGGTCCTTAATACTATCAAAAACAAAAGGATACATAGCAGATATTGTAATTGAAGGAATTGGAGTACCAATTCTTGATTCAATATCTTGTTTAGGGAAAACAGGTAATATAGATTTTAAAACCTTTTCTTGTTCAAACATTAAAGGTATAACACTCATTCCCATAGCATCAATGTAACTTCTTATTTGAATTTTTTTCATTTCTAACTCTTCTTTATTAGGAGCAGAAATCATTAAATGCATCTGAAAATCAAATATTCTAGCTTGAGAAGAAGCAACCATTGAAACAAATTGTTCAATTGATTCAAAATCTTGCTTTAAACGTTCTTGCGTAGTTCTATCATTTTCAGTTTGATATCTAGTCTTTAAATCAGCAATTTCCTTATTTAACATTTTCTTTAATAAAGAAAAATCAATAGGAATGTGCTTTATAACAACTTTAACTCCAGACATACTAGTCAACCCAGATAAATAACCTTGATCAATATACTTAGGAAAACTTATAACAGTTAAGATTGTAGAATATAAATCACCAATCATAAACTCAGTAGGCTTAAAATTTAAACCTTTAGGAGCAACTTCACTCTTCATACTCATATTGGCATCACCGTCCCTAATGGAGTTGTATTTCCACCATTTAAAAAGTTATCTAATATCATTCTCAAATCACCATTAGTAACTTGAACAGAGTTCAAACCACAATTAGCTAGATTACTTATTAAATTATGAATTTTCTTTTGTACAATCTCTAATCTCTTTTCTTTAAACAAAATGAAATACTCAGTATCAACAACATTATATTGAGCTCCCATAAACATATTAGCTTTATTAATATCTTGCATTATCAACTTTCTTCTAGCACTATCATAAACTTTATTATATAAAAGTTGTAACTGTGAAAGATATAAATTAATATCAACAGGTCTATCAGCAACAATTAACCAAAATTCATAATCAATCATATTATAAAAATTTCTTAAATTAAATATAACTGAATCTTGAGCAGATTGCTCTAAAATAAATATATTTTTAGGAGCAATCTTAATTCCAGTAACATACTGTCCATCCTCAAGTTGAATCATTCCATTCATTATATTTTTAATTGGTAACCAATCTTCAGTAAACTTACTCGAAGTTCTTACGTCTAACGCTTCGTCTTTCTGGATCATCACACACACACCAACCTTTCCAAAAATAATTTCTTCTTTGTGTATAAAATTTATATATATTCCCTAACAATGTCATAACATTGTGATAATAAGGAACAGGCATAACCATAAATGCAGTGATAAATGCAGGGGTTAATATCAACAGCATTTGTGAAATAGATTGTGATTCAAAGATAAATAGCATAGCCATAGTAAAAGTAGCACCTATTCCAAATACAATCAAATCAAATATTGTAAAGAATCCCAAAATCAACATTGATTTTTTAGAATTCGCAGGTATCAAATAATTATTCACTTTTTATTCTCCTATCATACTAACTTTTATTAGCTTTCTTTCTTTTCTCTTCAAGTTCCATCAAAGCTTTATGTTGATTATTTAAATCTTGAATTTCTAAATTAGTAGCAGTTTTTCCATCATCTAAAGTTTTAGTAACACTCTGATTATTAGGAATATTTTTAATATGTATTACTTCAGACGGATAAGAAGAAGAATTCTTATCATCATATAATGACAACTCTTTATATATTTTAGAACCAGTATTTGCTTCTTTAGCATATAATTTTGAATTAACTTCAGGTGCAAATTCATTAGTAATAACCATATCAGTAATATCTTGTTTCATTTGCTTTTCAATAAAGAATAATGCTTGACCATATTTTTGTTTCTTAGAAGCAATTGCTTTTTCAGCATCAATTTTATCTTTTTCTAATTTAACAATTTGCGACTTTAGATTTTCATTGTTATGACTTAATTCACTATGTCTTAATTTTTGAGCATCTAATTCAGCAAAAGTCATATTATTCGCAACTCTTTGCTTAGCTTGATAAAACTCTAATTTCTTATCGTTAGCATCTTTATCTTTGGTAAATTGAACAGCATTTTCTTCTAAACCAGCAATTTCCTTTTGTAAAGCAGCAATATTTTCAGCACTCATAGTTTTGTTATCTACACCAGTTTTTAATTGAGCTTTTCTAGCTGTTAATTTTGCATCATTGTTTTTTATACTTTCCTTTATCTTATCAGCTGATTCAGAATGAGTTTTTACATAATCAGAAGCATTAACTAAAGAATCTAATTCCATAAGCTCAACAGTAGATTTATTTATTTGCTCAGCCTTAGCAGAAATATCAGCACTAATAGACTTAGTTTGCGATTCAGCAGAAAGTCCATTAACATATTGTTTAGCTGATTCCAAAGAATCAAAACCAGTTAGTTCATCAATTTCAGCAAGATAATTCTTTACACCATTTTGTTTTATATCAGAACTATTTTTATATTTACTATAAATTGAATCATCATTATTCGCTTTAATCATAGCAGCACTAGTCAACTTTTCTACACTCTCAAGAATTTTATTTCTACCTTGTAAAGTATCAATCTTAAGTTTAACATCCATTTCAGCACCAGCCCATTTCTTAATACCAGTACCAAGTTGTTGCATATAAGCTCCAGCTGCAGTAAGCTCTTTTGGAACCGCCATAGGAGTTTTTGTAGGATCTAAGTTGTTTGCCTCAGCTGCAGCAATCTCCTCTCTATTTTTCTTAATAGCTTCATCTCTTTGTCTTTTCTTTTCTTTTTTATAATCACGCTTAGCTTCAGCTCCATCAACAGAGCTAGTATGTGATTTTTTTAAATCTTCCCAGTTTTTAGCACCAAGCGACCCAACAAAGCCAGCAAAGCCAGCTTTAGCACCTCCAGCTAAAGCTTTTCTACCAGCATTAAGCTTCTGTATAGCATTCTGTCTTTGATCTTTAGGAGTATCATTATAAATATGTGCAGCATCTTGTGCCCAAGAAGATAAACCAGCAAGACCAGGTACTGTCGTACCTTCTTGGAATTTTTTCTTAATACCAAGATCTAATCCATCACTTTTAATACCAAAAGTTTCAGAAATTAATTTAGGAGCCATTCTACCAAAAATACAAATTCCTAAAATAATAAATGCTTTAGCAATAACTTCAATAATTCCAGAACCAGTAGTAGAGTCACTAAACATCTGAGATATAAACTCAGGAACTAAAGAAACTGCAAATACAACAAAATAAATTATTAATAATCTAACAAACACTTCTAAAAAAACTGTAATAACTTTTTTCAGCCAATTATTAAAAACTGATTCACTCCCTGGAACGACATTAAATAAAATAGGAACAGGAGCAATAATTTGCAAATAAGCTAATTTTAAACTTCTAACAGCTAAATCAATAGAAAATGTTACAAATAAATAGAGAACGCCAATTGCAAATAAAGCAGAAACAATAAAAATATAAGTTAATTCTCCATCAGAAATGTTACCCGCAAAAGGAAGATAAATCGTAAAAGGATTTGTATCATTAGTAGACATAATTTTTCCTCTAACATCATCAAAATTTATTGTTGATTTTTCACCATTAGTATCTTCATATTTCGCTTCAACTGTAGCATCAGGATCCTTTTTAAACAAAAAAGCAGAAAAAACATCATGAGCCATTAATTTCCCGGCAGAACCATTAGAAATTGCCGCACCATAATCACCATCAATATCATTTTCTCCAGAAGGATCTCCACCTAAAATTAATCCTCCAATAACATTATCAGCTAAAATAACATTTTGAGCAGTATACATAAAATTAAACATCGCAGGAGTAAAAACCAAAAAGATTAATGTAATCAAAAAATTTTTCAAAATTTTAGAAGGCGCAGCTTTACCTTTAGACATGTTATCAGGAGAAATTAAAGTAGTTAACAAAGAATACGCAATCATGAAAAGCATAAATACTCCAACAATTATATAAATTCTTTGTGTTAAAGAAGTTACTACTTCATCAGATAAAATTCTTGCAGAAGCAAGAGCCATGAAAATTTGATAAAAAATATCAATAAACCAATAAAATATTCCATCTATCAATAGAAAAATTTCCCAGATAAAATCCATTTTAAATCACCTACTCAATTCCACACGTACCGTATAACCCTAATAAATCAAAAATAAAATTAATTAAGATAGGTAACATAAATATAACAAACCCAATTATAAGTCTTATAACAGTATTTTTAAAAGCACCTTTAATTGCATCATCTTTTCCAGAGGGAACCGCTTTAGCAAATTCAATAACAGTTAAAACAATAACTAATACAGGAACAGCTAATTGAATAAAATCAAAAACTTCTTGTAATAAATAAAGTGTAGTACCTTCACTACCATCACCAAAAATTCCGCCACACTCCTCGGCACTAACATTTAATACCGGAACTAACAAAATAAATAAAGTAAACATAATTAAGTTTCTATATTTCATTTAATTCACCTCTACATATAACAAAATTATACCACAAAAAAAACAATATTCAAAGAAATATTGTTTTAAATATTAACAGTCTCCTGGATTAGTTAAACATTCATTACAAACTGACCAGTCACTTTCAATATCACCATTGAAACCATCAACGATACTGAAAACAAAACCTACTAATGTTGGTATAAAGAATATAATAACACCAGCTATAATTCTCATCATTAAAGATTTAGCTGCTTTTTTGATTTCATCATCTTTAGAACCAACAACAGCTTTACCCATATCAATCATTCCCCAAATAACTAATATTATTGGAATAACAATTTTAAATATATTTAATAAATTACCTACTAATACCCATATTTCTCTTGTTTCTGTACAAAATCCCATGACAACCTCACTCCTTCATTAATATAATTATATTTTTTTTTTCTTAATTTGTCAACATATTATCATTAAGTTGTAAAGTTATTCTTTAACTATACCAAATAATGGTTTCTTTTTATCATCCTTTAAAGGTTCTTTACTAAATCCTATTAATTTCAAGAAATCTTTAATTACAACATGTGTATCCCTCTTATCATCTAAAGGTGGCATATTATAAAAAATCTTACACTTAGCTTCAAACTCAAAATCTTTAACGTCTACATCATTAAGTAAACTTTGATTTAAAACAATCTTCTTATCTTGTAAACGTTCCAAAACATTACGATCATTTCTAATCATTTTATTTAATTTAATAGTTGTTGGTTCAATCAAATGAATAACTTCATTAATACTGTCTGATTGAGCACTACCATTTAAATCCACTAAAATCATATCATAATTATTACTTGGATTTTTCAAAACAGTTGGTAACTCAGCTGAACTAACACTTCTTAAATCAGAATCATTAAAATACATAAAATCACTTTTATCAACTTCTACAGCTAATACTTTAAAATCTAATTCCGCTTGTTTCTTCAACATATAAATTAATGTAGAAGAACCAGCATGTTCAGTGACATTCTTAAAACCTATAATTCTTGTACCACCAATACTACGTACCATTAAATCATTATTAATAAATTTATCACTAGTAACACCACCAGTATCACTACTATCATCAACTACACCATTTAACTGTTGAAATTGAGCAACATCCTTATAAGTATTAGGATTATCAATTAAATAAGTAATAGTATCTATATTTCTAGTAAAATTATAAATACCCATACTAACTAATTTCGATAAAAAAGCTGGTGAATTTACAGTACTAGAATCATCAAGTAATAAAATAACTTTAGACATATCAAAACTAAAAGAAAGTTTTTGAATAACATCAATATTCTCATAATCTTTAATTGATGTTATATCCAAAATCATTTTATTAAAGAAAAAATTATCAAAGGTAGAAGTTAAATCTTCAATTGAAAATTCCCCATTCATACTTTTAATTAAATCTATATTTAAATTTGATAACATAGCAACATATTTATTAGCAACAATTACATTCATAAAAAATCTCCATTCTAATTATATTCTTGTATATCTACAGTTTCTCCATTTACACTAAAAGTAAACAAATCACCTATCACAGGTAAATCAAAACCAAAAAATACAATAACTTCATAATAGTAATAACTTGAAGTCCCAACAGTTTTAATATGATTTCTCTTAAAACAAGCTCTATACTTATTATTACCAGTATCTTCAGATGAAACTAAAGTTCCATCTATAAGTCCATCATAACCATCAGGACACGAACCGACATCAGTATGACCATTAGCCATCATATAATTTTCAATCAAGTTAACAGTTCCTATATCAGAATTACTTTCAGCCGTTAATCCCTGATATTTTTCAACATAATTAACCACTTCATTCTTAACTTTAAAAGCTTTATTAAAGCTTAAATAAACAGCTAAAAAACCCACAAATAACAATATAAATACAATAGCTATTTGCATCGTGTAGGTTGTTCTAATCGACTCTTTCATATTATAACATCATCCTTTACATCACGCAATAATTTGTTTAGTAGTACCAGTAATTTCAAAACTTAATACTTCAGATAAAATAGGAATATTAACTCTATAAAATAATTTAACATGATAATACACAAAATTAGGAAGTTCTGGATTATTATTAGCTACACTAGTCATCTTCATACAAAAATTAGGATCCCTTAATACATTATCATTAGTATTATTCATGCTAAAACCAGTCCACACTGTATCATCATCAGTATTTGAAGCATTACAATCACCAGTAGTTCTATAACCAACTTCAGCCAAATGCTCATTAATTTCTAAATGAATATCTGTGTTAAACCCATCATTTCTCTCAATAAGATTTATAATTTCATTCTTAACATTTACCGCTTTATTATAACTAACTGAAAACGACAAAAAAACCGCAAACAAAGAAATAAAGAAAACAGAAATAATAATCAAACCATACTGTCCAAATATACCCTTCATATTCTAACCCTTCCAAGGACAAACTAAAGCATCATACTTCTTGCCCTTATATGTTTGTGAACCTTCATCATGAAAATACTTACAATCAACCATACCATCAAAATCATGATCAACTTCACAAACAGCATCACCACATTTACTTGCATACTGCTCATTTTGCCCAATAGAAGGCAAAATTATTGTAAAGAAAAAAAGTGATAACATAGCCACTAGAACAGCAACTATTACAGTCGCATTTAATTCTCCAACAGCTTCTCTCATATTATCACCTCTAGATCTTTAAAATTAAATTTCTATTATTAATTACCACCTTGTCCATTACCAGCAGTTTGATCAGGACAAGTAACAGGATCCTCAACTAAATCTCCATTCTCATCAAGATAAGTACAAGAACAAGTACCACCATCACAATCTGTACAAGTAATTGCATTAGCACACTTAGTACTATTAATAATATTAGTTTGTAATGCAGGCCATACAAATGCATATAATAACGCTGCAATCCCTGCAATAGCAACAACAGTAATAACTGTCATATTTAATTCTCCAGTAGCTTCTTTCATTTAATAATTCCTCCTCTATTTTATATACTTATTATAAACAATAATATAACTAATATCAAGTAAAATTCAACAACTTTACAAATTCATCATATTAACAACTGCTATAATTAAGAGTATCATAACTCCTACACCAGTAGTAACTAACATACTCATTGTTTTATTTTCCATTTTTTCTAATCTTTCAGCATATCTCATATCACGAGATTTTTGTTGTAAAGATGAAATGGTTTTAGAAAACGTAATCAACTGCTCCTGTTTTCTTTCTTGACGACCTAATCCTAAACGATATAACAAACGCATCATTCTCATTGAATCTCTAACTGGATAAGTTCTAGCGAAATCCATATAAGGTTCTATAGAAGAATCTCCTGAATTAATAGCACTAATCATATCTTGTAAACCAGATTTAAATATCTTTGGTGCATCTTCAATAGATTTACCAATAGCAACAGGAACAGTATAATGTTGAATAAGAATTTCAAGCCCCTTCAAATAGTGAGGTAACATTGAATCTATTTCATGTAAATGTTTCTTATAATAACTTTTAAGATTAATATAATCTAATTTAAATACAAAACCAGTAAATCCTAATACTATTAAAAAAGTAACAGCACTAAATTCTACTAATATCATAAAAGAAAATAATACAAATACTAATAAAGCATTTTTAAATCTTTTACTAAATAAATAATCAGGATCTATTCCTTCCCCATATTTAGCTTTAACAAAAAAGTCATAATCACTTTCTTTTAATCTTAAAAAATAAACATAATTTTCATTAATAAACTTATTAAACTTAATAATTCCAGAAAGATTTAATAAATAAGCAATAACAGCTGCAAAAATCAATATTTCAAAATACATTATTCAACACCTACATTCTCATTATAGTACTTAGCACCATTAATTAAAAAGTACGAATTTACTAAAATAACTCCATGCAAAATAATCTGTACATACCAATTCTCAAGTAAAATAATATAATCATCTCTACCAATTAAAGCTTGCATAACCATTACTAATAAAAATAATACCAATCCAAACATAATAAATCTCTTATAAAAGTTAGCTCTATCCATTCTATCTCTATAAACACCTTCAACTAAAGCATCTATATCCATAGCCATATTTTCTAAAGCTTCACCAGAATCTTTAGCACCCTCTTTAGTAATCTGTAAAAATAATTGATGCATATTCTTAACCATATAAAAGGGATACTTCTCATTAAAATATATAAGTGATTGATCAATAGTCCCATTATCATAAGACATTTGTATCATCGTCTTTAAATCACCTAATACAGGCTCTTCTAATACTCCAGAATCTCTAACACCTTCCAAAGCTTTTACAAAGCTCTGAGTAGTATTAAATTCCATAATAACATTTGTAGTATATACTTGAATTTGTTCAAATATATACTCACTATAAATTCTATGACATCTTAAATAAGCAAGATAAGGTATGAAAGCAACAGCAACAGCTGCATATACAATTGACCATACAATACTTACAAAATACATATAAGAAACAAATCCCGCTCCTAAAGCAAAGATTAATATTTGAGTAGAATATTGTCTAATAGTATATTCTTGTCCTAATTGTTTAGTCTTTTCCCTAACAACCTTAAAACTATAAGGAGCATAAGTGTCATAGACAGAAGAAACTTTTTCAACAAAAAACTTATATACATGTTCACCATTATTAGAACGATAAGAAATAACATAAATAGCTATCAACAATAAAATAATTAATTCCATATATCCTCCTTATTATAAAGTTTCTACTCCACTAGGATTAAGTTGTATAGGCGACTCCAAAGTAACATTACTATTTGGTACTAGAGTAGGACCAACAACAGTAGAAGTTGCTACACTGGGAACAACATCACTTGCTACTTCACTAGGACTAACAAGTTCATTATTAACAGGAGTAGTATCATCTAATACAACATCATTAACTACAGGATTCGAATCACCATCAAGATTGCCATCAACACCAAAAATATTAGGATCCATATCAACATTATTAATGTTTAAATAATCTATCAATTTACTTGTAGGATTTTTTAAAGCAACAGTACCATCTAATGATTTCTTATATAATATATTACTTTTAGCAACATTATCTTCATTAACATAAAATTCACATACTTCAATGATTTCTCTTTGAAATCTATTTAAATCTTTAGAAAAATAACCCTTAACATAAATACCTAATTGAATATATCTATGTATTGAACTCATAAACTGATCAATATCTTGCGCAGACTCTAATAAAGAATACATACGCATTGGAATACTACTAGCTTTATCAGCATGAATAGTAGATAAAATATGATGTCCAGAAGATATTGAGTTACGAACAGCCATTACAGCCTCTGCACTACGTACCTCAGATAATAATATCCATATAGGATTCTGTCTCATACAAGTAACTAATACACCAGAATAACTAGCTATATTATTAGTCTTCATAGCAACAATATCACGATGAGGGAAAATCCTATCTAGATGCAACTCTAAAGTATCTTCTATAGTAATAATCTTTTCATTTTCCTTAGTATGACTAGCTAAATACTTAACTAACTCAGTCTTACCAGAACCAGTCTCTCCACAAACAATAATATTACATCTACCCTCAACACATTTAATTAAAAAATCATGTAAAGATTCAGTAACATATTGCTCACTTAATAACTTATCCTTATTTAATCTTATTTTAGCTGGAGTTTTACGAATAACACAAGCAACTCCATTAGTTGCAATAGAATCATGAACAAAGTTCATACGTAACTCAGCACTCTCAGCATCTAAGAAAGGATGCGCCATATTAAATGTCGTACCCATAACATTAGAACATTGAAAAGCTAGCTTTTCCATAAATACATTATTAATATCAGGTCTCTCAACTTTATAAACACCTTTACTTAATGTTTTAAGCCATATTTGACCATTATTACTATATGATATATCTGTAATATCATCAGTTTCTAAAAATTCATTTAATGGACCAAAGTCCATCTGTGAAAATATGGCATCATTCATACTAACTCTCCCTTTATTCTTTAAATTTAATTTTTATCAAGTTGATCTAATTCAGTTAATCCAGAAGCTTCATCTTCAATAAATTGAATTAATGCATCACTAGACACTTCAGTATCACCAGGATTTGCACTATAAGATGCATTTCTAGGTACAGGAACTATTTCTAAATCAACATCTAACGCAACATTTAATAAACGATAGAAATACTCTTCTAAATAAAATATTAAATAAGCAGGTTCTCTGTTTTCAGAAGCAGTTTCAAATACATGTAAACCATTATCATCTTTAACAGCTTGAACTTCAATACTACTAATTAACTTAGAGTATATTATAAGCCCATTATCATCTTCTGCCCTAACATATAAGTCAATTCTATTACCAGGCATAATAGAATTACCTAAAGTACTTTCCATATCAACAGGTAATGAGAAAACCCCAGTACCATCAGGAATATCAGCATAAGCACCGTCAGGTAAGTCCTCAGCATCCATCAAAGATGATGCATAAAACATACTTTGTGCTGGAATAGTATCAGCAAAACTAACAACTTTTCCAATAATCTGATTAGCATTAATAATAATATTAGGATTACTATCCAACATACTTTGCGGAACTTCCATATACCCTATCATTTCAGGAGTAATTTCAGTTCTAGAAGTTATCTCCTCCTTAGCATAAGGAATACTAACAGGACTAATAGCAGCATTAATACGATAGTTATATCCTATATATAATACAACAATTCCTAATAAAACCATTAATATAGTAATAGTATTCTTATTACTTAATAATCTTTTAAACGAAGATAATAAATTCCCCATAATTTCATCCTTTCTTTAAATACTAGTTGTAATAACTACAACCAGTATCATCCGTTCTCATTTCAATAATAGCATCTAGTTTATTTACTATATCTAAATCAGCTTCTTCACTAGTAACATCTAATGAATTATTTAAACTAGTAACTTTAACACTAACTTTAGGAGGAGCTTCATATAGATCATAAAAATCTAATTGATAACTCTTACTAACACTAGCAGAATCAGCAAATCTCTTAATGAAATTTTCAACAAACATTTCTTTATTTATTTTTACTTCTCCATAGATTCGGTAGTAAGCATAATCTACCGAATCTACTAAAGCAGCATCTGTAACTTCTTTTAATTGATAATAATCTTGAGTATTTGTAGAACTAATACCTTGTAACACTAACATTGTACCAGTAACAAATAATCCCATCAATACTAACCAATAACCCCAATATGACTCTTGCATTTACATAACCTCCCTTATTTCATCGCTGGTCCCATACCCGTAGGTATTTGAGGATTTTCAGCATCATGATTAGCTACTCCAGAGTAGTTAACCCATCTTATATTAGTTAAATCAGTACTTAAATCTATATCATTAGTATAATAAATAACATTATCAGGTCTAGCAAGCTCTATATCATCATCAGCACCATAACTCTCAGGATTACTAGCTATATCATCTAAGAAAGTACTAGAACAATTATAACCAAATTCATTACATTTCATATCGAAATCAGCAAAACTAGAATCATTATTATTAGCTCTAATTGCCGATGTAACAGAAGGAGTTAATAAGTATGAATACTCTGGCGTAATATACGCATCTTCCTTCTTATCATCAATCATCTCATAAACTAACTGACCCTTATCATTTGACCAATTTATTATTTCAGACGATACATTTCCAGATTCATCTAAGTAACTATCTTGGAATAGTTGATTTAAACTAACAGGTTTATAATAATAAGTTAAATAACCTTCACTATTAGATGTCCAGTCAACAACTTCTCCATTAACTTCTAACTCAACTCCAGAACAACACTTACATACTTCTGGTTTTACATAGTAGTTACAAGCATAAGAAGCAGATAAACTAGAATCATCAAAAACTGCAGGTTGTTTATTAGTGAAACTCGAGTTAACACTAACTTCGTCACCTTCATAATCCATTAAACGACCTAAGTCACCATCTTTATATTCACCTATTTGATTAAAAGCAAATTTATAAGTGTAATTACCTTCTGGAGTAACTAAAGTAACAGGAAATACTCTTCCTAATTTAGTAGTAACATTTCCAGTCTGAGTAGAATCACCAAAATTCAATCCAGTCCCAACAACTTCACCTGTAGGATGAACAGTCCAAAATACAGTGTATGGTTTAAATATAGCATCATCAGCTTTAGAAGTATATTTAGCATAAGTAGAATTCGGAATATCTTGTTTTTCCGTAGTACAACCAGCACTACCACAAGAAGTAATAATTCCCATTGACTCAGTAGTTAAACCAGAACTAACATTAGAATAATCATCAGTAACAGTACTTAAAGTACTATAAGTAGCATTAGCAGGAATATCAAGAGCTCCAGAACTAGTAATATAATAATTACCACTCTTAATAATATTATTCATATAATAATCTTCTTCATAATCATAAGATAACTTAGGATCAAAATTCAAACTATAATCAGCATCGTTATTTGAACAAGCTTTTATATCACTAACTGCATCAGTAATTTTTTTTATTTTAGCATTAACAGCTTCAATAGTAGTAGTAGGTTTAGAAGCTTCGTTGACTGTACAACCAGAAACAGAACCAGTAGAGACAGTAGCTAAACCGCCGTTTTTAACTAAAGTTCCAGTTGCAGCATCATATTTATATGGTTGATATGTCCATGTATATTTCATAGTAGTTTTAGTTTCATACACATTTTTATCATTAGTCTTATCTTTATCAGTAGTAATACCCTCACTTACTAAACATTGATCACTATCTTCTACACCAACAGCACTTTTAGCAGCTTGTGAACTTAAATAACTATTATATGTTTCCGCAAGCTCATTTCCATAAGTAACTAAGTCAGCTTCAAAGCCAGTAAAATCTATTTTATTAGAAACACACACTTTTTCAGCACCAACAGCAGTAGATAATGAGAAATAAGCTCCTGACAATATAGGGAAATCTTCACTACCTACTTGACCTGGTAAAGTGAAATTCCAACTCTCTCCACATGTTACATTACAATATTTATTAGTTAACAATACAACTTCATTACCAGCACCATCTTTTTTAGAAGACTCATCACTTGCTAAACAAGCTTTTAAATCTTCAACACCATACTTTTCATATTCCGTAAAATACAAATGATTTATATCAGAGCTAGTACAAGTATTATTATCACTAAAGTTAGTATCTAAACAATAATCTTCATTAGTAGGTTTTATAATAATCTCTTTAGATAAATCAGCAGCACCAAATGCAATCATTCTCTGATATTCATTACCTCCAACTACAGGAGACAAAATCATCGCATTTCCATAACTAGAAGCACCATCACTTTTAATAGAAATCATTATTGAAGCACCAGCCTCAGGTATAGAACTTTTACTTCCAGTAACTGTAAAACTAAAAGTATCTCCTCCACCAGTAGCACTATCAGTAATTTGACAACTAATTCCACCAGTACACTCTACATTAAAATTAGAACCACTACCACTTCCGTTAACAATCCCAGTATATACACGATTAATACTAGAATCAGTATCATTATTTTGAGTAGAAATTGAACCAAAACTTAATCCATTAGATACTTCTACACCATCATTAGATGCATTAACTGCAGCTAAGTAAAGTTCCTTAATTTTCTCTACAGCTCCAGGAGTATTAGATTTAATTATATTAGCATCATCACAATTACCACTATTAAAACAACTAGTAGTAGCAACATAAGCATCATTATATCCAGCACCTACTAAAGGACCACTAGTAAAATATTCATTATAATTAACTGATAACAAACGAGTTACCGCATTAACAATGAAATCTGAATTAACTGAGTCAAACCCAGCAACACTAACTGATTTCCCATCAGATACTTGACTGTATAAATATAACACCGCTCTATCAAAAGGATTAGACGCATCTAAAACTCTATCTACTTCATAAGCATTACCAACTGGAGATTTATATGCAGGATCTAAACAAAAAGTTATCAACCCTTCATTACCACATCCGCTAGAAGTATAAGCAGATTCAACTAAATTACCAAAATTACTAGTATAATAATTACCATAATTTTTAGTAACATAACTTGTATTTATAGTAAAATTATTACAAGAATTACTAGAACCAAGAGCTATATCTCCAGTTCCAATTACCCCTTCACTATCAAAATTCTTATTTTGATTTACTACCATTAAAGAAAGTAGTAAAGCAAAACAACTAAACAAACCTATTAAAAATTTTAAACCTTTAACTTTCATTATAGAATCCTCTTCTTTCTTTTATAAATAACGAAGATCACAATACCAACAACCCCTAGTAAAACAACTCCACCAATTATATAAGGTATATAACTAGCTTCTTTAGAATCATCATCAGACTCATCATCAATTATTTCACCATCTTTATCAACATCACCATTGATATAATCCATTCTTTCATCATAAAACTCATTATAAGTTTTATTAACACTTACAAATGCCTGACAAAGATAAAAATCTTCAGTATCATCACATAAAGCTAAATTAGAATATTCATTAAGTCTTGGTAAAGACAATCTCTTAGTAGATAATTCATCATCAGAACAATCCACATAATTAGGACGTATTACAAATTCATACTCTTGTAATGTATCAACATCATCAACATCAATAGTAATAACACCATCTACAGCTGAAGTAGAATCATATTCTCTATCAGACCCTGTCTCTAAGTTTTTAACACTTACTACAAGATTTTCAGTCAAATTATATATTAATACTTTTAAGTAATCAACTTCATACTCATATGTATCTCCATATTCTTCTCCAGTAATCGTTTTTGAAGATTCTTCATAATAAATATTAACGTTTATTGCCTCAGCCCTAAACTTACTCAAATCCTCTTCAGTACACACATCTAGCGCACTAACACTTCCTACAAACCCGAAAAAACCTAATACCATCAAACTTAATAATGACAATCTTTTCATATTTCACCTACCTATATTATCTATTCATAATTGTATCATGATATCTTTAATATAACAACCTCTTTTTAACATTGAATCTATCTATACATTATGCTATACTTTAACAGGTGATAAGATGAAAAATAATATAATAAAATGGACAATTTACGGAATAATTATGTTCGCCTTAAGCGGAATGATCTTTGCTGGAATAATCCTAAATGCAAGAAATCAAGAATTAAGTGATACATTAGTAAGAATACAATATGATGAACTAAAAGAAAAAATTGATAACGAAGAATCATTCATATTAGTATACTCCTCAGATACATGTGCCAACTGTCAAACATACAAACCAAAACTAGAAGAAATATTACTAGATAACGATTTAGTTGCTTATGAAGTAGTAGAACAAGACTACACTACAGAAGAACAAATAGCTTTTGTAAAAAGCATAGCTTCAACTAGCGGAACACCTACTACAGTATTTATAAAAGATGGTGAAGAAGAAAATACAAATTTAAGAATCGTTGGCGATAAGACAAAAACTTCAATAATAGAAGCATTAACTAAAGCAGGTTATATCAATGAATAAAACAATTAAAGCTTTTTTAAGTATTGTAATCTATTTATATCTTCCTTCAATAATAGCACTACCCCTATTATTTAAAGAATATAACTTTAGCGACACTACTAAATCAACAATTCTTTTAATAACACAAATAATAACTACTATAGTAATAATTATTATGTTTAAAAAAGATTTAAAGAGTGATTTCACAAATTTTAAAAAAAATTATAAAGAACAACTATCAGTAAGTTTAAAATATTATATAGTAGGTTTTATTCTAATGATGCTATTTAATAGCATCATTGCACTGTATGGTACATCAGATATATCAATAAATGAAGAACAAAACCGTCAACTATTAGAAACATTAATGATATATGCTATCCCAACAATGACCATTTTAGGTCCTATTTGTGAAGAAATAACTTTTAGAAAAAGCTTTCATCAAAGCTTTAATAAAAAGTCAGTATATGTGCTATTTACAGGTTTATTATTTGGATTATGTCATGTAATTTTAAATGGTTTTGCCATTTCCAACTTAGTATATATCCTTCCTTATGGAGCTTTAGGAATTGCATTTAGTTATATATATATAAGAAACAATAATATATTCCCTTGTATTGCATATCACATTTTTCACAACACATTTACAGTATTATTATTGTTATCAGTAGGAATGTAGGTAATTATGAGAAATTTTGAATTCGATGCAGAAATTGAAGAAACAAAAACAGAAACAAAACCAAAAAAAAGAATAGTACTTAAAATATTTTTAATACTATTACTTATTTGTTTTGTTTTGTTTCTAATTGCAAGGTTTATTAGTACTAGCGGATTAATAGTTAAAGAATATGCAATTATAGATAACGAACTACCAGAAAGCTTTCATGGTATGAAAATAGTTCACTTATCAGATATTCACTATACTTTCCCAGTAGATAATAAAGACTTAGAAAAAATAGTAACACAGATTAATGAAATAAAACCAGAAATAGTAATATTTACAGGAGACTTATTTACAGACTACAAATTAAATGAAGAAGAAATAAACGAACTAATTAAACATCTAAACAATATAGAAGCTACTCTTTATAAATTTGCTATATCAGGTAATCATGATTACCAATATAACAACTATGAAGAACTAATAGAGAAAACGGATTTTATTTATTTAGACAACGAAAGATATGATATCTATTTTGAAGGCTCAAATCCAATTAGTATTTATGGTCTACCTTCTTCACTAGAAGACGAACCAGACCATCAAGTCCTAAATGATGACAATAATAATTATAAAATAGTTTTAAGTCATGAACCTGATGAAGCAGACAAAATAGTAAGTTACGATCCAAATATAATACTATCTGGACATTCCCACGGTGGCCAAGTAAGAATACCATTCTTTGGAGCAATATATACTCCAGTAGGAAGTAAAAAATACTATGAAGAATATTATAAAATAAATGATACATCATTATATGTATCATCAGGTATTGGAAACAGCGTTCTACCAATAAGATTTTTAAACAAACCATCAATTAATGTTTACAGATTATATAACAATTAAAAAACCACCTAAGTGGTTTTTTAAATACAATCAACATAAGTATCAGTTAGACAACGACATACACAGCAGCAATTTAAATTCATCGTAAAGAACGAATTAGTTGCTATATAAGGATTTAAACTAGTAGTATCCGGATTATCAGTTAAAACTCTGAACGTAGCGCAATTACCTTCTAATTTTTCTATTCTAAATACTGAAGAACAATCAGTTTCATTTACACTACAAGTAGCTACAGTATCCTTAGATGTTGGCATAGACCAAGGAGTTGAGTTTGAACAAGTAGTATATAACATTACTGGACGAGTATTGCAAAGTAAACAATTAGCTCCACCACCAAGCATCGGACGATCACAAGAATCGATACAATTTTCTGGACAAGCATTTTGTTGTAATACTAAAATAACACTTAATATTTCAGCAACACAATTGGAATCATTGTTGTTACACATATATTTCACCCTTTCATATATTCTCATTAATAATCTATGTTAAATAATAAAAATAGTGAATCTTTTATTTTAATAAATAATATGTTATAATGATTAAGGTGATGAGAATGGATATAATAATTCAGTATGCAATAATATTAATCATATTATTAATAATATCTTTAGTATTTATTAAACTTAAACAAAAGAATTTCAGTCAAGAAATTAATAAATTACTAAAATATTTAGGTGGTAAAGAAAATATAATTAATTCTGAATGTGACATGTCTAGATTCAAAGTTATCTTAAGAGATATATCTAAAGTTGATAAAGACGGAATCCAAAAACTTGGAGCAAAAGGAATTGTTGAAGTAGATAATCAATTAAAAATAATATTTGATAAAGACGCACGTAAATTAAAAAAATACATCAAAGAAATATATAAATAACTTCGGTTATTTTTTTATTTCTTTAATATATCTTATATCTCCTATTTTAACCCTTTTAGAACTTTTTAAAATAAGATATCCACCACTCATAGAAACAATCTTATCTTCAAACTCTACTCCATTTACATTAATTATAAATGGAATCATATAAACAATTCTTCCACTTTTATATAAAGAATCAACATAACTACGAACATCCATAGTCAACTCATTTGACTCTTCTTTAAAAATACTTTGTACATTATCAATCTCCCTATCAATAGGATTAGCATAAACTTTTGGCAATTCCATAAAACCTCCACATAATTATTTAAAAATAACCAACAATATAAATATGAAACATTTATTAAAAAATAAATACTTAATATTAATACCTATACTAATACTATATTCTATTAGTCTTTTAACTATGTATAATTTTACAGAATACTTTAACAAACAACTCTTTATTACAATATTATCAATAACTATGTTGTTAATAACTACAAAAATAAACATAAAATACATCATAAAGTATCACTACATATTATATATAATATCAATAATTCTACTACTTCTTACATTAATAATTGGTAAAGAAGTAAATAATTCCAAAGCTTGGTTGGATTTAGGTATACTATCATTCCAACCTAGCGAACTTACCAAATTAAGTCTGTTAATAACATTAAGTATTCTAAGTATTAAAAAGGTAAATATAATTTACTTAACAATAATCACAATAATTCCAAGTATATTAACTTATTTAGAACCAGATACAGGAGCAATATTAATATATATAATAATTCTTCTTACATGTTTACTAACCTTTTACATATCAAAAAAAGTAGTTATAATATTAATTATTACAACTACTTTCACAGCTCTTACTTCTTTATACCTATATAATTATCAACAAGATACATTTATAAACATATTTGGTTCTTCAATATTTTATAGAGTAGATAGATTAACTAATTATACAAATACCGATAATATTCAAATAAACAACTCACTAATAGCTATTAGTACTGGAAAACATATATACTATCCAGAATCACATAATGACTATATATTCACCTTAATTACATCTAATTACTTATTATTAATTCCTATATTATTAATTTCTTATATAACTATATTATTGTATTACAATTATAGAACAAACAACCATCAAAAAATAATAAAAATTACTTCAAGAATAATATTTTATCAACTATTAATACAATCAATGATTAATATATTAATGAATCTAAATATTATTCCAGTGATAGGATTGCCCCTTCCGTTTCTATCATACGGAGGATCATATAACTTAATACTAGGAATAACTATCGGTTTAATTATAAACCTAGAAACTAATTATAATAAGAATAATTTGTTGAACTATTATAACTAGAAGGATATTGATAAGGTACTGGTTGATATGGATATGGTTGATAAGGAACAGGATAAGGATAAGGATATCTTGGTCTAGATAAACCAACAACCGCACCTCCAGCCAAAGCTCCCACTAAAAAAGGAAAAGCCAAAAATCTATCACCATTATGATGAAAATTAGAATTACGATACAAAAAAATCACCTCACAATATAATATGTAGGTGATTCTTTTATGTTATTTATAAACAACTAAATATTGATTCTTTTTACCTTTTCTTAAAACTAATACTCTTCCTTCAATAAAAGTATCTTTAGTAACTAGATAATTTTCTTCATTAACTTTAACATTATTAATAGAAATAGCATTACTACTTAACATCTCTCTAGCTTCTCTCTTACTAGAACAAATACTATTATTAACTAATAAATCAATCATATGTACTTCATTATTAACTTCTACAGTTTTAACTCCTTTAAAACCTTCAATAATATCAGTAGCACTTAAACTTTTTATGTTTTCACTAAATAAAGATTCACTAATCATCTTAGCTTTTAAAAATTCTTCATTTCCTCTAATATCAGTAATTAACTCCTTAGCTAATGCCTTTTGACCAATTCTCTCTTCTGGTTTTTCATTGTGTCTAGCTTCTATATCTAATATTTCTTCTTTAGTTAAGAAAGTAAATACTTTCAAGTAATGACTTATTAAACTATCATCTACATTAATTAAATATTGATATAACTCATAAGAAGAAGTTTTATTTTTATCAAGCCACAAAGCATTCCCCTCACTCTTACCAAACTTTTTACCAGTTTTATCAAGTATTAAAGGCATTGTAAATCCATAAGCTGTCTTACCTAATTTCTTCTTAATTAATTCAATACCAGTAGTTATATTACCCCATTGATCACTTCCAGCACATTGCATAATACAATTATGATTTTCATATAAATGAACATAATCAAATCCTTGCATCAAAGTATAAGAAAATTCTGCATAAGTAATCCCAGTATCCATTCTACTTCTTATAGTATCTTTATTAAGCATATAATTAACATTTATATATTTACCAACATCTCTTAGAAACTCAATAAACTCTATCCCTTTAAACCAATCATAGTTATTAACAATAGTAGCTTTACCAGCCAATAAATCATTAACTTGCACTTTTAAACATTTAAAATATCCATCTAATACTTCTTTAGATATTATTTCCCTCTCAGCACTAGGACGAGGATCTCCAATTAACCCCGTAGCTCCACCTACTAATAAAATAGGTTTATGTCCATATTTAGCTAATCTTTTAGCTGTTACCAATGATGAATAATGCCCTAAATGCAAACTATCAGCAGTAGGATCAGTCCCCCAGTAAAAACTAAAAGATTCACCATTAATAATATCTTCAATATTATCTCCAGCTACATCTTTAATTAATCCTCTCCACATTAAATCTTCATATAATTTCATAATAATTCCTTTCTCAATAAAAAAATATCCATAACATAAGGACGACTATATCGCGGTACCACCTTACTTTATGAATATCTCATACACTTAATTCTTAACGCGAATAACGTTTCAACTCCAGAGTTGTAAATTCC
>CAYJJI010000013.1:0-28016 GCA_964370475.1 uncultured Muribaculaceae bacterium | reverse complement strand
CAAGTAATACTAATTACGATGTAACATTCGTAAATGGTACTTATACAATTACAGCAATAAATATAAACGATATTGATTTTACTGGAATATTTAATGACAAAACTGTAATATTTAATGGTAAAGAACAATCAATAACTGTAGATACAACTAAATTACCATTAGGTGTTGTAGTTAAAAATTATACTAATAATACTGGAACTTATGTTAATACATACAATGCTACAGTAACATTAGAAGGTACAGGAAATTATACAGGTACTAAAACATTAAATGCAGATTTAGTTATTAAAAATATTGACTTAATAATTACTTCATCTACACCAAGCAAAACAAATTTTGAACCTGGTGAAGAAGTAACATACACTGTTGCGTTTGATGCATCAGCGATGGATTTAGGTAACGGTTTCGAAATTGAAATAGAATTACCAGCAGGTATGAATTGTCCAACAAATCAAACTTGTACAAATGGTAAATTTACATGGAATCCAACTTCAACAAGTGAGACATTAACGTTCACGTCAAAAATAGATTCAAACGTATTAGCATCAACTAATCTAACAGTAAAAGCTAATGTTGGAACAGAAATAATTGGAGAAAACACTATTAAAGTGGAAAGAACAATTAATATTAATGTTAATAACGTTGAAGCCTCAACATTAGAGATAGTAATGATGTTAGACGTATCAGGAAGTATGTGGTATGATAGTACTAATGGAAATAGAAGAATAGATGATTTAGTTAGTGTAACAAAAGAATTTGTGACTAACTTAAATACTAAAAATACATCTGGTTCAACTATTAAATTAACTATTGTTACATTTGGTACAGGAAAAAACACATGGGGTAAAGTAGCTACTGAAATTAGCAATACTCTAAATTCAAATACTTTAAATAACTACATCGTTGAAATTGACACTTTCGATAATAATGAAGGTGGAGGAACACCGATGTATGAAGCTATTGGTGTTGGTGCAAAAATACTTGAAGAAAGTTCAGCATCTGACAAATATGCTATAATACTAGGTGACGGAGATCCAAACGACTCTGATCGATACAGATTTGGATGCGAAAAGAATAAATGTTATCATACTGAGGACCTAAAAGAGCAAACAGATAACATATATGCAATTGGATTCTCAGTAAATGATTCAACTAAATCAATTCTTACAAATATCTCTGGAACTACAAACTACTATGATGCATCAAATGTTGATTCATTAACAGCAGCTTTTGATTCAATTACAGCGGATATTGACATCAAGAATCCACAATCAACTAATGGTATCGTATCAACGGATGCTTTAACAGATGTAGAATCGATTGCAATTAAATTTAACGATAATGGGACAATAAAAGAAATAAAAGATATTGACCCAAATTCTAATACATATGGTGTATCAGTGTCAAATGACGGAGTATACTCATGGGATGTTAGTGGAGATGATTATTTAGGATGTTCAGATTTTGAATTAATTATCAAAACAAAATAAAGATAAATGCATTGAAAATGCATTTTTTCTTTATCTTAATTGCTTTTATCACCTAATTATGGTAATATATTAATATAATTAAAAAAGGAGAGAGAAGTTATGGCTAAAAAAGTAGAACAAGAAGCAAAAGAAGCAGTAGTTGAAGCAACTGAAACTATCGAAGTTAAAAAATCAGATCTTAAATCAAAAAAAGAAAAAAAGGAATTTAATGCACTAAAATTAATTTGGAACATTGTATTCTGGACTGCATTTGTTGCATTCTTAGGAATGGCTGTTGGAGCTTACTTCAATTATACAAAAATTGAAGCTAATGAAGAACCTTATTTCTATTTTGATAAAGAAGAATATAAAACTGATAGCGGAGCTAATGTTACAGTTTATGATTACTTAATTTACAAAATTGTTGAAGAATACGAAGGTACTGCTAGTGTTAGTTTAAAACTATGGTTCTTACCAGACTTAAACGAAAAATAAAATCAAAGAAATCTTTGATTTTTTTTTTATTCTAAATTGCAAAAAAACTAAAAATGCTATATAATGAAATAAGAAAAAAGGTGTTTAAATGGACTTTAGAGAAATTACTGAATTTTTAAAAGATTCACTAGGATTTATAATTTTAATTGTAGCTGTATTTTTAATTGCCATGTATGTTGTAGGATTACAACAAGTTGTAGGACCATCAATGGAACCAACATTAAATGATCAAGACGTTTTATTAATTAGTAAAATACATTATGCAGTATTCAATGTAAAAAGAAATGATATTGTTGCAATAGATTCGCTTGATAACAAATATTTAATCAAAAGAGTAATAGGCATGCCTGGAGAAAACGTAGAATATAAAAATAACTTATTATATATTAATGGAGAAAGTTTTGAAGAAACTTTGTACGAAGATATGGTAACAGAGGACTTTAAATTAAGTGATATGGGTTATGATGAAATACCAGAAGACCATTATTTAGTTTTAGGAGATAATAGAGGTAATTCTCTAGATAGTAGAGATGAATCTGTAGGACTCGTTTCTAAAGATGAAATAATTGGTAAGACAATAGTTAGAATATGGCCGTTAAATGGATTTAAAATATTTTAGAAGCATAGCTTCTTTTTAAGTGCAAAAAAAAACAATTACTTGTTTTTCATTATATGACTATATAGTAATCTTAAATCTCTTTTATCTTCACCTTTGATAGTAAAATCAAGTCTTAATTGATAACCACTATCATAAGTGAATAGTAAAGCAGATTTCGTTAAACCAAATGATACAGCACCAGACGATATAGAACTATAAGGTAAAATATGAATTTTCTTTTCTCCAGTAAAAGGAGTTACGTCAAATAATATCATTCTAGTTTCAGTGAATAATCCACGATCTCTAAAAGTTTTATACGCAGAAATGATTTTTTCACCATCATCTAAATAATCTAACACATAATTAGGTAAATCATCTGCATCAATTCTTTTATTAAAATTAAAATATTTAGTAATTTCTTTATAACGCAAATAAGCCATAATATCACTTCCTTAAATATATTTTAACATAAAAAAACTATTTATAATAGTTTTTTTAATTCGTTATATAATAATTTACATTCCTCAGCATCCATATTATTTTTATCTTTAAAGCTATAATTTAAATTAAGTTTTTCATACTTTTGTTTAGCATCATTATGGAATGGCAAAAAGTCAATTCTAGCAATATTATTTATCTTTTTTATATATTGACTTAATGATTTAATATATTTAATATTATCGTTATAATCAGGAATAATAACTTGTCTAATCCAAATTGGAATTGATTCATTATTAATAAAACCTACAAAATATTCAAAATCCTCAATATTAGTACCAGTTAATTTATAAAAGTCATCTTTGTTAGTATGTTTAATATCTAATAAAAGTAAATCAACATAATCAAATAAATCTTTGAAATCAGTTTTCAAACCAGAAGTATCAATACATACATGAATGTTATGACTTTTTAACAATTTGCAGCATTCTATTAAAAAGTCTAATTGTAATAAAGGTTCTCCTCCAGAAAAGGTGACACCACCAGTACTACCAAAATAAGGTTTATTTCTAAGAATTCTATTAACTAATTCTAAAGGAGTATAATTCAATTCTCCCATTAAAAACATTTCTGGATTATGACAATATAAGCAACGCTTGTTACAATAATTTAAGAACACAACTGTTCTAATACCAGGACCATCAACAAAACCAGAAGTCTCTATATAATTAACACTACCTTTGATCATAATTTACTATGGAAAGTTCTTGAAATAACTTCTTCCTGTTGCTCTTTAGTTAAACGATTGAATCTAACAGCATACCCAGAAACTCTTATAGTTAGCAGGGGATATTTGTCAGGATTATTCATAGCATCTATTAGTTTTTCTCTGTTTAATACATTTACATTTAAATGATGTGCATTTTGAATAAAGTATCCATCCATTAAAGCAACTAAATTATTGATTTGATCTTCTTCGCTCATACCTAATGAAGAAGGTATAATAGTAAATGTATTAGAAATACCATCTCTACAACAATTTTTATAATCTAATTTGGCAACAGAATTTAAACTAGCTATAGCTCCATTTTCATCCCTACAATGCATTGGATTAGCACCAGGTGCAAAAGGAACACCAGCTTTTCTACCATCAGGAGTAGTACCGGTTTTTTTACCATATACAACATTAGAAGTAATAGTAAGAACAGATAAAGTAACTTCAGCATTACGATAAGTTTTATGTTTAGATAATTCAGAACTAACTTTTTCTAAAATTTCTTTTGCTATAAAATCAACTCTATCATCATCGTTACCATATTTAGGGAATTCACCTTCAATTTCAAAATCAACAGCAATACCATCTTCATCCCTTATAGGTTTAACTTTAGCAAACTTAATTGCAGATAGCGAATCTGCAACAACAGAAACACCAGCAGCACCATATGCCATAAGTCTTCTTACATTAGCATCGTGTAAAGCCATTTGACCAGCTTCGTACGCGTATTTATCATGCATGTAATGAATTATATTCATTGCATCACTATATATACGACATAACTCTTCAATAACTAAGTCGTATGACTTTTTTACAGTATCGTAATCTAAGTATTCAGAAGTATTTAATTCAATACCGTCAATTACTTTGATTTTTTTGATTTCATCAATACCACCGTTTATAGAATATAACAATGCCTTGGCTAAGTTAGCTCTAGCTCCAAAAAACTGCATATCTTTACCAATTCTCATAGCAGAAACGCAACAGGCAATACCATAATCGTCTCCATACAAAGGTCTCATAACATCATCATTTTCATATTGGATAGAATCAGTAATAATTGACATCTTAGCACAGTATTTCTTGAAATTTTTATCTAATTTGTCAGCCCACAATACAGTCATGTTAGGTTCAGGAGAAGGATCTAAATTAGTTAAAGTGTGTAACAATCTATAACTAGTTTTAGTAACCATTGATCTATTTTCAGTGCTAACACCTCCAATAGCACAAGTAACCCAAGTAGGATCTCCTGTAAATAATTCATCATAATCAGGAGTTCTTAAATGTCTAACTAGTCTTAACTTAATAACTAATTGATCGATTAATTCTTGAGCATCAGCTTCAGTAATAATACCTAAATCTAAATCTCTTTGTATATAGATATCTAAAAATGCATCGATTCTTCCCATACTCATAGCAGCGCCGTTGTTTTCTTTAACAGCAGCTAGATATCCAAAATATAAAAATTGAACAGCTTCCAAAGCATTTTTTGCTGGTTTAGAAATATTAACACCATATTTCATAGCCATAGCTTTAATGTCTTCTAAAGCTCTGTATTGAGTAGTAATCTCTTCTCTTAATCTTATAGTTTCTTCATCCATAGGTCCCATAACAGAATTAAATTCCTTAAATTTTTCTTCTTTAAGAAAATCAATTCCATACAAAGCAATACGACGATAATCTCCTATAATTCTTCCTCTACCATATGCATCAGGTAAACCTGTAATTAAACCTGCTTTTCTAGCTTTTAAAATTTCGTTGGAATAAGCATCGAAAACTCCTTGGTTATGTGTTTTTCTATACATATTGAAATGTTCTTTAATATCTCCATCAAGTTCATAACCATAAGCTTTCATTGCTTGATCAATCATTCTCATTCCACCGTATGGACATACAATTCTCTCAAGTAACTCATCAGTTTGAATACCAACAATTACTTCATTATCTTTATCTATATAACCAGCATCAAAATTATTTATTCCAGAAATAACTTTAGTTTCAATTCCAAGAACACCTTTTTTTTGTTCTTCTTTTAAAGCTTCTTCACAAATGCTCCAAACTTTTTTAGTTTTATCACTTATAGAGGATAAAAAAACATCATCTCCGTCATAATGTTTGTAATTTAACTTAATAAATTCATTTACATCAATAGATGAATTCCAATTACCTTCTATAAAATTTTTCCATTCTACTTTCATAATTATCACCTAATAATATTATAACTCAATTAAAGTAAATAATAAATAAAAATAAATAAAATAAAAAAACTAACATATAGTTAATTATGAAAGGGGAGAAAAATATTACAACATTAAAAGTAGGATCAAAATCAAATCCAAATAGTGTTGCCGGAGCAATAGCTAATATATTCAGAGAAAATAACGAATCAGTAGAAATTCAATGTATTGGAGCAGGAGCCCTTAATCAATCTATAAAAGCAGTTGCGATAGCAAGAGGATTTGTTGCACCACTTGGTAAAAACTTAGTGTGCATACCAGCATTTACAGATATTGTAATTGATGGAAGTGAAAAAACTGCAATAAAATTAATAATAGAGACTAAGTAAGTCTCTATTTTAAATTCATAATAATTGCGAGAGCAATACCAGCAACAGTAATAATTACACTAGTGAACAAAGCACTAATATATCCAGCTTTAGAACCAGGATTGTCCATCTCTAATTTTCTAACAAGAGATTTAGCATTTTGTAATTTACTAGAAAAAATCAATCCGTTATCTTGAATAGAATGATAATACTCAATTTCATTATCTAAAAAACCTTCAGTGTTTTCCATCATTTCAATTTTATGCATTGTCATTTTATAATCATTTACAATTTCAGTTATTTGAGGAACTAAGAAATCATAAACTTTAAACAAATCATTCATCAAAGAATGGAAAACGTTAATCTTTTTTTCATCATAGGTATTATTCATTAAACATTCATAGTAATCATCTATAATAGTATAATCTTGACTAGCAAGTTTGTTAACTAAAAAAACTTGAGGTCTAATAATATCAACGAATTCTTCAACTCCTAAAAGACTAACGTACTCTTCAAACTCTTTATCTTTTGATAAAGAATCTAAATTGAAATGACCTAAATAAAGACTTTGGTCATTATATAGTAAGAAATTATTTTCGATAACTATCGGTGATAATTGTGAATTACTATTTTTAATTGTTTCAAGTGAATTAGAATTATGTACACTCATAAAATCAACTGAACTCATATTAACACCTACTATTCTATTAATATCATATCAAAAAAAATAAAAATATTCAATTACAAAAGAATTAAATTTATTAAATAGATTGTTACAAATAACAAGAAATGAAAAACTGTATAACAAAATATAAAAATGAGAATAGTATTTGTTATCAAAATAAAAAAATAGTGATTTGCAATAATAAAAATGTAATGTTATAAGATTTATCGAAAGGAGGAAATATGCTAAATCAAGTAGTTATAGTAGGAAGATTAACAAAAGATCCAGAAGTGATTTCAAAAGAAAATGGAAAAAAAGTATCAAACATTATAGTAGCAGTACCAAGATCATTTAAAAATTCAGAAGGAATATATGAAACTGATTTTCTAAAGTGTACTTTATGGGATGGAATCGCTAAAAATACAAAAGAATATTGTAAAAGTGGAGATATTATTGGAGTAAAAGGTAGATTACAAGGAAGCTTAATAACTAAAGAAGATGATACAAAGTACTATCAAACAGAAATAGTAGCCGAAAAAGTTACATTTTTATCAAGTAAAAAAGAAACTCAAGACAAATCTGAATAAAAGATTTGATCTGGTTTCATTTTAAACACATCAGCGATTTTTATTGCTAACGAATATGAAAGAGCACGTTTTCCAGTTTCTAAGTGATAGTAATGAGATTTACATATACCCACTAAATTTGCAATGTATGAACCATTATAACCATACTCTAAACGTAGTTCTTTCAATCTAATTAATTCTTTCATATATAAATTATATTAAAGAAAGTGAATAATATCAACAAAAAGTTCTCATAATGTGTACATAAAACAATTAACATTTTAAGAATAATATAATTTTCAAAAGAGGTGATACCATGATTAGGGGAGACAGATTAAGAAAATTAAGAGAAGCTAAAGATTTAAATCAAACAGAATTAGGTCAGTTAATTGGCGTTAAAAAATCAGCAATAAGCTCATATGAAAATGAAAAGAGAATGCCAAATACAGAAATAATAATTTCATTAATGCAAATATTTTCAGTTACAGCTGATTACTTAATCGGAGCAGATCACCTTATAAAGACATTAGAAAAAGAAAATAAAATAATTACCCTAACTAAAGAAGAAGTAACCTTCCTAGAAGAATTAAAGAAAAACAAATACATTTATGATATCTTAATTGAAGATCCAAAAAGGATTGCAGAATTAATAAAAAATAGAATCGGTTAATACCGGTTTTTTTATTAAAAAAATTCATATATATTAAATAGGTGATTAAATGAAAAAAATATTTCAATTTATAGGATTAGCATCTTTTATGTTATTTAGCTTTTATTATACAGAAAAAGCAGCACTATATTCGCAAGAACAAAATCCAATAATTAAAACTATAAACGAAACAAAATCAGATTATAATGTAGAAAGTGTCAATGCTATAATAGAAGATAATTCGATAATTCCTGGAATTAATGGCAAAGAAGTAAATATTAATAAAAGTTTTTCTAATATGAAAAATTTAGGTATATTTAACAAATATTATTTAATATACGATATAATAAAACCAGATGTTTCTTTAGAAGAAAATAAAGACAAAACTATCATTCATGGCAATAAAGCAAAAAAAGAAATTAGCATAGTCATAAATAGTTTAGAACATTCCGAATTGCTAAACAAACTTCAAGTAGAGTACTCATACCTAGCCACAGTAGATAATTATGACAAAAATCAAGAGAATATTATTAAAGAATCAGATGAACTCGAATTTAACAAACTAAAAAAAACTATAAATAACAATAGTGATATTTGCTTAACTAATACTAATGTTAATTTAAAATTATGCAAAGAAAATGAGTATTATTTAGTTAAACCGAGTATCATATTAAACAATAATTTAATAGAGGTAAAAGAAGAACTTACTAACGGATCTATAATATATATAAATGAGTCAAACAAGATAGAAATTGTTAATCTACTGATTAATGAAATAAAATTTAAAGGCTATGAAATAGTAAAACTAAGTACACTAATTAATGAGTCTATCTAATCATTTGATTTGCTAAAATAAATAAAATATGATATAATCTATATATCCGAAGTCTTTATTATTTATTTTAGAAAAGAGTGAAAATATGAGTAAAATAAAAATCCACGCAATCGGTGGGTTGAATGAAAATGGAAAAAATTGTTACGTTGTAGAAGTAGATGATGATATCTTTGTCTTCGATTGCGGAATAAAATTTGCCAACGAAAATTTATATGGAATAGATTACATCATTCCAGATTTTAGCTATTTAGTTAAAAATAAAAAAAGAATAAAAGGATTGTTTTTAACACACGGACATCAAGAAAATATGGGAGCAACTCAAGATTTGATAAACGAAATACCAAATCTAAAAGTATATGCAACAAAGTATACTAAATATGTTTTAGAAACATCAAATGTTCCAACAAAAAATATAATTGAAATAACACCAAACAAAAAAATAGACTTTGGAAATTCTAGTGTTTTTTCAATAAATGTAAACCATAGTGTACCAAATTCAGTAATGTTTGTTCTTAATACACCGGATGGATCTATAGTTTATACAGGAGACTTCATCATAGATCCAACTATGTCAGATGACTATTCAATGGATTTAGGAAAAGTTGCTTATGTAGGTAAACAAAAAGTTCTAGCGCTATTAAGTGAAAGTCAACATTCAGAAAAAGTAGGGCACTCATCACCAAAACACCGTTTAGTATCAGTGTTTAAAGATGCATTAAACCATCACCCAGATAGAGTGATGTACTTAGTACTGCCAAATCACTTATATACGATGCAAGAGATATTCGATAGTGCAGCAAATACACATCGTAAAGTAATTATTATGGGTAAAATGTTACAAAATGCTGTATCATTTGCAAAACAAAATAACTACTTGAAATTTAATGATTCAATATTAGGAGATTTATCTAACATTGATGATAAAGATGCAATAATTATAATTCCAGATACTAAAGATAATCCTTATGCTAGTATCAATAAAATAATAAATGGATATGATAAATTCATTAAATTAAAACCAACAGATACTGTAGTGTTTGCAGTACCTAAATACGATAGTAGTGAAAAAATACTAGTTAAAACTGAAAATGCTTTAGCAACACAAGGATGTAAAATTGTATCTATTCCAAAAGAAAAGCTGATTTTACATCACGCTTCATCAGAAGATTTAATGCTAATGTTAGGGTTAATAAAACCAAAATATTATATACCGGTACAAGGTGAGTACAGATACATGGTTAACAATGCTAATTTAGCAAAAAAATTAGATATTAACCCAGATAATATTATATTAAAACAAAATGGAGAAATAGTAGAATTTGAAAAAGGAAAACTATTATCTACAAATAATAAAATAAAAGTTAACGATGTTTTAATAGATGGTAAAAGCTCATCAGATGTTGGAGATTTAGTTATCAAAGATCGTGAAATGCTAAGTGAAAATGGTATAGTATTAATAAGTGCTACTATATCAAAAAAAGAAAAAGTACTATTAGTAGGACCAGAAATAACTACTAGAGGATTTATATATGTAAAAGATTCTAGTGAAATGATTAATAATATAAAAGAAATAGCTCAAACAGTTATTGAAAGAAATATTTCTCCAAATTATATTGATTATAATAAAATTAAAACAGAAATACGTGATGAACTAGGTAAATACTTATATCGTGAGACAGAATGTAAACCAATGATTATTGCAGTAGTACAAGAAGTATAGAAATATACTTTTTTTTATGTTACAATTATTTAGGATGTGAAAATATGAAAAAGTGGACTTTGTGGAACTATTATTTAATCACTGCATTAATTGTGATAAGTATTGTATGTATAATCAATGAAAGTTCATTATTATTTTCAGTATCATCAATAACTGGAATAATATATACCTTGTTTGTAGTCAAAAATATCAAATGGGGTTTAATATTTGGTATTATAAACGTTAGTACATATGGCTACATTTGCATAAAAGCTAGTTTATATGGAGGAATAATATATAATCTAGGTTATTGTTTACCAATGCTTATTTGGGGAACAATTAACTGGTTTAGATTAGATAAAAAAGATCATAGTGGAATTAAATTTATAAAAAGAAATCATCGCTTAAATATAATAATATTAAGTATAATATCAATAATAATTTACGGATCAATACTATATTTCCTAGAAGGGAAGAATATAGTTTTGGATAGTATCGCATCAGTGCTAGGATATCTTGGCATATACCTACTTACAAATAAATATTATGAACAATGGCCAGTATTCATTATAGTAAATTCAACTAATTTAATTTTATGGATAACGTTAACTATTAAAAATATTAACAGTTTACCATTAGCAGTGATGTGGCTAGTGTATTTAATAAATTCAATATACGGTCAAATATCATGGAAAAAGAACTATTTAAATAAAATTAAACCATTGAAAAATTAAAGTCATAAAGATATAATAAAATAAGAATAATAAGGAGGAACTATGAAAAAAGGGTTGTTAATAGCATTTGGAATATTTCTTTTCCTGATGAATTCAAAATATATAAAAGCAGAAATAATAAGTTTAGAACAAACAGATGGAGTTAAAACAGTAGAAAATGGAAGTGAATTTTCAGTAACAGTTATGGCTTTAGATTTTCACTACGAAGCGGTTACTTTTGGTCAGATAGAATTACTTTATGAAATTAGTAAAGTTCAATATATAAACTACGAAGTAATAAATCCAAATATAGAGGGTTGTACATCAGTAAAACAAGAGAATGACAAATTAGTTATAAATATAGACTGTAAAAACACTGATAAGTTCGGAATGGGTTCAGGAGCGGTTGTAAATGTGAATTTTAATGCTATTTCATCTGAGGATACAAAAATAGATGTTACCGCACCAGTATTAATTGATGCTAAAGATAATGAAAGAAAAGCCACTTATGAACCTATTACAATTGATTTAACAGAAACAATTCCAGGAGGAACACTAAATTCATTAAAAGTCTTTGGAAAAAGTTACCCTATAACTGACTTAATAGTTCTAGATAAAACAACAGAAGCTACATTAGATATAACAACAACATCAGTAGGTAAAGTAACAATAAATACTAAAGAACTATCTTATGGAGTAAACGAAATAGAATTAGAAGTAACTAATAACAATAAAACAAAAACATATACATTACAAATTGAAAGATATAGTGTAAAACCTGAAGAAGAAGACGATCAAATAAATGGAGGAAATGAACCAGATGATGAATTACCAGAAGTAAGTGGTTCAAGATATCTAAGTGACTTAAAAATAGAAGGATATCAAATAAACTTTAACAAAGATATTTTTGAGTACGAAATAAATCTTCCAGTTTCAGTAACAGAATTAAATATATCAGCAATTTTAGAAGATTCAAAAGGGTCAATTAGAGGAACTGGTTTAGTAGATATAACTCCATATCAAAAAAGTCACACAATAATATCAACTGGTTCAGATGGAGAAAGTCAATTATATAAAATAATATTTACTAACAGAGATACAGTTAATAGAAGCAATGAATTATCATCACTTAAAGTTAATGGTAAAACAATAAACATTAATGATAAATTACTATATTTAATAGGTATAAACGATAACACAATTGATATTAATGCTGTAGCTGACTCATCATCTGCTCAAATAACTATTAGTGAGTATGAAGAAAAAATAGGAATAAATATAATAACTATAACGGTTAGTGATGAAGGTTTAGAAGATAAAATATACACTTTATATATAGATATTAATGATGAAGAAACATACTATGAAATAGATAAGTTACCTAGTAAATTAACTTCTGATACAACTTTAATATTAAAGCAAGAAGACGAACTGTTATTATCTAAAGATATATTAAAAATATTAAAAGATAGTGAATACACCCTAAAAATAAAAATAGTAAACGAATATGATGGTTTATTATATTCATTAACTATAGATAAGAATATAGAACAAGAAAAAGATATAAATTTAATTGTTAATTATGAAAATAATTTATTTACAACAAAATTACCAGAAAATGTAACTATTAGTTACTTTATAGAAAATATAGATACTTCAAAAAAATTATACGACCAAAATAACAATGAGATATCAGCTATAAATCATGATAACTATTATACATTTAAAACAACATCTGAAACAATTTATCAAATAGGACAACTAGATAATTCAGAAACAGAACCAACTAAATCAAGTAATTTAGATTCTTGGATTATTGTGGGTATTAGTTTAGCAATAGGTATTGTACTAACATTATTAGTAATAATAATAATTAAAAATAAAAGAAGGTTTAAAAAATCAAAAAAAGAAATACCAACTAGCATCTTAGAAACTACACCAACAGAAATAGAAGTATTAGATCTAAATGAAGAACAAAAAGAAGAAATAGAAAAACTATAAGTACAAAGTGATATTTGTGCTTTTTTTTGTTCAATTTTTCACACCTCTTGCATAAATTAAACTAGAGGTGATTAAAATGTCTACTTATAAAGAAATAGTAACAAAAGCAATAATCGGTAAAGGAAAAAAAACTATTAAAACATCACATATAGTAACACCAGAAGAAAATCCAAATACAGTACTAGGTTGTTGGGTAATAAACCATCGTTTTAACGGTGTTAATAATAACGGAGTAGTAAACGTTAATGGAACATTCGACGTTAACGTATGGTATTCATATGACTCTGATACTAAGACTACAGTAACAACAAAAAAGTTATCTTACTCAGATAACATGAAATTAAACTTAAAGGATAATACTAATAATAATCAAGAAGTAATTATCAGATCATTAAAACAACCAACAGTAATAGATGTTGAAATAAAAGATAATAACGTACTAATTAATATTGAAAAAGAACTAGGAATAGAAATCGTAGGGGAAACAAAAATAAAAATAGCAATCGAAGAAAATGAAGAATCATGGGAAGATATAATAGAAGAAGATAAAATAGATGATATTAATGAAGACTATTTAAAAAGTTAAGTAAAAAATACTTAACTTTTTAATTTAAATACAACACGTTTAAATCAACACCACCTTCAATACCATCAACTTTACCAGAACTAGTTAACTGCCACATAAAGTAATCTCCAGCATAATTAGTTTCCATAGTGTAATGAGCTAACCAAATTCTATGATTAGCAGTTTTCCAAATATTATTTAAATAACTAGCGCTACCATAATTAACACCTTCATATCCAGCATCTTCTACAATATTAATGAAGGCATCAGCCATTAAATTAAGTTCCGTTAAACTAATTTCGTAAGCATTAAAATTTCCCCATTCTTCCCAATCATATGAAATAGGCAATTCTAAATCAATACCATCAAGAGTTTCAACAACCCAATTAGCTGCATGTTCTGCTTCTTCTATACTACTTGCATAACTATAATAATAAATTCCAATATCTAATCCAACTTCTTGAGCACCTTCTAAATACTCAAAAAACTTACTATCAACTTTATGTTCTTCATCCCAACCAAAACCAATTCTTAGAATAACAAACTCTACACCATTATCTTTGACTTTATTCCAATCAATATCTCCTTGCCAAGAAGAAGCATCAATACCTATTTGAGTGAACTCATTTTTATGCTTCTCAATAACATCTTCAATAGGTAATGGAGTGGGTTCATAATAAGTAGGGGTAGCAATATTACTTTTAACATATAGATTAAAATTTTTAACAGTTTGATTATCAAAAGAATCAGTAGCAGTTAAAGTTAAATTATATGTTCCAACTTTATTCATATCATAATCACCAGTAATTACACAATCTGGAATAGAATCGTGATTATCAGCACAGAAGATACTTTCTTCAAGATCCATTTCGGATCCTATCTTCTTAGTATAACTGCTACTAGTAAATACTAAAGGAGCAGTAGTATCGACAACTTCATATTCTATATAACCTTCATAATTAATATCATTTTTAGTATATATAAAAGAATATTTATTATCACCAATAGTAAGAGTATCTATAAAAACATCTTCATCTATAAATTCGCCATTAATTGTTACGTAATCCTTTAAATAATATCTCTCACCATATTCAAAAACTAAACTATCTTCATATGTTACACCATTATTACTTTTTATAATATTATCTACTTCATTATCAGTAACATTACTAGTAATTATATAAGTAATAACTCCTATTAAAACTAAAACACTTATTAAAATATATTTCTTCATATAAACCTCAAATATATTTTATCATAACATAAAATATAATGATATATTTATCAAGTGTAAACTAATTTATGTTGACACCTAAAATAATATTTGATATAATCAATATTAATTAACGAAGGAGGACATATTATGGCAGTTAAATTAAGACTAAAAAGAATGGGAAGTAAAAGAAAACCTTACTACCGTGTAGTTGCAAGTGACGCAAGAAGCCCAAGAGATGGTAGATTTATCGAAGTTGTTGGAACTTATAATCCAGTAGCTGAACCAGCACAAATTACTATGAAAGAAGAAAAAGTAATGTATTGGTTAAGTAATGGAGCTATTCCAACAGATACAGTTAAAAATCTATTAACTAAAACTGGAATGTTAAAGAAATTTGCTGATTCAAAAGTTAAAACAACTAAAAAAGAAAAAGTAGAAAAAAAAGCACCAGCTAAAAAAACTACTACAGCAAAAAAAACAACAAAAAAAGAGGATAAATAATTATGGATATCAGAAGTTTTGCTGAATTCTTAGTAAAAAGTATCGTAAAAGAACCAGAAATGGTTAAGGTACAAGAATTCGGTGGTGAAGAAGATTCAATTATTCTAGAAATAATTGTTCACAATGATGACATGGGACTAGTAATAGGACGCAATGGAAAAATGGCTTCATCTATAAGAACTTTGATTCAAGCACATGCTTATTTATTAAATCAAAAGAGAGTTAAAATTAATATAGACTCATTTTAAAGAACTAATAAGTTCTTTTTTTATTTGACTAAAATCTTATAAATTAGTATACTATTAATTAGTTAGGATATGATGATATGAACAAAATCCCAAGACATATTGCCATAATATTAGATGGTAATAGAAGATGGGCAAAAGAAAGAAATCTACCTTCTATAAAAGGACATCAAAAAGGAGCACAAAACATGATTGACTTAGGTCCTAAGATATTAGACCTAGGAGTTGAATATTTAAGTGTCTTCGCATTTTCTACAGAAAATTTCAATCGAACAAAAGAAGAAGTCGACTACTTAATGAATTTATTCGTAAAAGAATTTAAAAAATTAGGAAAAGAACTTAATAAATATAATGTTAAAGTAGTATTTTCTGGTGGAATACATCCACTGAATGCTGAAGTTTTAAAAGTTATGGAAGATACAACTGAGTTGACTAAAAATAACACTAAAGGAACACTTAATATTTGTCTAAATTATGGTGGTAAAAGCGAAATAATAAGAGCAACAAAGAAAATCATTAACAAAATAAATAATTATGAATTAAAAATAGAAGAACTAAACGAAAAAGTATTTGAAGAAAATTTAGATCAAAATCTACCAAGTATTGATTTACTGATAAGAACTAGTGGAGAAAAGAGATTAAGTAATTTTATGTTATGGCAATTAAGTTATGCAGAATTATATTTTACTAACACTCACTTTCCAGCACTAAATATTAATGAAGTAAAAGAAATAATAGATGATTATTCAAACAGAGAAAGACGATTCGGAGGTAACAAATGAAACAAAGAATAATAAGTGCAATAATAATTATGGCTATACTCATACCCGTGTATATATTGGGTGGAGCAGTATGGGCAGGTTTTATTGGGTTAGGTAGTGTAATAGCTTATCAAGAGATATTAAAACTAAAAGAAAGCCATATGGATTATCCTGTAGTAATAAAAGTACTAGGACTAATTTCGCTGGTATTTGTAGTGTTTTTAAACAATACATACGACATTCATTTTGGAATATCATACCCAGCTCTAGGATTAACAACTCTAATGTTGTTAATACCAACTCTATTCGTAAAAAAATACAACACTAAAGAAGCTTTTTATCTAATAGGAATAGTATTATTACTTGGACTAGCTTTTAACTCCTTAATATTATTAGAACAAATAAATAGTTTACTATTGGTATATTTAATACTGATATCTACGATGAATGATACATTCGCTTATATAGTGGGAGTGTTAATAGGAAAAACAAAATTCACTAGTATTTCGCCTAAAAAATCAATCGAAGGTTGTATAGGAGGATTAATAGGGGGAACAATAGTAGCAAGTAGTTTTTACATGGCTCTAATAAGTAATGAAAATTACATAGTAGTAATTTTAACTACTTTAATACTAGGTATTATATCTCAATCAGGAGATTTAATATTTAGTAAAATAAAAAGAGAAAATAAAGTAAAAGATTTCTCAAAGCTAATACCAGGTCATGGAGGATTATTAGATCGTATAGATAGTATAATAATCACAGTATTAGCATACATAGTAATTATTAGTTTATAAGGAGGAAAAATGATAATTTTAAACATAATATTATTAATATTTATTTTAGGTATATTAGTACTAATACATGAACTAGGACATTTCATGTTTGCTAAACTATTTAAAGTACATATATATGAATTTTCAATAGGTATGGGACCTATAATCAAGAGCATCAAAGGAAAAGATAACGTTGACTATTCAATAAGAGCATTTCCTATTGGTGGATACGTGTCAATGGCAGGAGAAGTAACGGAAGACGACCAAGAAATTAATAAAGAAGATTTCATGTGTAACAAACCATGGTATCAAAGATTTTTAATTTTAGTAGCAGGAGTAACACTAAACTTTATTCTTGCTTTAATATTATTATTTACAATAGCTTGGATATGGGGAACATCAAATCAAACACCAATAGTAGCAGGTGTAGAAAAAGATTCGCCAGTAGAAAAAGCTGGACTAGAACCTGGAGATATAATAACTCATGTAAATAGTAAAAAAGTAACTACAATAGATGAAACTCAACTTAGATTTATTTTAGGTTATAACAATGAAGAATATACATTTACAATTGATAGAGATGGTAAAAGTGAAGAATTAACTATTGTACCAGAAGAAAGAGAAAATGAAGACGGAAGCAAATACAAATGGTTTGGATTAGAGTTTGATTCAACAAAAAATACTGGGTTTGTTAACGCTTTAAAATATGCACCTAGTAAATTTATAACAACGATAGATACAATGTTAATAACTATAGGAAACTTATTCACTGGAGACTTATCGCTAAATGCACTATCAGGCCCAATTGGAATGTATACAATAGTAGATCAAACAACTGAAGAGGCAGATGAAAATATCGGAGCAGTAATTGCTAATTTAATTTACTTGACAGCATTACTAAGTATAAATTTAGGATTTCTAAATATCCTTCCAATCCCAGCATTTGACGGAGGAAGATTATTATTTATGATAATAGAAAAAATAATTGGACGTAAAATAAATGTCGAGGTAGAAAATATAATTCACTTAGTATTCTTCGTACTATTAATGGGATTAATGATATATATAGCTTTCCAAGATATATTAAAATTCTTTTAAGCAAGTTTACACTTGCTTTTTTGTTTACGTTAAATTATAATTATTATAGGAGTAGAGTAACATGGATAAAAATAAAATGATATTAGAATACTGTCCCAATTTTTATAAGATTGTTAACTTCGAATATTTCGAAGATGATTTAATAACTGAAAAATTACTAAAAATATATCGTAAATTTATTTTTAGTGTTGAACTAACGGACGAAAATGAAGTTAAAAAAGCTACTACTATCGATGAATTATTAAGTAAATATGTAGACGATTACTTATTTAGAAAAGAAATTAAATATGGATTAACTAATCTTAAATTTAAAAAAGGTGATAATATTATTAAAAGTGTAATAGATAGTTTAATAAATATTTTTGATAATTATTTAGAGGGAACTACAAGAAGTATCTATATCGCAAGATGGATTTAAAGCTATTATAGCTTTTTTTACTTGCAAAGATAATCAAAATATGATATTATTTATTTACTTGTTTATGGCGATGTAGCTCAGTTGGCTAGAGCAACCGGTTCATACCCGGTAGGTCGTGAGTTCGAATCTCTCCGTCGCTACCATATAAGTAACAACTAGATATTTATATCTAGTTTTTTTGTAGAATAGAGGAGTAAAATGAAAAAATTTTGTAGTCAATGTGGAAATGAATTAAAAGAAGGAGCAACGTTCTGTGGAAAATGCGGTAATAAAATAGGCGAAAATAACAAAAATCAAACAAACTCATCATATGAGATGGTTACCGGGGTAATAATGATTATATTAGGTAGTATATTAATACTAGGTTCATTATCGTTGCTATCATCGTTCGATACTATTTTAATGTTTCTAATACCAGGTATAGCCGGTATAGCTGGTGGTATATTAAATATCAAATCAATTAAAGATAAAGAATTATTAAAAACTGCTGCAATAATCTTCTTTGTAGGAGCAATATCAAATTTTGTAGCTATAATTGATATAAGTTTATTTACAATAGGAGCTGTAATAATAGGTATAATGAATTTAACAAGAAAATAAAACTAGATTAATTTCTAGTTTTTTTGATATACTACTATTAGGAGAAAATAATGAAAGAAAAACAAAGAAAATATGCTGAAATAATATTAAAAGAATGTTTAAAGCTAGAAAAAAATCAACCATTAGTAATATCAGGTTCATATGAGTCTTATGAATTTGTAAGATTACTTGCCCAAGAAGCAATAAAGATAGGTGCTAGAGATATAGAATATGATTTAAGTGATTCATATATTAAAAAAGCTATGTATGAAAATTATACAATTGAAGAGTTAAAAGAACACTCTTACTATAAAAGAGAAACGTATAATGAATATGCAAAAAAAAATGCTGCAGTATTAATGTTAAGTTATGAATACCCAAATCAAATGAAAGACATTGATCCAGAAAAAATAACTGAAATAAGAAAGTACGGAGCCAATAAACGCTTATTCTTTAACGAAAAGAGAGAAAAAAACGAACTGGCATGGTGTATAGCTTGTGTGCCTAATATAGATTGGGCTAAGCAAGTTTATCCTGATTCAAAAAAACCACTAGAAGATTTATGGGAAAGTATTTTTGAAATTACGTGTGTTAATGAAGAAAATTCAATAAATAAAATAGAACAAGACATAGCAGAAAAAGAAAACATCTGTCAAAAATTAAACGAGATAAAAATAAAAAGATTAGAGATAACAAATAAATTAGGTACAAACTTAACAATGGAATTATTTGACAAAACAATTTGGTGTAGTGGAATAACAGAATTAAAAAACGGTAAAAAAATACTAGTTAATTATCCATCAATAGAAGTCTTTACTTCACCAAAAAAAGACAGTGTAAACGGAATAGTCTATTCAACAATGCCTTTATTAACTAATGGAGTAGTAATAAATAAATTCAGTTTGAAACTAGAAAATGGAAAAATAATAGAAGTCAAAGCTGAAGAACATCAAGAACTTTTAGAAAAACTAATAAATACAGATGAAGGAGCTAATTACATAGGTGAAGTAGCTCTAGTTCCATATGATTCACCAATTAGAAATAAAGAAACACTATTCTATACCACATTATTAGACGAAAATGCAGCATGCCACTTAGCATTTGGTGATTCATTCACAGAATGCTATGAAGGTGCTGAAGAGATGAGTAAAGAAGAGAGACTATCTCTAGGACTGAATGTATCAAAAACCCATATTGATTTTATGTTTGGTAGTGAAGATTTAAAAATAGTAGCAAAAACATTTAATGATGAAGAAATTATACTGTTTGAAAATGGCAATTACAAAGATATTATCTAAAGGAGAAAAAATTGAAATTAAATATAATTAGTGAAACAGAATTTCAAAACTATGTAAAAACTCAACAATGTAATAATTTCTTTCAATCAATAAATATGTATAATCGATATTTAAAATCGAATCATGAATGTTATTTATTAGGTTTAATAGATGATCAAAAAATAGTAGGAGCTACACTTTTAGTAGTTTCTAATAAATTTTTTGGATACAAAAAATTTCACGCTTACAAAGGATTTATATGTAATTATAATGATCAAAAAATAATTAAAACCTTTACAAAACTATTAAAAGAATTCATCAAATCAAAAAAAGGTCTATCCCTTTCAATTGATCCTTATATAAAAAGAATATCAAGAGATTCATCCGGTGCAATAACTAATGAAGTTAATAACGAAATAATCCATCAGTATCTTCTTGATATAGGTTATAAATACCTAAATCAAGAAGAACAAGTTAAATGGACATATTGTCTAGATACTAATAAGTCTGAAGAAATTTTATATAAAGAATTAAAACCTAATACTAGAAATAAAATAAATAAAATAACAAATAAATTAGAACTGGAAATAAAAACATTAACATATGAAGAACTAAATAAATTCAAAAAGATAACATCATCCACTTCGCTTAGAAAGTCATTTAGTGATAGATCGCTAAAATACTACCAATCTATGTATAAAAACTTTAAAGATTTAATTAAATTTAAGATAGCAATCTTAAATTGCGAAAAATATATAAATAACTTAAAAAAAGATTTAAAAGATTATCAAGATAAATCAATAACAAATAAAAAACAAAATGACTCGTTAACAAAAGATATAGCTAATATAAAAAGTAAAATTAATGAAATAGAACAACTAAAAAAAGAACAAGGTAATGAAATTATATTGTCAGGTGCAATGTTTATAATGTATGGAAAAGAAATAGTATATCTGTTTAGTGGAAGTTATAAAGAATATATGCAATTTGGTGGCCAATACATTCTTCAATGGGACATGATAAAATATGCTAGTCAAAAGAAATATGAAAGATATAATTTTTTTGGAATATCAGGGAATTTTGATAAATCAAGCAAAGATTACGGAGTATATGAATTCAAAAAAGGCTTTGGTGGCTATGTTGAAGAACTACTTGGTACATATGAAATAAAATGTCATAAATTGTACACAATATATCATATATTAAAAAAAATAAAAAAACTACTTCGTCGTTAATTCAACAAAGATATAAGCAATAATAATCAACATCACAAATCTTAAAAATATATCAGCATTATTAAATATATCTAAAGGTACTACAGTTAATAAACCACCTATAATAAATCCAATAGCAATACTAATAAAATGACTAAAATAACTACTAAACAACTTAGTAGTTATTTTAGCACCAAGATATATACCTAAAATATTAAACATAAAATAAAATAGTAAAGGTACAGCAAAAATAAATGAAAAATTAGCCAGTAATGACTTATAAATATAATAAGGTCCTAAAATCATTAAAACCATACTTCCAGATATACCAGGTAAAATGGTAATGAATCCATCAATAAAACCGGATATTATCATTATTATAATTAAACTTATACTAAAATTTGGAATATCTACTATATTAAACTTAGGGACTAAAAAAGATAATAGTAAAACAAGAACAATTCCAAAAAACAAATAATTAGTTTTAATAACTTTCTTATTGCTATAAATCAACTTGATACAAGAAAATAAAATAAAACCACTAAATAAACTTAATACTTCAGTAGAATTTCTCACGAAAAAATACTCTAAAATTCTAGCAAATCCCAAAGCCCCAACTAAAACACCAGATAACAAAGATAAAATAATAATTTTATTATTCTTCCAATCAGATATTGCCTTATAAATATTATCTCTAAATTTAGAAAATAATATAATAGTTCCACCACTAATACCAGGAACCAAACTTACAATTCCCACTATCAAACCTACTATGAAATATGACATATAATCACCCATACAATCATATGTTAAAAGGCATTGCATTATGAAAATCATTATGCTAATATATAAAACATGCGAGGAAAAAATGGAAAAACAAAAAGAAAAACGAACAATAGAAATAATTATAAATAATAAAGAAATAAGAAAAAAAGACAAAGAAATTATAGAACAAAAAACCCTAGAAGAAATGCTTGAAGATTTAGTTAAATTCTTAGAAGATATGAAAAATGATTTAAACCAAATCAATGATGAAATAAAAATTTTAAAATTATCATACGAAGAGTTTCAAAAGAATCATCGAAATTCATATGGGATTATAATTTTTCGAAATATGTCAGAGACAGAATACGAAGAACTTAAAAGAAAACATTTAAACGAATTATTAAACACTAACCAAAATTTAACGATTGAAGAAATCGAAAAAAACTTATACCAAGCTCAAAAAGAATTAGAAATAATAAATAAAGGTCCAAAAATTACAAAGATAAATCATATAATAGGTTTAATCACTAATAAAGACCCACAAATATTATCAGATAAAAACAATGTGACAATACAATCAATAATAAAATACACAAGAGAAGGATTCGATTCTATATTGGTAGAAAATTTAATTGAAAAATTCAATCGATTTATAGAATTGATAAAAGAAAAAGAAGCTAGTAAAGTTGAAAATATTTTCATTGCACCAAAAAAGATTAAAACAAAAAAACCAAAAATAGTTTATAATTTTGATGAATCAGAAGATATTCCAAAGGTATATTCGGATACATCTAAGAATTTATTACAAACAATTAACTCGCTACCGCTAAACGAAGATACCCAAATTAATACTTATGAAATACTATCTACTTACAAAGTAGAAACATTGATTGAACTAAGTGAACTTATTCATGAAGAAATAGAGATATACACTGATATGGTATTGAAAAGTGAAATTAGCGAAGAAGAAATAAGTCAGGATTTACTTTTAAGACACGAACAAATAAAATGGGTAAACTTGATAATAACTGATAAACAACAACCTTCATCAAAAAAATTACAAAAAGACAAATAGTTTTTTGTCTTTTTTTATGATAAAATAATTTTAGGTGAAAGACATGCAAATAACATTAGATAACCAAATAATAAATATCTCAATCATCAAAAAAAATAACAAAAGAATATATTTTAGATATAAAGATGACAATATACTATATATTTATGTTCATCCTAGTATTAAAGAAAAGAAAATTATTCAAATAATTAATGATAACAAAGATAGTATTTTAAAATTAATAAATAATAATATCAACCATCAAGAAGATGAAAATTACTTTTATTACCTAGGGAAAAAGTATGAAATTATTTACTCAGATATAGATGGTATTCTCTACGACGAAGGTACAATTTTTATAAAAGATCATAAAACACTAGAAAAGTATTTTCTAAGCGAAGTTAAAAGAATATTTAAAAATAGAGTAGAAGAAATAAAAACTATGTTTGCAGATATTCCAGAATTCACATTAAAATTTAGAAAAATGAAAACAAGATGGGGCGTATGTAATTGTACAAACAAAACAATCACCCTAAATACAGAATTATTAAAAAGGAATATTCATTTATTAGATTATGTAATAATTCATGAAATATGTCATTTTTACGAAGCTAACCACAGTGATAAATTTTGGAATCATGTCAAAAATTATTATCCGGATTATAAAAAAGCTAGAAAGGAATTAAAAGGTGCATTATGAATGAAATAACATCACTTACAAATAACTATGTAAAAGAACTAGTGAAATTAAAAAATAACAAAGATAAAGAGGTATTCTTAGTAGAAAATGAACATCTAGTAAATGAAGCTCTAAACTTAAATTTAGTAAAGGAAATAATAACTACTGAAAATATTCAAATAAACAATATAAAAACAACTAAAGTAACAAAAGAAATAATGAAAAAAATATCAAACTTAGAAAATCCCCAAAATATTATAGCAGTAGTTAAAAAAACCAATCCAAGAGAAATACTAGGTAATGTAATTATCTTAGATAAACTACAAGATCCAGGAAACTTAGGAACTATCATCAGAAGTGCAATCGCATTTAATATAGATACCTTAGTACTAGGAGATGGTTGTGTAGATGTATATAATAGTAAAGTAATTCAAGCATCACAAGGTATGATCTTTAAAATTAATATAATAAAAGATAATTTAAATAATATAATTCCTGATTTAAAAAATAAAGATTATAAAATCATCGGAACAAAACTGATCGATGGAGTAGAAATTAGTAATGTTAAAAAACTAAATAAATTTGCATTTGTAATAGGAAATGAAGGTCAAGGAATAAGCAAAGAAGTATTAAATCAATGTGATGATTACGTATATATAAAAATGAACGAACAATGCGAAAGTTTAAATGCAGGAGTGGCAGCAAGTATCATAATGTACGAACTGACAAAGGAGTAACTCATGGAATACATAAATATTGGAAAGATAGTTAACACACATGGTATTAAAGGAGAAGTAAGAATTACTTCACAGTTTGAACTAAAAGAACAAGTATTTAAAAAAGACTTTAATATCTATATTGGTAAAGAAAAATTAAAAGGAACAATAAATACATATCGTCCTCATAAAAACTATGACATGATAACATTTAATGATTATAATAATATCAATGATGTATTAAAATATTTAAAACAAGAAGTATATGTACTAAGAAGTGATCTAGAAATAAAAGATTATTTAATTGATGATTTAATAAATATGGAAGTAGTTCTAAACAAAGTAACACTTGGAAAAGTAGGAGAAATAATATATAATAAATCAAATACATTAATTTATGTAATCGGAGAAAAAAATTTTTATATTCCTTATAATAAAGAGTTTATTAAATCAGTGAATAACAATGTAATAGAAGTTACAGAAATAACGAAAGGATTGATTATATGAAAATAGATATCTTAACATTATTTCCTCAAATATTTGATGGATTTAAAACTGAATCAATAATAAAAAGAGCAATAGAAAAAAACTTAGTAGAAGTAAATATAATTAACTTTCGTAATTTCAGTCCCTTAAATAATCAACAAGTAGATGATACACCATATGGTGGAGGATCAGGAATGGTATTAAGATGTGAACCTATATTTAATGCAATTAAAGAATTAAAAACTCTAGATACTAAAGTTATACTTATGACTCCAGAAGGTCAAACACATAACCAAAAAATAGCAAAAGAGTTATCCAAAGAAAAGCATATAATATTTATTTGTGGTCATTACGAAGGTTTTGATGAAAGAATTAAAACACTAGTAGATATGCAGATCAGTATTGGTGATTTTATCCTAACAGGAGGAGAACTACCAGCGATGATGATAAGTGATTCAATAATTAGATTACTTGATGGAGTTATCAATGAAGATAGTTTAAAAAGCGAATCATTCGAAGAAAATCTATTAGATTATCCAACATATACTAAACCAGCTATATATGATGGTTTAGAAGTTCCAAAAGTGCTAATGAGTGGAAATCATCAAGAAATAGCTAAATGGCGTCAGGAACAAAGAATAATAAAAACCAAAAACTATAGACCAGATATAATGAAATAGGTGATAATATGGCATATGCAATAAAAAAGAAAACTACTATTAAAAAGATAATTAAAGTTGAAGAAAATTTATCAGGATATAAATTCATCCCTAAAAAAAATCTTAAAATAAAAGAAATAACAGTAGTTGACCCTAAATTAATAGAAAGTATCTTAACAATAAAGTTTAATAAAGTGTTTAATAAACTACTTAATTATGCCATTGAAGTAATTAATGATGATGAAGCTTCATCATCAGATACAAACCATGTGCTTGGAGAAGTAGAAAAGTTAAGAGGAGTATTATTAAATAAATATCATCAATTCTTAAATCAAGAAAAAGAAGAACTTTTTTTAAAAAGATTAAGATATCTAGAAAATGAACTGAAATCTAAATTATATACTAATCAATATAGCAATGAAAATTCAAGAGGTGGTAGATAATGAAATTATATAAAGAACACCAATCTTTAGAATTAGAACAAAAAGTAATAGATAATGAATTTCATAAAATATGTAACAAAAAAACAAACCTATATTTTAGAAGAGGAAAAGGCAAAAGTAAAGGAATACAAAAAAGATTGACAATAGAGGAAGATATGTTGCTAGATCAATATGATTGCACTATCGAAGAAATAAATGATATAGAAGAAGTAATAGAAGTATTACCAATAAATGTAGTAGGAAACATTCTAGCTTCATATATAAGTGCTATGACAAATTTAAAACACATATATATGGTAATGGAATTAAATGATGAAGAAACAAACCAATATTTAATATCTCATTACTTAGTTCCAACTCTAGGAGCTATTCATGAGAAAGAGACTTTAAAACCAATAACTATCAAATGTGACCAAGATCCTACACAAACGATCACATTAGAAGAAATAGAAACACTTAGTCAACAAATAAATAATATCTCAGAACAATTATTAACCCCAACAGAAATAGTAAAAATATTACTAGATTATAAAGAAGAACAAGAGATTAATGAATTATTAGAAATAAATATAGAAAAATTCACAAATTATTTAATGAATAGTAATAATAGAAAATTAGCAAGAAAATCTACAATAAAATAATAATTTAATATATTTGCAAAACAACTTATATTATGCTATAATACTATTGCTTTGCAAAAAGGAAGAAAATCCGCTGTTTAAGAATAAGATTTTCGGGTAATAAAATAAGGAGGAAAACTATGAGCTTAATGGATAACATTAATAAGAAACAAGTGCGTTCTGACATTCCTGAATTCAGAGTAGGAGACACAATCCGTGTTGACGTTTGGGTTAAAGAAGGAAAGAAAGAAAGAATTCAAGCATTTGAAGGTCTTTGTACAGCAAAACATGGTGGTGGAATTAGTGAAACATTCACTGTTCGTAAAAAATCTGGTGGTATTGGAGTAGATCGTATATTCCCAGTTAATGCACCTACAATTGATAAAATTGTTGTAATTAAAAAAGGTATTGTTCGTCGTGCTAAATTAAATTTCTTAAAAGGCATGAGAAAAGACTACAAAGTAAAAGAAAGAAATTAAAAGTGATATTCACTTTTA
>CAYJJI010000012.1:0-30647 GCA_964370475.1 uncultured Muribaculaceae bacterium | reverse complement strand
ATTTTATGATATTATTAATTTGTTCTTGATTTGGGGAATTAGCTCAGTTGGCTAGAGCGCCACGCTTGCACCGTGGAGGTCAAGGGTTCGAATCCCTTATTCTCCACCAAATTAAAAACAAACCAAACTTCACAGTTTGGTTTTTTCATACAAAAAAACCGGATTATTCCGGCTTTTTAATTGCTAATTTTAAAGAATTCAAAACTTCATATCTTTGATATTCAGTATCCGCCTCAGGATAATAACTATCCATTACATATTGATATAACTCATCATAATCCAACAGTTGAACAGGAAGTAATGTTAAATCTCTACCAACTAAATAATTCATGAATAATCCTTTTGGAATACCAATATTTAATAACTCAGATTCTATTCTCCTTATTTCTAACTCATTTTCCACAAAATACAAAAAAGCACAACCAATACTAGTAATATGATAACATCTAATTTCATCATAAATACTTTCTCCATAATAAGAAATTTGAACACAACCACAATTCATTAATCCTTCTAATAAATCTATATTCCCTTTATCGGTAATACAATCTACTGGAATATAACTTTCATTTCTTAGATTTATTAAAAAATCATATTTTTGTTTTTTTATCTCTTCAGTCACAATAACACCTCTAAATCAATAATAACTAATAAGTATTATAAAGTCAAATAAAAAAAGGACTTATTTAACTGTAATAAGTCCTTTTTCTAATTCTTCTAATGCACGTCCTAATTCTTTTTTATTAGCGTAATCTTCTAACTTCATTTGCAAATGTTTATTTTCTAACATTTGCTTACTTCTCTTAGAAACTACATGAACTAGTTTGTACTTAGAATCCACTATATTGAGTAATTTATCAATAGATGGATATAACATATTAATCACGTCCTTACAATAATCATTTTACTACTACTTAACGAATATATACACAATTACAATAAAACTTTACACAAATTTTACTCATTTACAGTTGAAATAATATTTCCTTCCGAATCAATCTTAAGTAATATCTCCATATCATTCAAAGTATCACTTTCATCTCTAGGATCAACTATTTCCCCATTTTCATCTCCTATTAATGTACCACTTTCAATCAATTCATTTACTGTTACAATCAAAACTCCATCAGTACTAAGAGACGTCGAAGTCTCACCATAAACCTCAGCATGAGCTAATATAGTATTAACCTTACTTTCATATAAAACTTCACCATTATCAACAAATGCATAAGAAGTATTTAAAAGAACTAATAGCATAGCCACTCCAACAACTGCTATTAATATTCCCATTTCTACTAATGTATAACCTTTACTATTCATACTATCACCTATAAACAATATATCATGTAAATAAAAAAATCTCAAGAATGAGATTAAAAACGACAACGTTTTTCATAAATATTAGTTACTTCATGTTCTTCACAACAAGTATATTTAGGAACGTATACATGTTTATATATATGATGATTAATAATCTTAGTATTTATCGGAACAATATGAGGAACTTCACACATAATTTCTCGGTGCTCACATCTTTCCTCAGGACACTCCATTACAGGAGGACAAATTTTAGGTTCACAATAATTACTAGGAACATCACAACAACACGGATTACTTTCTCCCCAAGTATTAGAAATATCATTATTATACATTTGCTCACTACCTTTCTTTATATAGTATGGCAAATATCTCATAATGAATAGGACAAAAGTCTAAAAAGGCATTTTAAAATTACCACTACTCATTTGTTTCATCATAGTTTTCATTTGTTCAAATTGTTTAAGTAATCTATTAACTTCTTCAACACTTCTCCCGCTTCCTTTAGATATTCTAATCTTTTGACTAGCTTTTAAAACATTAGGGTTTCTTCTCTCATAAGGAGTCATAGATAATATAATAGCTTCAATATGTGCCATATCTTTAGGATCTATTGTAATATTATTTAATCCCATTTTTCTAGCTTGAGGTAACATTTTCAATAAATTTTCGAGAGGTCCTAACTTCTTCATTTGTTTCATAGAAGTTAAAAAAGTTTCTAAATCAAACTGACCATTCTTCATTTTTTTCATTTGGTCTTTAGCTTCATCTTCACTAATTAAACCTTCAACTTTATCAGCAATTGATAAAATATCACCCATATCTAAGATTCTAGAAGCCATTCTCTCAGGATGAAATTCACTAAGACCATCAAGTTTTTCAGAATCCCCAACAAACTTTATCGGAACATTAGTTAAATGTCTAACACTAAGAGCAACACCACCTTTAGTATCACCATCTAATTTAGTCAAAATAGTTCCAGTTAATTTTAACGTATCGTTAAACCCATTAATAACATTAATAGCATCTTGACCCATCATTGCATCAATAACTAAAATAATTTCATTAGGTTTAGTAATCTCAACAACTCTTTTTAATTCATCCATTAAGGATTCATCTATATGCAATCTACCAGCAGTATCTATAATTATATAATCATTATTATTCTCTTTAGCAAAATTCATCGCATTACTAACAATTAAATCAACACTACCTTCTTCACTATATACAGGAATATCTAAACTCTTCCCTAAAGTTTTTAATTGTTCAATAGCAGCAGGACGATATATATCAGCCGCAACTAATAAAGGTTTCTTACTGTGTTTTTTTCTTAAATAATTTGCAAGCTTTCCAGCAGTAGTAGTCTTACCACTACCTTGCAAACCAGCTAGTAATAACACTGTAGGTTTTTTATCTACTATTAAAGAAACACTATCTCCACCCAATAAACTAACTAATTCATCTTTAACTATTTTTACAAATAATTCATCAGGTTTAACAGATTTAGAAACTTCCATCCCAAGAGCACTTTCTCTAACCTTAGCAACAAATTCCTTAACAACACTATAATTAACATCAGCTTCCAATAAAGCCATTCTAATCTCACGTATAGCCTCACTAATATTTTCTTCAGTAATCTTCCCCATACCCTTAATATTCTTTATAGCATTACTTAATCTATCTCCCATATATTCAAACATTTTATCATCTCCTTAAGTACCAAAATATTATACCATAAAAAAATAGTTATAAAAACTATTTAACTAATTCAGTTTTAATTATCTTATATACATCTTCATGAATATCTTCAATTCTCTTAAGCTTATTTTTCTTATCAACACACTTAATAGTATGATAACTCCTTATATCAGCAAGCTCTAAATAAGCTTTCTCAGCATTTTTCAAATGTAATTCGTTATTCTCATGTTGATCAGAAGGCTCACTTCTATTAGCTCTAAGTACAGAAGACACATCATACGGCATATGTAAAAAAACAGTCATAGCTGGTCTTTCTAAACCTAACAACTTATATTCCAAAGTATCTAGCCAATCATACATTGCCAATCGTTTGTCTTTATCAAATATTTTACCACCTTGATGAGCCATATTACTCTCGACATATCTATCTAATAAAACATTAACTCCATTATCTAAAAGTGTAGTAATACGTTCCATGTTATAACGTCGATCAGCAGCATAATATAAAGCAGCAACTTTAGGATCTACTAAAGATGCACCCTCTGGAAAAAGACACTCACCAAGATATTCTTTACCTAGATAAGGACCACCTATTATTTTCCCCGTAGGAGTATCATACATCGGAAAACTAAATCTCTCAAGACGTACTCCCTCTTTTAACAACCTATGAATCAATAACGCTGATTGAGTTTCTTTCCCGCTACAATCAGTTCCCTCAATAACTATAATTTTCCCTCTCATATAATACCTCTAATATAATTATAAGTGTACAAACTACACTTGTCAATAAAAAAGAAATAAAGAACTATATTATATTCTTTATTTCTTCTAATAATTCATCATTAATTTTCCCATCAAGAATCTTAATAACTTCATTGTATTTTTTAAATAAACCAAGTTTCTCCTCAAAACTATATAACTTCTCTTCAACATTTTTAATTGTTTTATGAACGGCACTGCGACTTACTTCGTTTTCCAAAGCAATTTCACCTAGAGAAAAATCATCATCATAATAACTCTTAAAACATTCAACTTCTTTTAAAGTTAATAAAGATTGATAATAATCAAAATATATATTTAAATAATCTCTTTTTTCCATTACATCATATCCTTAAATAAACCATATATATAATTTTCTATATCGAAAACTTGTAAATCAGTCATTGACTCTCCCAAACCAACAAACTTAACTGGGATATTAACAGTTTCTTTAATCGCTAACACTATCCCACCTTTAGCTGTACCATCAAGCTTAGTTAAAACTATTCCACTAAGATCTACTATTTCTTTAAAAGCTTTAGCTTGCATTATTCCATTTTGACCTGTAGTAGCATCAATCACTAATAATGTTTCATGAGGAGCACCAGGTATTATCTTGTTAATAACTTTATTCATCTTCTCAAGTTCATTCATTAAATTAACCTTATTTTGTAATCTACCTGCAGTATCTACTAACACTACATCAACTTCTTCTTCTAAAGCCTTATTTAACCCATCATAAACAACACCAGCAGGATCAACATTATCTTTTCCATAAAATAATGCTCCAGTACGAGTAGCCCAAATATTTAACTGATCAACTGCTCCAGCTCTAAACGTATCACCAGCTACTAACATAACCTTCTTACCTTCATTGATATATTTATGTGCCATTTTAGCAATTGTTGTTGTTTTACCTACTCCATTAACTCCAACAAATAATAATACAGTCGGACCAGTTTCAGAAAACTTAATCTTATCAGATAAAATACTATCATTAACATATATAATGAATAATTCATCTACTATAACTTCCTTCAAATATGAAGTATCACTAATCTTTTCTTCTTTAACTCTTTTTTTAATTCTTTTTATAAAATCAAAAACAGTATTTACACCAATATCAGCCATAATTAAAATATTTTCAAGTTCTTCATAATATTCTTCATTAACCTTAGTATACTTAACACCAAGTAAACTTAATTTAGAAACAAATTCATTTCGTGTTTTCTCAAGTCCCTCTTCATAAAGTTTAACTTCTTTTAATTCTACTTCATCAACAACTTTTTCTTTTTTACTTATTATACTTTTTAATTTATCAAAAAATCCCATTTATATCACCTCTTTAAGTTTATGATATATCAATAAAAAAAGCAATGATTACTTACAAATATCATCACTTCCATAAGCCTTAACAACTATATCTTCAATATCATCATTAGCAAAATTATAAACCATTACTTTAGTAGGTTCACTACTAGTTCCTAAATCACACCACTCTTGTTCATCTTCAAAATAACCTTCATCCATTAATTCCTTAACAGTTACATACTTTGCACAATCACTCTCAGTACCAGGTGGTATATTATAAAAACATTGACTAAATTCATTTCTTTCTGTCACATACTTAATAGCCGCTTTATCTAAATTTTCTCTAAGCTCATAAACTAAACTATCATCATAATCAAGTAATCCAAAAACATTAGTAAAAACTAATAATATAACAAAAGCAAAAAAAACCATTAATGCTATAACAATTCTTAAATAAGCATTCTTTTCAACAAACATAACTAACTCCTAACTACAAATTCCACTCTTTTCAACAACTTTTAACTCTTTTGTACCATTTTCCTTATACACTAAAATTGATTGAGTAGGATCACACCTATTATCCATATCTTCATAATACCCTTCATTAATTAAAGTATTTACACTTACATACTTAGAACAATCACTCTCTGCAGTAGGTACTGTACTACATTCCGTTAAAAAATAATTACTAAGAACATATGATAAAGCAGCATCATTAAGTTGTTTTTCAATCAACTCTAGAGCTTCTTCATCACCTTTTCCCATTATCGATATTAAGCTAAACGAAGCTATAGTAGCAATTAATGCAATAACTACAACAGCAACAATAATTTCTACCAAAGTAAATCCTTTACTATTCATCAATATTCCTCCATATATTAATAATATACCACATTAACTTGAATTTTTTAAGTATTTTTGCTATAATTAACACATGAGTTTTACTTTATTTTTTTAATTTGAAAGGAAGATTAAATGAAAACAATAAAAGAACCAACTAAACTAGTTGCTTTAGGAGGACTAGGAGAAGTTGGTAAGAATATGTATGTCTTCATCCATGAAGATGAGATAATGGTGATAGATGCTGGAGTAATGTTCCCTGAAAACAATTTACTTGGTATTGATTATGTTATCCAAGACATTACATATTTAAAACAAAACGAAGATAAAATAAAAGGTTTATTAATTACTCATGGACATGAGGATCATATAGGAGGGATATCATTTTTACTTAACCAAGTAAAAATACCTAAAATATATGCTCCAAAAATAGCTGTAGATTTGATAAACCACAAATTAGAAGATCGTAATATAAAATATGATAATATTGAAACAATTGATAAAGACTCAGTAATAAAAACAAAACATTTCAATATAGAATTTATTACTACTACCCACTCTATCCCAGATAGTTTTGGTATAGTATTACATACTCCAAACGGAACAATAGTTTCAACAGGAGATTTTAAATTCGATCTTAATCCTATAGGACCAATAGCTGATTTTCATAAAATGGCAAGAATTGGTGAACAAGGAGTTAAATTATTATTAAGCGACAGTACTAATGCCCTATCAAGTGGTTTTAGTAAAAGCGAAAGCGTTGTTGATGACACATTAAGTGATATTATCAGTACACATAATGGAAGATTAATAATCGCTACGTTTGCATCAAACATATATCGTATTAAACATATAGTAGATACATGTAGAAAAAATAATCGTAAAATACTCATATTCGGTAGATCAATGGAAAACTCTATTAATCTATCACTTAATAATGGTTTATTAACTGATAAAACAATGTTTATAGATGCTAATGCAGCTAAAAACTTAAAGAAAAATGAAGTTTGTATATTATGTACTGGTTCACAAGGTGAACCACTAGCAGCTCTATCAAGAATTGCTAATGGTACACATAGACAAATATCACTAATGGGTGAAGATTTAGTAATATTCTCATCATCACCTATTCCAGGAAATGCAGCAAGCATTAATAGAATCATTAACAAACTTTACTTAAAAGGAGTTAAAGTATATACTAATTCAGAATTTAGTGACATCCATACATCTGGACATGCTAAAATCGAAGAATTAAAATTAATGATAAGACTTATGAAACCAGAATATGTAATGCCAATACATGGTGAATACAGAATGTTAAAAGCTCATGCACAAATAGCAACAGATTGTGGTATTAAAGAAGAAAATACCTTCGTATGTACTAATGGTGATGTTATAGAATTAACAGACAACATCGTTAGAAATGCTGGAACAGTCCAAGCTGGAGACGTATATGTAGACGGTTCAAGAGTTGGTGATGTTGGCAATGCCGTAATCAAAGATAGAAAACTAATGAGTAAAGATGGTATATTGGTTACAATATTAAATATCAACCCACTTACAAGAAGATTACTAATTAAACCAAATGTAACAACAAGAGGATTTGTTTTAGTAAATGAAAATGGAGAACTTATTTATCAAATTGAAAGAAAAATAAGTGAAATAGTTACATCTACTTTAGATAAAGGAGCATATAGCTACACAGATTTAAAAAATCAAATCATATTAGAACTAAATCCATTTATAAATAACTTAACTGGCAGAAGACCAATCATCTTACCAGTAATAATGGAAATAAGAGAAACATCTAAAAATTAGATGTTTTTTTATATAAAAAAAGAAGCTATTTAGCTTCTTCTTGTACTCTAGTTTCTCTAATAACAGTAATTTTAATAGTACCAGGATATTGCATTTGAGATTCTATTTTTTCTTTTAAATCTCTAGCAATCTTAATACTTTTTAAATCATCTACTTGATCAGGTTTAACTATAACTCTAATTTCACGACCAGCTTGAAGCGCAAACGCTTTGTCTACACCCTCAAACTCAGTTCCAATGTTTTCAAGTTGTTCTAATCTCTTAATATAATTCTCTAAAGAATCATTTCTAGCACCAGGTCTAGCTGCTGATAAAGTATCAGCAATTTGAACTAACACTGAAATTATAGATGTTGCATCAGTATCACCATGATGAGATTTAATTGCATTAATTACAACATCATCTTCACCAAACTTCTTACCTAAATCTTCACCTATCTCAACATGACTACCTTCAACTTCAAAATCAATAGATTTACCAATATCATGTAACAAACCAGCTCTTTTAGCTAAGTTTATATTCTCACCTAATTCAGCAGCCATTAAACCAGTTAAATGAGCAACCTCTTTAGAATGTTGTAGAACATTTTGACCATAACTAGTTCTAAAATGTAACTTACCAATTAGATTAACTAATTCAGCATCTACTTTAGATAACCCAAGTTCAAATATAGCATCTTGTCCCATTTCAGTAATCTTTTCATGCACATCTTTAACAGTCTTATCATAAACTTCCTCAATACGAGAAGGATGTATTCTACCATCTTTAATTAATGTATCTAACGTTATTTTAGCAAGTTCTCTTCTCAAAGGATCAAAACTAGAAATAACTATAACTTCAGGAGTATCATCAATAATTAAATCAACACCAGTAACAGCTTCAATAGTTCTTATATTACGCCCTTCACGACCTATTAAGCGACCTTTCATTTCATCACTAGGTAAAGTAATAGTTGTTACAGTTTTCTCATTAGTAACATCATTAGAATATCTTTGCATACTTGCAACAATCAATTCCTTAGCTTTCTCACCAGCAACTAACTTAGCCTCAGATTCTTTCTCTTTAATATACTCAGCAATTTCACGAGACATAGTCCCTTCAATTTTCTTTAGTATTAAATCATGAGCTTTCTCTTTTGATAATTTAGAAATATTTTCTAAATTTTCAATCTCTTTTTTTAATAACTCATCGATTTTACTTTCTTTTTCTAATAAAGTGTTTTGTTTTTCTTGAATAGTCAAATCTTTCTTATCAAGTAGAGAATCACGATTATTTAAATTCGCTTCTCTTTTATCTAAACTGTCTTCACGTTGTCTCAAACGCTCTTCTGCTTCTTTTACTTCAGATTTTTTTTCTTTAACTTCTTTTTCCAACTCTTGTTTAGCACGATACGATTCTTCTTTCAGTTCTAAAACCGCATCCCTACGTCTTTTTTCAGCTTCTTTTTCTGCAGTAACAATGATATCATTAGCTTTCTTAGACGCATCATTACCTCTAGCATAACTAAATAATACAGTTATACCAACACCAAAAATTATACCTCCTACAAGAATTAAAATGGAAAATAAAATAGTTTCCATTTATTCCTCCAATTCTATATTTATAGATAAATAAAAATATCTATAAACTAATTATAAGTTGAAATCAATTATTAATCAAGAAAAAAAAAGTATATGCCTTACACTTTTTTATTTACTTTCCTTTTTATCGACTTTAAAACCATAATGTTTTCTAACCTTAGTTTCCAATTCTTCAACAAGTTTAGGATTATCTTTCAAATAAGCTTTAACATTCTCCTTACCTTGTCCAATTTTCTCACCATTATAAGCATACCAAGCACCACTTTTTTCAATAATATTAAGATTACTAGCTAAGTCAATAAGTTCTCCTTCTTTACTAAAGCCATGCCCGTACATTATATCTATAGAAGCGATTTTAAAAGGAGGAGCAACCTTATTTTTAACAACTTTTATATTAGTTCTATTTCCAACAATTTGATCTCCAATTTTAATTTGTTCACCACGTCTTATATCTAAACGAATAGTAGAATAAAATTTTAAAGCTCTTCCACCAGGAGTTGTTTCAGGATTCCCAAACATAACTCCTACTTTTTCTCTTAATTGATTTATAAAAATAGCAGAAGTTTTTGTTTTATTAATCACCCCAGATAATTTACGTAACGCTTGAGACATTAATCTAGCTTGTAAACCAACATGAGAATCTCCCATTTCTCCTTCTATTTCAGCTTGAGGAACTAAAGCAGCAACCGAATCAACTACAACAATATTAACAGCTTCGCTTCTAACAAGCGCCTCACAAATTTCTAAAGCTTGTTCTCCAGTATCAGGTTGTGAAAGTAATAAGTTATTTATATCAACTCCTAAATTTTTAGCATAAATAGGATCAAGTGCATGTTCTGCATCAATAAAAGCAGCTCTCCCACCATTTCTTTGAACTTCTGCAATTGCATGCAATGCAAATGTCGTCTTACCAGAAGATTCTGGTCCATATATTTCTACAATTCTCCCCTTAGGTAATCCTCCAACACCAAGTGCAACATCAAGTGTTAAAGAACCAGTAGAAGTAACATCGATTTCCTGATGTTCATTATCTCCAAGTTTCATAATAGCACCCTTACCAAATTGTTTCTCAATATTAGCAAGAACTTCTTCTAAAACTTTATCTTTATTTTTATTATCATTCATTATTTTCATTATTAAATCTCCTATAATTTCTACTTACAAACCCATTATAACCACAAATATAATTATTGTCAACACTTTTTGCGAACATTTGTTCAATATACGTAGATTAAAAAAAGTAGAATTTAATTCTACTTCTCTTTAAAGATAAAATCTTTATTAACTAAATAATATTGAACTCCTGATATAACAGACATAACAGTAGCTAAAATAATTATTACATCATCTACCATCCAACCAAAAAATTCAAATGGCATATTATAAAATAATACTAAAGTTAATCCAACCATCATTAAGATAGTTTTTATTTTACCAGCTTTACTTGCAGCAACTACTTTACCTTTACCTCCACTAATCATCTTAATAGAATCAGTAAAAATATCTCTAGAAATAATGACTACAGGAATTACAATACTTATAAAACCATCATAAGCAAGAACTATCAATAAACCATTAACTAACATCTTATCAGCAATAGCATCCATAGTTTTTCCAAAATCTGTTACTAAATTATATTTTCTAGCAATATATCCATCTAAAAAATCAGTAACAGAAGCTATTAAAAATAATACTCCACAAATAATATAAATTAATTCAACACTAATGTTATATATTTTAAATACTGGCATTACAATTCCCAGACTACTCCAAGGAATAATTAATAATACTAAGATAATTACAGCTAAAGCAATTCTAACCATAGTTAACTTATTTGGCAAATTCATTTTCATATAAACCTCTTACTCCACATAACTAATTTCCATAGCTACAGCATTATTGATAGTAATCTGTCTAACAGACCAAACAACAGCAAGTATAACTAATACCGCAACAATAATATAAAATACAATATAATTTTTCTTTTTATACTTACTAGGCATCTTAGTATAAGGTGATACTACTTTATCATTAGTACTCTCCTTAACTTGATCATTAACAGCTTTTTCAATATCTGAAAGTGGTATTTTTGAAGTATATTCAAATAAATACTCATTAAATTCATCAATAATCTTTTCTGGATCAATCCCTAAATATTTTGCATAATTATATATATATTCTTTTAGGATGAAAATATCTTTAAAACAACCAATATTACCCTCTTCAATGTTCTCTAAAATCATTTCTTTGATTTTTAGATCATCACTAGCTTCATTCAAGCTAATTCCAGAACCTTCTCGGGTAACCCTGAGTTGTTCTCCAATCTCGTTCAAGATCGTCACTCCTTTTCATATAAACAAAAAAAATAAAATCTTATAAGCCATGTTCTGTACCGTTAAAACGGCGACAAACATTTATCTACCTATTACTAGGTCCATTGATGAATTCTAATTCTCCATCAACAATTCCCCTACCAAAATTTGGGTTTCTCGCTCGTGGGGTTTACCTCGTTCCACCCTATCCATTTCTAGATAGATTCGTCTCTATGGCACTTTTACATCTACTATAACCATTTAAGGTCATCTCGAAGCCGTGAGCTTACACTCCATTAGGTTATTTCTTCCCTAATCACGAACACTACAAACATCACAGTTTGTGCGAGCATGGACTTTCCTCTACTTAATTATTAAGCAGCGTTTGCCCAGATTTTATTCACGTTTTCCAAAGACAGCTTTTTCTAAATCGCCTAATCTTTTAAGAAGGTCAATATTAGTCACTTGAGATCTACTAACATTATTAGTACTAACAGCTTCTAAATTTGTTTTAAGTCTCCTTAATTCTTCACGTAATTGTTGATTCTCACTACTAAGAATTACATTATCATCTTCAAGTCTTTTAATATTATTATCACGTACAATAAAGTCTTTAATTATCTCATCCAAATAACTATCTACTTCTTGCATACGATATCCACGTACTTCTACTTTAAACTCTTTATTTAAAATATCTTCATGATTCAACATAACTCTTTCATTCATTCCAATCAAACCCTTCTTACTTAAGTATTATAATAAATAATCTTATAGTTTGTCAAGATTCGACCAAATACTATATTCTTCAATATCTATTAACGCATCATTAATCTCCTCTAATAATTCATTAAAAAAACAATCAACTCTCATATAATCACCACAGCAATTATACTATAAATTTATGCTAAACATTAAAAATCGACATTTTATGTCAATTTCTATTTTCTAAAGCAAGTTTCAATTCATCATCAGTTGATACAGATTCTGATAATAATTCAGAAGTTTCAATATACCACTGAGCAACATCTTCATAACCAATATTCTCTAAATATAAATCAAAAGTAGCTGGTACATTCTCAGCTAAACCTTCCTTAACTAAAAAATCATATTTTTCTAAATACAACATTCTTAATACTTCTATTGCTTGCGTATCAGTTAACTCCAATTCCGTATTGAAATTTTCTTTCATATAACCATTTACAGAATCATATTCATCTACTACATACCTAGACATTACTTGAACAAACGGCGATTGTTCATCATATTCCAACACATTATCTGAATCAATTACACGTTCCGTTACATCTATTTCAAGTTGCCAATCACTTGATTTTGAAACTAAATACAATACTAAACATATCATTATAGCTGCTGCATGGATCAAACAACCACTACCTTTATTTTCCATATATAATCCTCCTTAAATTTATTATAATATAATAAAATTAACAAATCAATGCATCTGTCAACCAACCACCAAAACTATATATTAATAGATTTTTTTATCAATATATAGTATAATTAAATAGGTGATATTTATGAAGTATCCTAATAAAATAAACAAGAGGATAACTAATATAGTTTCTCATAGTAATAGAGGAATGAAATTAGAAGCAATGATTAATAATACAAATAAGTATTACAATGAAATAGATAAAGCTTTAATATTTAAAAGACCTACTCCTATTGGAGTAGTAGATGTATCATATCAAAGTAACAAAAAAATAATAAATAAAGCTTACTTCCAAGAACAATCAACACTAGATTATAATGGAATATATAAAGGAAAGTATATCGACTTCGATGCCAAAGAATGTTTAGGTAATACTTCTTTTCCATTATCTAATATTCATATACATCAAAAAGAACATATAAAAAAAATAATTAAACATAATGGAATTGCCTTCTTAATAATAAAATTAAATAATCAAATATTTTATCTTGATGGAATTGATTATCTTTCATTCATTGAAAATAATGAAAGAAAATCAATTCCACTAAATTACTTAATGGAAAAAGGTATAATATTAAAAGAAGGATATAATCCAGAACTAGATTATCTAAAAGCAATAGATAAGATATATTTTAAAGGAGAATAAAATGGCAAAGAAAAAAACAGTAGCTAAAAAGACTACAAAAACACAAAACAAAAAAACAGTAAAAAAACAAGTTCCAAAAAAAGAAACACTAAAAGACAAAATAATAAAAAAGATCCCTAAAATTAAAAAGAAAGAAAAAACACCTAAAGAGAAAGAAAAACTTACAGGTTATAAAATATTATCTTTTCTTTTAGGTTTCGCAATCGTTTTAATTACATTAGGAATTATTTTTGTACTATATATAATATTAAATGCTCCAGATTTTAACAAAGACTTATTATATAATCAACAAAGTACAATTTTATTAGATAAAAACGGTGAAGAATTTGCAAAACTAGGAGCAGAAAATCGTGAACTAGTTTATTATGACGAATTACCACAAACACTAATAGATGCAATTATCGCAACAGAAGATTCAAGATTCTTTCAACATGATGGGTTCGATTTAGGAAGATTTGTTGTAGCAAGTTTCGGACAATTAACAGGTAACGGAGCAGCCGGTGGTGCCTCTACTCTAACAATGCAACTTGCAAAACAAAGATTTACATCTTATGAAGCTGATGGAATTGATGGTATTATCAGAAAATTCACAGATATTTATATTTCAATATTTAATATCGAAAAAGATTTTACAAAAGAAGAAATAATAGAATTTTATGTAAACTACCCATGGCTTGGACCAAATAACTCATGGGGAGTTGAATCAGCAAGTCAAACATATTTTGGAAAATCAGTAAAAGATTTAACCTTATCAGAATCAGCTTTAATAGCAGGTTTATTTAACTTACCAACTACATATAATCCTTTTAATAGTATTGAACTAGCAACTTCAAGAAGAAATGTAGTACTAGATTTAATGGTAAGACATGGATATATAACTGAACAACAAAGCGAAGATGCAAAAAGTATTTCCGTAGAAAGTATGATATTACCAGAAGAAGAAAGATCAACTGGTACAGACAAATATCAAAGTTTTATTGATACAGTAGTAATTGAAGCAATAGATAAAACAGGAGCTAATCCTAATACTACTCCAATGATTATTGAAACTACTTTAGACCCAGAAGTTCAAGACGTATTACTTGCTCTTGATAATGAAGAATTCTACACATTTAAAGATGATGTAGTTCAAACAGCAATTGCAATAACTGATATCAATGATGGTTCCTTAGCAGGAATACTAGGTAGAAGAAATCAAAGTGGAGAATTACAAAATAACTTAGCAACAAACTTAAATACACACCCAGGATCAAGTGCTAAGCCAATATTTGACTACGCTCCATATCTAGAATATAACAATGGATCTACTTATTCCCTATTCTTCGATGAAGTATATTCATATTCAAATGGTTCATCAATAAAAAATAGTAGTGGCGACTACAGAGGCTTAATGACTATGCGAGAAGCATTAAAAACATCAAGAAATATCCCAGCATTACAAGCTTTTCAAGCAGTAAATCCAGATAAAATAAGTGACTTCGCTCACTCATTGGGAATAGATTATGGATCAACTCTATACGAATCAGCTGCAGTTGGAGCATTCGAAGGAGTATCACCTCTAGAATTAGCAGCAGCATATGGAGCATTTGGTAGCGGTGGTATATACACAGAACCATATTCATTCACAAAGATAACATTTTTAGATACAGAAGATGTATACGAACATAAACCGGTATCAGAAAGAGTAATGAGTGAAGAAACTGCTTACATGATAAATTCAATACTTATGAGCGCAACTGCAAACGGAGTTGCAGGAAGCATAAGTGTATCAGGAACAAACGTAGCATCAAAATCAGGAACAAGTACATATGATTATGACGCCCTTATTGCTGCAGGATTAACACCATATCAAGCTAGTAGTTCATCAAGAGATAACTGGGTAAACGTTTACTCTCCAGATTATTCAATTTCAATTTGGTATGGATATGAAAAATTAAATAAAGAATATTTCACATATGCACTAGATGCTAATACTCAAAGAAGTAAAATATCAGCTGGTGTAGCAAATAGAGTTTTAGAAAAAAACTCAAAATTTGATGTTCCATCAGGAGTAGTAAAAGTAGAAGTGGAAAAAGAAACCTTCCCTCCTCAACTACCAAGCGCCAACACTCCATCAGACATGATTCTAGAAGAAGTATTTGTTAAAGGTAAAGAACCAGATCAAGTATCCACTAGATATGACAACATCAATAATGTTACAGATTTAAATGCCAACGTAGTTGGTAATACCGTATCACTAAACTGGACACCTATAGTTACTCCAGATAGTATCGACTCAATAGGTTTACTAGATCATTATAATACTTATTATGATCGATGGAGCGATGACTACTATGATGAAAGAATAGCTTATAACCAAAAAAATATAGGTACAGTAAAATACGAAATCTATACAAATAGTGAAAACGGTCTAGTTAAAGTCGGAGAAACAGCAAGTAATAGCTTTTCTACAACTTGCTTAACTAACGACTGTTCATATACTGTAATCAGTAACTATACAATCTTTAATGCTCCAAGTACAGGAACTGAAGTTAAAGTAGCAACAACAGTTAAAGATAATATAACTATTTCATTCGAAAACGGAAATAATTTCTGTGTTGATTCATCATCAGGAATATACGATTTAACAAATGAAATTATAGTAAAAAACAATAATGTAGATATTACATCTACATCAACAATCAACTATGTAATAAAATCAAACGAAAATACATTAACAGAAATAGATAAAACTATTCCTGGAATATATAAAATCGATTACACAATAGTTTATAACAATTTAACATATACTGTAAATCAAACTATAAACATATGTGATAGTGGTTGTAACGATGATTCAACATGCAAAATCCCAAGTCCTTAGACTTGGGATTTTTTATATTCACAATTAAATAAACATTCACTACAATTAGGTTTCTTACTAGTACAAATATATCTACCAAATAACACTAATTGTAAATGTAATCTACACCATATATCTTTTGGAAACAATTTCATCAATTTCTCTTCAATATCTTTAACATTATCACTCTCATTGGCTATTTTTAGCCTCTTAGAGACTCTTTCTACATGAGTATCAACAGCAATAGCCGGAATATTAAAAATCTCCGCTAAAACCACATTAGTACTCTTTCTTCCAATTCCGTCTAAAGATTCTAAATACTCTCTATCATTAGGCACTTCCCCATTAAAATCCATTACCAATCTCTTAGCTATACTTTTAATATATAAAGCCTTCCTATGATAAGTACCAACAGATTTAATAATACTCTCTAACTCTTCTATGGGAATATCTACTAAATCATATAAAGAATACTTATTAAATAACTCATCAGTAACCATATTAACCCTTTTATCAGTCGATTGAGCACTCAACATAACAGCTATTAATAACTCATAAGGTTCGTTATAATTAAGTTCACATACAGGATCACCTATCATTAAATCTAAATTATTTAACAAATCAATCATAATCTATAGTCCAATCATAATCAAATAAATCAGGTTGTTCATTTTTAACTTCCTTTTTAACTTGTCCCTTAACATCAGCAACACTCTTATAATTTTTCTTCTTCCACTCCAATAATATCTTATCAATATATCTAATATTAGAAGCACCATTATACAAAGCCTCATCCAAAGCTCCTAAGATTAACTCTTCCTTAATTCCATTATCCATCCAACTATTAATAATTTCCACTTCAATAGATGATAAAGGTCTTCCAAATCCTTTTTCAAAAGATCCAAAGATAGTAATGACTTCTTCTCTCTTAACTTCACTATCATTACTATCTTTAATTATTTTATAAATACCATCTAGATCTATAACTTCTACCATCTTACCATAATAATCTTTAACACAATTTATTGATAATAATTTCTTAGTAATTAAATTATTTAAAGAAATCATAACTCTTTCTTCACTAATTCCCAATATATCACTAACTCTATTAACATTAAACTCTTCATTAATATTATTATCATAATAAACTAACAATAAAAATTCATCAAGTCCTAATTCAGTAGAAATAAAACTCTTAATAAAATAATCATTAATTATAAACTTATTACATTTAAGTATTTTATCTATCTTCATTTCATTCCTCCTATAAAACTTTTTATTTCATAATACTCATTGTTTAATTCACCACTTAGTATTTTACTAACTAATATTAACTGAATCTCTTTTATTTTTTTACATGGCACTATCTCTAAAATACTACATATTTCCGAAATACTTATATTAATATCTTTAACATTCTTAATTGGTAAATTCTTATATAACTCATTAACTTCTTTATTAGATACTCCAAGTACTAAAGCTGCAACAGTATTAATATACAAACCATAATCAAATAAAGATTTAAAATCTATTCTACCATACTTTATAACATTTTTAACATCATTTATAATACTTAACTCTTGCTTAGTAAAAGGTATCTTATTACTAATTTTTAATTGAGCATACATGGCATATAAATCATTACAAGGAATTAAAGTATCATACTTAATATCAATAATATTATATAAATCTAACTCTCTTAATAACTTAAACCCATCAATAACTCTATCACTTATTAAAATCTTACTAATCTCTCTTTTAATTCTTTCACCAGATAAAGAACTTACTAAATAATTATTATCTTTAATTAACTTTTTTAACTCATCACTAATCATAAATCCATGAGTAACACTAAATCTTATAGCCCTTAAAATTCTTAAAGGATCTTCTTTTATCTTTTCTAAACAATCTCCTACACATTTTAAAGTATTATTAGCTAAATCAAGTTCACCATCTAATAAATCAATAACTACTCCATCTTTATTCATACATATAGTATTAATAGTAAAATCTCTTCTCTTTAAATCTTCTATTAAACTAGAAGTATAAAAGATATTAGTAGGTCTTCTATTAACATAATTACTTTCTAATCTATAAGTAGTAATTTCAAAATCATAATCATCATAATAAATTATTAAACTATTATCCTTAATCTTTTTATTACTATACTCTCTAAATATTTCAATTAATATTTGTGGTGTAGCATTAGTGCATATATCTACATCTAAGGTATTTCTCTTCATTAAAAAATCCCTAACATAACCACCCACAACATAAGCTTCATATCCAAAATTTTCAATTTCATTTAATATTTTAACAATTCTTTTATTCATAACATCCCTAACTAATTATAACATATATTCCTAAAAAAAAGACAAATTATAAAGTTGTCTTTTCTATCGTTCTTCTTAATTCTTTATTAGTTCTAACCTCAAAAAATTTAGCTCCATACATCTTTCTTGCTTTCTTTATCGGAGCTAAATTACTTTTATTTCTACTTCCCCATAAAGCATATTTCAAAAACTTAGCATCAAATTTCTCATTAAATCCTTCTGCCACACTATCTCTCGACTTATTTTTATTCTCAAAATATCTTTTAAATACTCTATAACCACTAACAATTCTTGGATAATTTAAATATATAATATAATCAGCATCATTCATTCTTTCATCATATAATAATCTTTTATAATTACCATCAATAATCCAAGAATCATTTTTCATAAACTCTCTTAGTTCATTTTTAACTACATCTTTATTTCTCTTAACCCATCCAGAGTCAAAACTAAGTACATCTAAATGAATTACAGGAATATCAAACATTTCTTTATATTTATTAGCAACTGTTGACTTACCACATCCAGGATGACCTAAAATCATTATTTTCATAATTCCTCCTTCTACATATAAAAAAAGCTCAACTCCTAAAAGTTAAGCTTTAATTTCAAAGAAAATCATCAAGTAATTAAGCAACATACACTCAATATATTATAAATTAAATTAAAAGTCAAGGAATTAAAATAATAAAATAGCTCTTGAAGTTGTATATTCGCCTTGATCTCCAGACGTAGGCATCGAAAACCAAACTCCAGCTCCATTACCAATTCGAGCAGCTCCACCACGTAACAACCACTGATAATATCTTGATAAATAATAAATCCAATCATTATTTTTATTAGTCTCAGTAAAACGTGTACTATATAATTCCATAATAGCGTCACCAGGCAATCCTTTTGTATAATCATCTGCAGAAGAATTATAAATATAACTGTCGTAATACTTTGAATCTGGTACTACTGTGAATTGCGCCCAACCCGAAACAAAATCACCACTACTATTTTGCATATTTGCCATAACATATTCTTCTCTTCCTCCTGCCATATCATATATTCCTGTTATATTGTGAGTTGTGCTAGCTTTTTTTCCATTCTCTGTTTCCCATCTATTACTTGCTGGACATATTTCGATTCCTGCAAGTGATACATTATTATCAGTATCATCTCCTCCACATCCAGTTATTATATCAAAACTATTATCATTTCCTTTATAGTAACTATTGTTCTCAATTTTTGCACTACACGTTCCATCACTATTACATACTCCATATTTTGATTGTGATAAATAAGCTACAGCTCCCCATTCAGTATTTTTTATCATATGAACATCTGTTATAGCATTTAATGAATATGTACTCATTGCACTATTTATATTATCGTATAAAGTTGATACATTCTTATAATGTATTGAATTTTGATTAGGTTTTATTGTATTATCTTCTCCTTGTTCAAACTTACCTATCCAAAATCCTGATAGTTCGTCAGTTCCAAATGTAAATGCTGGATGCGCTTCAGTATTTTTATCAACAAATGTTACATCTATTGCATGAGAAGCACTTTCAATACTTGCCGGATCATATTGAAATCTTGGTATCCACACATACATCTGCTCAATTTTATCCATTGATAATACTGTTCCTGGAGTAGTCTCAGAAGATGTAACATCAACTATTACAGCATTCGCCCACTCCTTATTTTCATAGTTATACCATTCTTTAGAAGTATCCGCAACACTAACAGTACCATCATCTGCTATTAACACTGGCAACATCTTATAAGATGAAGAATCAGTATCAGTTATTACTGGATCACCTCCAGCAATAACTGGATCTTTATATCCATCTCCACTACTATCGCTTACAGTTTCTTTCATAACTACTTTTATTTCAAAATCTTTATTAATTGCAGCATTTTGATTAATATTCTCATTTAAAAATCTCATTACTAAATAATACTTAGTATTTTGATATGTTGAAAAATCATAACTTTGTTTATCCACAGATACATTTCCAGTAGTTGAATTAGCTACTCCATCAATAAACGCATCATCTGGTATTGTATAACCATTTGGTGTTAGTGAATCATCTACATATAAATTAAATACATCATCACTTAAAGTACCTTCTACTCTAGTAATACTCTTACCCATATCAGTTGATTTATATAACTCATAAGTTATCCAATCTCCATAAGCAGGATCTATATCAGTTTCTAAAACTATTTCATAAGTTCCAACACCTGCAGTAACACCATCAGGTTTACCAACAGTAAAATCCATTACCCCAATCCAACCAGGGTATATTCCACTTACTGGAATATCCATTGAACTACCTGGTAAATACTCAACAGCATTAATCTCCTTAGCAGAACCTGTAACATCTACATCAGAATCATTATTAGTTGCAAAAAAATAAGCAAATGCAACTCCTGTAACTAATACAAATAAACCTATAACACTAAGTGCTATTATATAACTTTTTTTCATACCTATTCTCCTACAATAATAATATAACAACAAATAAATTAATGCAACAAAAAACTTGACTGTTAAGTCAAGTTTATATATTATTCTGAAATTACTTCTTCTAAAGTATCTTCACTAATTAATTTAGTATTATCTAATAACTCTTCTTCTAACGCATCAGTAGGATCATCACCTAAGAATTGTTTTTCAAGCATTATATCAATATCACTATATTGTTTAGCTCCAGTACCAGCAGGAATTAATTTACCGATAATAACATTTTCTTTTAATCCTCTTAGATAATCAACCTTACCTTTAATTGCAGCATCAGTCAAGATACGAGTAGTTTCTTGGAATGAAGCAGCAGATAAGAAAGAATCTGTTTCAAGAGAACTCTTAGTAATACCTAACATTATAGGTTTACCAATAGCAGGTTTACCACCACTTAAGATAATTGGTTTATTACCTTCAGTAAATGTTCTTAAAGAAATTGTTAAACCTTCTACAAACTCAGTATCTCCACCATCTAAAATACGCATTTTAGAAATCATTCTCTTAACAATAACTTCTATATGTTTATCATTAACGTCAACACCTTGAGATTTATAAACTTTTTGAATTTCTTTTAAGATATATTGTTGAGCAGTAATAGGATCAGTTACAGCTAATAACTCTTTAGGACTAATAGTACCTTCATTAAGTTTTTCACCAGCAACTACACTATCCCCAACAGCTAGACGCATTTTAGTATTAAAGTTTGTAACATGTTCACGAGTTTCAACATCATTTTCAACAACAACTTTGAACTTCCCATTAACATCTTCAACACTAGCAATCTTACCAGCTATTTCAGCTATAGTAGCTTTACCTTTTGGATTTCTTGCTTCGAATAACTCTTCTACTCTTGGTAACCCTTGAGTAATATCGTCTCCTCCAGCAACTCCTCCTGTATGGAACGTACGCATTGTTAACTGAGTACCAGGCTCACCAATTGATTGAGCAGCCATAATACCTACAGCCTCACCAGTTTCAACTAAGTTACCAGTAGCTAAGTTACGTCCGTAACATTTTTGACATACACCATTTTCAGTTTTACAAGTTAAGATATTTCTTATTTCAACTTTAGTAATTCCTGCACCAATAATCTTATTGCAAATATTTTCAGTGATCATTTCACCTTTTTCTACAATAACATCTTTAGTTTCTGGATGTAATATATTTGTAGCAGCATATCTACCTAAGATACGTTCTGCAAGTGGTTCAATAATTGCTCCACTTTTTTCATCAACAAAGTCTTCTACTACTACACCAGCAATAGAACCACAATCAAATTCTTTAACAATGATATCTTGAGCAACATCAACTAAACGACGAGTCAAGTATCCTGAATCCGCTGTACGAAGCGCAGTATCGGCAGAACCTTTACGAGCTCCATGTGTACTTAAGAAGAATTCTGATACATTTAATCCTTCAATAAATGATGATTTGATTGGAATTTCAAGAGGTTCCCCACTTGGCTTAGCCATCAACCCACGCATACCAGCTAACTGAGTAAAGTGAGATGCACTACCACGAGCTCCAGAGTTCATCATTATGAATATTGGATTTTTAGAATCACTTTCACTAATAACTTTAAGTTCAGATTGAACTTTGTCCTTAGCTTGATTCCAAATACTAATAACTTGGTCAAAACGTTCTCTATCAGTAATTAAACCTCTTTGGAACTGTTTATTAACTTTATCAACTTTAACTTGAGACTCTTCTAAGATAGCTTCTTTATTTTTACTCAACTCAACATCAGCAACAGAAACTGTAATACCAGCGATAGTAGAATACTTAAATCCTAAGTCCTTAAGTTTATCTAACATCACAGATGTTTCAGTAGTTTTATAACGTTTGAATATTTGAGCAATGATGTTTTCTAAAGTCTTTTTAACAAAAGGCTTAGAAACAGACATTTCAGATATAGCTTTCTTAATATCAGTACCCATTTCAACAAAATACTTAGCAGGAGTTATACCTTCAATATTTTCTTTACTTCCTTCATTTACATAAGGGAAAGAATCAGGTAATATTTCATTAAATATAATCTTACCAGTAGTTGTAATTAAATATTTATTCTTTTGTTCATCAGTAAACAATTTATGTTTAAATGATGAAACAGGAATAGCAATTCTTGTGTGAAGAGAAATTTCTTTTCTCTCATACATCATTACAGCTTCGTTAACGTTTTTAAATACTTTACCTTCATTAGGTAATGAAGCTTCTTCCATAGTTAAGTAATAGTTACCTAATACCATATCCTGAGATGGAGTAACAATTGGTTTACCATCTTTTGGATTTAAGATATTATTAGCTCCTAACATTAACACACGAGCTTCACTCTTAGCTTCTTCAGATAAAGGAACGTGAACAGCCATTTGATCTCCATCGAAGTCCGCATTAAACGCAGTACAAACAAGTGGATGCAAACGAATTGCTTTACCACCAACTAACTTAGGTTCAAATGCTTGAATACCTAGTCTATGTAGCGTTGGTGCACGGTTTAATAATACTGGATGCTCAGTAATAACATCTTCAACAATATCCCAAACACATTCATCATGATTTTCAATTAATTTCTTAGCTCCTTTAATATTATGAGCAAGTCCTCTTTCTACTAATCCACTAATAACGTGAGGCTTAAATAACTCTAAAGCCATTTCTTTAGGAATACCACATTGATACATCTTCAATGATGGACCAACAACGATAACTGAACGTCCTGAATAATCTACACGTTTACCTAATAAGTTTTGTCTAAATCTACCTTGTTTACCTTTTAACATACTTGATAAAGATTTCAAAGGTCTATTTCCAGCAGCAGTAACACTTCTACCACGACGACCATTATCAAATAATGAATCAACCGCTTCTTGAAGCATTCTTTTTTCATTTTGAACAATGATACTTGGAGCACCAAGTTCTAATAACTTTTTAAGACGATTATTTCTATTAATAATACGACGATATAAGTCATTTAAATCACTAGTAGCAAAACGACCACCATCTAATTGGATCATTGGACGTAATTCTGGTGGAATCACCGGAATTGCATCTAAAATCATCCATTCTGGTTTATTACCAGAATCAACGAATGATACAAGACAATCTAAACGTTTAACTAAACGAATTCTCTTTTGCCCAGTAGCATCTTCTAAATGTTTTCTTAATTCTTCAATGTCCTTAGCGATATCAACTTCTGAAAGCAATGTTTTAATTGCTTCAGCACCCATACCAACTTTGAACCCTGTACCATACTTTTCATAATAACGACGATAGTCCTTATCAGATAAAGTTTGTTTTTTCTCTAAAGGAGCAGTTCCAGGATCTAATACAACATAAGATACGAAGTATAATACTTCCTCTAAATCACGAGGTGACATATCAAGTACAAGACCCATTTTAGAAGGAACACCTTTAAAGAACCAAATGTGTGAACAAGGAGTTGCAAGTTCAATGTGCCCCATTCTTTCACGACGCACTTTCGAACGAGTAACTTCAACTCCACAACGATCACATACTACATTTTTATAACGTAATCTTTTATATTTACCACAGTAACATTCAAAATCTTTAGTTGGACCAAATATTTTTTCACAAAACAATCCATCTCTTTCAGGTTTTAAAGTACGGTAGTTAATTGTTTCAGGTTTTTTAACTTCACCATAAGACCATCCACGAATAGCATCAGGACTAGCGATTCCTATCTTTAAACCTTTAAAATTATTAACGTCTAACATAGTTCATCCCCCTCTACTTCATCACCAGGAAACTCAATATCATCTAAATCTTCAAACTCATCTTCAGATTCTTCTATTTCTTCTTGAGGTTCTTCTGGAACTTCTAATTCAACTTCTTCAATAAGTACTGGTTCATCTTTTTCATCAGTTATTTCTAATTCATTGATTCCTAGTACTTCATCAGCATTATTTATAACTTGAATATTTAACCCTAATGCTTGGAACTCTTTAACTAAAACTCTAAACGATTCAGGAATTCCCGCTTGATTAACATTCTTACCTTTAACTAAAGCTTCATAAACTTTAACACGTCCGATAACGTCATCAGATTTAATAGTTAAGATTTCTTGCAGAACATGAGCAGCTCCATAAGCATATAATGCCCAAACTTCCATTTCCCCAAATCTTTGACCACCAAATTGAGCACGTCCTCCAAGAGGTTGTTGTGTAACTAATGAGTAAGGTCCAGTAGAACGAGCATGTAATTTATCGTCAACCATGTGGTGTAATTTAACCATGTACATTACCCCAACAGCAACTCTATTTTCAAATGCATCTCCAGTACGACCATCATATAATACAGTCTTACCATCTTCATCCATTCCAGCCTCAACCATAGCTTCTTTGATATCATCAATTTTAGCTCCATCAAATATTGGTGTAGCAAAATGAGTTCCAATTTTCTTACCAGCCATACCTAAATGAACTTCTAAGATTTGTCCAATGTTCATACGAGATGGAACACCTTGAGGATTCAAGATAACATCAACTTGTCTACCATCAGGTAAATAAGGCATATCTTCTTGAGGTAATATTAATGAGATAACCCCTTTATTACCATGTCTACCAGACATTTTATCCCCAACTTGAATTTTTCTCTTTTGAGCTATATAAACACGAATAATTTTAGAAACACCAGCAGGTAATTCTTCACTATTTTCTTTAGTATAAACTTTAACATCATGAACAATACCACCTGCACCATGTTCAACTTTTAATGAAGTATCTCTAACTTCACGAGTCTTCTCACCAAATATTGCATGTAATAATTTTTCTTCACTTGTTAATTCTTGAACACCTTTAGGAGTAACTTTACCAACTAAGATATCGCCATCTCCAACTTCAGTACCAATTCTAATAATACCATTAGCATCTAAGTTTTTACGAGATTCTTCACTAACATTTGGAATATCTCTAGTAAACTCTTCAGGCCCTAATTTAGTATCACGGCACTCAATATCATAATGTTCTATATGTATAGATGTATAAACATCATCTTTAACTAATCTTTCATTTAAGATAATCGCATCTTCATAGTTATACCCATTAAATGTCATGAATGCAACTACCATGTTCTTACCTAAAGCAAGTTCACCTTTTTCAGTAGAAGGACCATCAGCAATAACCATATTTCTATGAATTGCATCACCCTTTTTAACTAAAGGACGGTGATTAAAACATGTAGATTCATTACTTCTTTCAAAGTTAGCTAAATAATAAGTATCTGATTCTTTAGCATTCTTAACTACTATTTTTTTACTATCTGCATATTCAACTACCCCATCAGCTTTAGCTACAATAGTAGCTCCACTATCACGAGCAGCAATGTATTCAACTCCAGTACCAACGATTGGTGCTTCACACTCAAGTAGAGGAACTGCTTGACGTTGCATGTTTGCACCCATCAGTGCACGTGTTGCATCATCATGATCAAGGAAAGGAATACAACTAGTAGTAATCGAAACTATTTGAGAAGGAGCAACGTCAACAAAGTTAATTTCACTCTTCTTAGCCATTACAGTATCACCGTTGATACGAGCAACAACTAAATTATCAATAATTTCATTATCTTTAGTAATATTTAAAGTAGCTTGAGAAATATAATAATCAGCTTCTTCATCAGCAGTTAAATATTCAATTTCATCAGTTATAACCCCATCAACAACCTTACGGTAAGGAGTCATAATAAATCCATAATCATTAATCTTAGCATAAGATGCTAAAGATGTAATCAACCCGATATTTTGACCTTCTGGAGATTCAATAGGACAAATACGTCCATAATGTGATGAATTAACGTCACGAACTTCCATACCAGCTCTATCTCTAGATAACCCACCAGGCCCAAGAGATGATAAACGTCTCTTATCAGTTAACTCTGCTATAGGATTTACTTGATCCATGAATTTAGATAACTGACTTGATCCAAAGAATTCTTTTAAACTAGCAGTAACCGGACGAATATTAATTAAAGACTTAGGTGTAACAGCATCAATTTCTTGAGTAGTCATTCTCTCACGGATAACTCTTTCCATACGAGAAACCCCAACTCTAAATTGATTTTGAACAAGTTCACCAACTTGACGAACACGTCTATTTCCTAAATGATCTATTTCATCATCAGTTCCAATACCAGCATGTAAATTTAAATAATAAGATATTGAAGCATAAACATCACTAATAGTTAAACGTTTAACATCAATAGATTGATCATTACCAATAATCTTATGAGTCTTAGTTTCATCTTCTTTATCAAAAACTAATACTTCTTGAATTTTATTGAAATTATCTAATTCCTCATTAATTGTAACTTCTTTAACACCGTATCCATCATTAAATAACGGTCTAATTTTATCAACTACAGCTTTAGTTACTAAAGTACCAGCTTCAACTACTACAGTTTTACCATCTTTAATATCTTGAGCTAGTTTACATCCAACTAAACGATCTAATACATTTAATTTCTTATTAAATTTATAACGACCAACTTTAGCTAAATCATATCTAAATTTATCAAAGAATCTAGTAATTAATTGGTTCTTAGCACTATCTAAAGTAGCAGGTTCACCAGGTCTTAGTTTTTCATAAATTTCAATTAAGGCTTCTTCGGTATTTTTAGTACTATCCTTAACAATAGTATTTTTAATATAATCATTCTCTCCGAATAAATCATAAATATCTTCATCATTAGATAAACCTAAAGCACGTAAGAATGTTGTAATAGTTACTTTTCTAGTACGATCTATTCTTACATATAATACATCACGAGCATCAAGTTCATATTCTAACCAAGTACCTTTATTAGGTATAACTTCTCCAGATATAACTTTACGACCATTTTTATCTATTTCATGTTTGAAATAGATAGAAGGACTTCTTACTAATTGAGAAACGATTACACGTTCAGCTCCATTAATAATGAATGTACCAGCATCAGTCATTAAAGGCATATCCCCTAAGAATATTTCTTGTTCTTTAACTTCACCAGTTTCATGAATAAACAATCTAGCTAAAGCCTTTAAAGGAGATGCATAATTAACCATTCTCTCCTTAGCTTCCTTAACTGAATATCTTGGAGTATCGAAATAATAATCATTAAACTCTAACGAAATATTACCAGTAAAACTTTCCACTGGAAATAACTCATCAAAGATTTCCTTTATTCCTTCTTCCAAAAACCATTGATATGATTTTTTTTGAATCTCTAACAAATCTGTTAACGCTAAGGTGTTTTGTATCTTAGAGAAAGTTCTTCTTTCTCTATGATCTCCGAATTTTTCTATTTTGAATGCCATGCAATTCACCCCTATACATAAATTTTTTTAAATAAAGCCATTAAATAGTAATTCTAACTTAATCATTACTTATTGTCAATAACTTTCGCCATAATTATATAAAAACCCTTACTTTTATCTACTATTCGACAATCATAAGTATTTTCTATCGTTTTTAAAATACTTTTAACTCCATGATCTTTTCTCATCACGAACCACAATTCTCCATCATCTCTAAGATAATTCTTAGCTCCCAGAAGAATATCTAATATTATATTTTTTCCAGCTCTTATTGGAGGATTAGTAACTACAATACTATACTTACCTACAATGCTATCATATAAATTTCCACTAACTACTTTAGCATCAACCTGATTATATACAATATTCTTTTCAGTTAAATGCACTGCTCTATCATTAATATCAGTCATCACACAACTAATACCTAATATTTTACTTAGTACAATACCTAAAAAACCAATTCCACAGCCTACATCTAAAACATCACTATATTTACTTTCACTTTTCAAAATATTCTCTAACAACAACTTAGATCCAAAGTCAATTCTATCTTTGGAAAAAACTCCATTATCACTAGAAAAAGCGAACTCCACATTTTCATACTTATATGATAACGTTCGCAGTTCACTTTTAAGGTTTAAATTGTTCGTAAAATAATGTTCCAAATAATCACCATTTTTCCAAAGACATATATAACAAGATTTTACTACAAATTGAAACTAATGTCAATAAAAACATTAAAATTTTACATAAATAAAAAAGACCTTAATTAAGGTCCTATATAATTAACCGGAGCTCCCCCATTCCAATTATTTCCAAAAGTAATTAAACCTTGTTCAGATATATCTCTTTTTATATTAATTGAATCCATTACATCTTTTGTATCAAACGCAATATCATCAATACTAGTTACAGATGACGGAATATCAATACTCGTTAAATTTGCATTATAAAAAGCACCCCAACCTATATTCTCTAAACCTTCATTCAAAGTAACACTATTAAAATAATTGTTCGGAGACGCAAAAGAAAAAGGACTAAATATCTTGACACTATCAGGTATTACAAGATCTTTTGGATTATCTCTACTAGTATTCCCTCCGTAGCTAATCAAATTAGTATAATCAATCGATCCATCGCTATTTCTAGCATATATAAAAGCTTGATCATCAGGTAATTTATTTGAATTAAACGCACCTTCTCCAATTTTAGTAACTGAGCTTGGGATGTCAACACTAGTCAATTGATTATTAGTAAATGCATATTCTCGTATAGTAGTTACACCATCAGGTATCACTATACTTGTTAACTGATTATTTGAAAAGGAATCAAAATTAATAATTGTTAGTCCACTAGGTAATTCAACAGAAGTCAAATTATTACCATCAAATGCACCGTAAGCAATATAAGTAACACTCTCAGGAATCACCACACTTGTTAAATCACTATGTTGGAACGCATAAATACTTATATCTTCAACACCCTCGGGTATTACCACATCTTTATTCACACCACCATAAGAAATAATGGCTGTATAATCTCTATTAACACCATCACTCCCGTATATAATAGCTTGATCATCAGGCAACAAATTGTTATTAAAAGATAAAAAGTTAAAAGAAGTCCCTTCATTAAAATAAACCAAATTGGTAATCTTATTATTTCTAAAAGAATGAGGATCAACACTAGTAACTGTACTAGGTAAAACAACACTTGTTAATTTTCCATACGCAAAACCACTTACTGCTTTCACTGCTTTATCATCAATAACACAAGGAACAACTAAATCAGTTGGAGAATTACTAGCATCTTTATATCCCGTAACAGTAACAAAATCACCATCAACAGTATAATTAAAGTATTCTTCCGCTGTAGCTACATAACCACCAGATTCATACTCACTTATACATAATTC
>CAYJJI010000011.1:0-36059 GCA_964370475.1 uncultured Muribaculaceae bacterium | reverse complement strand
CATCATTTTACTACTCTTCATAAATAACTTCCATTCTAAAACTATTATATCATAAGTTGACATACAAAAATTATAAAAGTTTGTAATAAATTACTATATATAATATAATAATATATATAAAAGGTGGTTAAATGAAAGTACTTTTAAAAAAATTAAAACGCAAAAGTAAATTTAAAACAATACTATATAAAATAACTACGTTACTTTATATAATATCACTAATTTACTTTACTATAAATATCGTTAAATTATCAGGAGTAGCAACTGTATATAGAATAATAGCTTTAGCTTTTTTTTGGATCTACTCTGTAATATATCTAATTGCTACTCCAGTAGCAATATTAATTAATAAAAAATTAAGATTTTTTTTACTAACGTTTGTAAGCATAATATTTTCAACCCTATTTATCCTAAGTTCTTACGGATTAAACATCGTACTAGATGGAATTGCTGGATTAAATAAAACAGAACTAGTATATACAAGCAATCTAATAACACTAACTGACACAGAATTTGATAAAAATTCAACAATCGGTAAAATCGATGATGAAGAAGACTTAGAAGGATATCAATTAGCAAATAAATTATATAAAGAAGAAGAACTTGCAAATCAAGTAGTTAAATATGAAGACTACTATCAAATGTTAGAAGCATTGTATAACAACGAAGTTGACTCAATCTTTGTATCAGGGAACTACACAATTTTCTTCGAAGGTGAAGAACAATTTAAAAATATTAAAACAGAAACCAAAATAATATATACCTACAGTGAAAAACTAGAAAATATTGATCTTAATACTGGTAGTGGTAAACAACTAACCGAACCATTTAGTATCTTAATTATGGGAGTTGATTCAGAACTAGAAGGATTAGATGCAAGTCAAGCCTTTAACGGAGATACCCTAATTCTCATGACATTTAACCCAGATACCCTTGGAGCAACTATGGTAAGTATTGCAAGAGACACAATCGTCCCTATTGCATGCAGAGACAATGCAATCGCTAAGATAAATGCATCTGCAGCATACGGAACAGATTGTGTTATAGACACAGTAGAAAACGTTACGAATACACCAATAGATTATTATTTAAAATTAAATTTCAAAGCAGTAGTAGACATCGTAGATGCACTAGGCGGTATAACAGTTGATATAGAAGTACCCGATTACAATTGGAATGACGGAACAAATTGTAATGGACAGGTTTGTGAACAAAATTCAGAACGTAAATGGGGAGAAGATACAGTATACATTGATACAGGTGTTCAACACATAGACGGAGAACAAGCTCTAGCCTATGCCAGATGTAGACATTTATATATAGAATCAGATTTTGCAAGAAATAGACATCAACAACAAATTATTGAAGCAACAGCTAAAGAGCTTATGGAAATAAAAAGTATAAGTGAAATAGAACAATTAATAAATAGTATTAGTGATAATATGGAAACAAATATGGATACAAAAACAATGCTATCATCATATGAGGTAGGATTAGATATAATCTTAAATACAAATATTACCGAAGGTATTACAATTAATAAAGCTCAATTAGAATATTACAACTTACCTATTATATTACCAGGAACATCAATAGCAACAAGTGGACAAGGATATTACGAAGAAAGTATGGAAGCAATATCAACAGCAATGAGAATTAACTTAGGTTTAGAAGAACAACAAGTAAATAAATCATTCACTATAGACTATAACGAAGATTACGAAACTAAAGTGATAGGACAAGGTTTATATGGAGGATCAAAAATAATAACAATGCCTAACATGGTTGGTAAAACAATGGAAGAAGCACAAACCTGGGCTCAAAATAACGGTTTACTTTACGAAACCTTATTTATAAACTCAGACCATGCATATTATAACCCTAACGGATTACCAGGATTAATATCAAATCAAAGTATTAAATCAGGCACAAACATTCAAGGTTACACATCAATTACATATTATATAAATAATACAAATTAAAAAAGATACATTAACTTAATGTATCTTTTTCTATAGCCTCCAAAGCTACAACTTCAACTTTTTTATCATTATCTACAATCGTTACAACAGAAGAAGTATCATAGCCCATATCACTTTCATATGACCAATTAAGAGTGACTATATAAGACTTTACTTCAGTATCCCCTAAAAGGTACTCAGATACATCATAACTACCAACAATTACATCTTTCACAACAGGTAAATCCTGTTCACGATCACCATAAGTATTATCTACAATAGTATTATAAAAAGTATCACTAACTTTTGAGTTAAACATACTAACTTTATCCTTATGATAAAAATCAATACCTCCAACATCATACTTATTAATTTTAGTATCTAAAGTATATAAATCTATAATAAATAACTTAGCAACTTGCTTAATATAAGATTCTCTATTAGTATCAGTACTCAATATATCTTTTAAATTATAAAATTCATCTCTATAATAATCACTATCTAAATTACTTAAGCTATAGTCATAACCCTCAATACTATCGATAACTTCTACTTCCATAACTTCCCTATTACTATTAAAAACAAAATAGAATATAGCTATAACCATAGCTATAAGCATTAATATAAATATAGTAATTAACATTCCTTTATGTAATTTTTTCATTCTACATCCTCATCAATACCAAGAAGTTTATCTCCTTCTTTATCTATCAAATCATGAAGAATAATATCATAAGAAACATGTAATAAATCATCAGTATAATCAATTAAATTATCAATGTAATCGCTTTCAATTATTCCACCTTCTTGTCTCATGTAATGAGTAGAATCAGAATTTTTATAATAAACATAATTAGTAGCAAAATTTCCATTAGGGAATACTACAACATTATCTGATCCTATTTCAAAAATATCATGTCCAAGGGCAAATGGATTATTAAATCCCATCATATTACCAATAGTTGGCATTACATCAATAACACCCATGATATCAGTAACTTCAACATTTAATTTACTTCTTAACTCCTCATCAGCAGTCCAAATAACTAATGGAGTAGTTTTATTAAGTTCATGCTTGTAATAATCAAAATCAACATAATTAGGATCCTCTTCTTCATAAACAGTTCCAGTCTCTTCATTATAATTATAATAATATTCAAACTCACTTTTACTCAACTTAGCTTCATGATCTCCATAAAACACAAATACTGTATCCTTTAAATTAGAATCATTCTCAATAACTTCAATAAACTCTCCTAATGCCATATCAGCATAATGAGCACTGTGTAGATAATTTCCAAGATTAGTATCTTCTAAATAATCATCAACTACTTCGATAGGTAAACCATCTTCGTCAACACCTTGATAAGTATTTGTCAAATCTAAATCTCCATAAGTAAAGAACAAATCAAAATTTGGATCTTCATCATCAAAGAAAGGAGAATGATTAGTTAAAGTAATAACAGTTCCCATATAATTATTATAAGTATTATCTATTTCTAACAATTTTGGATAAAATTGTTGATAAAAAGCTTGATCAGAGATACCTAGTCCTAAAATATTTTCATCAGTAACCTCATAATCTTCCATCGCAAAGAAATCATCATATCCTAAAGAAGGATGCATATTATTTCTATTCCACATATCAGATTTATTACCATGAGTACTAAATATATAATAACCCTTCTCAGATAATAACTTAGGTGTAGATATATAATTTCTATTAACATAATTAATATTAACAATACCAGATAATGCAGGCATTAAACTAGTATTTAGAGTAAACTCAGTATCAGAACTCGTACCAGAACTTATTTGAGCATGAAAATCACTAAAATACATTCCTTCCTCAGCCACTCTATTTAATGTAGGCGTAATCTCTACTCCATTAACTTCCATATCAACTAAGAAAGTTTGAATACTTTCCATATGAACAAAAATTACATTCTTACCTTCTAATATACCCGTATATTTATTTGTAAGATCTGTTCCCTCATTAGATGTAAATACTTCTTCAAAGTATTCTGTAAATCTAATAACAGCTTCCTCATATCCAAATAAAGTACTAATTTTTGGAGTTAAACTCTGAACTAAATCATTACCTTGATATAAAATAATCCCAAACTCTGAAACAACATAATCCTTATTCCATTGAGTAGAAATTCTACTAAAATCTTTAGGCTCTAATGTAACAACAACAGAAGATATTAATACCGTAGAAACAATCAAAGTATTAGCAAATAACCTCTTGCCTTTTTCAACCTTAGTAACCATAGAATAATAATTAGTAGTATTTACCATCCTATGAATATAATAAAAGAATAAAGGAAATAGTACAAAAACAAAGTCCATCATTTTTAATCTCTCAACTAAAGAACCTTGAACCTCACCTACTTGAGACAAAGTTTCAAGTAAACTAAAGGATGCAAAAGAATAAAAGAAAGTAAAATAAATGGAATTAACAACACAAATTGCCGATATAATAATCATCCAAACAAAAAAGTAACTAAACTGTTTATTAGGTTTGAAAAAATATCCAAAAGATCCTATTAAGAGCAATAATGCTAAATCTACAATCATCGGTTGTAAAAAATCTGCATTTCCTAAAGTTATACCCCTAACAATAACAGTCATAATTAAAGATAAGACAACAAAAGATAAAAATATTCTATTAGTATAAACATACTCCAAAATATAATTTTTAATCAACGTCATAAAAGACATTATCTTCTTCATAAAATTTTTTATTTTATTCATATGAATCCCTTCTTACTCTAAATATTGTACCATAAAATAAAAAATATTTCCACCACAGAAATATTTATAAAATCACTCTCTTGTTTTATTACTAATAAATTGACTATTAACTAAAGATTCACTAGCTAATGCAGTATATTTAGAAACATTATATATAGATAAATCCAACAATGTTTTAGCATCCACTTCGTCTTCAATCTCATAACCAACCCTTTTAGCTATACTCTTCAATATAGAATCATTAACCGCTTCCTGAGCAATTAATGCAGCTTCATAAGTATCATATATATAAGTAGTTACAACATCACCAGAACATCCTCTTTTAGGTAAAATTTCTTCTTCAAAATCTTTACCACCTCTATTAAACAAAACAGTATAATACTTAAGATCATATTTAATAGGATATACTACTTTCTCTTCTAAAATAAAACAAGGCATAGCAACCTTAGCTACTATAGAATTAGTTTTCTCAACAATAGGTCCAAAACCATTATATCCGATAACATCCATCAAAGCATACTTAACAGGATAACCATTATAAAACAAACTTTCATTAAACATAAAAACACTCCTAGGAGTGTATTATATACAAAATAATAATATTGTCAAGCTTCCTTTTTAGTAATTTCTCTAATATGAAAATTAGTGATGTTTCTAATATCTTCAACATCAGTAGAAGTAAAAATACTAGTTTTAACGACTTCACCAGGTTCAATATTATCTAAATGAACTACATCTTCATCTAAAATTTTTCCATCAATATCCAATGCTTCAATATTAATAACATATGTTCCAGGCCAATGAGTTTTATTAGAAATAGTCAATTCTATTTCTCCACTAATACTAGTTTCATTACCTCTAATCAAATAATCACTAAATTCAAAACTTAATTCATTACTAATAATTAAATTAGTTTCACTCAAATAATAACCAGGATTATCAATGTATACATTTATAGCATAAAATAACGATATAGAAACCAAAAACATACAAGAAACAATATTCACCATACTTTCCCCTTTAAGTTTTATCTGAAAATACAAACCAAAACCAATCAACACAATAGTTGTAACAGAAACACCAATCGAAAACAAAGTTAAAAACGGAACTAAACTACATACCAATGCAGTAAGCGAAAAAGCCATTATCACTCCCGTAAAAAAAGCAAGCCTTCTAAGATACGCCAATCTTCTAAATTGTTCTAACATATAAGCCTCCTAAACACTTAACATGCATTCATAAATTGTAAATCAATTATAAAAAGAGCTACAAAAAAAGTCAATAAAATGTATCTCTACTTACTGTAGAATAATAAAATAAACCTAATTTTTAGGTTTATTTTTATTAAAAGAACGTCCAAACGATACATTGATTGTTGATGGTGTAGATGGTTCAGAAGGATTTTGAGTAAGATAACTATTTAGTAATTGATTATAAAATTCAATTCTAATCTTTATATATTTATTATCTTTATTAAATTTATTTGCTACAAATATATTTAATAACTCATTAACACTATTACTTCTAATAGAATGAACAATAATCTTAGGACCATCATTCTTCATAAAAGAAAATACAGCAACAGCTTCTATACTATCAAAATTAGTATCCATTAATGAAGAAAATGTCAAAAATTCATCATAAGTATATAACATTTTACCATAATTATGCCACCAATGTTTTAGTAAGACTATCTTGTTATCTTTAGATTCAAAACCATCCATTAAATCACCTCTAACTTTTCATATTATATAACATATATAAGAAAAAGCAACTATAACTTTAAATCACCATCACCAACAACAAAAGATTCATACTCCGTAATTAAATCATCTTCTTTAATTCCATATGACGGATCATCAATATAATCAAAAAAAGCTGTTTCACGTAAAAAAGCATTAACAAATTTATCATACTTTTTTGAAGACATTTTAATTGTACTTTTAATCTCATTTTTACGAATATACAAATATAATAAATATGAATAAATTTTCTTCATCAAATAAAATATTTTCTCCTTTTCTTCCACAGAAGAAAGTCCACTGCTAAAAGATTCACAAACATACTCAATCATATTAAAAAGAGACCTAATATTTGTAACAGAATCATATCTAGCTAACTCATTAATAAGTCCATTAAAATCAGCTCTCAAATACAATGAAAACATATCCTTACCAACTATTAACTCAACCAACTTAGCTATATTTTTCTCAATAAAATAACAATTATCAATTTTACCATTTTTCATAAAAGTTTTCTCAGTTAAATATTGAGTATAACCTTCATTAAAATAATAACCCACTGATTTATTAGTAACCCTGTTAAATTGCGAAAAACCACTAAATATAAATGACTGTTCAACCGTTGTACTAGAACAATGAAACAATTCATGTATTAATATATATTTAATTAAAGGTTCGTTACTAATTTGCATTTTAATTTTATTTTTTTCAGTTGAATACTCTCCCATTATAGTAGTACTTTTAAATAATTCAGGTATAGTATTTTTATATATTGAAATATCTAATGAACTAAAATTATTATATAAATAAGTTAAATCTTCTTCCTTTGATATTTTTTTAATTTCATTAATAAATTCAATAATATAATTACCATAATTTATTTTAGAAAACTTAGTAGTATCAACATTATCATATTTTCTAACAACTTCTTTAGGAACAAAAACACTCTTATAATCTGATAACTTTTTATCTTTATTTAATTTATACTTTTCATTACTCTTAAAAGAAGAACTAATAAATGTAGGAATATTAAGAGTGACAACAGAAATTAAAAGACATTGTAACAATGCAATAATATTAGAAAAATCGTTACTATTCATGATTATCATCATCGTTTTCGAACAAAAAGTCCTCAACAATTTCCCAATCACTATCTAAAGTAATATCTACAATTTTATTCTCTTCTTTAGGAATATAAATAGAAGCAAATATATTCTTCTTATCGCCATCCATAGTATTATCAGTATATATAACATAATCTTTACCAGATAACTTAGAATAAAAAGAAAATAAAACCTCATACTTAACTAAAGTACCATTAATCTCACAAGTAATATACTTAACATCATTTTTCATAAACTCACCCTACTATAACCCATTCAATATACGTTTAAATATATCATATATACTGCCAATACACAAACTAAAACTCTCATTGATAAACAATGAGAGTTTAATAAAAGTCATATAAATCTGTTATATAAAAATTTGAAATTAATAACAGAATTTATTTTTTTTCTAATTTTCTAGCATCGCCCAAACGCTTATTAATTAAATCAGCATAAACTCCAACACTATCAACAAGCTCTTCATAATCATGTTTCAAAGACGAATCAAGTCCATTTTTATCAACATGAACATCAAAAGTAACAAATCCGTTATTAGTTTGAGAAAAAGCACTAGTTTTATTCATCCCAACACTTAAAGAATACTCGTCTTTATCATACCAACCATTTACTACAAAACAATTATTTTTATCAAAAACTCGCATCATTATTTCAAATTGACAACATTCATCATTTGAAACACAAACTATATCAAAACTATCTTTGTTCTCACAATTATAATAATTAATAGTAGATGAGCTAAATCCACAAACTTTTTCAATAGTATATCTTACATTAGAATTACCATTATCCAGAAATGTTTCTGATTCATCATTTGATAACTCACTTAATGCATGATTTTTAATATTCATTATTTCTTGAACAATTCCACCTAAACTAGCATCATACTTCTCACAAATTAAGAAAGCATTTTCTTCATTTAAACTAAAACTCTCACTTACCTCATCTATAAAAGGTATAACAACCCCAGCATCTCGTTCATTATCTACAATATTTTTCATAAAACTCTCCTAAAACAATCATACACCTCTTCATTAATAAATTCAACTAATTCTTAAATGACTGGTTTTTATTTTTAAGTTTTTTTTGAATATCATTTATTTGTATAATCATTTCTTCCTTTTTTAATGGAACATTAGGTAATCTATTACCAAAAGCAATCATAACAGTTGAATAAAATTCATCTGTTACATTTCTAAATTCATCACTATTAGTAGGATCTTCTTCTGCATCAGAAAAATCTAAAGTATTTAGTAATTCCAACTCTTTTCCATCTCTTATAGCTAATACAAATATAGAAGAACCTAAATTTTTGATAAAATTAACTACTGCAACTTTTTCTACACCCTCTAAATTAGTCTCAACTAAATTATGAAAAATATCTAACTCTTCTAAAGTATACATAACTTTTCCATAATAGTTAAACCAAAACATCAATAACTCTTTTTTCTTTTCAACACTTAATTCCATATTATTTCCTCTTTTCATAGAGTATTATAATAAAATAAAGATAAAAAATCAAATTCATTTATATCTTCTAATCACTTTGTAAATTAAATAACCTATTCCTCCTAATATACCTAAAGATAACAAACCAACAAAAAAATCACCTTCAGAGTCTTTTGTAACTATAAGAGTATAAATCTGTTCAACATCATCAATACTCACTTTAAACAAAACCGTATTCTCTCCCTCAGATAAATCATCTGCTCCCGTAACTTCTAAGGTAGCATCTTGATGACTTAACTCATAATCATAATCTAACTCATTTACAGAAGACAACACACTTATAGAAGATTCAAAATCATCAAATTCAATTAAGTCACCATCAATTTCTAATACAAAATTAAAATCATCACTAGCAGTATCAATTTTATTAACAACTAAACGATAAGTCTTAGTACTACCATCCTCAGCAGTAACAATAATAGAAATATCATTCTCTCCAATTATCAAATCATTCATAACAATTTTATAAGTAGCATTAGAATCATTAGTATCAACTTCTATATCAACTTCATCATTAACGGTCTCAAATACTAAATTATTCAAATCAATACTAATATCATCAACTATAACTCTTTTTAAACTATTATCAGAACTTTTAGTATTAACAACTGGTGGAATATATTCATTTTCTTCTATGACAGAATCATCATCAATTACAACATCCTGAATCAAAACTCCATCATTATTATATATTTGACCTTTTGAATTACTATAAGTATCACCATTATGACAATGTCTCTCTCCTTCAACTAATCCCCAAGATTCACAATTAGTATAACAGTAATGACAATTATCACTCGCTAACCTTCCTGGATGAGCACTAACCACTAACGGAAAAACAAATACTAAAACAATAAATAAAAACTTCTTCACTACACACACTCCTAAAAAAAGTGTAAAACTATATAATATATAAAACAATATAAAAACTAAAATTCTCCTATAAATAGAAAAAACACTAACATAATGTTAGTGTAATTTATTTATGGAGGGGCCTACCGGATTTGAACCGGTGATCAGGGAGTTGCAGTCCCACGCCTTACCGCTTGGCTAAAGCCCCACAAGCTATACCTTATTTTATAATAAGGTATCAAAAATGTCAATTACTTCTTTAATACTATAGTATGCGTAACTCCCCTAACTTTAACTAATAATTCAACATTACTAGATTCTACAGCTTTATTACTAACTTGTAATATTAACTTATCATCTAGTACATCAGGAGTAACATTAATTACTCTATCAACAATTACTTCATCATCATGAACATATTGAATCATAACATAATCATCAAAAAAATTATCTTCATGATCATTAATATAGTAATAACTATCATCATCTATTAAAAAATCAACATCCAATATCATCAAAGTAGAATTAATCATTAAATTACTATTAGCTATAACTATTCCCTTAGATTCAGAACATTCTTCTAAATAACAAAATTCATACACATAATTATGCTTATCTCTAAATACATAATCATCTACTTGTATATAAGTATCCAATAAAACATTTTCATTTAAAACAACTTTCTCACCAAGTTCATATTCACCAGAAGAATCACTTACATTAAGAGCTGAAGGATTAATCTTTATATGTTTATACTTAGTAACTATTTCATTATCAACAACATCGTAATCATCTAAAATACTAATAGTATAATTACTCTTATAAGTATTACCTAGTTCATAAACAAACACATAATCATTAGAAACATCAGGAAGTAAACTAACTCCATAATAAGGAATAGCTATATCAGCAAATTTCCCACTTAAATCCAATCTAGGAACAACATTTGCTCCATCAATTTCAATCTTAAAAGCATCACTATCTATTTTAGCATTTTCAAGACTTATATTCTTAGCATTAACAATAACTGCTAAATAATAATTACCATTACTAATTAAATCACCCTTATAATCATATTGAGTAATAAAACTATCTTTAAACTCTAAATTAAAAGAATCATAAGTAAGAGTACTTCTCTCATTATAAGTTTTATTATATACTTGAAAATTCATAAATATACTAACAGCTATAAATAATAATACCCCTATTAAAATAATGCTAAATACAAACTTATTTTCTAACACATAATATTTTAATTCTCTACCAGTTCTTCTAATCTGTCTATTAACTTTATAATTATCTAATTTAATACTTACTTCTACTTCTTCATTATCTTCTTCATCTAACTCAAAATCATCAAACTCAGGATTAAAAGAGAAAGTCTTAATATCAAACCCAATCCCTTTTAAAAAAGTTAAAAACACAAAAATAAACTGAGGATAATAAATAATATTAACTACATCCCTATAAATTAACACAGTAGCAGACTCTACACTAGATCTCTCTAACTGCATTAAATTCCCACTTATAAAGAAGAAGACAATAAATACTATTCCATAGAATAATACCCCACTAACATAATACCAAACACTCTTCTTCTTAAATTGCATAAGTAAAAATATAGTAATTAACAAACCAATCAATATAACAAAACCAAGTATTAAATATCCATTAAAATACTTATCAGCAAACATTACCTCATTAGTACTAAAATTATCCCCTATATATTCCTTATAAAACAAAGATAAATCATAAGTCTTATATAAAATAAAACTTACTAAAAACAGCAATCCTAAATGGATTAACTTAAAATATTTAATTAAAAATGCATACGGCTTTCTTAATACCATCTAGGACCCCTCCTATAATAAGATTATATCACAATATAAAAAAAAGATAAATTAAATTTATCTAACTTTATTTACCAATAATTGACCCTCTGATAAATATATAACATCATTCTGTATTAATAAAGATTCTTTACCTATCCTAAATTTATCAGCCACTAAATCAATAGTATCTCCCTCTTTAGTAATATAATAACTATACCCTACTTTAGGTATCATTATCTTTTGACCAGGATATATATAATCATCTAAATCAAGACCATTCAAAGCTGACAACAATTCAGGATTGATATTATAAGACCTAGCTATCTCATAAAGATTATCTCCACTCTTAATAACATAGTGTTCAAAATAGTCTTTCTTATTTTCAGGTATTATTATCTCCATACCTTCCCTAAAAGAAATACCATTTCTAAAATCATTAACATGTAAAATAGAACTCTCTAATACATTAAACTTCTTAGCTATATTATTTAAATTATCACCTTTACTTATTACATACTTAGTATACACAAAAACCACTCCTATAATAAACTATGTAACAATTAAAATAATGTTATTCAATAATCTTAAAAATTTTATCATCACTATTAAATAACCACTCGTCATTACTTAATAACTTCTTCTCTTCTCCGTCATAACTATATAAAGTATCACCTACTAAATATACTACATATATATTATTAGAATATATAATCTTATCAACAACTAAGTCACTAACTAATATTCTCTCATTATTTAAATATCTTAAATATAAAGTATTATCTATAAGTTCATAACTATATAAAGAATCATAACTAAATACCATCTTATCTTTAAGTATCACACTAACTTTAGTACTAACAAATTCACCATTAATTAAAAAATCTACACTTCCATTAATAGTTCCATAAATTCTCATCTTTTCCTTATCAGGAACTATCTCATATATAACTTCATTTTTAATATCCATATAATAAATACTTTTATCATAAGTACCAATAACATATCCATCATCAGATAAAGAATAATCCATCTCAAATACTTCTTCTTTATTATTATCTAAATTAATAAATATCATTTCATCATAAGAATACTCCTGATTATAATTAGGCATTACAAAATAATTATCAACATACCCTATTAAATGAGTATCATAAACATCACTTTTAAATAAAGATATTTCACTAACTTCTTTATTATTAATTAAATCAAAACCCTTATAATTCCAAATATATAAATTATCAATATCATTAAATATATCATATCCATCAGTATTTACTAAATCACTAGATACTAACTTAATATCCAACTTATTTCTTAACTCTTCATTAACTAAATGATTACTAACTAATAAACTATCTCTACTACATAAAATATTACTATTAATTAAAGTATCTACTTTCAAACAAATATCAGTATCTTCTTCATAAACTTTAACTTCATTAATAAATTTACGCCCCTCATAAGAACTTTCAACTAATAACTGATAATTAACTTTATCATAAAGAATATCCATATAATAATAATCATCTACAGAATTATACTCTTCATTAACTAATACATCATTAACCTTATACTCTATATCATAAGCTTTATCTCTAAATAAATATATTAATATACTAATAAAGATGATTACGATTATTAATAATGCTATTCTTCTACGATACTTCTTCTTAAGCGACAGCGGTATCTTTTTTTCCACCATTTGGTTTTCCATACTTCTTCTTCTCTTCCATCATAAAAGACGATACCTTAGTTTCAATCTCCGGTAATGCATCTTTAGCAATATTGGTTAAAAATATTCTTTCTTTTAAAGTATCAATAGTCACCTTACCCCATATAAGTCCTTGATATATTTTCATATCATTAAACAAATCAGGAGTAACAGAATCTAAAAAATAACCCCATACAACTCTCTTACGTCCAATTAACAAACGTTTATTAGTTATCACTATAACCCCTGTACTAAAAATATCAAATATAGAATTATTCTTTTGTCCTACAAAAGCATATTTAACTTTTTCATTAGGATTTAAATGAGTAGCTATTACTTCACAATGTTTTTTTAATCTAAACCAATAAACTCCTCCAGGATATTTATTCCTAAACTCTACTACCATCTTATATATATTATCCATAATTACACCTCTTCTTTATACTAAACCTTTTTATATAATATTGCAACTACATAAAAATAAAATAACTAACTATTAAAATACTAAGTAATATTATTCCAATAACTATAAAAACAACAAACTTATTTTTTTCTTCTAAAATAACTTTAACTTCTTCTTCATCAGCTTCAATCTCTTCTTTTAACTTCTTTAAAGGATACTTCCCTAACATTAATAAATTCTTTTTCATAACTTCTTGATTAATCCTAATAGATACTTGAGTATGTTCTATCTTATTAACTTTCTCCTCAGTATCACTATAATCATTCTCTAAAGCTTCAATACTTTTTAAATTACTTCTAATCATATCTACAAACTTCAAAGATGTTTCCTTATCTAAATTATACATACATATAGCATTAATACTTTCTATGTAAGTAATATAATGATCAGTTAAAGTCCTAGATAACATTCTTATATCACTATAATAATACTTAAATAAAACTTTAATAAAAACACTTCTATTAACAACTCTATTATTTAAAGTATAATTATCATTATCTCTAATCCTAAAATTACAATCTATTGGAGCCATTACTAAGTCTTTAGTAATATTGTTTATAATAACTTTATAATCCTTAGGATTCCTTACACTATTATTTATTATATAATCAAAAAATATCATATTAATATAACTAAATTTATATTTATTAAAAGTAACTTCATCCATAACAAATGAATCCCTAATAGAATTAATACCAGCTTCTATTAAAATTTTAATATTATTCTCATCTTCTAAAACAACATCCTTAGGAATATTAAGTGTATTAGCTATCCAATTATTAACTCCTAAATCATTATTGTTATATTTATCAAAAACCTTCTTAAATACAAAATCTACTCCTATTAAAAGCTCATCTTCTTCTAAACCTTCTTTAGTAAATATAGCTCGCTCTCCTTCATTATTTAATATAATGAAGCTAGAGACTATATCTATATCAAACAAATTAGCAATTTCATAACAAACAAATTTATTACTATTACTACTTAATACAGTATATGACCCTTTTATTTTATCATTAATTACTGCGTCCTTATTATTTAAAAAATTTATATTAACTTTATTCTTACTCTCATTACCATTAATATAATGAGTAACATAAAACTTATCACTATCACTAAAATTAGCCTTTTTCATTCTTACTCCTAACTTTATACTAGTATAACAAATTTTAATAAATAAAAAAACACTTTTACAAAAAGTGTTTTCTAAAAATCAGTAATTACAGCTCTAGAAGAAGTATCAAAATTACCACTTGCTACCTTACCATTAAAATACCAAATACCAGGTGAAGATTCATAATAACCATTTCCTCCTCTGATAAACCAAGAAGATACATTAGTTAACATTGATGCATAATCACCATTCCAACTAGTCATAGTATTTCCACTAACATTCAACTCAACAGTTGCATCTCCAGGCAAACCTCGACTGAAAGAAGAACTACTAGTACTATATGCATATGAATCAAAGTATTTACTATCAGGAGCACTTGCAAATCCAGAATTATTAGAATAAAAATTGCCAGAAGAATCAACCATTGATCCCATAACATATTCAAATCTTCCACCAGCCATATCATATATACCAGTGATATTATTAGTTGTACTAGCTAAAGCTCCATTAGAAGTATTCCATCTATTCTCCAAAGGACATATATCATTTAAGTTAGATGCTACCATTACTTTACCATCAGTTCCACCACATCCAGTCATAGAATTCCAAGCAACACTATTACCATAATAATAATTATTATTAACTACTTTAGAAGTACAAGTTCCATCACTATTACATACTCCATATTTTGATTGTGATAGATATGCTACAGCTCCCCATTCAGTATTTTTAATTAAATGAATATCACTATCATTACTTAAACCGTATTTATTACTTAAGCTATCAACACTATTGTAAAATTCACTAACACTCATATCATGAGCAGAATTCAAATTAGGTTTAGTAACCAATTCAACATCAGGAGTAGCCTCAGTTTCACCCCACTCATTAGCAAGTTCAAATTTCCCTACCCATATACCAGATAACTCATCAGTACCAAAAGTAAATGCCGGATGAGCATTAGTAGCTTTATTAACAAAAGTAACATCAATTGCTTCTTGAGCAGACACTATACTATTTGCATCATACGAATATCTAGGTATCCATACATACATCTGCTCAATTGAATCCATTGGAATAATTGTTCCAGCTTCTCTAGAAGTGAAAGCAGAATTAACTACTACAGCATTCGCCCATTTTTTAGTCTCATAATCATACCATTGATTAGCAGTATCAGCAATTTTTACAGTACCATCATCTGATATGTTAATTGGTAATAATCCAGAATGTAATACCGGATCAGAACCAGCAAGCAAATCTTCTTTATAATCGTTTACAACTGGACCACTTAAAGGCGCAAGTTCAATAGTAGAATCAAAAACCAATCCCATAGTAGCATTTTGATCACTAGAATCTCTATTAAAACGATATACTAAATAATATTTAGTATCAGACATAGTAGATAAATCTACAGAGATTTTTTCCAAACTATAACTTACATTAGTAGATTCTAAAGTTATAACCTTAACAGCATCATCTGGAACAGTAATACCAACAGCAGTTATTGAATCATCAACGAAAGCATCTAGGGCATTAGTAGCATTTTCATCTAAGTATCCAGGAACTCTCGTCAAAGAATTACTCATAGTAGTAGTCTTATATAACTCAACAGTAATCCAATCACTAAAAGCAGCAGGTAAATTAACATCAATTGAAATTTCATAAGAAGCAATACCTTCATCCCTATCAGCAGGTTTATTAACACTAAATTCTTGAATACCTACCCATCCAGGATAAATACCACCATCTGGAATAACTAAATCAGGTCCATGAACAAATTCTACCTCATTTAAAACAGCAGCAGTAACATTGTTCTCTACAGTAGACGAGTTATTAGCAATCCAAAAGAAGGCATAAGCACTTCCAGTAACTAAAATAAATAAACCTAAAATAGAAAGAATAATTATGTAATTTTTTTTCATATTATCACCTTATCTTAATTATAATAAAAACAATAGCAAAAGTCTATTGTTTTCTAACTAACCTTGGCAAGATATTTAATTCGTTACCTTCTATTTCCAAAATAACATAACCAATAGTAGGATCAAAACTATTTTGACAAAAAACTTCATGATTGCCCAACATACAAGGAACTTGTAAACAATTAGTATTGTTTACAAAATAATGCCCATACCCGTGAGAATGTCCTCTAGCAATTAAATCATAACGACCATTTACTTCATGAGAAATAGTATCAAAAGAAAAATCACTAAAACATTTTAAATTATCATTCCCATGAGTTAACAACATTTTATAATTTTCAAAACAAACACTAGCAACACTATAACCTAAATAAACAAAATCACTCCTAGATTCACTTACAACTTCTCCAACATCAATACCAAAATGCCTTTTCAAAGAAAAATCATGATTACCTGTTACCAAATAAGTACTTACACCATTTACAAAAGGATACTTATCAATAACATATTCACATTGTTCATTTGGATCACTACTATATAAAGATCCAACTTGTTCATAAATGCCTTTATAATAACCATCTACTAAATCCCCTAAATGAATTACATACTTAATATCTTTAGCAATCACTTCATCATAAGCCTTATCTAATATATCTAATCTTTCATATTTAGAAAACATATGAGTATCACTAATAAACATTATCTTAGATAAAGTATCATCAATATGATAAAAATCAAAATTCTTCAACCTAGAAATAAAAATATAATCATCCTTAATAACAACATTATAATGTCTCCTCAAATTATTTAATAAAGAATTAAACTTATTTTTTTTGACATTCAAAAGTCTATGAATCTGACTAATACTCATTCCTTCATTAATATAAAAAATTAATTTCTCTAATAAATCCTCATACTTTTCCATAAAATCATCTATTCTTTATAATTCCAAATACCTAATTGACCTTTAGCAAATTTAGGTTCGATAATTTCTACTTCATCTAATATCCAAGCATACCTTCCTTCAGTATATCTTCCACATAAAAACTCAGTATAATTATTCTTTTTAATACTATCGATAAATTCATCACTCATATAAACACAATCAACTAGTTTAGCCTTACATAATATATATCCAGGATTAGTTTCTAAATCCACAATCAATTTATGAAAATCATCCAGTTTAGCATCCAACTTACTAACTGTTTTACTAGCATGAATATATATTTCACCCCTATATTTAGTTTTAAAACTTCTTGTTTCAATTTTCTTAACACCATTTCTAATTAATGAAGCAAATGGTTCTCTAATAGACAATACTTTCATAAACCCTCCACAAATATTATAAAACAAAAAAACACTAAATAATAGTGTTTAATTTTTTCTAAATTCAGTAATAGTTTTTCTGTTTATAATAGAAAAACCACATCCTAAAGCAGTAACAGCTAAAACTATTGCTCCAGTTTTAAAAATACCAAAATCCATGATAAATTCTAATATAGGTATTACTATAGCAGGAACTCTAACAGATCCTCCATCAACAGAAAGCCAATATAATACACCTAAAACTATTGCACACGCTCCTAAAAAATATAACCAAATTTTAGTAGCTTCAAATAAATTTCTTTTTCTAGTAGTAACTACTCCGCCCTTAACTTTACTAAGTAAATCAATTACAACTTTTTCATCATCTTCATGAAGATCTAGTGCACCTTTTTTCTTTTTATTATCTTTAGTAATGTAAGTAGCATAAAAATCTCCACTACCATCATACAATTTAGCACTTTCAATATTTTCTATTACTATATCATCTACCTCAGAAGTAATATTAGTAGATGTAATAGTATAAACTTCTCTTTTAATTTCTTTCATAAACTTCCTCCTAAAAAATATTAACATAAAACAATAAATATTAAAACATAAATCTTTAATTATACTTCTTAATTAACTCATCAAATACCTTAATATCAAAATATCCAGTTTCATGATTAGTATTTACTAAATTACTTCTCAATACTATTCTCATTTTACATATATTATATTTATTAATAAATAAGTTTTTTCTTAAAGTAATATTTTGTATATTTCGTATACTGCATATTACAATACTCTTATTATATATACCATTTGTTATATATAATACTTTATTTTTATAAGATATTCTTTTAGTAAGATAACTTAAAGTTATTCCAATCAACCATAATAATAAGACAACAAAACCAAGTATATAATGAGTAAAAAAAGTTATACTTAAAGTTATTACCATCCAAAAAAAATTATCAATAAAATATCCTAATAATGCTGCCCTATTTTGTCTCACACTATCAAAATCTAAATTCATATTTGGAAATAAATAATTCAGTTTTTTTCTTATTTCTTCTTTAGTATCAAGAGGTAATAAAAGAGATACATAATTTTCTTCTGCATATCCTATATTAATTAATTCAACACTATAAAGTTTAAAAAATCTTGCCAATAATGGTTGAGTTATTTTAATACCTGATATTTTAGAATATGGCATACTAAATTTCTTTCTAGTAAAATATCCATAAGATATATTAATTTTATCTTCTTCTTTTTTCAGTTTAAAATTATAATAACTAAATAAACCTTTAACAGCACCAAATATAAATGGAACAACAACAAATAATCCACCAATAATAAAAGTATAAAAATCAAATTCAGAAAATAAAATCATAGGTATATATGTAATCAATAAAAGTATAATCAAAACAACATTATAACTAAGTATAGTATGTTTTATAATACTTTTAAAATCATATTCATAATCAAATTCCTCTAATACAATTTTTCTTTCTTCCTTTGCAGATTCATTCTTATCCATTAAATTAAGTATCTTTCTTTGGAATTCTAAAGCATCATTATATTTAAGAATAATTTTCATGTCATTCTCACTAGCAGTAACAACCGAATTAATATCTAATTGAATTTTTGCAGTTTTGAAAAATTTCTCTAATATATTTTGACTTATATCTATAGTAGATATATCTTTAATATTAATATTAGTAGTTTTTCTAATAATCGTATTTCTATCTATGATTATTGCACTAGGAATAATTTCAATAGTAGTCTTTAACCATTTAATAAAAAATATTATGAAGATAACTAATAAAATAGTTAAAATCCCTCCAATAAAAATCAATACATCTGTAATCTCTAATGATGAAGTTGAAATTTCATCAATAAAATCCAAAGAATACGCAAGCAAAAGAATAATAATTGACCAAAAAAATTTAAAGATATCTTCAACTATCGCAGAAAAATGATTTCTTATTTTTTCATTCTTCATACAATCATCTCATTTACTAAATTTTTTAAATTTTCAGTAATTACTTCAGCTTCTTTTAATTTCAAAAATTTAATTGTGACAATTCCACCAGCAGTTGTTAGTACTACTTTTGATAAACCATATATATTTTCTATAGGTCCCCTTTCCAATGTAATCTTGTGCACTCTTTCAATAGGAACAATATCTCTTTTAATAAATATATACCCCTCTACCACATCCACTTTATCATTAGTAATTAAATATTTATATCTTTTATATCTAAAATGTGGTGATATAAATAAATTAATAACTAACAAAACAACTAAAACAATTAATACTACATTCACTAAGTTTAAATAATTCACAAAATAATCATAACCTAAATAATAACCAGCACCCAAGACAACAAATAAAAATAATGTCCAAAATAAAGTACCAACAAACATACATTTTTTTGCATCTTTATCTAAATATTTATAATTCATACTACTACCTCCAATATACAACCATTGTATCATAATAATATATATCCAACTATCAAAATAACATAAAAAAACGAATCACAAGGATTCGATTAATTACAACATGGTGGAGTAGAGGGGAATCGAACCCCTGTCCAATATACTAAGTAATAAAACATCTACAAGTTTAGTTAAGATTTAATTTTCATAAATACTATGGCTCTAACAAACCTCAATATTTCATAAGTCTAATAAATATTCATTATAATCACTTAGACATTAATTACAACATATCTCATATTTATAAACCCTATTCCCTACCTACAAGAAAATAAAGAAAGAGTAGTCCTTTTAACTATTACTAATATTAAGCAAAAGCTAAAGAAGGACTGAAACTATAAGTTTCGTTATTTAATTTTTATTTGCATTTAAGTATACCTCTACTTGCAGTCTTATTCTTACATATACTGTCGAAGCCATTACTACCCCGTACCCGCATTATACCACAAAAAAAGAAAAAAATCACTATTAAGAAAAACATGATAAATCATACTAAATTCACTTGACGTAAAGTGCCATTTATGGTATCCTAAATAACATTCTTATCAAGGGGGAAAAATAATGAAAAAAGAAGAAAAAGAATTAAAGAAAAAATTAAAAGAATTAAAGGAAACATATCAAGAAAAAATGCAAGATGCCAAAACTTCAGAAGAAAAAAGCAATGTACTAGATGAGTACACTGTACTTAAGAAAAAAATTCTAACAAACTACAACACATCAATCGACGAAAAAGAATTAAATTCAGAGAAAAAAGAAAAAAATGTATCAAGAAGAACATTTCTTATAGCAACTGGAGGTATCGTAACAGGATTAGTACTAGCTACAGCAGCAAGTTGTGCAAAAAATAAATTGTTTTCTAATGAAGATAAAATTTCAGACAACAATAATGAAATTATTATTGAAAATGATGAAATAATTTTAGATGATAAAACAGTTGAAGCAATGAGCGCAAAATTCCTAACTTCACTGGCAAATAACAAAATGAATGTAATCATCGATATTGAACAAGGAATGCCAAGAAATTTAACTGGTGAAGACATTAAAAGATTAATTTACTGGTGTAATTATAATTATCTTACAGAAGAACAAAAAGAACTTGCATGTAGTATGGAAGAAGCAGCATTGATGATTGCTATAATATCAGATACATACGACCAACACGGTCAAACATCTCAAAGGATAGCAGGAATAAGTGGACTACCAGAAGATATAAATGCAGGAAACTACACATTAGATATGGGTGGATTATTTATAGAAGGTACATTACAACAACAAGAAGTATCAAAAATGTCAAATCTAATAAATACAATGAAAAACAATCCGACTAAAGAAGGTGCATTACATGCAGCTACATCTATGTTAGAAATTGGTATTAATGAATTTTTAGAAGAAAAAGGCGAAATGTTTAATGGATACGATGGATATTTACAAGCAAATTTTGTAAGAACAATGATGTTTGCAACTAGTCAAAACGCTCAGAATCTCCATAAATCAATAACTATTGATGACAATTCTTATAATTCGTATTCAATTATAGTAGAAAATATAAATGAAAAAGATGGATTAATAAATGCCATTGGTAGAGAAATCGAAAAAATTATGAACAACGATTTAACTAGAAAACTAGGAATAGAAATATAGGATAAGGAGTAAATATGAACGATAGATATTATTTAAAACTTAACTGGCAAGAAGTATTATTAAAGATAGTATTATTAATACTATTTATATTATTACTACTATGGTTAATACCTAATCCAGAAATAAGTCAATTCAACAACAGAATATTTAATGACAACATAGAAATAATGCAAGACGCTGCAAGAAAACATTATACAGTAAATAGATTACCAGAAAAAGTTGGAGAATCTACATCAATGACACTTGAACAAATGGAAGCTGAAAAATTAGTATTACCATTTACAGATCAATACAACAATGCTTGTGATAAAGTAAATAGTTTTGTTCAAGTAACAAAAACAGCTGATGACGAATACATCTTAAAAACACAACTAAGTTGTGGAGATCAAACAGATTACGTATTAGAAACAATCGGATGTTATGATCTATGCTTAGATGGTGAATGTGAATCAACTTGTAAAGAAGAAACTATAGTAGAATACGAATACAAAAGAGAATCAGAAACTAGCAAGACATCATATACATGTCCTAGTGGTTATACTCTAAAAAATACTAAATGTTATAAAACTTTCGAATCAGAAAGAATAAACGCAACAGCTGAATACAGCGAAGCTAAAAAAGAAGTAATTGATGCTACTTTAAATAATGGAGAAGATAGTTTAATATATACTGATCCAATAAAAGTAGAAGATGGATTTACTTATTCTTGTCCTACTGGATATGTTCAAAATGGTGAATACTGTTACATATATTCAGATGGTGAAGTTACAGAAGATGGAGAACTAGAATACACTTGTCCTAGTGGATATGAAATGTATGGTTCAACATGTTATAAAGTAACTGAAGCAGAAAAAGTAATAAATACAACTTGTCCTTCAGGTTATAACTTATCAAGTGATAAAACACAATGTTATAAAGTTGTAGGTACTGCGACATCAAATCAAACGCAAAGCTGCCCATCTGGATATTCTCCTAATGGAAGTAACTGTGTGAAATCATATGGTGCTACTGCATCAACTGGTGGATGGGTACATGCTTATTCTGATACATATACATATTCAGTTAGTGAATATGAAAATGCAACCGAAAAAAGAGTCCTATCAAATCGTGAATATCGTAAAACATGTGGAGATTGTTATACATATAGTTGGTATTATACTTACTCAACATACAGAAGAACAACAAGTTATAGTTGTCCTTCAGGAGGAAGTTTAAGTGGTTCAACTTGTTATCTATACACAAATTATATAACTAGTAATGGTGCATCATATTGTACTGCAGGAACACTTGTAAACGGACAATGTCTTGACTACAAAACACCTACAGTTAACATTACATATACATGTCCAACAGGAACAGAATTAAACGGAACAGAATGTCGTGAACCAGGTGATAAAACACTAGTTTGTCCAAATGGTTACGAAAATATTGATGGAAAATGTACTAAAAAAATAGATGCCGAAAAAGAAATAGATTACTTGTATGTATGTCCAGATGGATATTCAAAACAAGGCGAAGGTGAAAATACTAAATGTTATAAAGTTGTTGGTGAAGAAGCAACATACACATGTCCAGATAGTTCTTATACACTAGAAGGAAATAAATGTGTTAAAGATACAGAAAGTAAATTAATTGGATATACTTGCCCAGCAGGATATACTCTGAAAAATACAAATCAATGTATCAAATATGATCAAGCAATAATAAACGCAACTGCTAAAACATCTACTACTTCAGAGTGGAAATACACATGGAGCAGAAAAGATAGTTTAGAAGGTTGGACAGCAACTGGAAAAACAAATGAAGTTACAGAAATAGTTTGTGACTAAAATAAAAAGAATGGTTATTCAATAATTGAATAACCATTCTTTTTTATATGTTCTATAAACTTATTTTTAAACTCTTCTAACTCATCTTGAGATAAAGTCTTAGTATTTGACCCAACCAAATATCTTACAGTGTATTTAGCTTCCCCATCACGTTTATATAAATCAACTAAAGAATATTTAATAATATAATCACTTCGATAATCATTTAAAACACTATGGATATCAGAATACTTAATATCAGAATTAACTACTATAGTATAATCTAAACTAACTTCTGGATATTTACTTACGTCTTTATATAAAATACTGTTCATACTTAAATTAATAAATTTAGTAAAATCAATGCTAGCATTTACAATAGCTTTTTTCTTACTTATAGTATTAACAACTTTAGGATGTATAATATTAATAGATCCATATACCTCATCATTAACTAATATATTATATGAATATCCATCAACATATATATTATCACTACTAGATAAAACATATTTAACATCAACATTTTTAAATCTATTAAATAAACTATTAACAACTAATTTAACTTCATTATATAACTCTTCTACTCTACTATTATCATTACCTAATAATAATTCTAAAACTTTAGTAGATTCATTATTTTTAAATACAGAACCAATTTCATAAACATTAACAATGTCATTATATTTAAAATTAGTTTCTGCAACACCTAATAAAGATAAAGTTAAACTATCCCTCAAAGTATTATCTTCACTCTTACCTAGTAATTTTATATTATTATTTTCTATATTTAAACTCTTCATTAAAGAATTATTATTCCAAATATAAGTATGAACTTCATTATAATTAAATGCACTAGCTAAATAATTTTTCACTTCATATTCTTGATCATAATCATTCTCTAATTTATCAAAAGTTAAAGCTAATTTTAAAGGCTCTATAACAAAATTTTCATATCCATACATTCTAGATACTTCTTCTATTAAATCTGCAGCTACAGTAACATCTTTTGTAGATCTATATGTAGGAACTACTACATTATAAGAATCACTCTTTTCATTAACAATAAATCCCAAACCAGTTAATATTTCAACAACTATTTTAGAATCCATTTCATGACCCATATATCTATTTAATAGCTCTTTACTTAAATCAATATTATTCTCTTTTAAAACAGTAGGATAAACATCAGTAAAATTACTACTAACTACTACTCCATTATCTATATCTTTAAGTATTTTAATAAATCTCTTAGTAGCTATTTCTGCCATGTTAGGATCTAAAGACTTTTCAAATCTAGCAGAAGCTTCAGTTCTTAAAGATAATCTAGATGCCGTCTTTCTAACACTAGATGCTAGAAAGCTAGCACTTTCTAAAATGATAGAACTAGTATCTTCTAATACTTCACTCTCTAAGCCACCCATAACTCCAGCTATAGCAATATAATCGTTATTATTTTTAATCATTAAATCTTCATTAGTTAATGTTCTTTCAATACCATCTAATGTGGTAAAAGTATCACCATCATTAGCAAGTCCAACTTCAATATTAGAAACTTTTCTTGAATCAAAAGCATGCATAGGTTGACCAAGTTCTAACATTATATAATTAGTAATATCTACTAATAAAGAAATACTTCTCATACCTGCATAATATAAAAATGTCTTCATCCATAAAGGAGTTTCATTTTTACTTAAATTATCTAACTTAATTCCAGTATATCTAAAACATAAATCACTATTATTAATATTAATAGTTAAATTTTGTTTATTATTAACCAATTCTTCTAATTCCATATCAATTAATTCAGTACCAGTAATAGCAGCTATCTCACGAGCAATACCATAGTGACCCCATAAGTCTGGACGATTAGTCAAAGACTTATTATCAATTTCAACTATGATATCATCTATTTCAGTAAGATACTTCTTAATATCAGTACCAATTACATAATGATCAGGTAATTCTACAATTCCAGCATGATCATCACTAATACCTAACTCTCTACCAGAACAACACATTCCATAAGAGTCAATACCTACTAGAGGTCTTTTACCAATAGTAATAGTATCAATTCTACCACCCACTCTTACTAAAGCAACTTTAAGACCAACTCTAACATTAGGAGCCCCACAAACAATTTGTAAAACTTCATCACCAACATCAACAGTTAAAACATGAAGTTTTTTAGATTCAGGATGATTTTCGCAAGTCATAATTTGACCAACTACTACTCCATCAAACCCATTACCTTTAACTTCTACACCTTCAACTTCTGCAGTACGTATAGTAAACTTATCCCACACTTTTAACCAATCAATAGATTCGCTATTTTTAATATGTTTTTTTAATATATTACAAGATATTTTCATTCTTCCACCTACTTAATTCCAAACTTACTAATATATCTTAAATCACCAGAATTAAGACCTCTTATATCATTAATTTTATATTTCATCATTACTAATCTAGTAAGTCCCATTCCAAATGCAAAACCATTATACTCATTAGGATCAATACCAGCTTCCATTAAAACATTTGGATGAATCATTCCACATGGACAAAGTTCAATCCATCCAGAACCTTTACAAGTACTACATCCTTTTCCACCACATATTAAACATGAACAATCTAATTCAAAACCAGGTTCAACAAATGGAAAAAATCCAGGACGTAATCTAACATCAACATCAGTTTTAAAAACTTCTTTTAACATTTCTTTCATTACATAAATTAAATTGTTAATAGATATATCCTTATCAACAACCATACCTTCTAATTGAAAAAAAGTATTTTCATGACTAGCATCCATATCTTCATTTCTAAAAACTCTTCCAGGAACACACATTCTTATAGGTACTCCATATTTTTGTAAAGCTCTTACTTGTACTGAAGAAGTCTGCGTTCTAAGTAACATGCCATTATCAAGCCAATAAGTATCTTGCATATCACGAGCAGGATGATCTTTAGGAACATTTAATGCTTCAAAATTATAATATTCACTATCCATTTCAGGACCACTAACAACCGTAAATCCCATTCTAGATAATAAATCAGTAACCTCTTTAGCAACTATAGTAACTGGATGTAAAGAACCTTTAATATCTTTAACAGGCAAAGTAGGATCAAAATTAAAATCTACTTTATTATTTAATTCTTCTACTTTATTATTTATTAATAATTCAATATCTTTTTTAACAGAATTAAATAATCCTCCATATTCCTTCTTCTCTTCAATACTCATATCTTTAAGACCAATCATTAAATTTTGAATCTCACTTTTTTTACCCAAATATTTAGATTTCAAATTTAATAAATCAGCTTCCTTAGTAATAGTAATTAACTCTTCATTAACACTATCAATAATTAAATTTAGTTTTTCTTTCATAATTATTCCTCCAATAAAAAAAATCTAAAATATGGGACGAAATAATTCCGCGGTACCACCCAAATTCTAGATAACTAGCTCTCATTATAGAATTAACGCTTCTAAAACGTTTAAACTCCAGCGGTGAAATTCATAGATTAAATTTACTTATAAATACTTTCAGCCAAGGTATTTACTCTCTAAAAGAATCTAACCAACTACTAAGTCGCTTTCCTCATTTAATACACCTATATTATAGCATAAAACATATAAAAAACAAAGTATTAAATACTTTGTTCTAATATACTAGATAAATATTTTATCATCTCAGGATCAGTTACTTGATCAACAAATAATTCTTGTCCTTTAATAATCTCTTCCATAATAGCAATATCATTTTGAATCAAACTATTACTATGATCAATACCCATAGCAAGAAAGTACTTAATCCCCGCATAAAATGTTTGATTAACTAACGCATACCTTTTATCATTTTCTAAAGATATTATAGTATTTAGATTAAGTCCCATCATTAACTAGCTCTTCCCATTTCAATTGAATAGTCAGGAATATCAGCAAACGATATACTATTATCCATATTCTCATCAAAAAGACTAGAATTATCTGAAGTATAACTATCATCAGTAGTAGGTATACCATCTTTAATTAAAGCTCTAGATTGACCTTCAGTAGGAACAACAGGCTCCTCAATTAACTCATCATTATTAAAGTATGACATATTATTATAATAAGGTTTTACATCAATAACTTTAACTTCAGTTTTTGGTTCCTCATTACTATAGTTGATATTTTGAACATCTTCAACTAAATTATCAGTTCCCACATTAGGAACAACAATATCAGGTTGAATTTCATTTCCAATACTATCAGCAGGAAGATCATTAATAGTTAAATCTGGTTGTTCAATAATTTGAATATCATTAATAGTAGATGGATCAACCACAGGTTGAACAAAATCAGTTACTTCATTAACAATAGGATTAATAACTTCTACTTCATTAACAATAGCTTCAGGTTGAACTTCAACACTCATTATAGGTTCAATATTACTTTCACTCTCATATTGTTTATATTCAGAGAAATCTATAACATTACTCTCAGAATTACTTATAACAGATGAATCACTTTGAACAATTGGTTCAATAATATTTATAGATTCATTATTAACTGATGTAGGATGAATAACATTTGAATTATCATTCATACTAAAATCAACTTGATTACTTTGATCATTATTATCAGACAAATCAGTATTAATTACACCATTTTCGTTATTTCTAATTAATTCTTCAAAAGTAACTAAACCTGTACTAGTAACAGATACATCATTAGGTAATATATTATCAGTTTCTACATCTTCAATAACTTTTTCAGTAGATAACTCACCAACAGGAGATATATTATATGAAGTCTTATCATACATATCTTCCTTATAATCAACTTCTTCTGTTTCAATAACAAGATTATTTAATGAATCTACTACTTCATTATACAAATCAACTGCTAATATAGAAAACTTAAGAGCATGTTTTAAATCTCTAACTTGTTCTACAGCTAAATCTCTTTTTTCTATATCATTAGCTTTAGCAGCATTATTAATTACAATACCACTATTACAAACAATTATTTTATCAATTTGAGATCTTTGATTTTCAAATTTATCAATAACTTTATTAACTAGTTTCAAAGAATCATTTCTAAAGAAATTAACAACATCATCAACAGAATTAATATCTTCCAAATAAGCAGAAACCATTTCAGTTCTATTTTTTACTAAATCAGAATCATTTAATTCACTAATACTTTTTTTAGTTACATCCCTAACTTCATGAGATATATCATCACAAAAAGATTTAATATAAGTTTCTAATTGAACTAAAGATTCCATATACTTATTAATAACTTCTCTTCTATCATTTTCATAGTGCGTTGGATTAACTTCATATTTATCAGAAGCTATCTTAGCAGCTAACTCATTTCTTATATTAGTCTGTTCAGTTAATGACATATTAAGAGAATCTTTATCACTGTCATTTATATAAGGTACTGTTTCAACTTGTTTAAATATAATATCAATTAATTTTCTTACCTCAAGCATATCACCTTCAGCAAGACTTCTTTTAATCTTTTCTAAACAATTTACTGGATGATCAACTATAACTCTAATTTTATTTTCAATTTCTTTTTCTTTATTTTCTAATTTATTAATTTCAGCCCTATCAATACTAGAGTCATTAACAGATTCTCTGTTAATAACTTCCAATTCAGCAACCTTTTTACTTAATAATTCAATTTCAGAAACTAAAGTACTTTTACGTTCTTTAAGAGAATTAATTTCTTCTTTAAAAGACGTAATGTTAATATTCTCTCCTATAGAACTAATCATATCAAGATTGTTTTCTATCTTAGAAATACTTTCATTAACTAAATTTAACTCTTTATTTAATTTAGTTAAATTACTATTCATTCTAAAAAGTCTATCATTAACTGGAATTTTAAGTAATCTATGCCAGTTAATAATACTATCAACAACATCAGTTAATTCACTTCTTAAAGCATCAATTTTAGTAGTATCAAGAGGATCCTTACTATCAGGATACATATCAACCAACAACAATATTTTTTCTAATAATTTATCCATAAGATTCTCCCCTATCCTTATTAATAAATAATAACATAATTATAAATTAAAATCAATTAAAAAAAGAACTATATCTAGTTCTTAAACTCATCCATTTTTTCAACATATTCTAAAGAATAAATACCTTCATCATTATCATAATTAAAATAATATTTATAACTAGTTAAATCTTTATAATCCTCATCGATATCAAAATCATCATAACTAGATATAATATACTTTTCATCAGTTATATTAGTATCATCATCTAAAGAATTTACCGCATCTTCATCAAATTGAATAATAACAGGATCAGCAGCATTAAATAATAAAAGACCTACCGAAGCATAAACAACTAAATTATCGCCATCAAATTCAGTAGCATAAGCTTTACGTACAAAATTATTTCCACCAACACATCCCCAAATAAATTGATCATTATAAATATAACCATCATCATAAGTATAATAAAGATTTCCATCAAGAGATATATCTTCATTATTAACATTAGCATCAAAACCAAATAATATTTTATAATGTTTTTCAAATTCAGATTCAGAAACAAAAGTATCATCAGCTTTATCGATTGCTAAAATCATTTTATCTTCTTCACTCATATCAGAAATATTATATTTATCAGCTAAGTACATTTCATTAATATCAAAACAAGTAAATATTTTATCATATTGACTTAATAAATCACTAACAAGATAACTATCAGGAGAAATACTTGTCTTTACTGGTTCAATCTCATCAGGAGCTTTAGTTTCCTCAATACACTCCGTACCATCAGTCACTTGAAAATATACATACATACCTCCAGCACCAATAGAGACTAAAAGTATAATAAATACTATTAACATTAAAGGATTACTTCTTACCGGTTCTTCCTTCATTTTTATATCATTCATATCACACCAACCTTACAATAATGTTAACATAAAAAAAAGAACTAAACAAGTTCTAATTTTACAGTTAAAGCATCGTCTCCAACTCTTTGTTTAATTTTGATAATTCTAGTATAACCACCATTACGAGTTTCATATTTAGGTGCTAATACATCAAATACAACTTTAACACAATCCTTATCATTATGTAAGAACGCTAAAGCTTTACGTCTAGAAACTAATGTACCCTTTTTACCATGAGTAATTAATTTTTCAACTATTTTTCTAGCTTCCTTAGCTCTTGCTTCAGTAGTAACAACATATCCATTTTCAATAACAGATTTAGCAAGACTAGCTAAGATGCTTCTACGAATTCTACTTTCTCTATTAAGTTTTCTATATAACATCGTTTACCTCCTATTTAATCGTTGAACTTAAGACCAAGTTCTTTAACTTTGTCTAAAACTTCTTTTAAAGATTTTTTTCCTAAGTTTCTAATTCTCATAACTTCAGCTTCACTTTTATCAACTAAGTCTGAGATAGTATGTATTCCTGCTCTTTTTAAACAATTATAAGCACGAACAGTTAATTCAATTTCTTCAATTGGCGTTTCTAAAGCACGAGCAGTAGTGTCTGCTTCTTTAACACTCATAATACCAGTAACATTACTTATTTCATTTAAATCAGTAACAATATTAAAATGTTCAATTAAAATTCTTGCTGATAAAGCCATAGCTTCTTCAGGTTTAATAGCAGCATTAGTATGAACTTCCATAACTAATTTGTCATAACCTTCATTATGCCCAACACGAGCACCTTCAACTTCATAACTAACTCTTTCAACAGGTGAATATAATGAGTCAATAGCAATAACACCAGCAACTTTATCTTCTAATAAAGTTTTATTAGTATTAGCATCAACATAACCACGTCCATTACTAATAGTAACTTCCATGTCTAACTTTCCACCTTTAACAACATTAGCAATTACAAAATCAGGATTAATTACTTCAATATCAGAATTTTTTTCAAAATCTCCTAAAGTAACAGGACCTTCTTTTTCTACTAAACATCTTAATGAAACAGTTTCATTTGAATGATTCTTAAATACAGAACTTTTAAGAGCTAATATAATACTAGTTACATCTTCTACAACACCATCAATTTTTTGAAATTCATGCATAACACCTTCAATTTTAACTGAAGTAGCAGCAGAACCAGGTAAACTAGATAACATTACTCTACGTAGTGCATTACCTATAGTTGTTCCAAACCCTTTTTCAAGTGGTTCTAAAACAAATTTAGCGTAATTACTACTTTCCATACTCTCTACAATTTTATAATTTGGTTTATCAAATTTTAACATACTCTAAAATCCCCTCTCAATTAATTTCTTGGACGTTTTGGCGGACGACAACCATTATGTGGCACAGGTGTCACATCAACAATTGAAGTTATTTCTAAGCCAGCTGTTTGTAAAGATCTGATTGCGTTCTCACGACCAGCTCCTAAACCTTTAACAAAAGCTTCAACCTTTTTAACTCCGTTTTCCATTGCAGTTTTTGCAGCTGCTTCAGCAGCCATACCAGCAGCAAAAGGAGTTTTTTTCTTAGATCCTTTATATCCTATAGTACCAGCAGATGCCCAACTAATAACATTTCCATCTTTATCAGTAATAGAAACTACTGTGTTATTATATGTTGAATGAACATGAGCTTGAGCCTCAGGTATATTCTTTTTAACTTTTCTTTTTCTTCTATTATAAGCCATAATTTACCTCCTACTTACCAACTTTTTTCTTATTTGCAACAGTCTTACCTTTACCTTTACGAGTCTTAGCATTTCTACTAGTTCTTTGTCCGTTTACAGGTAATCCTTTTTTATGTCTTGTACCTTGATAGCAATTAATTTCCATTTTGTTTTTAATATTCATTTGAACTTCTCTACGAAGTTCTCCTTCAACTAAATAACTATCAACTTCTTTACGAAGTGCAGTAACATCATCATTAGTTAAATCTTTAACTTTTTTGTCTCTAGCTACTTTAGCATTATCACAAATAGTTCCTGCTACATTTCTACCAATACCATAAATAGTAGTTAAACCAATAACAACATGTTTATCATTTGGTAATTCAATATTTTTAATACGTGCCATAATTTCCTCCCTTAACCTTGTCTTTGTTTGTGTTTTGGATTTTCACAAATAACCATTACTTTACCTTTTCTCTTAATAATTTTACATTTTGCGCAAATTTTCTTTGCAGATGGTCTTACTTTCATAAATTTCCTCCATTATCTCTTATTCCATGTTATACGCCCACGTGTTAGGTCATACGGTGAAAGTTCTATAGTTACTGTATCACCTGGTAAGATACGAATCATATTCACTCGTATTTTACCAGAAACGTAGGCTTCTACAGTATGTCCATTTTCAAGTTGTACTAAATAGGTTCCACCTTTTAGTACCTCAGTAACTTTACCTTCAACTTCTAATTTAGAAGGATCTTTTTTCTCTTCTTTATTAGAAAAATCTCTTTTATCTTTAGCCATTTGAATCCTCTCCTGTTAAAATTTTGCATCCATCTTCGGTAACAAGAACAGTGTTCTCATAATGAGCAGAGCAGCTACCATCTTCAGTAACAATAGTCCAGTCATCATCTAACATACAAATTTCTTCACTACCTAAATTCAGCATTGGTTCTATTGCAAAAACCATACCTCTTTTAATTACCATTCCAGTATTAGCTTTTCCATAATTAGGAATATCTGGTTCTTCGTGTAATTCACTACCTACACCATGACCTACTAATTCTCTAACAATACCAAGATTATTAGAAGTAGCAGAAACTTCAATAGCATTACATACATCACCAAGTTTAACACCTGGCTTAATAACTTTAATTCCTTCATAGAAAGACTTTTTAGTATCCTCAATAAGTTTTAACTTATCATCTTCAACATTTCCAACTGGATATGTTCTAGCTGCATCAGAGTGATAACCTTTGTAACATACTCCAATATCAACTGAAATAATGTCACCATCCATTAAAACTCTATCGTTAGGAATTCCATGTACAACTACTTCATTAATAGATGTACATATTGAACCTGGAAATCCATTATAATTTAAAAACGATGGAATACAGTCATTTTCAATTATAAAATCATGAGCAATCTTATCAAGTTCCAAAGTAGTAATTCCTGGTTTAATATTATTGGCAACTAACTGATGAGTTTTATTATTTATAAAACCAGCATGTTCCATTAATTTAATTTCCTCATCAGTTTTTATCGTTACCATTATTTTCTCCTTAAAACTTTAAGAATTTCTTCATAAGCTACATCACTAGAATTCTCACATTCAATAACAACTAACTTATCCGAATTAGAATAATAATTAATTATTGGTTCAGTAACTTCTAAATAAGTATCATATCTTTTGTTAAATGTTTCAATAGAATCATCGGCTCTAGTAATTAAATTACTATTACACTCATCACATATTCCACTTACTTTAGGTTTATATTCATCTCCAAAAATGTTATAAGTACTACCACATTGAGGACAAATTCTTCTACCAGTAACTCTCTTTTCTAATTCTTCTTTACTAACTTTTAAAGATACAACAATATAATTATCAATCATTAAAGTAGTAAATATATCATTTAAGCTAGCAGCTTGTTCTATATTTCTTGGAAAACCATCTAATATAAAATAACTACCAGCTAATGATTTTATTTTATTTTGAACCATTTCGATTATTAAATCATCACCAACAAAGTTTCCTTTATCAATAATAGACTTAATTTCTAAACCTAAATCAGTTCCTTTTTTAATTTCTTCACGCAACAAATCCCCTGTAGATATATGATAATAATTATTATCATTAACCAATCTAGCACTTATTGTGCCTTTGCCAGCCGATGGCGGCGCTATAAAAATTAAATTCATCTCTTTATTCTACTCCTATGACCACTACTAACTAAACTACTTTCAAGTTGCTTACATGTTTCAATAGCAACTCCTACTACGATTAATAATCCAGTACCACCAATAGTTACAGTTTCTGGTAAACCAGAGAAGTTAGAGAATAATATCGGTAAACCAGCAATAACCATTAAGAAAATAGATCCTACAATAGTTAAATTGCTTAATACTTTACTAATATATTTAGAAGTATCTACCCCAGGTCTTACACCAGGAATATATGCTCCATTTTTATTTAAATTTTTAGACATATCTTCAGGATTCATTTGTAAAAATGTATAAAAATATCCAAAGAAGAATATTAATCCTATAAATAAGATAAATCCAGTTAATGAATTATAATTAATATAATTATTAACAAAATTTGTTGCTGCTTCATTATCAAGTAAACCAACAACAGTTGTTGGAATAGTTAATAAAGTAGAAGCAAATATAACAGGTATAACTCCTGCCGAATTAATTTTAATTGGCAAGAAATTTTGTTGACCACCATAAGCACTATTAGTTCTGTTTGCATGTTGAATAGGTATTCTTCTCTCAGATAACTGAATCCAAATAACTCCTACAATTATTAAAATATAAATAATAACAAATGCAGAGAACAATAAAGATCCCATTAAAGTAGAGAACGTTCCAGCTAAAACGAAAGAATCGAAAGCCGTAACAAACATTCCAGGTAAAGATTGTAATATACCAGCAAGAATTAATAATGACATACCATTACCAATACCTTTTTTAGTAATTAAATCTCCCAACCATAATACTATAGCAGTCCCAGCAGTCATAACTAAAGAAGTTAACATTAATATATTAGTATCAGTAACTTCACCTAATGCAAATGTAAATATATAAGCTTGAACAAAAGCAAACACAATAGCCATATATCTAGTTATTTTATTTATCTTTTGTTTACCAGTATATCCTTGTT
>CAYJJI010000010.1:0-43609 GCA_964370475.1 uncultured Muribaculaceae bacterium | reverse complement strand
GTTGGTAGAGCATTTGACTTTTAATCAAAGGGTCATGCGTTCGAGTCGCATACGGGACACCATTTAGAAATTAACCACTTATGTGGTTTTTTTTTATTGATATATTCGTATTTATTAGTTATAATGATTAAGGAGGGTAACGATGAAAGAAACTAATGTTAATTATTTTGATATTTTAAACAAAATATTTATTTGTTTAGTAATTATTATTGCTTTATTAGCTTTGAATTTAGTATATAATGTTACTAGTTCTGGTGGAAGTAATACTTCTAGTAATGAAGATACTACACAAGAAGAGACTTTAGATTATGATGTAAGTGCTTTTGAACAAGTTAATGAAGAAGAAGCTTTAGCTTTATTTGATAATAAAGAACCTACTGTAATATATTTTGGTAGTCCTACTTGTGGTTTTTGTGCTAGTTTTATTCCTACTATGGAAGCTGTACAAGAAACTTATGGATTTAAACATTATTATTTAGATGTTTCAGCTATTTCTGATACTGATGCAATCAATGATATGGTTGAATTAATGACAGTTGAATCTGTTCAAGATGCAACAAAAACTTATGGAGATGACTTTGGGATTACACCAATGGTTATTGTTGTTGAGGATGGAGAAATGACATATGGAACTCTTGGAGCTGTTGATATTGATTCATATAGTTCAATGATTGAAGAAGCAGGATTTAAAGAAAATTAAAAAAACCTTGATTTTTTTTAGAAAAAGACATATAATGGTAGTGCATTTGCATTAGGCGCCCATAGCTCAATTGGATAGAGCGCTAGACTACGGATCTAGAGGTTAGGGGTTCGACTCCCTTTGGGTGCGCCATTATTTTCGAGAAGTAGCACAGCTTGGTAGTGCACTTGGTTTGGGACCAAGGGGTCGCAGGTTCGAATCCTGTCTTCTCGACCATTTAGAATTAAACCACTTATGTGGTTTTTTTTATGTATATATGTTATAGTTAAGTTGGTGATAATATGAATTATAAAGAAGTTAGACAAATTTTTGAAAATCATAAAATGCATTTATCTAATCGGGCTTCTAAAGATAGTGATGCTATCAGAATGTTTGATAATGTGGATGATATTAGAACTGATTATTTTAGAGATATTGATAGAATAATACACTCTCTTGCTTACAATAGATATTGTGATAAAACTCAGGTATTTAGTTTATCTAATAATGATCATCTAAGTAAAAGAATGATTCATGTTCAAATGGTTAGTAAGATAGCTAGAACTATCGGAAGAGCGTTGTCTTTAAATGAAGATTTAATTGAAGCTATTGCTTTAGGACATGATTTAGGGCATACACCTTTTGGTCATGAAGGAGAACATATTTTAAATGAACTAAGTTTAGAATTTGGTGAAGGGTATTTTAATCATAATATTCAAAGTGTGAGAGTACTCAAAGACTTAGAAAATAAAGGTTTAGGTCTTAATGTTACTTTACAAGTTTTAGATGGTATTATGTGTCATAATGGAGAGTTGGAATTAAAAGAGTATAAACCTGTTGAGAAGTCTTTAGAAGAGTTTTTAAATGAATATGAGAAATCTTATAAAGATCAAGATTCTATTAAAACTTTTGTACCTATGACTTTAGAAGGGTGTGTAGTTAGAATTAGCGATATTATTGGTTATTTAGGTAAAGATATTGAAGATGCTTTAATTTTAAATTTAATAACTGTTGATGATATACCTAAAGAGCTTGCTGATGTTGTTGGTACTACTAATAAGGATATTATTTTTGCTCTTACTATGGATGTTATTAATAATAGTGTTGGTAAATCTTATATTTCAATGAGTGATGATATGTTTTTAGTTTTAAAGAAGTTGAAGAAGTTTAATTATGAATATATTTATAATAAGGCTAATAGCAAGGAACAATTAAAACTTTATAAGAAAATGTATAGATGTTTATTTTTAAAATATTTAGAAGTTTTAAATACTAATGATACTGCTAGTAAAATATATACTGATTATTTGAATTTTATGGATAAGGGTTATTTAAATAATAGTAATGCTAGAATAGTAATAGATTTTATGTCGGGAATGACTGATGATTATTTTATTGAACAGTATAGAAAAATAGAGGAGTAGAAATGAAAACAAAAGTAAAAAAATTAAAGAATAACAAATCTTTTAAAGTGACGTTATATCTTGTGCTTAGAATTTTAGTTATATTAATAGGGATTAGACATTTTTTTCAAGGAGATTTTAATGGTACATTTATATGTGTTTTAACTTTAATTTTATTCTTAATACCAAGTATTGTAGAAAAGAAGTTTAATGTTGAATTACCTGATACTTTGGAAGTGATTATATATTTATTTATATTTTCTGCTGAGATTTTGGGTGAGTTGAATTCTTTTTATATCCATTTTACTCATTGGGACACTATGTTACATACGATTAACGGATTTATTATGGCTGCTATAGGTTTTGCTTTAATTGATTTATTAAATAAAATTGAAAAATTTCATGTTAGTATGTCTCCAATATTTGTATCTTTGGTAGCTTTTTGTTTCTCGATGACTACTGGAGTAGTTTGGGAGTTTTTCGAATATGGATTAGATCAATATTTTGGAATGGATACTCAAAAAGATGTTGTTGTTACTGAGATAACTAGTGTTATGTTTGATGAAACGAATTCTAATATAAGTATCACTAAGCCTGTTGATGAGTTAGTTGTTAATGGTGAGGATTGGAATGAAACTTATGGCGGATATATAGATATTGGACTTCATGATACTATGGAAGATTTAATAGTTAATTTTCTTGGAGCATTTGTGTTTTCAATATTAGGGTGGTTTTATTTAATTAGGGGAGATAAGTTCTTGATGAGGTTTATACCTATTGCAAAGAAAAAGACCTTATAATTAATTTTAAATAGATTATACTATTAGAAGAGGTGAAATATGAAATATCAAAGTTATGATTTTAAATCATATAAAGTTCATACTATAAAAACTGATAAATTTAAAAATGGATTGATTGAGTTTTCTTTTAGAAATAATATAGATAAAGAACAAATTTTGGAAACAAATATGTTAACAAGTTTGTTAGGTTATAGTTCGAAGAAATATCCTAAAAATAAGTTATTAGTTATGGAAAAAGAAAATTTATATAACTTTTCTTTGAGAAGTGTTTCGTCTAGATTAGGTAGTTCTCATTTAGTTAATGTTATAGGTAATTTTTTAGATCCTAAATATTGTGATAAGGGATATATTAATGAAGTTATGGATTTTATGTTTGAAGTAATATTTAATCCTAATATAGTTAATGATGAATTTGAACATGAATCTTTTAAAGTAATTAAAAACGATATTAGAGCTAATATAGAGTCATTCGCTGATAATAGTAATAGATATGCTTTTTATAGTGCTGCTAATCATTTAGATCCTGATAATCCTATTGCTATTAATTTTGATGGTTCTTTAGAACAATTAGAGCTTATTACACCAGCTATTTTGTATAAGAAGTATTTAGAAGTAATTAATAATTGGCATTTAGATATTTACATTGTTGGTAATTTGGATATGGATTTAATAGTTAATAAAATTACTAAGTATATTGATTTAAAATCTATTAAGAATTATGAAGTTAATACTTATAATAATGTTTCTGTTCGTAATAAAGTATTAGAAGTAGTTGAAAATAGTAAATATGAACAAGCTAAGTTATTGATTTGTTATAATTTAATAGATGTTGATGATTATGAAAAGAATGTAGTAATGTATGTATTTAATTATATTTTAGGTGGAGGATCTCTTAGTTCTAAGTTAATTATGTTATTAAGAGAGACTAATTCTTTATGTTATACTACTTCTAGTATTTATCAAAAGTTAGATAGTATTATTACTTTATATAGTGGTATAGATCATGTTAATTATAAGAAAGCTACTAAGTTGTCTAAGCAAGCAGTTAAAGAGATGCAAAGTGGGGATTTTAGTGATAAAGAATTAGAAGAAGCTAAAATAGCTATTGTTTCTTCTGCTAGAATATCTCAAGATAATATAGGAGGAGTTATTACTGATAGATTCTTTAATAATCTTTGTAATACTCCGTTAGTTGATGAATTTATTCCTTTAATAAAAAAAGTAACTAGAGAAGATGTTATTAAAGTTGCTAAGAAGTTAAAACTTAATTTGGTGTATTTATTAAGTAATGAGGGGGATAAATGAAAGAGATAGTTTTAAAGGGTATTGATGAAGTCATATACCATGATGTAACACCTGAGGGTTTAAATATATATATGTGGGTTAATGAGAAGATTAGTAATTTTTATGCTACTTATAGTATTAATTATGGATCTGTTGATACTTGTTTTAAGGTAGGTAAAAAAGTGATTAAAGTTCCTAATGGTACTGCTCACTTTTTGGAACATTTAAAATTTAATATCTCAGAAGGGAAGACTTGTACTGAATATTTTAATGAATTAGGATTGAGTATTAATGCTTTTACTACTTATGATTTTACTTCTTATGAAATATTTGGTGATACTAATTTTGAAGATGGTTTGAAATATTTAATTGAATATGTTTCTATTCCTTATTTTACTGAAGAATTAGTTGAAAAAGAAAAAGGAATAATTGTTGAAGAAACTAGTATGGTATTTGATAATCCTTATAATAAGTTATATCATGAGTCTTATAGAAGTTTATTTCATAAGAATGGTAGAAGAAATCTAATTGCTGGTTATGCTGATGAAGTTAGAAGTACTAAATTAGAAGATATAGTTAATGCTTATCATAATTTTTATCATCCTGAAAATAGTTTTATTGTAGTAACTGGTAACATAAATCCAGTAAAGACTGCTAGTATTATTAAGAAAAAATTGAAAAGTATTAAATTTAGTGAATATACTAATCCAGTTAAAATATATGAAGAGGAACCTTTAGAAGTTGTAGAAGTTGATAAAACTATTAATTGTAAAGTTGAACTAGTTAAATCTAAATTAGTTTATAAATTAGATACTAAGGCTTTTAAGAAATTTAGTAAAGAAAAAATGTTGGTGATTTTTTCTATAATATTAAGACATAACTTTGGTGATGTTTCAGATTTAAAAGAAGATTTATTTAATAAAGAGTTAATTACTGGGCTTTATACTAATTATTCTTTAGTTGATAATCATTATATTCTTGGTTTTAATATTGAAAGTAATTATATGGATGATGTTTTGGAAATAGTTAAAGATAAGATGAGTAATTTAAAGATTGATTCTGCTACTATTAAAAGACGTGCTAGAGCTAATATTGCTTCTTTAATTAATTCTTTTGATGATATTGAATACGTTAATGGAGATATTCAAAATGCTTTAATTACTCATGGATGTATTAATGATGATTTATATGGATTATATAATGATATTACTTTAGATGATGTTAATTATGTTATTAAGAATATTAAATCTGATAATTATGTAGTTGTTAGAATGAATCCTTTGGAAGAAAAGTCTTAATTGACTTTTTTAATTTAGGCATAAAAAAAAGACTTTATAAGTCTTTTTTATTATCTGTTGTAATATTCAACGATTAATGTTTCATTAATTTCTTGATTTAATTCGCTACGATCAGGTAAACGAAGTAGTTTTCCTGATAATTTTTTCGGATCAAATTCAACGAAAGCTGGACGATTTAATGTAGCTTCAACAGCTTCTACGATAGCTTTATGGTTTGTTGAATTTTCACGAACTGCAATAACGTCTCCTGGTTTAACAGTATAAGAAGGGATGTCAACTTTAATTCCATTAACACTTATGTGTCCATGGTTAACAACTTGACGAGCTCCACGTCTTGTTTTTGATAAACCTAAACGGTATGCTACGTTATCTAAACGAGATTCAAGTAAATTTAAGAAATTGTGTCCAGTATTACCTTTGATTTTACTAGCTTTTTCAAACAATTTACGGAATTGTTTTTCATTTAATCCATACATGAATCTAACTTTTTGTTTTTCTTGTAATTGGATTCCGTATTCGCTTAATTTACGACGACGGTCATTTCCATGTGCACCTGGTGCATATGGACGTTTTGCTAATTCTTTTCCATTTTCTAATACTGAGAAACCTAATCTTCTTGATTTCTTGTAAACAGGTCCTGTATATCTTGCCATAATATTCTCCTTTCATAAATTTTGCTTTATAAAAGTTAAGTTGTTATATTTATGAAAGGGGAGTTTATTTTAATACTTTCACCAGGCAGCCTGGTTACTAATAAACTAGGTAATAAACACATCATCCATAATATATAACGCTGCCTTTCACATCGCATTTAATATTATACATTATTTTACGAATTTGTCAAATGATTGTACTTTTAATGGATGGTTATTAATACTATGTTTTTTATTTCATAAACTTATATTAAGTATGATAGATAATTTTGTATTGTAAAATGAAAATTATACTCTACAAATATTGTCGAATATGTGATATGATTATTTTAAGATTGGAGGACTAGTAATGAGTGTAACAGAATATGTTTTACTTGGTATTTCAATATATATAATTACTATAATAATTATTGTAGTTGTTCTTAATTATGTTAATAAGAAAGAACATAAAAAATATGCATCTGAATTAAATAATTTAGAAAGAAATAAAAATTTAATTATTAGTGCTTCAATAATTAGCGAACTAAATAAAGTTGAATCTTTAATTAATACTGATTTGATGCAAGAAGTATTTGCGGATTGGCAAGAAAGATTTAAAAGTATTAAAGATGCTGAAGTTCCTAAGATTACTGATGAATTAATTGAGTTAGAGGATTTATTTGTTGAAAAGAAGTATCGTGAACTGAAAAAAAGAATGAATATGTTAGAGTTAGATATTAACTTTGTTAAAAGTAAAGCCAATACTTTATTAGATGAAATTAAAGAAATTACTTTGAGTGAGGCGAATAATAGAGCATCTATTACTAAGTTAAAGACTTTATATAGAGAAATTTTATCTAAGTATAAAGATAATAAAGAAAGTTATTTAGATATAAATAGTTCTATTGAAATTCAATTTGAAAATGTTGATAAGTTATTTAAGGCTTTTGAAATTACTATGGATAATAGTAATTATCAAGAAGTTGGGAAGATAGTTAAAGCTATTGATGATACTATTGGTAATTTAAATTTAATTATTGAAGAAGCTCCAACTATAATTGTTATGAGTAAAAAGTTAATACCTAGTAAGGTAGATGAAATAAGATTACTTAGTTCTAAAATGATTCGTGAGGGATTTAATTTAGATTATTTAAGTTTAGATTATAATATTGAAGAAGTAGAAAAGAAATTAACTGATATTATAACTAGGTTAAATGTTTTAAATGTTGAAGATTCTATATTTGAGTTGAAGACTATTGTTGATTATTTTGAAGGTATTTATAATGATTTTGATAAAGAGAAAATATCTAAAAAAATATATGAAGAGTTATCTAGAACTATTATATTAAAAGTTAAAAAACTTCAAAAGATTAATAATGAGTTATATAAAAAAATAGATGCTATTAAATTTAGTTATGATTTAACTGATGACGATGTTACAGTTATTGATGTTATTAAAAATGAATTGGATTTATTAGAAAAGAGTTATGATTCGATAGTAGATGCTTATAGATCTAAATCTTTTGCTTATTCTAAGATTAGTAAAGAAATGGAAATTTTAAATGTTAAGTTGACAAAGACTGAAGATAAATTAGAATATGCTTTAAGATCTCTAGGAAGTTTAAAAGATGATGAGTTGAGAGCTAGAGAACAGCTAGATGAAATTAAAGATATTTTAAAGAAATCTAAGATGAAGATTAATAGTTATAAATTGCCATTAATTCCTAAGAAATATTATACGGAATTAGCAGAGGCTTATGAAGCTGTTAAAGAAATGATTAAAGAGTTAGAGGCTAAACCAATATCAATTAAAGTATTAAATACAAGAGTTGATACTGCAAGAGATTTAGTTTTAAAGTTATATTGTACTACTAATGAAATAGTGAAAACTGCTGCTATGGCGGAAATTGCTATAACTTATGGTAATAGATATAGACCTGTAGATAGAACTGTAGATGTTGGTATTACTAAAGCTGAGAATGCATTTAATAATGGTAATTTTAAATTATCTTTAGAGCAAGCTATTAGTGCTATTGATTTAATTGAACCAGGTATACATAACCGTTTACTTGAATACTCTCAAAAGTAATAGACCTTTGGTCTATTTTTTTGTATAATGGAATAGGTGATAGTATGATATATTTAGATTATTCAGCGACGACTCCTGTTTCTTATGAAGTGTTGGAGTCTTATAATAAAACTACAAGAGATTACATAGGTAATGTTAATTCTTTACATTCTTTAGGTTCTAAATCTAAAGCTTTATATGTTAGTGCTACTAAACAAATTTCTGATTTATTAGGGGTATTGGATAGTGAAGTTATATATACTAGTGGAGCTACTGAGTCTAATAATATGGCATTAAAAGGAGTTGCACTAGCTTATGGTAAACGTGGTAGAAGTATTTTAGTTTCTAAATTGGAGCATCCTTCTGTATATAGTGTTTGTAATTATTTAGAAGCTATAGGTTTTAATATAGGTTATGTTAATAATAATAAAGAAGGATGTATTGACTTAGATGATTTAAGGAAGAAGATGACTCCTGATACTATCTTAGTTAGTATATGTGCTGTTAATAGTGAACTTGGGATTAGACAACCTTTAAAGACTATTAAACAAGTTATTAAAAAAGAAAATCCTAATACTATTTTTCATTCTGATATGACTCAAGCAATAGGTAAGGTTGCTATTAATATGTTAGATGTTGATTTGGCTTCTTTGAGTGCTCATAAGTTATATGGTCCTAAAGGAATAGGTATTTTATATAAGAATAATAAAATTTTTATGACTCCTTTAATTCATGGTAGTTCTAAGATTAGTGACTTTCGACCTGGTACTGTTCCTTTACCATTGATTGTATCAATGGCTAAGGCTCTTAGAATGGCTTTGGATGGTGTTGATAGAAAGGAATTGTTAATTAGAAAGTTAAATGAAAAAATATGTGAGCATTTAGCTGATAATAAAGATATATTAATTAATAAGACTAAGTATTCTATACCTCATATTTTGAGTGTTAGTTTAGTAAATATAAAACCTGAAACTTTTATTCATGCTATGGAAGAACATGATATATATTTAGGTACTAATACTGCTTGTAAGACAGGGGATATAAGTAGTGCTATTATGGCAGTATTTGGTGAGAGAAGAAGAGCTATGACTAGTGTAAGAATTAGTTTATCTCATTTAACTACTAATGAAGATATTAATAAGTTTTTGAAATGTTTTGATGAAGTATTTAATAAATTAAATACTTTAGGAGCTTAGTGGTGAAATATTTAATATTAGGTATATCTTTATTTATTTTATCTTCTTGTAGTAATGAGGAAGTAGTTATTCATGATATTAATTGTAGTGAAGTTATTAATTATATAGATGATGCTTATTTAATAGATGTTAGAACTGTTGAAGAATATAATGAAGGTCATTTAGATTCTAGTATTAATATTCCTTTGGATGAAATAAGTTCTATAACTGATGTAGTTAGTGATAAAAATTCAATGATAATAGTTTATTGTAGAAGTGGTGTTAGGTCTTTAGAAGCTGCTAATGAGTTATTAGAACTTGGATATACTAATATTTATGATATGGGTGGAATTAATGATTGTTAGAAAGATTATATCTTTCTTTTTTATTTAATAAATGATAAAATACTTTTGATTGGGAGTGGCTTTTTGTGGAAAAATTAGTAATGATTAAATATGGGGAATTAAGTACTAAGAAGAATAATATTAATTATTTTGTTAGGGTATTAAGGAATAATGTAGAAATTGCTTTAAGAGGATTAGATGTTAATATTATGGGAGATCGTAATAGAATGTTTATTTCTTCTAGTAATCTTGATTTAGTTGTTAGTAAATTAACTAAAGTTTTTGGAATTCATGAACTTGATGTTGTTTATAAATTAGATGGTCAAGATTTTAATGAGTTATATAGTAATGTTGTAGATTGTTTAAAAGAGGAATCTTTTAAAACTTTTAAAGTTGAAACTAAGAGAAGTGATAAACGTGTTACTATGGATAGTATGGAGATTAGTAGACGTGTTGGTGGTTGTATTTTAAAAAACATTTCTAATATTTCTGTTGATGTTAGAAATCCTGAATTACTACTTAATGTTGAAGTAAGAAGTGATGCTTTATATTTTTATTATAAGAAAATAAAAGGTATTGGTGGATATCCTGTTGGTACTTTAGGTAAAGGAATGTTAATGTTAAGTGGAGGAATTGATTCTCCTGTTGCTGGTTATTTAGCTATTAAAAGAGGGATTAAGTTAGAAGCTTTATATTTTGAAAGTCCTCCTCATACTTCTTTAGATGCTAAGAATAAAGTTTTAGAGTTAGCTAAAAAGTTATCTTTATATAATAATGGTGTTAAGGTACATGTTATTAATTTTACTAAGATTCAAGAAGCTATATATAAGAATATTCCTCATGAGTATTTAATAACTATAATGAGAAGAATGATGTATAGAATTGGAGCTATTCTTACTAATAGAAGAAATGGTCATGTATTAGTGAATGGAGAATCTATTGGTCAAGTTGCTTCGCAAACTTTGACAAGTATGAGAGTTATTAATGAAGTAGTTAAGTTACCTGTTATAAGACCTGTTGCATGTTTTGATAAGTTAGAAATTATTGATTTGGCTAAAAAGATTGGTACTTACGAAACTTCAATATTACCTTTTGAAGATTGTTGTACAATCTTTGTTCCTGAACATCCAGTTATTAATCCTGAACTTGATAAGTGTTATGAATATGAAAAGTTAATTGATTATGAAGAAATGATTTATGAAGCTATAAAGAATCATGAAGTAATTGATGTTGTAGATCAGGAAGAAATGTATAACGATTTGTTATAGTATAAATATTTAATAAATTACCACAATAATAGTAGGTGATTTAATGAAGGAATTAAGAGAAGTTAATTATTTTTATAAAGCAAGTATAATTGAGGATAATATGTCTTCTTTAGATAAAAAAAGATATATGCATTATAATAGATACGGTTATAATTTTGGTTCTTCTGCTAAAAGAGTAATTGATCATGAAAGTGTGTTTAATAGTTCTATTAAACATGAAAGAAAATAACTATACTATGTATAGTTTTTTTGTTATTATTAAAGTAGTGAGGCGTTTATGAAGAAGTATGTATTTATTATTATAGTTTTATTATTTGGATATTTAATGGGTTATTCTTTCAGTGCTTCTTTGGATTCTAAATTAGTACTTGCTGATATCAATTATATGGAATCTACTAAAATTTTAAATAATCCTGAACGTGGTTTTTATCGTACTGCCATTGCGTGGTTTGAAAAGAATAGTGCTAATCATACTGGATATACTGATGCACCTTTGGTTCATTTAAGAGTATCTATGGGTTATTACAATAATGTAAATGGAGAAAATGATATATCTTCTGGAGCTATTGATGGTTTAATGCATATTTTGGATAATTATAGAAAAATGGATACTTCTATAATTATTAGATTTAGTTATGGAGATAGTGCTAATAAGGAACCTTCTATTGATCAAGTTTTAAAACATGTTGAACAATTAAAACCTATTTTCATGAAATATGATGATGTTATATCAGCTATTGATACTGGTTTATTTGGTCCATGGGGTGAACAACATTCTAGTACTATTGTTACTCAAGAAAATATTAATAAGCTTGTAAATGCATTTTTAGATAATACTCCTGATGATATGCAGATAAATGTTAGGAGACCTAGTTATTTTGCTGGATGGGCTGGTATTGATTATAATGATTTATATAAAACTTATGAGTATTTAAATAAATCAGCTTATAGAGTTGGAGTTTATAATGATGGTTATTTGGGATCACATAGTGACTTAGGAACTTTTTTATATCATCCTACATTAGGATGGAGAGTAAATGAAGTTACATGGCTTAGTAATCATGCTACTCATACTTTTTATGGGGGTGAGGTAGTAGATAATTATTCTAGTAATGGAATTGATTATACTAGTAGTTCTTTTATGATAGAAGAAATGTTTAAAACTCATACAACTTATTTAAACTATGAATGGGATCAAAGAACTATTAATAGATGGAAGAGTGCAACGTATTTAGGGAGTGACTCTGTTTATACTAAAGAGAGTGCTTATACTTATATTGCTAATCATTTAGGTTATAGATATGTATTAAGGGAGTCTTATTTAAATGATTATGTATATGTTAATGAAGCGAATACTTTAAGATTAAAAGGGGTTATTGAAAATGTAGGAGCGGCTAATTTAATTAATGCTAAAAAGGTAGAAGTTATATTGGATAATGGGGTTAATACTTATAGTAAGACTATAGATTTAGATTTAAGAGATATTGATTCTTTATCTAAATTTAATTATGATTTTACTATTAAGATGGATCAGGATATAATACTAGGTAATTATGATGTATATTTAAAAATTAGTAACAATGATATAGATAGTGTCGGTAATAATTCTATAGAGTTTGCTAATATTGATATATGGAATAGTACTTTAAAAGCAAATTATATAGGTGAAGTAGTTGTTACTAATAGAGAATATTATGATGTTAATATAAAAGAAATTAGTAATGGTCATATTACTTTAGATGAAAGTAAATATTTTATTTCTGAGGAAGTAAGTTTTACTATTAACCCTGATGAAGGGTATAGAATTGTAAAAGATTCTTTAAATATATTATCTAATGGAGTTCTAGTAACTTATAAAATAGTAGGGAATAGTTATGTTTTTTCAATGCCAAGTACTGATGTGGAGATTGAAGTTTTGTTTGAGAAAATTCCTGATGAGGAAATTATACCTGAAGATGAAATTAATCCTGATGATGAATTACCTGATGAAGATGATTCTCTTGAGGAACCTAATGTAGATGATTCTCTTGAGGAACCTAATGTAGATGATTCTCTTGAAGAACCTAATATAGATGACTTATCAGATGAATCTGTAGAGGTATCTGAGAATAATGATGATAATGACAGTAAGTTAGAAATAGTTGTTACTAATATTGTTCTTTCTATAATATTTTTACTTGTTTTGGGATTGGTAATTTATTTAGTAGTTAAATTTAAGAAAAAAGGTATCTGAGACTTTTAATTGAATAAAAGTCTTTTTTTGTGTATAATTAACTTAGAGGTGAAAATATGAAAATTTTAACAGTTAATGCTGGTAGTTCATCGTTGAAGTTTAACGTTGTTGTTCTACCTGAAGGAAATGAATTAATTAATGGTTATTTTGAGAAAATAGGAATTGAAGGTAGTTTCTATACTATTAAAATAAATGGTGAAAAATTTGAGAAGGAAGTTGAATTAAAGAATTTTAATGATGCTATTTCATTTTTGAAACAAGAATTATTTGATAATAATGTTATTAGTGATTTTAATGAAATTGCTGGTATTGGTCATCGTGTAGTTCATGGAGGAGATAAATATAGTACTAGTGTAGTAATTGATGAAGATGTAATTAATAATATATCTGCTTGTTCGCCACTAGCTCCTTTACATAATCCATCAAATTTATTATGTATTAAGACTTTTATGGAAATGATTCCTGGAGTTAAGAATGTTGCTGTGTTTGATACTGCGTTTCATCAAACTATGCCTGAGGTGAATTTCTTATATCCTGTACCATATGAATGGTATAGTGAATATGGAATTAGAAAATATGGATTCCATGGAACAAGTCATAAATATATTACAGAATCTATGATTGATATTTTAAAGAAAGATTCTATTAATATTATTAGTTGTCATATTGGTAGTGGAGCTTCACTATGTTGTGTAAAAGATAGTAAGTCTTATGATACTACTATGGGATTCACTCCTAATGCTGGTGTTATGATGGGTACTCGTAGTGGTGATGTTGATTACACTATGATTCCTTACTTTATGAGTAAATCTGGTAAAACTTTAGACGAAGTAGATACTATCTTAAATAAAAAAAGTGGTTTACTTGGAGTTACTGAAAAATTTAGTGATAATCGTGATATTGAAAAAGCTGTTGAAGCTGGTGATGAAAGAGCAATACTTGCTTGGGATTTATTTGTAGATAGAATAGTTAAATATATTACTGATTATTATGTTAAATTAGCTGGTAAAGTAGATGCAATTGTATTTACTGCTGGTGTTGGTGAAAATGGAATTAAGATTAGAAGGTCTATATTAGCTAAGTTAGAATGTTTAGGAATTAAAGTTGATTCTAGTAATGAAAATATAGCAAGATATAAAGATATAAAAGAGGGTATAATAAGTACTGAAGATTCTAGTGTAATGGTTTATGTTAAACCTACTGATGAGGAATATATGATTGCTAAAGATACTTTTGAATTAGTTAAATAGAAGGATGTATAATAATGCGTAAAACAATCATAAAAGAAATATATAAGAAAATTAGAAAGTATAAGACTATTGTTATTGCTAGGCATATAAGTCCTGATCCAGATGCTATTGCTAGTCAAACTTCTTTAAGGGATTCAATTAAACTAACATTTCCTGAGAAGACTGTTCTTGCTGTTGGTAGTGGGGTATCTAAGTTTAAATATTATGGAACTTTAGATAAAGTAGACGATAGTACTCTAAGTAACGCTTTATTGATTGTTTGTGATGTACCTAATATTCATCGTATTGATGGAACTGATTATACTAAGTATGATGAAGTAATTAAAATAGATCATCATCCTAAAGAGGATAAGTTTGCTACTATTGATTTTGTAGATGAAACTGCTAGTAGTGCTTGTCAAATGATAATTGAAATTCTTTTAAATACTCCTTTGAAAATTAATACTAAGATAGCAGAAAATTTATATTTAGGTGTAGTATCTGATAGTGATAGGTTTCTATTACCGTATACTAGTACTAAAACATTTAAATTAATAATAGAGTTAATTGAAAAAACTAAAATTGACTTTACTAGTTTGTATGCTTCTTTGTATGAAAGATCAATAAATGAGATTAGATTTCAAAATTTCATTGGTGAAAATTTAACAATTACTAAAAATGGTTTGGCTTATATGAAAATTAAAGCTGAAGATATAAAAAGATTTGAAGTTGATAATTCAACTGCTTCAAATATGATAAATAGTTTTAACTTCATTAAAGGAGTAAAAGTGTGGACATTTATTACTTATGATGAACGTAGTAAATTACATAAAGTAAATATAAGAAGTAGAGGACCTATTATTAATACTATAGCTTCTAAATATAATGGTGGTGGACATAAGTTTGCTAGTGGAGCTAGAATACCTGATGAAGAGTCTGTAGATATGATGATATCTGATTTAGATCAAGTGTGTATTGAATATAGCAAAAACAATTAACAAGAACAAATGTTCTTGTTTTTCGTTTTTTTGTTTGTTATAATTTTATTAGAGGTATGTATGAAAATCAAGAAACTTAAAAGTGGGTTATATGAATTAAAGATTAATGATGTAGTTTATCAGTTATATGATGAGGTAATATTAAAATATACTTTATTAACTAATAAAAATGTTGATAGTATGTTGTTGGCTTCAATTTTAAAAGACAATGACTTTTATTGTGTGTATTATAAAGCTCTAAAATATATTACTAAGAAGTTACGTACTGAAAAAGAGTTATATAAATATTTAATAAAAGAATTTGATAAAAGTATAGTTTTTGATGTAATTAACAAAATTAAAGAATTAGGATATTTAGATGAATCTTTATATATAAAGTCTTTTGTTAATGATCAAATTAATTTGGGTAATAATGGACCTTTAAAGATTAAAAGTAAATTACTTGTTCTAGGAGTTAATGAGTTATTAATTGAAGAATATTTAAATAGTATTGATGAGTTTGTTTGGGAAGATAAGATTAATAGATATATTAATAAATCTTTTAGTTCTAATACTAAGTATAGTGTTTTTAAATTGAAGGGTAAGTTAATGATTAATTTAGTTAATTTAGGTTTTGATTCTTTAATGATTAGTAATGTTATAAGTAATTATGATTTTAATGATAATAATATATTAATTAAGGAATATAATAAGTATTTAAACAAGTATCAAAAAAAATATTCTGATAAGGAATTAAAATATATGTTGTTTAAGAAGTTATCATCTTTAGGTTTTAGTTATGAAGATGTTAATGAAGTATTAGAACAATAAAAAAAAGAGCGTTGCTCTTTTTTATTGTGCATCTGCTGCTGCTTCTTGTTCTTCAGCTTGTAATAAAGCGTTTTGAATTAAAGTTGCATAATTATCGTTTAGTTGAGTATCAATAATATCCATACCATATTCTTCACGAAGATCTCTCATTGCTTCTGTACTAGCTGCAATGTTTTCAGTTAAATATTCGTTAGCTAAAATTTCTAAAATATCTTCTTTAGAATCTTCTAAACTAGCTTTTTCTTTTGATTCAGTTCTTAATACAACGTGATATCCTAATTCAGTAGTAATAACTTTTGTAGAATATTCTCCATCTTCTAAATCATAAGCTGCATCAACTAATTCATCATAAGTAGTACCAAGTGTATCAGTATTAATGAATCCTAAGTTTCCACCGCTTGAAGCTGTTGATGAATCTTGTGATTCTTCTTTTGCTAATTCAGCAAATAAACTTTCGATTTCATCTTTGTCAGCTTTTTTAAGTTGAGCAATGATATCTTCGATTTCTTCTTTTGCTTCTTCTTCAGCATCTGATTTTTCATCTGCAGACATATCATCAGTTACATTTGGAGTAATTAAGATATGACTTATTTTAATATCTCCAACGATTTCGTCGTCGTAGTATTCTTCAACATCTTTATCTTTAATCATAGATTTAGCATAATCTAATATAGCTTCATTTTGTAAGAAACTTAATGATACGCTATCTTCGTATGCTTCAATAGTTGCATAACCAGTATACTGTTGAATTGCTGATAATAAGTCTTCACCATAACTTGCGTTAAGTTGAGCCATATGATCTGTTGTATATTCTTCAGCTTCTGTAACTTTATCTTTATATTCTTGTTCTAAGATTTTTCTATCGATTAAGTTAACCATTGTTGATGTTCCAGCATTTTCTTTTAGTGCTGCGTATAATTCTTCAGCGCTAATTGATGAACCATCTTCAAAGTTTACTACTGCTTCGCTTCCATCTTTTAATTTAGGAATTTCCTCTCCACAACCTGTTACCATTACTAAGCACATTGCTAGTAATATTAATTTTTTCTTCATTATATCCTCCCTTACATTTAACATTATAACAAGTATAAAAATAAAATACAAGAAATTACTCACATAATAATTAAATTAACCATACAATAATAATGTAAAGATATATAAAGGAGGGAATTATAATGAATAATTGTTTCGGTAATACTTGTGGTCCTGCAATCATATTAGTGCTATTTATCTTGTTAATTATTATTGTAGGAGCTTTTGTTTAATCTATTAACTAGGAGGTGAAAGTATGGCTTGTAATAAAAATGTTGTAACTACAAGTAATTGTAATGGAGCATTCATAGCATTAATTTTATTTATTCTATTAGCAATTATATTAGGTAGTTTTGTATTTTAATAAATGAGGGAAACCTCTTTTTCCTTTGCATTAATGGTAATAATTTAGTATAATTAGTATGGTGGTAAAGATGGCAAAGAAAAAAAAGAGTAAAGCATCAAGTAACAGTGAGTTTAAATATAGTGTAGAGCTAGTAGGTTTATTATTAGTATTAATAGGTTTATTAGGTTTTGGATTTGGATTGGTAGGTGAATTTATTAAGAAATTTGCCTTATTTGTTGGTGGTGAATGGTGGCCTATTATATTAGTATTAATATTTTATATGGGTTGTTATATGATAGTAAAGAGAAAACCTCCTAAGTTTTTTTCTTTAAGAATGTTAGGTTTTTATATAATTGTAGTAGTTATATTAGTTGCGTCGCATTTTGAATTTATTCAAAAGACTCCTGGATTTGAAGTTTTATTTGATGCATCTTTAGATAATTATATGATTAGAGCTGATTCTATTAATGAGACTACTGATTTTTTAAGTAGTGGTAATACTAATATTACTGTAGGTGGAGGAATTATTGGAGCAGTTGTTGCTGGATGTTTTTCTTCATTATTTGGGGAGATTGGTACTTATATAGTTTTAGTTATTTTAGGATTTTTTGGAATTGTTTTAGCTTTTGATATTGATTTAGGAGAATTCTTCGAGAAAATTGGTTCTTTATTTAAAAGAAAAGAACGTGATGAAGATGATGAAGATGGGTATGAAGAGGAAGAAGAAGTTGATAATCGTGTTGTTATATCTTCAGTGGAAGATTTAAAACACCATCAAGAACCAACAGCTGTGGCAGTACAAGCACCAGTTACTAATCAAGTTGCTGTTAGTGAAGTGACGCCAGCTGTTTCTAATGAAGCTTTAAGTAATCATAAATATAGATTACCTTCTATTGGTTTATTAGATGAAATTTCTAAGGTTAAAAAATTAAATAATGATATATTAAAAAGTCAAAAGATGGTATTAGAGAGAGTTCTTAGTGATTTTCAAATTAATGGTAAGGTTGTTGAAATACATGTTGGACCTTCTATTACTCAATATGAAATTCAAATACCTAATGGAACTAAAGTTAATAAGATAGTAGGTATTCACCGAGAGATAGCTCTTGCTATGGCTGTTAGGGATGTTCGTATTCAAGCTCCTATACCTGGTAAGAGTACAATAGGTGTTGAATTACCTAATCCAGTAATTAGTCCAGTTAAGATAAAAGAAATAGCAGCTAATATACCTCCTAATAATGGTGGGATAGTAGTTTGTTTAGGTAAAGATATAATGGGACGTGTACAAACAGCTGATATATCTAAAATGCCACATTTATTAGTAGCTGGTTCTACTGGGTCTGGTAAGTCTGTTTGTATTAATAGTATTATTGCTTCTATTTTACTTAGATATCGTCCTGATGAAGTTAAATTAGTAATGGTAGATCCTAAAAAAGTAGAGTTATCTAATTATAATGGTGTTCCTCATTTGAAAACTCCTGTAGTTACTAATCCTAAGAAAGCTTCTGTAGCATTACAAAAAATTGTTACTGAGATGGAACGTAGATATATGGAATTTTCTGAAAATGGAGTTAAAAATATTGCGGGATATAATGAATGGGTTAGAAAGCAAAATGAGAAAGATTTAACTCTTAATATTAAGAAAATGGATTATATAGTAGTAATAATAGATGAGTTAGCTGATTTAATGTTAGTTGCAGCTAAAGAAGTTGAAGATTCTATTTTGAGAATTACTCAAATGGCACGTGCTGCTGGTATTCATTTAATAGTTGCTACTCAAAGACCTAGTACTGATGTAATTACTGGGGTAGTTAAAGCTAATATACCTAGTAGAATATCTTTTGCAGTTGCATCTCAAATAGATTCGAGAACTATTTTGGATATGCCTGGTGCTGAAAAATTATTAGGTAAAGGGGATATGTTATATTTACCTATGGGTGAAAATTCTCCTATACGTATTCAAGGATGTTTTATTTCTGATGATGAAATTAATAGATTAATAGATTATGTTTGTAAGGAGCAAGTAGCTCAGTATGATGAATCTTTAACTATGGATGATGCTCCTGATCATAATCCTGTATCTGGAGATCCAGAGGATTATGAAGATCCTTTATATAATGAAATTGTTGAGTTTGCTATTCAAACTGGTAAAGTTAGTGCTTCATTATTACAAAGAAGATTTAGATTAGGATATAATAGAGCAGCTAGAGTAGTTGATTTATTAGAAGAAAGAGGTATTGTTGGTCCAGCTAATGGAAGTAAGCCTCGTGAAGTCTTAGTTAAGTTGGAATCTAAGGAATAGTATTCATACTATTCTTTTTTCATTATTTGCAATAATTATTATTTTAAGTTATAATTATAAACACGAAGGTGATTAGAAATGAAAGTTAATTCAGTTGATTTGAAACAAATGGCTGTTAGAATAAGTCAATATCCGGAAGATTTAAAACCAGAATTTTTATTGGTTGGAAGAAGTAATGTAGGTAAGAGTAGTTTTATAAATACTTTAATTAGTAGAAAAAATTATGCTCGTACATCTTCTAAACCTGGTAAAACTCAAACGTTGAATTTTTATATAGTTAATGATGAATTTTATTTAGTAGATGTTCCAGGATATGGTTATGCATCGGTAGATAAAGGTACACAGAAAAAGTTTGGTTTAATGATCGAAGAATACTTAATGAATAGAAGTAATCTTAAGAGAGTATTTATGATAGTTGACTATCGTCATAAACCATCTGAAGATGATGTATTAATGTTTAATTTTTTAAAGTATTACAATAATAAAGTTACTATTGTTGCTACTAAGTATGATAAGATTGGTCCTAGCGCTAGATCTAAGCATGATAAAATGATTAAAGAGTCTTTTGCTTTAGGTGAAGAAGATAGTATTGTTTTATTTAGTTCTTTAACTAAAAAAGGTAGAGAAGAAGTATGTTCTATTATTGAAAAAGAAAAAGGAGAGTAATTTGTATTACTCTTTTTTTATTTTAGTGCTATAATAATGGTGGTGATAATATGAAAGATAAAGGCTTTACTTTAGTAGAATTACTTGTTGTAATTGTTTTAATTGGGGTAGTTTCTGGAATTGCAGTTACGGGGATTATATCTAATCAAAAGCGTCTTCAAGAAGATTTATTTTGTGATAAGGTGGAATTTATTGAACAAGGAGCTATTTTATGGGGGCAAGACAACGAGAGTGTTGTTGCTGCTGGGACTGCTGGGACTATAAGTGGTGAGTCAATTGTTTATGTTGATGTTTTAGTTAGTGAATTACTTGATAGTAATTATTTAAAATCTGATGAAGATGAAGTTGATTCTTTACTTGATCCACGTGATGATAGTTCGTTAACTGATGAAAAAGTAAGAGTTTATTTAAAGTATGAAAGAATATATGCTGATTACATATTTGGTAGTAGTGATGCTACTTTATGTGATAAATAGTAGTAAACTTTACATAATGTTTAAAATATGTTAAAATACATTTCTTTGAAGGGGTGATATATATGAAATATACTGTATGTTTAATTGGAAGACCAAATGTTGGTAAGAGTAGTATTTTTAATCGTTTAATTGGTGAGAATAAGTCTATAATAATGGATACTCCTGGTATTACTAGGGATCGTATATATGGTAATGCTTTATATATGGATCATCATTACTTATTAATAGATACTGGTGGTATTGATGTTGGTACAGGAGATTTTAATAAGGAAATTAAAGCTCAAGCTGAGATTGCTGTTGTTGAATCTGATGTAATTGTTTTTGTTGTTGATGGACGTGAGGATTTAACACATAATGACTTAGTTGTACGTGATATGTTGATTAAATCTGGTAAGAAAGTTATTGTTGCTGTTAATAAGTTAGATAATAAAAAATTACAAGAAGAAAAAATATATGAATTTTATGAACTTGGTTTTGAATATGTAATGCCAGTAAGTGCTAGTCATAATATTGGTTTTGCTGATTTACAAGAAGTTATAGTTAGTGATTTTAATGAAAATCAAGAAGAAGATGAGGATATTTTAAAATTTAGTATTATTGGTAGACCTAATGTAGGTAAGAGTAGTTTAATAAATGCTCTTTTAAATGAAGAAAGATCTATTGTTAGTAATATTGCTGGTACTACTAGGGATGCTATAGATACGAGATTTACTTATAATCATGAAGATTATTTAGTAATAGATACTGCAGGGATGCGTAAAAAGGGCAGAATATTTGAATCTGTAGAAAAATATAGTCTTATTAGAAGTTTGAAAGCTATTGATAGAAGTGATGTTTGTGCTATTGTTATTAATGCTGAGGAAGGTATTATAGAACATGATAAACATATAGCATCATATGCTATTGAAGCTGGTAAAGCTGTTGTATTAGTTGTTAATAAATGGGATACTATAGATAATGTTGATGAAAATTTAAAGAAATGGAAAAAGATGATTGAAGTTAATTTTCAATTTATGCCATATGCTAAAATAGTATTTTTATCTGCTCTTACTAAGAAAAGATTACATATGTTTATGCCTGAGATAATTAGTGCTTATGAAAATAATAAGAAGGAAATCAAAACTAGTTTACTAAATAATATTATTATTGATGCTGTTAATTTACATGAACCGCCTTCTTATAAAGGTAAAAGATTGAAGATTTATTTTACTAGTCAAACTGGTAGTAAGCCTCCTAAATTTACTTTTAGAGTTAATAATAAGGGATTAGTTCATTTCAGTTATGAAAGATATTTAGAAAATAAGATAAGAGAGAATTTTGATTTTACTGGTACTCCAATAGTTTTACAATTTAAGAACAGAGGTAAAGAAGATTAAACACTTTAATAGGTGTTTTTTTTTATTTTGCATATATTGTTGTAGGAGGATTATATGGCTTTTGATGATAATTTTTTTAAAAAGGTAGAGAGTAAGACAAAAGTAAATAAAGATACTATTATGTCTCTAGCAAATAAATTACAAAATGGGAATATGAAGGATGAGGGAACTATAAGAGAAGTTATAGGTACACTTTGTAGTATGACAGGTAAATCTATTTCTAAAGATAGGGAAGATAAGATAATTAATACTATCGTAGATGATAAAGTTCCTAAAAATGTCGATAAGATGTTTTAATTACTAAATTATGTTATAATGTTTTCAGGTGATTTTATGAATAAAATAGGTGATATTTTAAATAAAAATAATATTTCTTTAGAGGTTGATACTTATGGAGATTATATTGGAAAGTTTAAAGAATATAAGAGTGGAACTAATCACGGAAAGTTAATATTAGTAACAGCAGTTAGTCCTACACCTTATGGTGAAGGTAAAACTACTGTCTGCATAGGGCTTTTGGATGCTCTTAAGAAGCTATCAAAAAATGCCATTGGCGTACTTAGAGAACCTTCTTTAGGTCCTGTATTTGGTATTAAAGGTGGTGCTACTGGTGGTGGTAAATCACAAGTAGTTCCTACATGTGAAATTAATTTGAATTTTACTGGTGATTTACATGCGATTGGAGCGGCAAATAATTTATTATCTGCTGCCATTGATAATCATATTCATTTTGGTAATGAATTAAATATTGATTCTAATAGAATATTATTTAAGAGATGTGTTGATATGAATGATCGTGCTCTTAAGAGTGTTACTTTAGGAACTAAAGAAATTCATGATGATGGTTTTGTTATTACTGCTGCTAGTGAAGTTATGGCTATATTTTGTTTAGCTAAAGATATTAAGGATTTAAAGAATAGATTAAATAATATTTTAATAGCTTATGATAAAGATGGTAAACCTGTATTTGCTAAAGATTTAAATGTAGTTGGGGCTATGGCTGTATTATTAAAAGATGCAATAAGACCTAATGTAGTACAAACATTAGAAGAGAATCCAGTTATAATTCATGGTGGTCCATTTGCTAATATAGCTCATGGATGCAATAGTGTTATAGCTACTAACTTAGGTCTTAGTAATAGTGATTATGTAGTAACTGAGGCAGGATTTGGTAGTGATTTGGGTGCTTTAAAGTTTTTTGATATTAAATGTAGAGAAAATAATATATATCCAAATGCTACTGTTCTTGTATGTACTATTAAAGCTTTAAAATATAATGGTAATGACTCTTTAAAGTCTGGTATTAATAATTTAGGTGCTCATATAGATATAGTTAAGAATTTTACTAATAATATTATTGTATGTATTAATAAATATGATACTGATAGTAAAGAAGATATTGAATATGTATTTAATTATTGTAAAGAATTAAATATTAAATGTGTTTTAAGTAGTGCTTTTGTTGATGGTAGTGATGGTGCTATTGAACTTGCTAATGAAGTTTTAAAGTTATGTGATGTTTTAGAAGATAAAAAGATTATATATGATATTAATGATTCTATTAAAGTGAAAGTAAATAAAATAATAAAAGATTTATATGGAGCTGATGATGTAATATATACTGATAAAGCTTTATTAGATATTGAATGTCTTGAAAATAATAATTTAGATAAATTACCTATTTGTATAGCTAAAAATCAGTATTCTTTATCAGATGATAAAAATAAGTTAGGAAGACCTACTAATTATGTATCTACTGTTACGAAAGTTGAAGTAGCAAATGGAGCTGGTTTTATAGTAATTTATTTAGGTAATATAATTAAAATGCCTGGATTACCTAAAGTCCCTAATTATGTAAATTATGATTTAGATGATTTAGGTAATATTATAATAAAATAGACTGAAAGACATAAATATTGTGCAATTTCTACCTTAAGTAGATTGCATTTTTATTTGTTTTTATATTAAAATGAAAATAGCTTTTGTAGTTCACTTAAGTGTTGCAATAGTTTAATGAGGGGTTTTAAGTAGTAAGAAATATTATAGAATGGAGGTGTCGATTTGTACGAAGCTGAGTTTAAGTATAAAGATGATTTTGATGATCATACTCCTGGGGGTATAATTAAAACTATACACAACGACTTTGAAATGGCCGTTGAAGAAATGATTGAATGTTTATTATAGTTATATAATATTTTAGAAGTAATAAGTACGAAAGTGGTGCAGTATATGGATGCGAATAAAATTGGTAAATTTATTGCTAGTATTAGAAAGAGTAGAAAACTAACTCAACATGAATTTGCTAAGCAACTTTGTATATCGAATAAGACAGTAAGTAAATGGGAAGTAGGAGCTGGTTTACCAGACGTTGGTACTTTGTTACCTTTAGCTGACTATTTGGGTGTTACTGTTAATGAGTTGCTTGCCGGAGAACATTTCGATAAAAACATAGACAAATTTGAAGCTGACAAACTAACAAAAGAAACTATAGATTATTCTAATAAGAAATCTAAGATGTCTAATAGAAAAAAGAGTATTATATTTATAGTATTCTTATGTGTAATGTCATTGTTTTGGTACTTTTTAACATCTTTTAATTCTATTAGTGTTTACCAATTTACATTTAAATCTGACGATTTTGTAATGACAGATGGATTTATGATGACATCAAACATGGAAAATATATTTCAACTTAATAATTTGCAATATGTTGGAAATGATGAAGTAGTTGAACAAAGTATTGGAATTGAGTTATATATAGATGACGATGACGACTTTATATTATATAGAGGAGATTATGGTTCTATTCATGTTTATGAACCATCTGATGATGCTAAGATATTAAATGATAATTTTGTAGATAATTTCGAAAAATTGACATTGGTTGTATATTATACTTTAATTGATGGGACAAAGATGGAAGAAACTATAGTTATAGATGTAGAACATAAATTTTCTAATAATAAGTTATTTGATTATTCGATAGAAGAATATCGTGATGTTAGTGATAATATTACTCAGTATCAAACTGTAACTAAATTAGATGAAGTTTTATATGATAATGACTTTGAGGAAGCTCATGAAGTAGAAGAGGTTTCTACATTTCAAGCTGAAAACTCACCAATTTTAATTAAATCTTATAATGGTGAATATAAAGGATTGGAAATTAATTTTCAATATTTTAATAGTTTATATTATATTAATGTGTATGACAAGTCTAGTATTGGTTTAGTATATACTAGTACTGCTGATTTATTAATTTTATATGACAAGAGTGATATATTATATCATTCTGAATTTTCTAATTTAATGAAAAGTGGTTTAAAAAGTGATTTGATAAAGTTTGTTGATGCTTTTGAATATGTTTTTGAAATGGTTGATCCGATTATAGGAGATGTGTCATGAAAAAGTTGATTGTTACTTTAGCGGCATTATTGTTGCTACCAAATGTTACTAACGCTACTACTGGTGATGAAATTGATTATGATAGTTTACCTATTACTTCGTCGTCAGTAGTTTATTATAAAACGACGATCATTAATGGACTTCCTTTAGTAGAAGAAGTTACTGAAGATGAATATAATGGAGTGATTCCACCATTAGATGGCGGAGCAGCTGATTATGGAATGGTTGAAAGTACTTACAAAAGACTGGGACTTTATGTTAGTACACTTACTGATACTACTTATTTTGTTACTGCTGAGTTAGATTGGAAGATTTTGCCAATTACTAGATCTTATGATGTATTTGCAATAAGACTTGGTCATTATTTAAGTATGGCTGATAATAGTCAAGCTGGAGTTCAAGTTTATAAAAAGAATGGTGTTGTAAATAATATAAATTATTCTTATAATGGAACGAACATTCTTAAGGAATCAGATGGGTTTGGAATTTCAATGAATTTAGTTGATGGAGCAACAGCTTATACTAATCAAATTCAATGTATAATCTCATCTGATGATGTTAGTACTATGGTTTATGCTTCTTATCAACATGCTACAGAAAATGTATCTTTAGCAACATCACAAAGATATGATATTCATGCTGGTGGACTTGGTGATGTAATTTATTTTGAAAATGGTGTTTCTAATTACTATGATATGATGCCAGGTACGTATTCTTATATTAATAGATAATATATATCCAATATTTATTGGATTTTTTTCTTGGAATAATATTTTTGACTTATCATAGAGTTAATTAGAAATGGTAGGTAAAAGGGTGAAAAGTGAAAATATTATAGAGTCTATTTCTAAGAGAGGAAATGGAGAAATATATTTTGGAATAGTTGGTGCTGTTAGAACTGGTAAGTCTACTTTTATTAAGAGATTTATTGAAAATTTAATTGTTCCTAATATTGAAGATGAATACGAAAAGAAAAGATGTTTGGATGAGATTCCTCAAAGTGCTCAAGGTAAAACTATTATGACTACGGAACCTAAGTTTGTTCCTTCTAATGGAGCTACTATAAAGGTTGGAGAGATTAGTACTAATGTAAAATTAGTTGATTGTGTGGGTTATGTTATTCCTGGTTGTAGTGGTTATGAGGATGTTGATGGTAATCCTAGAATGGTAAAAACACCTTGGTATCCGGAAGATATTAGTTTTGTTGATGCTGCTGAGATTGGGACTGAAAAAGTTATTAAAGATCATTCTACTATTGGTATTGTTGTAACTACTGATGGGTCTTTTGGAGATATTCCTAGAGAGAATTATATTGAAGCTGAAGAAAAAGTTATTAATGAGTTAATAGATATTGGAAAACCATTTATAATTGTATTAAATAGTAGTACTCCTAATGCTGATTCTACTAAAAGGTTGGCTGATGAATTAAATACTAAGTATAATGTTCCTGTATTACCTCTTAGTGTTAATTCTATGAATGAGATTGAAATATATAGTATTTTAAAGAATGCTTTATATGAGTTTCCAGTTGTAGATATATCTGTTAAAATACCTGAATGGGTTCATGTACTTGGTAATCATTATTTAAAAAATCATTATCTAGATTTAATTAGAAATAGTGTATATTCTGTTAATAAGTTAAAAGATGTAGATAGTATATTAAGTTATTATGAGAATAGTGAATATATTAATAAAGCTTATATAAGTAATTTAGATACTTCTTCTGGAATAGTTAGTATTAATTTAGAGAGTAGCGAAGAACTTTATAATACTATTTTAAAAGAAATGATGGGTGATACTGCTAATACAAAAGCTGGTCTTTTAAGTATATTTGCTCAATATAGAGATGGTAATAATGATGTTGTATCTATTAAAGAAGCAATGAAAATGACTAAAACTTCTGGTTATGGTATTGTGTATCCAAATTTAAGGGATTTAAAATTGGATACTCCAGAAATTATTAAACAAGGTAATAAGTATGGAGTTAAATTAAAAGCAGTAGCTTCTTCTATTCATATGATAAAGGTAGATGTTGAAAGTACTTTTGAGCCTATAATAGGTAGTGAGCAGCAGAGTAAAGAGTTAATTAATTATTTAATGAGAGATTATGAAACTAATCCAGATGGTATATGGAAGAGTGAAATATTTGGTAGAAGTTTGGATGTTATTGTTCAAGAGGGAATTCAAGCTAAATTAGCGATGATGCCTGAAAATACCAGATATAAGTTAAGTAATACTGTTTCTAAGATAGTTAATAAAGGAAGTAGCAATTTAATTGCAATTGTTATATAAAACACTTATGTGTTTTTTTTATATATTGAATTAAATTGTGTTATAATTTTTATAGAAGGGAGAGTATTATGGAAAAGATTGGGATTAACTCTGCCAATAAGGTATTATCTTGGGTAACTGTTTCATTTTTAATTATTGGTGTTATATCTTTTATATGGATGATGAATACTATATTTGGTTCATTTGAATTAGTTGATATGTTAAATGCTGAACAATTAGAAGCTGAACTTTTAGAACTTGAAGAAAATTTATTAACTGATGAAGATGCTTTGGCTGATATTTTGATTTCATCGTTGTTATTTAGTTTATCTTCATTAGCTGTAGTTGGTTTATCAATAGCTGGTTTAGTAGTATCTATTATTTCATTAATAAAATGTAATAAATATAAACTTTCTATTGCTGGTTCTGTATTAACTTTAATAGGATTTAGTATTGCATTATGTTTTAATGTAACTATAATTTCTATTACAGCAATAGTTTTATTAATTATTGGAGCTATTAAAATGAAAGAAGTATCTACTATAAGTTATGAGAAATTAGAAGAATTAAATGTGTTAAAAAAGGCCTAAAGGCTTTTTTTTATTGTCAAGTAGTGTAAAAATACACTTATATAATTGTATATACTTGTAAATTTATAATAAAACTTATTATTTTTCTTGCATTTTATTAAATATATATGCTAACCTTAGTATGTAAGGGTAATAACCTTATAAAACATTATTAATAGGAGGAAATTTATTATGGGAAAAAAAGAATTAGTTGAAGCTATTGCTGCAAAAACTGGTCTAACAAAAGCTGATGCTGATCGTGCATTAGACGCTACTTTAGAAGGGATCGTAACTGGACTTAAAAAAGAAGGTAAAGTTGCATTAGTTGGTTTTGGAACTTTCAGCGCTAAAAAAAGAGCTGCAAGAACTGGAATTAATCCATTAACAAAAGAAAAAATCAACATCCCAGCTAAGAACGTTGCATCTTTTAAAGCTGGAGCTAAATTAAAAGACGCATTAAATTAATCATAATAAATAAAAGAACTACTATATAGTAGTTTTTTTTATTGATAGTATGTTAAAATGAGTTAGGTGGTTATGATGAAGTATGAAAGATTTATTTATTTGTTTTTAGGATTGGTTTTATTAGTTAGTACTTATTTGGCTGTTAGTGTTACTATTTTTAAATTTATTACTTTCATACTTGCTTTAGTTTTCTTTTATATAACGATTAAGCAATCAAGTAGATATTATACGGTATTGTCTTTTATAGGAGTAGTTATGTTATGTATGCTCTTTGATTATATTGTTGTTTATAGTTTTAATGTTAGACCTGTTTTTAGTATTAAGACTCAAGTAGGTGAAAATGCTTATATATATTCTGGACTTAGTTATAATTTATGGGATTGTAATGGAGTTCATTATTTAACTAGTAATAAATCTGATAGTTATTTATGTAGTAATATAGGTTTAACTAATTTAGATAGTAATGTGTTAGTACATGAATTAGTTAAAGACTTTGATGCTTATAAGAATAAGTTTGTAAAAATAGATGGTAAGGTAAGTAGGATTATTAGTAATAATCAAATAGAGTTAAATACTTATGTATTTACTGATGAGTCAATAAATGGGTATGTAGTATTTAGTGAAGATTTAATATATAGATTTAATTTCAATGATCAAGATTCTTTATTAGATAAATATTATGCTTATGATTTTATAACTATAATAGGTCAGATTACTGATATTATTTATGAAGATAATCAAACTATTATTAATATTAATAATTCAAAAATTGTGGAAAGTGAATTATATGATGATTTTGAATTAGTAGTTACTGAAGAGGACAAATGTGAGGATGATTCTAATAATACTTTGATATCTTCTTATGAAGATGTATATATATATAACTATTGTTTGAATTCTGTTTTAGTTAAATATAGTGATCAAATAGTTTATGATCTTTCGTATTTATTACAATTAAAGAAAGTTACTATTGAAGAGGTTTTAAGTAAGAAAATAGAGCAAACCAATGAAAATGATAATGTCTTATATGAGTATGAAAATTTCAATATTATTAAGTGTAGTGAAGTAGATAAAGAAGTATTTATAATAGGTAGTGATTCCTTGGAACTTGATGAAAAGGTATGTACAATTGAGCTTCTTTAAGATATAATAATTGCTGTTGGAGTGAGATAATGGAAAAAATATTTAATTATGGAATTAGTTTATTGTTGTTAGTGTTAGGGTTATTGTTTTTAGGTAATCCGATAAAGATTTGGAATACTAATGATTTTTTTGCTGGATGGTGGACTTTATTTGTTATTGTACTAGCTTTATTAATTATAGTAGCTAAACGTAATAAATTTAGTGGAATCTTTTTGTTAATTTTTGGTGTTTCTATGTTAGCAGCATATAATCATTTATTAAGTATATCTGATGTTATATATATGTGTATTGCTGCTTTTATTATTTTGATATCTTTAAATATATTTTTATTTATGGTTATGAAGAGAGATAAAATAAAGGTAAGTAAAGTTAATAAGTATTATATTAGTACTTTTGGAGAAGTAGTTGAAAAAGTTAATGGTAAACTGGATAATTTTGGAGTTAAATCATTATTTGGACAAGTATTTTTAGATTTAAGTGAAGCTAAAGTAAAAGGTGAAATTGTTATAGATTTATCTTGTACTTTAGGTAATATTGAACTTATATTGCCTAGTAATGTTAATTTAGTAACTAGTAGTAAATCTAAATTGGGAGTTATTCATAATTTTAGAGTTAATCCTAAGAAAAATAGTGGTACTATAGTAATAAATTCTAATTGTATGTTAGGAGAAATAAATATTAAGTAACTTTTGTTACTTTTTTTATTTATCAACTTGTTATATTTTATAAAATAAATTATACTATTTAATGAATGGGGTGAGTATATGAATGATTTGTTACCAGCTGATATTTATACAGTTATAAACAAGACTGTTTTGACCGATAAGGACAGAGATAATTTAATTACTTTGTATACTCCAATTATAGGGAATTTAGCTATATCATTATATTTTACATTGTGGAGAGATTTAAATAAGTTGGAGATAATGAGTATTGATTTAACTCATCATCATTTAATTAAAATATTGAAAAGTGAACTTGTAGATATATTAAAAGCTAGGGAAACTTTAGAAGCTGTTGGATTAATTAAATCTTATTTAAAGAAAGATAATATTAATAAGTATGTTTATGAACTTTATTCTCCTTTGTCAGCTTCTGAGTTTTTAAATCATCCAATACTTAATGTTGTTTTATATAAGAATATAGGTAAAAAGGAATATGATTTAATTAAAAGAGAATATACTGCTATTAATTTAAAGTTAGATGGTTATGAAGAAATTACTAGAAAAATTAATAAAGTATTTAAAAGTTGTGATATGGATAAAGTTATTACTAATGAAAGAGTTTCTTTGGGGATTAAAGATATTGATTTAATAGATTTTGAATTAGTTATAAATATGTTACCTAAAGGTTTAGTTAATAATAGAGTTTTTACTAAGAGTTTGAAAGAGTTAATTAATAATTTAGCTTTTGTATATAATATTGATTCTTATAAAATGGGAGAGATTATTAGAACTATAGTTGAGGGGAATGGGAAGGTTAATGTTGATGAATTAAAAATTAATGTAAGAAAATATTATCAATTTAGTCATAGTACTTTACCTACATTAGTTTATGAGAATGAAAGTGATAAATGTCTTGATGGTGTAACTAAAAAAGATAAGATGATTGCGGTATTTGAAAGTACTAGTCCTTATTTGTTTTTAAAGTTTAAAAACAAAGGTAGTGAACCTACTGGGAGAGATCTTAAGATTGTTGAGGAATTAATTGTTAATGTTGGTTTAAACCCTGGAGTTGTTAATGTAATTGTTGATTATGCTCTTAGAAAGAATAATAATAAGTTAGTTAAAGCTTATTTGGAAGCTATTGCTGGTCAAATGAAAAGAAATGGTGTTGTTAGTGCTAAAGAAGCTTTAGAAACTATTCAAAGTGAAGGGAAGCAAAGAGTTAAGACTAAATCTGTTTCTAAGACTAAACAACAACCTGAATGGTTTAAGAAAGATATAGAAAAAGAAAATTTAAATGAAGAAGAAAGTTTAGAGATGGAAGAATTGTTGAAGTCTTTTAAGTAGGTGATTAAATGTTTAATGAGTATGATGAGAAGTTTTTAATTAATAGTTATAGGGAAGCATGTAATGATGAGAATTTTATAAAGTTAGTTAAATCTTTAAAGATTAATGATGATCTTGCTATGAAATATACTTCTAGATTAGAAAATACTGTTACTGAACTTAATAATTGTAAGAATTGTAAAGGATTAGCTCTTTGTAGTAATAATGAGAGTGGTTATGTTGATTTTCCTAGGTTAGAAGGTAGTCGTTTAAAATTTTATAATGTAGCTTGTAAGAAATTGAAAGATTATGAAAAGAAAAAACAGAAAAAAGAAATTACTATGGCTGATATTTTAGTTGATGATAAAAGAAGAGTTCCAGTGATAAAGTGGATGACTAAGTTTTTAAGTGACGTAGATAAAAACAAGAAAGTTAAAGGTTTATATTTACATGGTAGTTTTGGGTGTGGTAAAACGTTTTTGATAAATGCTTTATTTAATGAATTATCTAAAAGAAGGGTAAGTTCTGTAGTTATATATTTTCCTGAATTGTTAAGAGATCTAAAGAGTGATTTTGATTCTTTTGGAGAAAAGATGGAATATTTAAAATTTGTTGATTATTTACTTATAGATGATATTGGAGCGGAAAAAGTTACTGACTGGGGTAGAGATGAAATACTTGGGACAATTTTACAAGATAGAATGAATAATAATAAAGTTACTTTTTTTACTTCTAATTTAAATATGAATGAATTGGAATCTCATTTAGCAGTTACTAAGAATGATGCTGATCATGTAAAAGCTAAGCGTATTATTGAAAGAATTAAATATTTAAGTGATAGTATAGAATTAATTGGGGAAAATAAAAGATAATATATTATTGATTTACATATTAAATACTAATGCTTATTACTTGTTTGACATATTTAATATGTAGTGATAAAGTTATAATAGGAGTGATTGTGATGGAAGAAAATAAAGCTAAAGGTGTTAGTGTTTTATTAGTAATAATTTTATTAATAATTGGTGCTATATGTGGTTGGTTTATTAAATGGGGAGTTGATACTTATCTTTTAGAGGATAAAGATGTTAATAATACTCAGGATACTGATGGTGAAGTTGAAGATGAATTCGATGAAGATGAAATTGTTAATCAACTAGTAGATATGATTAATGAAAATATTCATTTAGATTATATTGAAAAAGATTTAAATATTAGTGATTTAAGTAATGATGATTTACTTAGTATGTATTTTCATTCATATTATCCTTTAACTGATAAATACAAAAATAATGAAATTCCTTCTAAGGAAGAAGTTGAAGCATATTTTATGGATAATTTTAATATTGAAATAGTACATAATGATGTTAGATGTTTTATTCATCAAATGTTTTCGGATGAAGTTCCAACTGAAGGGAATCGTTATTATGAATATGAAAATGGAATGTATGTAGTATCTGATGATGAACATCAACATGGTGGTGGAAGTGTTTATTTCTATAGTGCGTTTGAAAGTTTTTTACATAGTTATGAAATAAGTGATGATAAGAATACTATAACTATTATTCAAAACAAGTTATTTTATCAATATTCAGGTGATACTTCTGGACCAGATCTTAGAGTAAATGATGCACCTTTTTATAATAACGAAAACACTATCATAGAAATAGATGAAGATGAATTTGTTGTTAATGGTGAGTTTGATCATGATGCAGCTACTGCTGAGTTGGAAGCTCAAGTTGATGAATTTGTTGATAACTATGAATCTAATAAAGATTCTATGACTAAATATGAATATACTTTTGAAAAAGTAAATGGTAAGTATGTATTAATTGGTTTAAGTATAAATTAGAAATACTTGCAAATATTAATAAATAGTATTATAATATTTTTAAATCAATGAAGAAGGACACGGTTGATAGTTAATTTTTGTAGAGAGTTCATGGCTGGTGAAAGTGAATATAATTACTATTAATTACTACCTTTTGAGAGAATTAATAAATTCCGGTACTGCCGTTATCAATAATTAAGTTAAAACAGGGATGGTACCGTCTTTATGACTCCTAGATATAGTATATCTAGGAGTTTTTATATGAAAGGAAGAGAAAAATGAAAAATATAAAAGTAGATGAAAAATTAAATATTATTAATCATAGTTGTGCTCACTTGCTTGCTCAAGCAGTTAAGCACTTATACCCACAAGCTAAGTTTTGGGTAGGACCAGTTATTGAAGAAGGGTTTTATTATGATATTGATTTAGGTGATGAATCAATTACTGAGGAAGATTTTGGTAAGATAGAAAAAGAAATGAAGAAAATTTCTAAAGATGGTAAGAGGATTATAAGAAGAGAATTATCTAAAGCTGAAGCATTAGATATGTTTAAAGATGATGAATATAAGTTAGATTTAATTAACAATATGGAAGATTCATCTGTAATTACTTGTTATTCTCAAGGAGATTTTACTGATCTTTGTAGAGGTCCACATGTGGAAACTGTTAAAGAGTTAAAACATTATAAATTGTTGAAATGTAGTGGAGCTTATTTTAAAGGTGATGCTAAAAATAAAGTTTTACAAAGAATATATGGTGTATGTTTTGAAAATGAAGAAGATTTAGAAGAACATTTAAATTTAATTGAAGAAGCAAAGAAGAGAGATCATAAGAAATTAGGTAAAGATTTAAATTTATTTATGATGAATGAATATGGTCCAGGTTTTCCTTTCTTTCTACCTAAGGGTATGATAGTTAGAAATTTACTTGAAAACTTTTGGTATGATGAACATACAAAAGAGGGGTATGAATTTATCAAAACTCCAATAATGTTAAGTAAGGAATTATGGGAAGTATCTGGTCATTGGTATAATTATCGTGAAAATATGTATACTTCAGAAATTGACGATAAAGAGTTTGCTATTAAACCTATGAATTGTCCTGGTGGAATGTTAGTATTTAAAAATTCTTTATATTCTTATAAAGATTTACCTCTTAGAGTTGGTGAATTAGGACTTGTTCATCGTCATGAAGCTAGTGGAGCTTTAAATGGATTATTTAGAGTTCGTACTTTTACTCAAGATGATGCTCATATATTTATGATGGAAGATCAAATAGAGAGTGAAGTTATTAGATTAATTAATTTTATTGATCGTGTTTATAAAATATTTGGTCTTGATTTTAAAATAGAATTATCTACAAGACCTGAGGAAAAATATATTGGTGAAGTTGAAGTGTGGGATAAAGCAGAGAAGGCTTTAGAATCTGCGTGTAATAAAGCTGGTCATGAATGTAAAGTTAATCCTGGAGATGGAGCTTTTTACGGTCCTAAATTAGATTTCCATATTAGAGATTCTCTTGGAAGAGTTTGGCAATGTGGTACTATTCAATTAGATATGAATTTACCTGAAAGGTTTGATTTAACATACATTGATAGTGATGGTTTAAAAAAACGTCCTGTTATGCTACATAGAGTTATCTATGGTTCAATTGAAAGGTTTATTGGTATATTAATCGAACATTATGCTGGAGCATTCCCTTTATGGTTATCTCCTGTACAAGTAAATGTATTACCTGTTAATAATAATTATCATTTAGAGTATGCTAATGAATTATATGATTTGTTAAAAGATGCTGGTATAAGAGTTAATCTTGATCAACGTGAAGAAAAAGTAGGTTACAGAATGAGAGAATCTGTAATGCAAAAAATACCATTTACTTTAGTAATTGGTGATAAAGAAAGAGATGAAAAATTAGTTTCTTATCGTAAGTTTGGTAGTGATGAAACTACTACTTTAAGTATAGATGAATTCATTAAACTTTTAGTGAATAATGTTAAAGAGAAAAAGTGATTTTCTCTTTTTTTATTTGCTTAATTATGTTATTATTGATATAAGATAAAGGAGTGTTGGTTATGAGGATAACTTTAATAGATGATAAGAAATTAATTAATTTGACTTTACCAACTTCTATTAATGGTAACTATTGGTTGACTAATGCTAAAAATGATAATTTAGTTAATATTGAAGCTATTGATGGTAAGTGGATTATAAATAGTAATTCTGATATAAAAGTTTTTAAGAAAGAAGTATTAATTAACGATGTTCCTTTAAGTAAAGGTGATTATTTTATTGTTAAGAATATAGTAGATAATATTTCTTATGAAGTTTATTGTGATGAAGTATATAATTCTAATAATTTACCTTTAATTTATGAGGTGTCTGATAATTTAACGTTTTATATAGGTAATAATAATGCTGAACATAATCCTGCTCATAAAAATAATAGTGTTTCTTTTAATGATCCTGCTGTTATATATAATAATTTTATAGTTACAATAGCTAATGGAACGATTCATTTAAAGAATTTAAATGAATCTCTTAAGTGTTTTGTGAATGGAGAATTGTTTAGTGAAGGTTTTGTTGGAAATGGAGATTATATATTCTTTAGTGGGTATAGATTTACTTTTATAAATAATATTTTATTACTTAATAATCCTTCAGTAAATGTTAGTTATGATACAGTTATGTTTAGAGTTTTAGATAGAGTAGCACTTGATTTTGGAAGTGTTGAAGATACTGTTGATAATTATGTTGAAGTTTTTGATAAGAAAGATTATTATTTGAGACCTCCTAGATTTAGTGAAAGAGTAGAAAGTGTTGATTTTGTAATTGATCCTCCTCCTAATGAATTTAAAGATGAATCAATGCCTGTTTTATTAACAATGGGTCCGATGGTAATTATGGGTATGAGTTCTTGTGTTACTGGTGCTATTGCTTTTGTAAGTGTGATGAGTGGAGAGGCTACTTTTAAGGATTCTATTGGACAAATATTAACTGCTGTTGCAATGCTTGGTGCGATGATTGTTTTTCCTTTTATTACTAAGATGTATAACAAAAGTCAAAAGAAGAAAAAGGAAAAGAAAAGACAAGAGTTATATTCAAAATATTTAGATGAAAAGAAAAATGATTTATTTAAAGAAATGCAAAATCAAACAAGAATATTAACTGATACTTTTGTTTCTTTAGATCATGTTTTAGATGTAATTAAATATCGTAAGAGAAATTTATGGGAGAGATTACCTGAACATCCTGACTTTTTAGAATTGAGAGTAGGTTTAGGAAATGTAAGTCCTTATATAAATTTGAAGAGTCCAGAAGAACATTTTACTTTAGATCAAGATAATCTAAGAGAAAAAGTTTATCAGTTAAAAGAAGAAATAAAGTTTTTGGAGAATGTACCTGTTACTATTCCTTTTAAAAGTAAGTTTACTACTGGTTTAATTGGTAACGAAGAAGTTAGTAAGAAGTTTATAGATGGATTAATCTTACAGATGATTACTTATCATAGTTGGAGTAATTTAAAAATAGTTATTCTATCTAATGAAAGTAATCATCATAAATGGAGTAATCTTAAGAATTTACCTTATTTATGGAATAATGAAAAAACTATTAGATTTTTTGGTTCTAATAATGAAGATAATTATGCAATTAGTAATTATTTAACTGAAATTTATAATAAACGTAAACAGTATAAGATTGATAATGGTAGAGATATGTATTTAGATACTAATTATTTAATTATTACTGACGATATTGAAGGTACTAGAAATTTATCTATAATGAGTACTATACTTGAAAATAAAGTTTATTTAGGTTTTGGAGTTTTATTTTCTACTGATAGATTGAATATCTTATCTAATGATGTTAGTACATTTATTAACCTTTCAGCTAATGAAGGTCAGATGTTTGAAAATGAACTAGTTAATAATAAGAAGACTGCTTTTAAACCTGATTTGTGTGAATTAGATCTTAATGATAGTTATTATTTAGTTTCTAATATTCCTATTGATTTAAAGGAAGGAAAGTATGAACTTCCGGAAGTTTTATCTTTTTTAGAAATGTATGGTGCTAGTAATGTTAAGCAATTAAATTCTGTTAATAAGTGGAGGGTTAATGATCCAACTAAATCTTTATCTGCTCCGGTAGGTATTAATGAAAGTGGGGATTTATTTAAATTAGATCTTCATGAAAAAATTCATGGACCTCACGGATTAATTGCAGGGATGACAGGTTCTGGGAAGTCTGAATTTATAATTACTTATATTTTATCAATGGCAGTTAATTATCATCCTAATGAAGTTAATTTTGTATTAATAGATTATAAGGGTGGTGGATTAGCTGGAGCTTTTGAAAATAAAGAAACTGGTGTATCTTTGCCGCATTTAGCTGGAACTATTACTAATTTAGATATTACAGAAATTAATAGATCTTTATCATCGTTACAAAGTGAATTGAAAAGACGTCAAAGGATTTTTAATGAAGCACGTGATAAAGTTGGAGAAAGTACTATTGATATATATAAATATCAAAAGTTATATCGTGCTGGTAAGGTTACTGAGCCAATATCTCATTTATTTATTATTAGTGATGAGTTTGCTGAGTTAAAAGTTTCTCAACCTGAGTTTATGGCTCAGTTGATATCTACAGCTCGTATAGGGCGTTCTTTAGGTGTACATTTAATATTAGCTACTCAAAAACCTAGTGGTGTTGTTGATGATCAAATTTGGTCAAATTCTAAATTTAGAGTATGTTTAAAAGTACAAGATAAATCAGATAGTAATGATATGATTAAATCTCCTGCTGCTGCTTTATTAAAAGAAACAGGAAGATTTTATTTACAAGTAGGATTTAATGAATTTTTTGCTCTTGGACAAAGCGCTTGGTGTGGTGCTACATATTATGAATCAGATAAACGACGTAAGAAGGTTAATACTTCTGTTGATTTCGTTGATAATGTTGGTTCTTTTATTACTAGTGAAGACGTTGATAAGAATACTGATTTGGGTGTATTAAAAGGTGAAGAGTTACCTAATATATTGAATTATTTAATAGAAACTGTAAAACATGACAATATAAAGGTTAAAAAGTTATGGTTGAGTAAAATACCTGCTAATATATTTATTGATGATTTAAAGGTTAAGTATGATTATCATAAACAGGATTTTGATTTGAATATTGTAATAGGAGAATATGATGCTCCTAATAAACAAGAACAAGGGTTACTTACTTTACCAATTACTAAGGAAGGTAATGCGTTAATATATGGAATGGTTGGTTCTGGGAAAGATAGTTTAATCAATAGTATAATTTATTCATTGATTACTACTTATACTGTTGATGAAGTTAATATTTATGTTATTGATTTTGGTTCTGAAACTACTAGGTTATATAAGAATGCACCTCAAATAGGTGGGTTAGCTTATTCTTCTGATAAAGATAAGATAGATAATTTATTTAAGATGTTTATTAAACTTATTGAGGAGAGAAAGAAATTATTTGTTGAATATAATGGTAGTTATGTTACATACATTAAGAATTCTAAAAAAGTTATACCTAATATGGTTATGATAATCAATAACTTTGAGGCGTTTAATGATACTTATGGTGTTGAACACTTTGAGACGTTGGTTAAGATTACAAGAGAAGGACCTAAATACGGAATATTCGTTATTGCTAGTGTTAATGGAAGTAATGGAATGCGTAGTAAGTTATCTCAAAACTTTGGTATTTCATTTACACTACAATTAAGTGATGATTTTGAATATCGAAGTTTAGTTGGTAGAACTGAAGTAGTACCTTCTAAAATTAGTGGTAGAGGATTGTATAAACTTGATAGTATATATGAGTTTCAATCTGCTAAGGTTAGTACTGATGATAAAATTAATGAAAAAATTAAAGCTGTTAGTGAAATGTTAGATAAAGCATTTACTAAATCTGCGATGAGAATTCCTGAACTACCTAAACTTGTAAGTACGATATTTGTTAAATCTGAATTTGACGGCTTACATAAAGTTCCAATAGGTGTAGATAAAAATTCTTTAGCAGTAAGAACGGTAGATTTAAAAAATTCTCCAGGAACTTTAGTTTCTTCGATGAATGTTTTAAATACTAAGAGTTTTGTTGCTAGTTTAATTTATGAATTAACTACTATTAAAAGAACTGTTACATTTGTATTTGATGCTGAGAGATTACTTAAGAGTGAATCAGTAATTGAATATTGTAAATATTTCAATACTTCATTTGACAATAATTTAACAAGTTTTGTTAATATTGTAGACAAGTTAAATGATTTATATACTAATAGTGATTTTGATTATGAATCTATTGCTAATTATGAAAATATAGTGTGTGTGTTTATTGGAATTGATAAGTTAAAAACTATCCTTGGAGATAAATTTTTAACATTATTTAGTGCTACTATTGAGAAATCTAAGAAGCTTCAAAAATTCAGTTATGTGTTTGTTGACTCAGTTGACATGCTTAAAAAAATGGAGTATGATGGATGGTATAAGAGTGTAGTTAATAGTTCAAGGGGTATTTGGATTGGAAACGGAATTGCTGAACAAAATCTGCTTAGAATTGGTATAAGTACGAGAAATCTTGCTAATACTATGCCTCCAGGTTTTGCTTACGATATTGTTGGTGGAAATCCTTACTTAATTAAATACATAGAATCTTATGAACAGGAAAGTAATTATGATACTTTATAGGTGGTTAAATGAAAAATAAAGTTTGTGTAAATTTGATGGTACCAGTTATTGAAGAATCTTATAATATTTTTATTCCTGTAAATAAGAAGACTATTGAAATTATATTCTTATTAAATAAGGCGATTAATAACATTACGGATAATAGTTTTCCTATTACTGATAAATTGTTATTAATCGAAGCCACTACTGGTTCTGTTTATGATGTTAATAAAACTGTTAAGGAGAATAATATTTTAAACGGAGCTACTTTAATTTTATTATAGACGAGGAGGTGAATTTATGTTAGAAATGAATACTGCTGAGTTACAAGCTATGTCTGATTATATTTTAGCTGAAGCTAAAAAATATATGGATCAAGTTGCTCAAATTCAAGCTGAAGTTGGTGTTTTAGGAACTCACTGGACTGGAGAAGCTTTCAACACTTTTCAAACATCATTTAACGGTAATTACGCTAGATGTGAAGAGTTATATGCTTCTTTAGAGCAAATTGTTCGTTCAATTAGTGCTGCTGCTGAACAAGGAGCTCAAACTGAAAAAGCAATTATGGATATAATGAATTCTTAATAATATATAGAGGAGGTTTAAAAATGAATCAAACATTTACAATGAATTATGAAGCTGCTGTTAATTCTGCTAATAACATTGAGAGTGCAAGAGCTAATGTTGAAACTGGTTTTGCACAAATGAAAAATGAAGTTAGTGATAAATTAGGTACTCCAGTATGGAGTGGGGATGCTGCTACACAATTTAAAAATAAATGGAATGAGTTTTCTACTAATTTTGATGCATGTGTTGCTCAATTACGTGGAGTTCGTTCTAAAGTTGAATCTGCTTACGATACTTATCGTAAATTTGATCAACAATAATATTGCAATTTAATGCAATATTTTCTAAAGCAAAGAAATAATTTTCTTTCTTTTAGAAAATATAATAAGAAGGGATTTTATTATGACAATAACAAGTGAAAGTCAAATTATAAATTTAGAAGGTGTTAATGTAGGATTAAGTCAATTAGATGATGCTATAAGTTATATTGATGAATGTGTAGCTCAGCTTAATAATGCAAAAAAACATTCTGATAGTGAAGTAATATTAATGAGTGGTACTAATACTTTTACAGAAAGAATTAATGTTACAATAAATAACCTTAATAATACACGAAATACTATTTTAAGCAGTAGGGTGAAATTTTATGATGAAGCTCAGTCTTTGTACACAGCTCAAAGAGCTGCATATCAAAGACATTTAGACTATTTAAGAGAACAAGAAAGAATTCGTATTGCTAATGAATTAAGACAAGCAGAAATGAATAAATTGGGTGGTAATATATGAATAATACTCGTTATGATCAGAATGTTTTTCCTTTAGCTAAGGTCGATGCAGAACTTGCTTTGGAAAATTTGTTAAAAGCTATTTCTAGAGTAGCTTTAGCTGGTAAGACTTTGGATGCTAATCAACTTTCTGCTAATGGTACTATGATAGAAATAAATGGTGATTTGAGAATTTCACAAACTAATACAACTAATTTACTTGATAGCTTTATAGCTACTCAAGGACATATGGAACAGTATCTTGGTATTGAACCGGAATTTCCAGATACAGATAATAAATACTGGTGGGATTCTATTAAAAATTTTGATATTGATGAATTGCCAGATATGTTGGCTTCTGCTGGTTCTTCTGTTAAAGAGTTTTTTGTTGAAGATTTACCTGATATGGCTGTTACTGGGGCTAATGCTGTTGGTGATTTTATAACTGCTGATATTGAAACTCAGTTAGCTACTTATGCTAATGCTTATATGGCTGTTAAAGAGGGTACTGTAAATCTTATTGAAGCTGTTGGTGATGGTGTTATTTTAGCTGGTGCTGGTATTGGTTATGGTGTTGCTCAACTTGGTAGTTTAACAAATTTATACGATGTAGATACTGAAGCTTATTGGGATGGAGTCATGGATGTTGTTAAGTATGACGTAAGTGCTGCTTATAGTGATGTATTTTATGATGATACTTTGTTAGGTAATTGGATTGCTGAAAATAGTATGATGAAAGATTCTGCTTTGGAATCATTTATAGTGGAAGCTACTCCATTTGTTGTAATAACTGTTGCTACTGGAGGAATTGGTGGAGTTGCTGGAGCTGCTGTTGCTGGTGGTTCAGCTGCCTTTGTTGGATTTAGTGATGGTACAGCTGAAGCTTGGGAAGCAGGTGCCTCTTTGGAAGAGGGACTTTTAACTGGTCTTAATGATGGGTCAGCTGAGGCGTTGATTGAACTTGGTACATTTGGTCTTGGTAAAGGTCTTGGTGCTGTTGGTAAATATGGTGATGAACTAATTGCAGGTATGAAAGGTGTAGATGCTGGTGCTGAAACTTTAGAAACTGCATTAAAAAATGCTGACATTTTGGATGTTAATGGTAATTCTATTGGTTCTGCAACATATAAGGATATTTCTATTCCTAGTAATAATATGGATGAATCTATATTATCTTTGAAAAATTCTGATGCTGTAGATATAAATGCTGGTAAAACGAATTTAGATTCTGTTGTTACTAGTGCAAAAGAAACTGGATCAGCTATTAGTAATAAAGCAGACGAATTAATTAATGCTGGTAAAGGTAAAGTTGATGAACTTGTTACTGCTGGTAAAACAAATTTAGATTCTGTTGTTACTAGTGCAAAAGAAACTGGATCTGCTATTAGTAATAAAGCAGATGAATTAATTAATGCAGGTAGAGGTAAAGTTGATGAACTTGTTACTGCTGGTAAAACGAATTTAGATTCTGTTGTTACTAGTGCAAAAGAAAC
>CAYJJI010000009.1:0-46342 GCA_964370475.1 uncultured Muribaculaceae bacterium | reverse complement strand
TGTTGTAAATGTTGGATCTACTATTACCGCATTCGCCCATTTTGATTCAGCATAATTATACCAAGCATCTTCATATATATCTGCAACAGTTACAACTCCAGTATCTGCAATATTTACTGGGACCATTTTACTATCCAATACTGGATCACTTCCTGCTAAAGTGGAATCTGTATATGGTGGGGCTACTTCAAAATATACAATACATGCATCATTAGATTTAAAATTAATATTAAGACTCCAGGTAGTTTCATCCCATGTACCTGTTGAGTTATTTTTACATGTTATAGAATCATATACATAACCTGCTTCTTTAGCTGGAAAACCACTAACTTCTTCTCCATCTACATATACTAGTAGTTCTATTGGAGCATCTACTACTGAGTTAATTACTACTGAATTGTCGTTTACTTGGAAGTATGCAAAGGAAATACCTAATATTGTAAGTCCTATTAAACCAAGAAGTGAAAATAACAAATGCTTTTTTGTATATTTTCTTTCTTTTTTATTTAATTCTTTATTCGGATTAAACTTTTTCATACTATCACCTATTGTATACATATTAACATATATTAATTTTATTTTAAAGTTATTTTTTTCTTTTTTAGTTGTTCTTTGTCAATGCCATTTAAATAGTCTTTGACATTCATTATTTTTTTTCCGAATGGTTTTATTTTAGATAAAGCTATTGCTTTATCTTTTGTTTTTATTATTATATGATCTTTTGTGATGTTTATTTGGTCATCGTTTATTCTTTCTGTGATTGATGCTTCTATAACTTTTATTTCTTCGTTATCTAACAGCATATACGCTAGAGGCCACGGGTTTAATCCTCTTATTTGATTGTATATTTCTTCTGATGTTTTGTTAAAATCGATTTGTTCTTCTTCTCTTTTTATATTATAAGCATAAGTTGCTTCTTCGTCATTTTGTTTTATTCTTTTATTAGTTTTATTTTCAATACTAGGTAAAGTTTTGATTATTAAACTTGATCCAAGTATTGATAATTTATCATGGAGCGTTCCAACGTTGTCATTATTTTCTATGTTGATACTTTCTTGAGTAATTATATCTCCAGTATCCATTGTTTTATCCATATACATAATAGTTATTCCAGTTGTTTTGTGACCGTTTATTATAGCTTTGTGAATTGGTGCTCCACCTCTTAATTTAGGTAGTAAAGAGGCATGAATATTTATACATCCTAGAGGCGGTGTATTTAAAATTATTTCTGGTATTATTTGGCCATATGCACAAGTAATAATTAAATCTGGTTTTAGGTCTATAATACTTTGATAGTCCTCTTTTATTTTGATTGGTTGAAATACTTTAATATTATTATTTATAGCAAACTCTTTTACTGGAGTTGGTGTTATAATTTGTTTTCTTCCTACTTTTTTATCTGGTTGAGTTACTACCGCTATTACTTCGTGTATTTCATTTATTTCTTCTAGTGGTTTAACTGCAAAATTTGGTGTTCCCATATATATTATTTTCATATTTTCTCCTTTATATTTGAAATGGATTGAAATCTATTTCAATGAATGCTTTTTTATTTAAAATGTATAATTCATCTAGTTCATGACATAGTTCTTTAATTTTGGTATCTTGTTTGTATTTAACGATTATTTGGAATCTATAAATGTTTTTTATTTTAAAGTTTGAAGCTATTGTTGGACCAAGAATTATTTCGTTGTTTAAGTTTTTATTTAAATAGTTTTTAATTTTTATTATTTCTTTTGATGCTATTTCATATTCGCTACTTGCTACTTTAATATTTACTAAGTAAAAGTATGGTGGATATTTAAGTAGTTTTCTAATCTTCATTTCTTCTTCATAATGATTATTATAGTTATTATTTACTACACAATCTATTGTGAAATGATTTGGATTAAAGGTTTGAATGACTACTTTTCCTGATATGTCACCTCGTCCTGCACGTCCTGCCACTTGATGAAGTAGCGAAAAAGTCTTTTCACTACTTCTAAAGTCGGGAACGTTCAGACTTTGGTCGGCATTGATGATGCCAACGAGTGTGACATTTTTAAAATCCAATCCTTTACTAACCATCTGTGTGCCTAACAAAATATCATATTCATGGTCTTGGAAAGACTTAATGATATTTTGATGTGATCCTTTAGTAGCTGTTGTATCTGTGTCCATCCTTATGACTTTTGCATTGTACTTTTCATTTAAATGTTGTTCTAATTTCTCAGTACCCAATCCTAGAAAGTTGAGTGTTTGTTCTTTGCATTCCGGACACTCATCTTTTTTAAAGATTGTGTAGTTGCAGTAGTGACACCTTAGGTTATTACTACTTTTGTGATATGTCAGAGTTATATCGCAATTTGGGCACTTATGAGTGTATCCACAATTTTTACAAGAGATGTTTGTAGAGTGACCTCTTCTATTTAGAAATAAAATTACTTGTTCTTTTTTTGCTAGACGATCTCTTATGAGCTCGTCTAGTTTAGAGCTAATAATCCAATTACCTTTTTTCATTTCTTTAGCCATATCGACAGTTATGATTTCTGGAAGAATTGATTTTCCTATTCTGTTTTTTAATTCTAGTAGTTGATATACTCCTTTTTTTGCTCTAGCCATACTTTCAAGCGTTGGTGTAGCTGATGCAATCAAAAGTGGAATTTTGTTATAATGAGCTCTGTATTTTGCAATATCTAAGACATGATATCTTGGATTTGTATCTTGTTTGTAGTTCTCTGAATGTTCTTCATCAATGATTATTGTTCCTAAGTTTTTTAACGGAACAAATATTGATGATCTTGTACCAATTACTATTTTGACTTCTTCTCTTATTATTTTTAAATATTCATCATGCTTTTCACCGTTTGATAAAGCACTATGGAATATAGCAATGTTATTTGGAAATACTTCTTTTAGTCTACTAATTATTTGAGTAGTTAAAGTTATTTCTGGCACTAATAGAAGAGCTGTTTGATTGTTATTTATTACTTTATCAATTAAATGGATATATACTTCTGTTTTTCCTGATCCGGTAATACCATGTAATAAATAAGTTTCTTCTTGATTTAATTTTATATTTTCTAATACATCTGTTTGTTCAGATGTAAGTGTTTTTTTAGGATTTTTTACAAGTGTATCGTTAATACGATACTCTTGCTCTTCTACTATTTTCACTATTCCTTTTTTTATTAATGTATCTACCGCACTTGATGTTGGTTTTTTGATTTTTTCTGAAATTAGTAGTTGTTCTATTAGTTCTTTTTGTTTTGGATATCTAGTATTTTTTAAATATTCTTTTGCTGATTGATTATCAGTTAATATTATATATTTAATTATCTTTTGATAATTGGTGTTGTGGTCTTTTACTTTTAAACTACTTGGGAGCATTGTTTGAAAAGCCATTATCTGACTACATAATGTTAATTTTTTTAGATATTCTCCAATAGATAACATCTCTTCATTTAAAACAATTTCAGGATCTGTTACTTCTTCTATTTTATTGAGTTTATATTCTTCAGTATATGTATCTTTTACTCTTAAGACAAATCCGTTGATAAGTTTATTGTTGAATGAAACTTTTACTTTCATCCCTTTTTTTACTATTAAGTTTGAAGGGATTTCATACGTAAAAGTTTTATCGATATTTTTATTATTGTATTCTATTAAAACCTCTGCATACATATCTCTCACCTTGTTTTATTATAACAAAAAAACTATCTAATTGATAGTTTTCTTTTATAGACATCTTCTCTGTTTAGCACTTCATTTTCTTTGTTGTATGTTTTTTGAAGATCTTTATTTACTATGTTTAATCTTTCTGTTAACAATTTTAACTTTTCAACAAAATATACTGTTGGTTCTTTATCAAAACCAATGTGTCCAAAATGAATTGGTAAGTAATTTTTGTCTAGTTCTAAAGTTAAATATTCTTCATTTGAAGGTTTATATTCAATTGTTGTGCTAACAACTTTGTTATCGGCATCTTTTTTTTCTTCAATTAATAACATGCTGTTTCCTTCTTTTAGATAATATCTTGTTATTGTAGTTAATTGTTGACTTTTAATACTTTGTTTAAGATCTACTTTTGCAGATAACCCTAGCGTTTCTATTTCGTCGTTATTAGCTATCAATGTATATAAACTTAAATTGTTTATACCTTTTGTTAAATCATTAATTAATTTTTTCACTTTATATCTTCTCCTTTTTTCGTGTATATTACTACTTTACATCGTTTTTGTCAAGTTTCGTTGCAATATAAGTTGCGATGAATGACAGAATTATTGCGAAGCAAGCTATTAAGTTTCCATTATCAGATAATAGTCCCATATCTCCTAGAGTTATATTTATTGATAATATTTTACAAATTAACGGAATTGATGAAATTATAAATCCTGTAATCATTCCAACTATTATTCCTGTTTTATTGATTTTTTTCCAATATAGAGATAATAAATATATCGCTATAAATGTACCTGATAAGATTCCCCATGAATATGACATCATTACTAATATAGGAATGTCATTAGAGGCTATTATATATGATAATAAGATAAATATGATACATATCAACTTTGTTCCAAATGAATTTTTTGATTGTTGTTTTCTAAAATCATCAATTAAGTCCATTGATATTGATGATGATGCTGTCAATGTGATTGATGCTAATGTCGATACTGATGCTGCTAGTAAAAGTACTAATATAAACCCGTAGAATAGTTCACTGATATTACTATTCAAAATTATATTTGGCACTAAGTAGTCAGTGTTACCAGCACCGGGTGCTGGTATTTGTGATAAGTTATTATACATTGTTATTGAAATTGATCCAACAAAGAATCCGATGCCAGCAACAATTAAAGAAAATACCGTTGATACTAACATTCCTTTTTTTATTTCATTTTCATCTTTGATTGCATAAAATTTATTAATCATTTGAGGTAGACCCCAAGGACCGAATGATGTTATAAGAATAATACTTATTAAACTTATTATTGATGGAGTATCTAAATTTAGTTCTTTTGTTTTAATAATTAGTTCGTTAAATCCTGGGAAAGAACTTGAGTTAGTAAGTCCTATTACTAAGATGATGACACCTATTAGAATTAATATTCCTTGAATAAAATCTGCTTTTAGGGTTGTTTTGTATCCTCCTGATAATACTATTATCGTTGTAAGTACTGCTATTAGAGTCATCGCTAGTGATATATCCATGTTTAGGAGTACTGAGCATACACTAGTTAAACCCATATATACTGAAGATGAGTATGGTAGTAAAAAAATAAAGATAATCGATGCTGCTAAATATTTTAAGAATTTAGAATTATATTTCTTTTCTAAGTATTGAGGTAGTGTTTTGGCATCTAGTTCTCTTGTTTCTTTTCTAGTTCTTTTAGCTAACACTATCCATGCTAGTAATGTTCCGATAAGAGCATTACATATACCTATTATTACCGCTAATATACCGTATTTCCAACCAAGTGACCCGGAATATCCTATAAACATAACTGCGCTAAAATATGCACTTCCATAAGAGAATGCGCTCATCCACCCATTTGCTTTTCTATTACCAAGCGTGAAGTTATTCAAACTCTTAGCTTTGTGTTTATTTTTAAAACTAATTCCTAATATTAATATTATATATAAGAATAAAATTATATATGTACTATTCATAACTACCTCTTCCAACTAGGTAATTTTATCATAATTTGGTATATAAAAAAAGTGATAAATCACTTTTTTAATTCTTCTGACAATGTCATTAAGTTGTTTTTAGTTTGAAATATTTTTGATTCAATAGCTGTTTCTATTGAATACCACCCCTTTTCAAAAAGGAGTTCAAAAATATTTCTTTGAAGTTCTGAGATTCTATTATTTATTTCAATATATTCTTTGTATATAAATCTATTACTTGCTTCATTTAATGCTATTGCTAAATTTTGATTGATATTTTTAAATGTATTTAGCAAATCTGTTAAGATGTCTAAATCGTTTAATTTTTCTCCTATTGGGAGATATTCTTTTTCGTTATTTATTTTCTTTCCCATTTTGTTCCTATTCTAAGATATTAATTAATCTTTCACATATTTCTTGATTTGTACTAATTATTTTTTCTACTAAATTTTCTACATCTTTGTTTTCTACTATACTTTTATAATGAATAGATTTTTTACATGCTATGTGACTCCAATTAAATATATCTTCGATATAACTTAAATCTTTTGTCGAAATAATACTTGGTACTTTTTTCATATATATTTTCCTTTCAATATTATTTTGGTCATTTTATATCAATTCATACAAAAAAGATCTTTTTTAAGATCTTTTTAGTTCTATATTCATTTTATTATTATTGATATCAATAGTTTCTGCTGTAGTTGTTGATTTTATTAATTGATTGCATAATGTTTCAGTTTTTATGTATTCTTCAAATTTTGCTATAGTATTCTCTATTTCTACATCACCGCTATAATATATATCAATTCTATCAGTTATTTCATAACCATTGTTTTTTCTAAGTTGTTGAACTTTTGATACTATTTCTCTTGCATTTCCTTCTAGTTTTAATTCTTCTGTAATTTCAGTGTTTAATATGATGAAGTTTTGATTTTCCATTCCTACGTTAAATCCTTCTTTTGAAGTGATTCTTATGTTAACCATTTCTGGTGTAAGTTCTAGTTCATCTTTATTAAATTCTATCATTATATTTTTATTATTATATAAATCATTTATTTGATCATTACTTAAACTTTGTAATGTTGTTTGGAATAATTTTATGTTAGGTCCAAACATAGCTCCACATAATTTAAAGTTTGGAACTACTGAGAAATTCATATACTCAGTTAAATCTTTAACGAATGTTATTTTTTTAACATTTAGCTCTTCTTCAATTAAAGGTGCTAAATGACTTATGTCTTTTTCATTTTTACCATCTAGTAATATTTCACTTATAGGTTGTCTTACTTTTATTTTATTTTCTTCTCTTACATATCTTCCGATACTTATTAAATCTCTTACTAAGTCCATATCACTTTCTATTTGGTGATTAATTAATGATTCATCTACTAGTGGGTAGTCTTCTAAGTGAACTGATTCGTTATCAGTTAAATTTCTATAAATTTCTTCTGATAAGAATGGTACTAAAGGAGCTATCATTTTACTTAAACCAAGTAATACTTCATAAGTAGTAATGTAAACGCTCTTTTTAGAATCATTTAATTCGCTATCCCAGAATCTTTTTCTATTTCTTCTTATATACCAGTTTGATAGATCTTCTGATACGAAATCTGTTAAGGCTTTAACAACTTTATTTAAATCGTATTCTTCAAATGATTCTGTTACATATCTCAATAGTCTATTGTATTTACTAATTAACCACTTATCTATTTCTTCTCTTTTAGATACTTCTATTTGACAAGTTGTAATATCTATATTATCTGCATTTGCATATAATGCAAAGAAGTTATATGTGTTTTTAAGTGGGTTGAAGAATTTTGAATGTACTTCTTTTAATCCATTTACATCGAATCTTAAAGGAGTCCATACTGGAGATACATACGGTAAGTAGAATCTTACTGTATCTGCTCCATAAGTTTTCATTGTTGTAAAAGGTTCTACTATATTCCCTTTACTTTTACTCATTTTCTTTCCTTCAGAATCTTGGATTAAGTCATTTACTAAAACATTTTTAAATGGTGCAACACCTTTTACAAATGTTGATATTACTAGTAATACATAGAACCAACCTCTTGTTTGATCAATTCCTTCGCAGATGAAATCTGCTGGAAATTGAGTTTCGAACATTCCGTTATTTTCAAATGGATAATGATATTGTGCAAACGGCATAGAACCTGAATCGAACCAACAGTCTATAACATCAGTAGTACGTGACATTGGTTTTCCGCATTTTTCACACTTAATATGAATATCATCTACATATGGTCTGTGTAAGTCAATTGTTTCATCTATTTCTTCAATAGCTTTTTCTACTAATTCTTGTCTTGAACCAATCATAGTATCATGTCCACATTCACATTTCCAATATGGTAGTGGCGTTCCCCAATATCTATTTCTAGAAATTGCCCAGTCATTTAGATTTTCTAGCCAGTTACCAAATCTCTTTTCCCCTACAAATGAAGGTACCCAGTTAATTGAGTTATTTGCTGCGATGATTTGATCTTTGATTTTTGTTATCTCTAAATAATAACTTGGTTTTGAATAATACAGAAGTGGTGTGTCACATCTCCAACAATGAGGATAATTATGAACTACTTTTTGTTTTTTAAATAGTTTATCGTTTGATTTTAAATATTTAATTACTTCAAGGTCTGCTTCAAATACTAATGTACCTTTCCAAGGACCTTCAGTATATTTTCCATCTTCTCCAACAGGATTTACATAAGGTAATTTGTAATTTTTTCCGATTCGGGCATCATCTTCTCCAAATGCAGGTGCTATATGTACTATACCAGTTCCTGAGTCCATTGTTACGTAATTATCTACTGTTACAAAGAATGCTTTTCCTTGAACATTTAATTCTGGAATTAATTGTTCATATTCAGTGTTTTCTAAATCTTTTCCTTTATATGATTCTATTATTTCATAATCTTCTCCAAGTACTTGGTTAGCTAATTTTTTTGCAACTATAAATTTATATCCTTGAGAATTTACTTTTATATATTCTTCATCTGGATTTACACATATTGCAACATTTGAAATTAATGTCCAGGGAGTTGTTGTCCATACTAAGAAATGAACATCTTCATCTTTTTTCTTCATTGGTACTATAACAGTATCTACCGTTACTTCTTTATATCCTTGTGCTACTTCGTGTGATGCTAGCCCTGTACCACATCTTGGACAGTAAGGTAATATTTTTGTTCCTTGATAGAATAATCCTTCATCATAGAATTTTTTTAATATCCACCATTCTGTTTCTATATAATCATTATTATATGTTACATAGGGATTTTCTAGGTCGATAAATTGTCCCATCTTCGAAGTTAATTCTGTAAATGTCGCTTCGTTTTTCCAAACGTTTTCACGACATTTTTCATTGAATTCTTTTATTCCATAGGCTTCAATATCTTTTTTACCTGTAAAACCTAGTTCTTTTTCTACTTGTAGTTCTACTGGTAGCCCGTGAGTGTCCCATCCTACTTTTCTTAATACTCTATGACCTTTCATAGTTTGATATTTACAAAATGTATCTTTTAGAAATTTTGCAAGCATATGGTGAATTCCTGGATGACCATTAGCTGTTGCTGGTCCGTCATAGAAAACAAAATTTTCATTATCTTTTCTATTTTCTATTGTTTTGTTTAATATACCGTTTACACTTCCCCAAGAATCAATTATTGATTGTTCTACTTCTTGTGTTGGTCTATTATCTAAGTTTTTGAAATTTTTCATATTGTTCCTCCTAAAATAAAAACTCATAAACAAAAGGACGATTTAATTCGTGGTACCACCTTTATTTATGAGATTCTCAACTTATTACTCGTAACGAGAGTTTTACGTTTATACTTTGCATATAAAACATCAGAAGTGATTTATTATAATATTAATCGATAATTTCCACCAAACATTATCTCTCTATAGATATTTATTATAATCGTCTTCCTCATTTGCGTAATTTGATTATAATATTTTTTTTAGAAATAGTCAACAATCTATATATAAATAGTATTAATCCTCTTTGATATTTCTTTTATTGATGATATAATATATTGAGAATAGAGGTTTATATGATAGATAAAAATGTATTTAGAGAATATGATATTAGAGGTGTTTATCCAACTAACATTAATGAAGAATTTGCTTATGTATTAGGTAGAGCTTTTGGTAGTTATGTTAAAACTAAATATCAAGGTGAAACTGTAGTTGTTGGTAGAGACATTAGATTATCATCACCTTCTTTGTCTCAAGAACTTATTAAAGGTTTATTAAGTACTGGAATTAATGTTACTGATTTAGGTTTAGTCACTTCACCAATGTGCGCTTATGGAACAAAGGTGACAAATAATCCTTATACAATGATGGTTACAGCTTCTCATAATCCTAAAGACGATAATGGATTTAAGTTTGGTTTTGATAATGATGGTATGGCTCGTGGAGAAATGATTGCTGATTTTAGAGATTACTTATTTGAAGGCATTTTTGAAGATGGTAGTGGTACTTATAAGACATTTGATGTCTTTCCATATTATGGTAGTTTCATTCAAAATGATTTAAATTTTTCAAGAAGATTAAAAGTTGTTTTTGATCCTGCCAATGCTACTGCTGCTCCTTTTTTAAAATCTTTATTAGATGTTTTAAATATTGATTATATTTTAATTAATGGTGAGCCTGATGGTAATTTCCCTACTCATCATCCAGATCCTTCTATTGAAAGTAATTTAGAACAATTAAAAGCTGAAGTTTTAAGAAATAATGCTGATTTAGGGATTGGATATGATGGCGATGCTGATAGATTAGGTGTCATTGATGAATTGGGTAACTTTATTGCTATAGACAAGATTATGGCAGTAATGATAAGAGATATTATTAATAAAGTAGATAATAAAAAATTCGTTTTTGATGTTAAGAGTAGTAAAGCTTTGGAAGATGAAATAATTAAATTAGGTGGTGAGCCAATATGTTATAGAGTTGGTGGTCATTCTTATATTAGAACTAAAGTAAATAGTGATAAATTACCTTTTGGTGGTGAATTATCTGGGCATATAGTATATAATGATCGTTTTCCTGGAATTGATGATGGAATTTATTCTTCTTTAAGACTAATTGAGTTACTAAGTAATAGTGGTAAAAAGATGAGTGAATTACTTGAGGGTATCAATAAATATTATAATACTCCTGAAATTAAAGTTGGAGTTAGAGATGATAATAAATTTCAAATCGTTGAAAGTGTTAAAGAATATTGTTTAAATAAAGGATTTAGTGTCAATGATGTCGATGGTGTTAGAGTAACATTTAGTGATGGATGGGCTTTAATTAGAGCTAGTAATACTGGACCTAATTTAACTTTAAGATTTGAAGCTACTACAGAAGAAAGATTAGCAGAAATCAAAAATGAATATGAAACTTTAATAAATAGTTTAAAATAAAAAGAGCCTTCTTAAGCTCTTTTTATTTGTGATTGATACTAGTTCAGCCACACCCTTTTTATTTTATTATTGCATCTAATGCCAGAGTTATCATCTTATCTAGAGACGTTTCTCTTTCTTCTGGCGTTAGAACAACACTACTAAATTTGGAATCTACTGCAGTATATAAACAAGCTGATTCTTTACCGAATTTACTTGCCATATAATATATTGCAAACCCTTCCATTTCTTCAACTAACGGATTAATTCCTTCTGGAATTCTATCTAAAATACCTTCTATTTCAGCATATGGACCAAAAACATCTGTTGTGATACCTGCTCCGACATGAATTTGACTTCCTTGTTCTTTAGCAGTATCTAAAATTGTTTGAAACAATTTTTCAGATGGCTTAGAAATTTTTTGTTCTATACCACTATGCTGCAGGGCAAAATTAGATTCCGTATACATTTGATTAGCTAGTACTACTTCTGGAATATCTACTGTTTTAGATACTACTCCACAAGTTCCTATTCTTATTAATTTTTCTACATTGTAGAAATGGAATAACTCGAATAAGTAAATACTTGCTGAGGGCATTCCCATACCATGACCCATAACTGTGACTTTTGTACCTTTATATGTTCCTGTAAATCCTAACATATTTCTAACATTTGTTACTTCTGTTGGATTTTCTAAAAACTTATTTGCTATGTACTTAGCTCTTAGCGGATCTCCTGGCATTATAACTAAAGGGGCTATGTCATTTTGTTGTGCATTCATATGAACCGGTTTATCTTGTGGTTTCATTTTATTCCTCCTCTATGATATAAGTATACACTTAATGGTAAAATAGTTGTATATATAATTAAAAAACTTTACGTTATTTTACACGTAAAGTTTAATCTAATTTATTGTAAATAAGCATCATGATTACTTGTATCTTTTTTATTACATTCAGAACGTCTTTATTTTTCAATTTACTGAAGTAATAACACTTAGGTGTGTAATCTTCAAATATCATATATTCTCGTTTGTTTTCAGTGATATATTGACATCTTCCTTTTAATATTGAATTGATAATATGAAATATGTGTTTAGGTACTGATTTATCATAATTAAAATTTGAATGTTGCTCTATAACTATTCTATTTATAGTCATATTTAAGTAATAGTATTCTTGATCCATTTTGTAGTAATACTTTGCTGGTAGTATATCTTTTGGTACGATCAACAATGTATATAAAATCATTTGATAAATTGATGGGTTATTCAATCCAAATTCATCAATAAATGGTTTTAAAACTGGTTGGTCGAACTCTAAATTTTTGTAATGTTCTGTATTTAAATAATCACTTTCACATAATTTTATGAACAAAGCTGCACTTGATAAACACCTACCTAATTTCATCTTATTTTGTGACATTTCTTCCACTTTTTATTTCCTCCTATTTAATTAAAAATTATCACAGAACAAAAAAAACAGCAATCTACTTATCATAGAATGCTGTTTTTTAGATGAATCTTGATATTTGTTCGACACTTAATCTTTTAGTTTCTTTGTTATATTCTTCAATATAACCAAAAGGTATCAACGCTGCAACTTCTTCGTTTTCATTTATATTAACAATGTTTTTTATCACTTCGCTATCTATTACTCCCATTATGCAAGTTCCCACATTCATCGAGAATGCAGCTAAGCAGAATTGAAGGGACGCAATACCTGAATCAAACATATCCCAATTGCTACTGTCACAATTTACCCCATCTATTACTCCGCTTTTGTTTTTAACATAACTTAATACTAAAACATTTTTAGCATTTTCTAATGTCTTTATATTGTAGTTAAATCCTTTTACCGCTTTTGATGCAAGTTCTTTTATTTTGTTTTCGTCCTGGATAAATGTATATCTTGCTATTTGATAATTGCACCATGATGGTGCCATTTTTGTTATTTCCATTATTTTGATTATATCTTCTTTAGATACCATTTCTTCTTTGTATTTTCTAATACTTCTTCTTCCTATTAACAATTCTTGTGCATTCATTATTCAATCACTTCTCCTTTATGTCATTATTTATTTAATTTTCAACTACTCCACTAAACCCTTCTTTTAGTTAGCAGATATTTTTTTCTGGCATTATTCTTTATTTCATTTCTAATTTTCATTAGTATTATACTAAATATTAATAGTAATAAAACTGTTATCAATAGTAAGTTATTTATTATCATCGGCATTGATTTTTCAAATTTCATTTGTTCTTCTATTTCTTTTTTTAGTTCAACCGCAGCCGATGATTTATCATCTAAATCATTGTAATTAAGCATAAATTCATTTACTTTTGTCTGTAATTCTCGATTATTTATTTCTGTTAAATCTAAATACTCAATTAATTTTGTGACTTCATTTGGTATTTCATATAATGATGGTGCAATTTCTGGAAGTTTGTAAAAATTGTTTTTTTCTTCTAATAAATATGATATCTCGTATAGCAACTTTTCGTTTCCAGGTGTTGTTAGTATTTCCATTCCATAAGGTAAGTCATTGTAATATCCTATTGGAATGGAAATACTTGGATATCCTGTAATTGGCGATAGTTGATAACCATAAGTACTTATCGACTTATATCCTATTTCTGATATTTTTATTATTTCATTCATTGATGTGGGGTATATAATAACATCTGCATTAAGATCTTTAAAATAATTTTCTACTATTTTTGTCATATCTTCTTGATAATTTAGATATTCTTTATAATAGCTAGTTTCTTTATAATCATTGTTACAATAACTTAATAAACCGCTGATTGGTTTTATATATCCACCAGTATTTATTAACTCTTCTAAACTAGTTATTGAACTGCTAGTATTTTTAATATATTCATTAAATTCATAACAAGTTGAATTTTCGTTGAATCTTTGTTCTATGTATATTGCGTTTTTATAAATTAAATTAGCTTCTAAATCTATTAAGTGTTCTTCTTGTACTTTTATTAATTCTTCTATGAATTGTGTTGATTTAGTAATTAAATCTTCAAATATTATGATATTTATATCATTTAAATTTTCTCTTTCAATTGTATAATCTATATCTGTATTATCAATTATTTCTAATATAATTGCGTTGTCTTCTACATATTTTGTTATTGGTCCAGCTACATCTCTTACTGAGTCGTATTTTATTATTCCATCACCATTTATATTATCTTGAGTAGGTCTTAAACCGACTACTCCTGCTGATGCTGATGGTAATCTTATAGATAGATTAGTGTCAGTTCCTATTGCTGCTACTGCTAAGTTAGCTGCCACTCCTACCGCAGATCCACCAGATGATCCATATGAAGAATATAATAAGTTGTATGCGTTATAAACATAACCATGACTACTTTGTGAGTAGCTTGCTTTGAAAGCAAATTCATCCATGTTAGCTTTTCCGATTATTATTGCTCCTGCTTCTTTTAGTTTTTCTACTATATCTGCATCTTTGTTAGGATAAGCATCTAGTAAAGCTGTAGTTCCATTTGTAGTAGGCATTCCTATTACATCTATATTATCTTTTACTAATATAGGAATTCCATGTAGTTCGCTTCTTTGACCAGTAGTATTGTACTCTTTATCCAAAGCTATTGCTTCATCTATAGCCGATTCATTAACTGTTATGATGGCGTTGTATTCGTCGTTGTATTCATTAATTCTTTCCATATAGATATTTATCAGTTGTTCATATGTTATATAACCTTTTCTTATTGATTCTTGTATTTCATTTATCGTTAACTCATCAATACTTATTGGCGATGATGTTTGAGCGTTAATGCTAGTAGGTAATAAAATTATTAATAGGAATATTATATACTTCATTTTAATTCTCTTTCTACAATTATTATATCATGTAGTTTACTTCATTTCTATATAGTAGAAATTAAAAAAGAGAATAATCTCTTTAGTTATTTGTTAATTCTATTATTTTATTTAATACATCTTTGTATTTGCCAAGTGCCGTTTCTCCTTCGTTAACCAAAAATTCGCTAAAGTCTATCTCTTTTGTTGAAAAAGTTATTCCTTCATTACAAAATATTTCTTCACCTTTTATAGTTCCTTTTTCGTTATTAAATAGATTTAAAACTTCTTTGGCATTCACTTTCACTAAACTACTTATTTCATCAAGATCGTAGTTAAAGTCATATTCTTTATTATATTCGTATACATATATATTAGCGAATGCTCTGTCTTTAAAAAGTGAACCATCTTTCATTTTTATATCCATTTGAAAATTCACTACTGAACAAAATGTAGCATCTTCATGATTAATTATTGTTCCTAATTCTTCTTTTATTTCTCTTCCGAATGCTTCTTTTAACGTTTCACCTGCTGAGACATGTCCAGATGCTGTTGTGTACAATGTATTTCTGTCTGCTCTTCTTTGAAAGAAAACGTTTCCTTCTTTATCGTATAGCCAACAGTGAACTGTTTTATGCCACAATCCTTTTTGATGTACTATTTTTCTATCTTCTGTTCCGATTTCATTTCCTGATTCATCATATATATCCAATAATTCCATAATTTCTCCTTTATTTTCTTTTTAATATACAAACACTTTCAACGTGATAAGTTCTTGGGAACATATTGTAACACTTGATATCTTTTATATCATACTTTTCTTTAAGAATATTTAAATCTCTTGAAAGTGTATGAACATCGCAAGACATATAAATTAATTGTTCTGGATTAATTTCTAAAATTTTTTGAATAGTTACTTTATCTAATCCTTCTCTTGGAGGATCAACTATTATTGAATCGAAATCTATATCTATTTTGTTTATTACTTCTTCTACTCTTCCTAAATGAAATGATGTGTTATATATTTTGTTTATTTTACTATTTTTATAAGCATTATATATAGCTGATTTAACCAGTTCTATTCCATAGATATTTTTTATTTTTTTGTGAAGGCTTAACCCTAATGTACCTACACCACAATATAAATCTAATGTATTTATTGATGGTGAGAATGACTCATTTAAATCTTCTAACAATTTGGTAGTTAAATCTCTATTTATTTGAAAGAATGAATTATATCCTACTTGATAGTAAGTTTTATTTACTATATCAACTAGATCTCCTTCTCCTTTTATTATTTTTTTATTTAAAACTATTCCTAGTACTTTATATTCTTCTAAATTATCTGGAATAGTTATTGTATCTAATGTATTTATCATTATAACTATTTCCTTGTTGTAATTAGTTTTCATAATTATTGAACCATTAATGATATTAAATTCATATAATTTATTTATTATATTATTGAATTGTTCTTCTATAAGTTTACAATTATCTATTTTAATTAAATGATGAGTTTTTTCAGCAAAATAACCTATTTCTTTATTTTTTACTTTTAAACTTACTTTGTTTCGATAATTGTTTTCATTTACTGATATATAAGTTGGTTCTACTTCTAGTTTCGCAAATTTTTTAATAACATTTTTTACTTTGTTGGTTTTAAAACTTTCTTCTTCTTTGGTAGTCATATGTCTTAAGTGACAACCTCCACATTGATTATAATATGGACAGTCATTTTCAATTCTTGATTCACTTGTTGTTATATATTCTTTAACTACAGCTTCGTTGTATTTTGAAAATTCTTTCTTTATTTCTACTTCTACTTCTTCTCCGATTAAAGCATTTTTTACAAATGTTATTTTATTTTCAATAAAACAAATACCTCTTCCAAAATCATCTAATCTTTCTATTTTAACTTTCATTGCAATCACTCCTTCATTCATTATAGCAATAAAAAAGAGTTATTTAAACTCTAATCTATATATTCTTCTGGCAATTTGTTAATTGATGAGTATATTATCGTTGATATAAAAGTTGCTAGCACTGCAATTATTAATTGATTTAGCAATTGTGGAATTATTATCGCATTTTCTACTCCTATGTTTGTTATAGGAATAAATATTAAAGAATCAATCATAATAGCCATTAGGATCGTCACTGCACAAGCAATGGGTTTGAAAATGTTTTTAGCTAAATAATTATATATAAATATACAAATTATTTGTGCTAGTGTGAATGCTACCAACGATGTTATTAAAATCTTGATATCTGGGAAATATAATCCGTTCATTTCTACTGGGGCTATAATAGTCCTCAGTGCATCCGATGCAAGTTTTGCGTCTGTAGTGCTTGGTAGGTTAACTACTATTGTTCCTAGGGATAATAGTGCTAGTTGTGCTATTACTGAAAATAATACAGTTTTATAACCTGTTTTTGTACCGTATATTTCTGTCAATATTACTGAGCATAAAAAAGTAAACGGATACGTTAATATACTACCTGCAAAAGTTAAATGTTGAACATTTATTGTTTTTGCTACTAGTATATTAGAAAATATTAATAAAGTTGCTAGTAAAATTATAAAAAATATTTTTCTTGTATCTTTCATAAGTATCTCCTTTCGTTTATATACTAAGTATAATATAAACTAAATATTATTTTTTATTTATTTTTTATTTTGATGTTAATAATTGTAAAGTATTAATTATTTTATTTTATTCATACTAATAGTGGTGATTTGATGATAGTAGATAAAATTAAGAAAGAGTTTAATAACAGTAGTGATTTAATTATTAAAAAAATTAAATCTGTAGATGTTGTTTTTTTAGAGAGTGCTAATAGCGGTGATAAAGTTAATGACTATGTACTTAAAGTATTAATGCTTAAAGATTTCAAGAGGAATTTAAATGATTTAATAGCAGGTCCTAATACTAAGGTTGTAGATAGTTATGATAAATGTGAATTTTTCTTAGTTAATGGATTTACTTTAATTATTCATAAAGAATCTATTTATGCTGTTGAAACTAGAGCAGTTTTATTTAGAGCAGTATCTACTCCACAAACTCAGCAATCCATTTTAGGTCCAAAAGATGCTTTTACTGAAAATATTCAAATGAATGTTGGTTTAGTTAAAAGACGTGTTAAATCTAGTAAGTTATGCAATGATGATTTTTTTATTGGACGTAAAACACTAACTAAAGTTAGTGTATTATATCTTAATGATATATGTGATTTGAAATTAGTTGAATCTGTTAAGAAAAAATTAAAATCTATTGATTTAGACGGTATTTTAGATAGCGGTAATATAGCTCAAGTAATTGCTTTTGAAAACAAAACACCTTTACCAACAGTTATGGAAGTCGAAAGACCTGATAGAGTTGCTAATGATTTATTAGACGGTAAGATTGCTATAGCAGTTGATAATTCCCCATTTATGATAGTATTACCTACTTTTTTCTTTGATTTTATTAATCCTCAAGTAGATGATTATAATAAAAATCTTAACGTTAATGTGATAAAGATTATTAGGTTTTTTTGTTTATTAATTACTATTATGGCTCCAGCTATATATATAGCGTTAATTAATTATAATCAAGAGACTATTCCTTTTTCTTTATTAGTTAGTTTTTCTCAACAAAGAAGTATAGTTCCTTTCCCTGCTGCTATTGAATGCTTTTTGATGTTGTTTTTAAGTGAAATTTTAAGAGAAAGTGATATAAGATTCCCTTCTACTTTTGGATCATCTGTTTCTATATTGGGAGCTTTAATACTTGGTAACGCTTCAGTAAGTGCAGGAATTGTATCTCCTATTATGATTATAGTAGTAGCTGTTTCTTTTATATCTTCTTTAATATTTACTGATATGGAGTTAATTAATAGTTTACGTTTATTTAGATTTTTATTTTTATTTGTAGCTGCTATATCTGGGTTGTTTGGAGTTATTGTTATTGGATTTATGTTCTTGATTCATTTAAGTAGTATTGAATCTTTTGGAAGACCTTATACTTATCCTTTAGCTCCTTTTGATAAGGTTTATGCAGGTAAGATATTATTTAAAAATACTTTTGTCAAAGATAAGTATAGAAGTAAATTTTTATCTAATAATAAGACTAAGAAGAGGGATATATGAAATGGATAATATTAGTATTAAGTATGTTTTTTATAACTGGGTGTTATGATTATAAAGAGTTAAATCAGTTATCTTTGATTAGTGGTATAGGAGTTGATTATGATGAGGAGTACACTGTTACCTTAGAGGTTATTAATACATCTGTTTCTCCTGAGGCATCAAGCGAGTATGAAGAAAGAACTTTATTATATGAAGGTACTGGTAGTAGTTTTTATCTAGCTTATGAAAATGCTTTAAGAAAGTTAGATCAAGTACCTTATCTTTATCAAACACAATTAATTATTATGAGTGAGGATGCTGCTAGAGAAGATTTATCTAGTATAATGGATTCTATGTTAAGAGAAAGTCGCTTAAATAATGCTTTTTATGCAGTTTTAGTTAAAGATATTAGTGCTAATGAGTTACTTAAGATTAAGACTCCTGATGAACCTATTGTATCTGCTGGGATAGTTAGTCACATTAACAATATTACTAGTTCTAGTTATTTAAGATTTGATGACTTAGTTAATTTGTATTTAAAAGAGGGAGTTGATATTTCTTTATTAACTGTTTCTATTATTGAGGAAGAAATTACTATTGAGAATATAGGGATTTTTAATGATAGTTCTTTTGTTTCTATTTTGGATGATGAACATAGCGAAGTTATCAATTTACTTAGTGGAAGATTTAAGCAGTTATCTTTTGAAGACGATGGAATTGGTGTTATATTAAATGATATTAAGAGTGATTTAACAATCGATGATGGAAAGATTAAAATAAATGTTGAAACTAAAGGAACTATTAAAGAGTTGAAAGATGAAGAAAATTTGAGAGATGATGAAATATTTATAGAATTAAGTGAAAAATTTAGTGACTTAGTTAAAGAGGAAGTCATAGAATTAGTAGAACTTTTAAAAGATTATAATACTGATATTTTGGGATTTGGAGATTTAATATATAGAGATAATCCTGATAATTACTATGATGATGTTTTTTTGGATACTTTGTACGATGTTAACGTTGATATAAAAATTAATAAAAATGGATTTTTGTTTGAGGTGATTAGATGATTACTAATAGGCAGTTTATGATATTACAATACTATGTAGTAAGACCTTTATTTTTAGGATTTGGAATATCTAGTATTTGTGGTATTTCTGATACAGCTACACCTTTTAGTGCTTTAATTGGATTTATTTTAGGGTTTATATTTTGTTTGTTTTTATATAAGATAATTGAATTAAAGGGTGATAAAACTATTGTAGAATATTTAGACTCTAGTAAAAGTAGTTTCTTTACTAGATTGTTTATGATATTTACTTCGATGTTGTTATTCTTAAATATCATTACAATCGTCTCTGTACTAAGTAAATCTTTTTATTTAACAAACACTCCAGTTATTTTTAATTCTTTAGCAATCTATTTAGTAATATTTTATGCTCTAAAAAAAGGTGTAGTGCCTTTTGTTAGAGCTTCTGAATTATTATTCCCTTTATGTTTAGCCATATTTATATTTCAAACTCTTAGTTATGGATTTAGTTATAATTTAGATAATCTTAAACCTTATTTGAATGCTTCTTTTATTGATATAATTAAGTCTAGTTTAATGTATTTTGTATATACCGCTGCACCTTGTCTAGTTTTGCTTAATTTTAAAAATAAAAACTTTGATAGTAAGAAAGCTATTAAAGGGTATTTAATTGGTAGTGGTACTATTTTAATTACTCTATTTTTAATTACAGTAGTTATTGGGTTTCCTTTAGCTGGTGTATTTAGATACCCAGAATATATGATCATGAAAAAGATTAATATATTAAATTTTATTGCTAATATAGAAAATATATTAATGATTGCTTTTATTATAGATAATATTATTTTAGGATTTTTATTGATTAATTTTATATCTGATTTAGTTAAATCATTTACTAAAAATAAGTTTGTTAATAAATGGTGGAATTTATTTTTTATGGGTGTTATTTGTACTTTCTTTGTATTCTTTATTTATCCTAATTATTCAATAGTATTATTTTTGTATAATGACTCTTATATCATTATATTGATATTACTTATTTTATCTATGATAAGTTTATATTTGAGTATTAAAAAAAGATTAAGAAATAATTCTTAATCTTTTATTTTACCGTATAACGAAAAACTTTTGGCATCAGTAATATTAACATTTACTATTTTTCCAATTAATTCTTTCGAACCTTTTAAATTTACTAATTTCATATCTTCTGAATAACCATAAACGTTTTCGTTATTTTTATCCGATATTCCTTCAACTAATACTTTTACTTCTTTATTTAAATGACGTTGATTGTTTTTTAAAGAATAATTATTTATTAATTTATTTAGTTCTTGTAAACGTTTGTTCTTTTCTTCTTCTGGAATATTATTTTCCAGTTTTGCAGCTGGCGTTCCTACTCTTGGAGAGAATATAAATGTGAATGCTGAATCAAAAGCGCATTCGTTAACTACATCTAATGTATGAGAGAAATCTAATTCATTTTCTCCTGGAAACGCTACTATAATGTCAGTAGTTATTGCTACATTTGGGATAGTTTTCTTTATTTTGTTAAACAGTTTCAAGTATTCGTCTTTTGTATAACTTCTACCCATTAATTTTAATATTTTACTACTTCCGCTTTGCAGTGGAAGATGAATGTGTGGCATTATATTGTTATATTTTGCGATTGTATTTATCGTTTCATCTGTAAAATCCCAAGGATGCGATGTAACAAATCTAATACGTGGGATTCCTATTTTGGCTACTTTTTCTAGTAAGTCGGCAAAACTGATTTCTGATTCTAAGTCTTTTCCGTAAGCATTAACATTTTGACCTAGTAATGTTACTTCAAGATATCCATTTTCTTTTAGTTTTTCTACTTCTTTTATTATTTCATCTGATTTTCTACTTCTTTGTTTCCCTCTTGTATACGGTACTATACAATAAGTACAAAATTTATCACATCCATATTGGATGTTAACCCAAGCTTTAATAGTTGAATCTCTTTTGTAAGGAATATTTTCAAATACTTTACCTTCATAACTATATACACTTATGTTTTGTTTGTCGATTGCATCTTCTAACATTGTATTTAACTCATGAATGTTATGAGTTCCAAAAACTATATTTACATATGGATATTTTTTTAGAATTTCTTCGGTAACGTGCTCTTCTTGAGCCATACATCCACATATTCCTACTATAAGATCTGGTTTTTCTTTTTTTAAATGTTTACATCTACCTAGGAATCCGAAAACTTTATCATGTGCGTTTTCTCTTATTGCGCAAGTATTTAAAATTACTATGTCACTTTTTGTGTAATCATCTGTTTTCTCAAAACCTAGTGATTCTAATCTTGCTGCAACTTCTTCTGAGTCATGAACGTTCATTTGGCAACCATATGTTTTTATATGGTATTTTTTTCCGCTATATATTAAATTATCTTTATTGTTATGTTTTACATATTCTACTTCGTTATTAGTTCTTATTTTTGCTTCTATCATGTTTGGTAATTGCATTATAACACTTCCTTTGCTAAGTAATTATATCAAAAAGTTGTTATTTTGTCATTAAATAAAACACATCAATTTGATGTATCTTATTTAATTATTAGTTATAACAGAACGCGTAGATATTATTAAATTTGCATCTCCATTCCATAAGTAACTATTCCATATTCCAGCTAGATCATCTTCTTCTGCTTTTCCACCTCTGGCTAACCAAAACTTATCAATAGTAGACAGTAGTATTATATCATCATTCCATGCTGGCGAAGATGATGTTGGACTTTTTAATTCCATAGTTGCATCACCGTACATACCTAATTCATAACGAAATGGAGAATCCATATACGGATACGAATTATAATATTTAGAATCGGGTATAATGTTAAAATAATCGTTAGGATCAGAAAAGTTTCCATTTATATCTTGCATGTTAGAAGATACCCCTTCGTATCTTCCACCGGCCATATCATATATACCAGTAACGTTATGGTTTGTGCTTGCTCCATTACCATTCAACGTTTCCCATCTATGTGTATCCGAACACATTTCTAGTCCTCCATATCTATGTTCAACAGATATATCACTTCCCCCACATCCTGTAACTATGTCTCCTGAATATTCTCTATATACATTGTTGTTTTGTACTTTTATAGTTGTGTCCGTTTCACCTTTGCATGTACCGTCTATATTGCATATTCCATATTTTGATTGGGATAAATAGGCTACTACTCCCCATTCTGTATTCTTTATCATATGAACATCTGTCGTTAAATCTAGTTGGTAGTTTTCCATAGTTTCTTTATATTTTCATAAAGTTCTACAGAAGATAAATTATTTATAGATTCTTGATTAGGTTTAATTGTATTATCTTCTCCTTGTTCAAATTTTCCTAAGTTAATAATAACACTTAGATGATTTTTTGTTCAACTAAAATAAACAGCCTTTACAAAGTCTGTTTATTGTTAAAATCATGAATTGTTACTGAGTAGTTATCATTTAATGATGTAAATGCAACTGTTTCTTCTTTTGCATTCATTATCGCTTTACCTAGTGGTGTATCCCAATATACATTTAATATTCCTTCTATTTCTTCATGTGACTGAGTGTTTGATAATTTTATAGTAACTGTTTTTACGTATTCATTGTTTTTTATTACACTAATGTTTATTATATCTCCAACTTGATATAGTGCATTTGGATTAAATTCTAGTGCTAGAAACCTTTTTATATCTTCACTTATAGTCATATTAGTTCTAGGGATTGGTGAAGGTTTTTTTTCATCTTTTTCTAGAGCTTCTTTATATATTTCTTTGAAATCTTTAGACATTAGTTATTTTTTCTTTTCCACCCATATAAGGTCTTAATGCCGCAGGTATTTTAACACTTCCATCGCTTTGATAATTATTTTCTAAGAAAGCTATTAATCCTCTTGGTGTTGCTAGCACTGTATTATTTAATGTTGTTACATGATAAGTTTCTTTTTCACTTTTAGTTCTAATACCTAATCTTCTTGATTGAGCATCTCCTAATGTTGAGCAAGAACCAACTTCAAAATATGTTTTTTGTCTTGGACTCCATGCTTCGATATCTACAGATTTAACTTTTAAATCAGCTAAATCTCCTGAACAACATTCTAAAGTTCTAACTGGAATTTCTAGATTTTCAAATAATTCAACAGTAGCACTCCACATCATGTCGTACCATTTCATTTCTTCTTCTGGTTTACACAATACAATCATTTCTTGTTTTTCGAATTGATGTACTCTATAGATTCCTCTTTCTTCTATACCGTGTGCACCAACTTCTTTTCTGAAGCACGGTGAGTAAGATGTAAGTGTTATTGGTAGTTCTGCTTCTTTAACTATTTGATCTTTGAATTTACCTATCATAGAATGTTCACTTGTACCTATTAAATATAAGTCTTCACCTTCTATTTTGTACATCATTTCATCCATTTCGTTAAAGCTCATTACTCCTGTAACTACATCAGATCTAATCATAAATGGAGGAATACAATAAGTGAATCCTTTATCGATCATGAAGTCTCTTGCATATGAGATCATTGCTGAGTGTAATCTAGCAATATCTCCCATTAGATAGTAAAATCCATTACCACTTGTTCTTCCGCTACTTTCTTTGTCTAAACCATTTAAATTTTTACATATGTCAGCGTGATATGGAATTTCATATTCTGGAACTTTTGGTTCTCCGTATTTTTTTACTTCTACATTTTCGTTATCATCTTTACCTAGAGGAACAGAATCTGCTATGATGTTTGGAATTGTCATCATGTTTGTTTTTACTTCTTTTTCTAATTCTATTTCTTTTTCTTCTAGTTCTTTGATTTTAGCAGTTTTATGAGCTACTTCTTCTTTAATAGCCATTGCTTGATCTTTATTTCCTTCACGCATTAAGATTCCTATTTGGTCACTTAATTTGTTTTTTTCCATTCTTAAGTTGTCAGCTTCTGTTTTAGTAGCTCTGTATTCTATATCTAATTCATATACTTTATCTACTAATTCTAATTTGTGTTCTTGGAATTTCTTTTTGATGTTTTCTTTTACCAATTCTTTTTGTTCTCTAATTAATTTAATATCTATCATATTATCCTTCTTTCTACATAAAAAGACACCACGTATTGCAAGGAGCAATAATGCGGTGCCATCCTTATTTTTCTTAATTTCGATAACGGTATTAACCGGGATTTATTAATCCTCTTTGAAAGTAGATTCGTTTATTTTTCACTAATCATTTTCAGCGCCATGATCTCTCTTTAAGTTTCAAATAAAGTACTAGTCTTTCTTCATCAATTTACATTTTGTATGTTATCATATTTTGCTTTTGTTGTCAATTTTTAGTGTTATTATCAACTATACTATATTGACATCCACAGTAAATTTGTCTATATAAATTATATTCTTCTGACAGTTTAATACTTCTTAAATATCCATCTTCTTTTTTGAAGTCTGATGGTAACCACTTTAGAGTTTCATTTTCTAAACTCAATCCTATTTGATTGATTATTTGCGAATTTTTTGAAGGGCTTACTGTTAGGGTCGTTGTAAAGTATTCATATTTTTCTTTTAGTGCTAAATCTTTGGTTTTTTCTATTCTTAGTTTGTAGCATTTATGACATCTTGATTGACCTTCTTTTTCTTGTTCGTGTCCTTCAATAGTTTTAGTGAACAATTCATTTTCGTAATCGCTATCAATGTAGTTAATGTTATTTTGTTTTATTACTTTTAGTTGGTTTTGTTTTCTTTTTTCGTATTCCTCTAATGGTTCTATATTAGGATTATAAAAGTATACAGTTATTTCAAAATGTTTGATTAGTTTTTCTATAACTGATGTCGAACATGGTCCACAGCAACTATGAAGTAATAATCTAGGTTTATAATCTAGCGAATTTATTAAGTTGTACATCTCTAAGTTATAGTTAGTCTTCATCTGATTTTTCACTTTCTTCCATTGCTTTATATGTAGTGAAAATATATGCATCTGTATTAGAATCAAGTAGTAGTAATCCTCGTTCATCATTAAATTGATTAACTAGTACATCATATATTTCAAAGTAGTTGTTTAATTTTTCAATATTTATCGTATTCATATGAACTGTATTGCCATCGTTCATTGTTAAGATGAATCTTTCATCATCTATTACTTTACCTTCACTATTTTTTGTTGGTGAGTATTCTACTTCATTAATAACATTTAGAATTGCTGTATCAATCCTTGTAAATTTGGATATTAAACTTTCTAATTTTTCATCTGGTACGTAGTTAATGATTGTTGGAATACCTAAGTATTGTCCCTTTATTTGTTCTTGATTTGATAATATATAAGTTTCATTACTTTGGTAATAAAATAGTGGTGCTGCTTCATCTATTGTTATTTTTAATTCTCCATTTAATGACTTATTAATTGCTACTTCATTTACTAGAGGTAATGTTTTTATTTTTTCAATAAGTTCTCCTTTATTTAAAGAAAATATTTCTGGGTAGTTTTTTAAATTAGCTATTTCAATGATTTCGTAATCTTTTGTTAAATTATTACCTGTAATAATAATACTACTTACTAATTTATTTGTGTAATAGTTATATCCAATTGTAAATGTTGCTATAATAATTAATATTATTACAACATTTTTAATATTTAGTTTTCTTTTTTTTATTACTTGTTTTGTTTTTTTAATTTGTTTTGTCTTAGGCGGAATTTTTTTAAGTGGTTTTTTTGTTTTCTTTTTATTCTTTTCCATATTTACTTCCATCCTATGAATTCTTGTTCAATTAATAAATCTACTCCCGTTTTTTCCAATACTATGTCATGAACTTCTTTTATTAAGTTATATATATCTTTGCTAGTGGCATTATCGTAATTAACAATGAAATTAGCGTGTTTTTCACTAACCATAGCTCCACCAACTTTTTTCCCTTTTAAATTGCAAAATTCAATTAGTCTTCCAGCGAAGTCTCCTTCTGGATTTCTAAATACTGATCCAGCTGAAGGATATTCTAGTGGTTGGGTTTCTATTCTTCTTTTTTGGCGGTCATTTATTAATTGTAGAGAATTTTCTTTATCTCCTAGTTCTAGTTGAAAACGAGCAGCTAGAATTATATATTTACCTGTACTCTTAAATAAAGTTGTTCTGTAGTTGTAATCAATATCTAAATTTTTCATTTTAACGATATTTAAGTTTTCATCTAGTACTGTTACTTCGCTTACATAATCCATTATAGACGAATTATATGCTCCTGCATTACCATAAATTGATCCTCCGACAGTTCCAGGTATTCCTGCTGCAAATTCTAATCCTTTTAACGATTTATTAATAGATTCTAGCGCGATTACTTTTAATAGTGCTCCAGATTCTGCATAGATTGTATATGTTAGTTCATCAATGATATAATTCGACATTTCTTTAAATGTAATAACTACTCCGTCGTAATGTTGATCGCTTAGTATTACATTTGAGCCACTACCAAGAATTATATACTCAATATTGTTTGTTTTAAGATAATCTATTAGATCTATCAATTCGTTAACTGATTTTGGGTGGATCATGTATTTACATGATCCACCTATTTTATAAGTGTTATGATTTCTTAAATTGACGTTTTCCTCTACTGTTCCATATTTATTTAATTGATTTATCATTTGTTAACCTCTTTATTTCGTCATATATTTTTTCGCTACTATTAAACTTATATAGTTTTTTTAAGTTTTTTTTCATTAGTTTTCTTGTATTTTCATCTGATAAGATATCTATTAATTCCATTAATTTATCACTAGTTAAGTTTTTTTCTTCTAGGATTTCTCCTGATGTGGTTTTTTTAAGTTCTAAGGCATTATAAAACTGATGATTATTAGCAACGTATGGAGATGGAATTAATATTGAAGGAATTGATAATGCTATTATCTCACTTATTGTTGATGCTCCTGCTCTCGTTATCAAAATATCAGTATTTTTTAGAATACCTGCTAAGTTATCTAAGTATGGAATTACTTTAATGTTATCAGAAAATTTGTTTTTTGAAAATTCTTTATATAATAATTTTCCTGTTATATATAATACTTCAAAATCTTTATTTTTACAATCATTTAAAAACTGAATCATTTTATCGTTGATTGTTGCACTCCCCAAGCTACCTGCTACTACTGTTATTAGTTTTTTATTTTTATTTAAACCTAGTGATATTTTAGATATTTCTTTAGTATCTAGAGCATTCTCGCTGCAAGGGTTGCCTGTTAAGATAGTTTTTGATTTATCGAAGTATGACAAACTATTAGGTAACGATACTGCTATCTTATCCACGTATTTAGCTAGTACTTTGTTAGATTTACCTGGAATAGAATTTTGTTCATGAATGATTGTTTTAATTCCTAGTTTTTTTGCTGCTTTGATTACAGGATATGTTACATATCCTCCTACTCCTATTACGATATCTGGTTTCATTTCTTTCATTATTTTAAGACATTTTTTATATGCTTTATTTAATAATATTACATTTTTAAAATTACGCACCATGTCCGTTTTACTAAAACCATATATCATCAACTCTTCGTAAGGGATGAAATTTTTAGGAATAATTTCTTTTTCCATACGATTATGTGTTCCTATATAGAGAATGTCTAGATTTTTTTCTTTTTCTTTTAATTTTTTTATAATTGCTAGAGCTGGATAGATATGTCCTCCAGTACCTCCTGCAGATACGATTGCTTTCATTGTATCACCTATTACAATTATACTACATATTTATTGATTTTTGATATATTTTTAGTTATATGAGTAGGTTTTTTAGTTTTTTGCTTTGTGTTATAAAAAATACGAACATTATAAGTTCGTATTTTATTTCCAGGTTGTTGGAATATCTGGTTTAAGTGTTAGTGTTATTTCTTTTTCACACTCACTACCTAATTGTCTATATGTTACGTTGCATGTATCAAGCATTTTTTTACTAACAATTGTAGAATCTGTATCTTTATATTTATCTGAAAGGAATACTACTTCTTTTATTCCTGATTGAATGATTGCTTTAGCGCATTCGTTACAAGGGAATAAATCGACATATATTTTTGCACCTTCCAAATCTTTTCTTGAACCACGATAGTTTAATATAGCATTAAATTCTGCGTGGCATACGTATGCATATTTTGTGTTTTGAAAATCACCATTTCTTTCCCACGGGAATACATCATCATCAAAACCATTTGGTGTTCCGTTATATCCAATTGATAATATTCTATTTTGTTGATCAACGATACAAGCACCTACCTTCGTGCTTGGGTCTTTACTTCTTGCTGATGATAATTTGGCAATAGCCATGAAGTATTCGTCCCAAGAAATACATTTATTTTCCATTATTATCACTCCTAATAATAGAATAGCACAATGATATTTGTTTTTCCAGCATATTTTATAATAGGAGGGATTTTATGAATATTGATGACTTCAATAATTCTGATAATTCCAAGGAAAAAGTGTTTTGGTTAATGGCTCTCATTAATAAGATTGCTAGTTTTTTTGGAATTAAAATAGTTATTGAAAAATTAAAAGCAACCTCTATAGAATAATACAAAAACCTTCATTTATTTGAAGGTTTTATTATTTTATTTAGTTTATTCATTTCTATATTTTTGTAAATATTTAAATTATTTGGAAATCCTATTTCTGGATGAAGATTATCTGTCTTATGGTAATCTGATCCGATAGTTTTTAAAATTTTTAGTTCATTAGCTATTTTATTCCATTTTTCACATTCATCTATTATTTTGTTATCTTTATCAATGTATATGTAATTCGCTTCTATTCCATCAGCATTTATTTCTTTGATTAGCTCAATAACTTGTTCATCACTTAAATTATCTTCATATTTATAAGCTACTGGATGGGCTAGTATTACTTGGCCACCAGCATCTCTAATGATTTTTGCTGCATCACTTGGAGTAATACTTTCTTTTTCTACGTATGCTGGACAGTTTTCATTCATTATAGTTTCTATATATTCTCCCATATTAGGAATATGAGAGAATGTTTTCATTAATTGGTCTTTGTTTAGTTCATTATCTATTATGTCTCTAGCTATATGAGCTTTCGTTACTATTTCTATTTCTTTTAATTTTTCTATATTTAATATGTATCCTAAATCATTAATTTTTTTAGCAACCTTATTTAAATATATTTTTCTAGAATTTTTTAATCTAGCTAAAGTTTTTAGTAGTTGTTCATTTTTAATATCAATGTTATAACCTAGGATGTGTACTCCTATTTTATCTTTTTTGGCGGATATTTCTACTGCTTTGATTAGCGTTATTCCTTGAAAAGTTGCGTATTCTATAGTCTCTTTTGTATAAGCTTCTAAAGTATCGTGATCTGATATAGCTATTGTATAAGCGTTGTTATTTTTAGCTGTGTCTATAATTTCTTTGGGATTTAGTACTCCGTCAGATAGGTTACTATGAATATGTAAATCTAAATTTGTTTCCATTTTGTTAATCTCCTATTGTATATTTTTTTATAATCCTTTTATTTAGTAAAATTATATTTTTCTTGTTTTTCGTATGTAGTATGTAATAATTTATGAGCAATACCTTCTCCAGGTGTTTTTAAATAATCTTGATAAATCTTTTTTAGAATTGGATTTTCGTGAGATCTACGGTATTGGCTTTTTTCATCTATTTGATACATAGCATTTGCTCTCAAGCTTCTTACGTCTGTATTGTGTTTTATTTCGCTGTTTACTATTGGTTGTCCTCCACCCATTATACAGCCTCCTGGACAAGCCATTATTTCTATAAAGTGGTATTTAGATTGACCATTTTTTATTTCTTCTAGGATTTTTTTGGCGTTTCTTAGTCCGCTTGCAACAACAATATTATAATTATTTTCGTTGATTTTTATTGTTGCTTCTTTTATTCCTTTTTCTCCTCTTATTTCATTAAATATTATTTTCGAATCTTTTTCTCCAAGTAAACTTTTTGCAGTTCTTAGAGCTGCTTCCATAACTCCGCCAGAGCTTCCAAATATTGCACCGGCACCTGTTGCTTCACCTAGGGGATTATCAAACATTGATTCTTCTAAATTCACAAAATCAATGTTTGCTTCTTTGATCATTTTAGCTAACTCTCTTGTTGTTAGAACTGCATCTATATCGCTATTGTCATCAACTTTATTTTGTGGTCTTTCAATTTCTACTTTTTTTGAGGTGCATGGCATTATTGAAATATTAAATATTTTTGATGTCTGAATATTCATTGTTTCTGCGTAATATGTTTTTATTAATGCTCCTAACATTTGATGTGGTGATTTACAAGAAGAAATATGCTCTAATAATGTTGGATAATTTTTTTCAAACATTCTCACCCATGCTGGTGAGCATGATGTAATCATTGGTAAAGTTTTGTTGTTTTTAATTCTATTTATTAATTCTGTTGCTTCTTCCATAATAGTGAAATCTGCTCCAACATTTGTATCGAATACTTTATCAAAACCTAAATGTTTTAGTGCTGTTACCATCTTACCTGTAACGTTCGTACCTATTGGTAGACCAAATTCTTCTCCTAGCGCCACTCTTATTGATGGTGCTGTTTGAACAAATGTTATTTTATCACTACTTAGTGCTTCTTTTACTATTTCTTTGCTGCTTTTTTCTCTTAGGGCTCCGGTAGGACAATTATTAATACATTGACCACAATATGTACAATTTGAATCTTTTAATGAGATGTTATTTGTTGTACTTATTTGGCTATCGAATCCTCTTTTACTTACTTCAATTGCTCTTATATCTTGGATATCATCACAAGTTTTAGTACATCTTTTACATAATATACATTTATTAAAATCTTTTACTACTGATGGTGAATTGTTATCAATTTCATGATTGTTTTTACTTCCTTTATAAATGCTGTTTTGTACATCATATTTATTCATAATAGTTTTTAATTCACATTTACCTTCTCTTGAGCAATTATTGCAATCGAAATGGTGGTTTGATACTATCAAATTTAATATTGTAGTTCTAGCATCTGTTACATTTTTTGTATCTGTAAAAATTTCCATACCGTCTTTGGCTTGTAAATTACATGATGAGTATAAGTTGTTATTATATTCCACTAGACACATTCTGCAATCGGCTGAAGTATTAACATTTTTTAAAAAACATAATGTTGGGATATAAATGTTATTTTTTCTAGCTATATCTAATATTGTTTCATTTTCATTATTGTTATATTCTATATTATTTATTTTTATCATAATTATCCCTCTATTGCCTTAAATGGACAGCTATTAAGACAAGCTTTGCATTTAATGCATATTTGTTGATCAATTGTTCTTATTTCTTTGTTTTCACCTTTTATAGCGTTTACTGGGCATACTTTTTGACATAATCCACATGATTTACATAATTTTTCTTTAATAACAATTTCATTAGATAATGAGCATTCCCCTGCTTCGCAGTGGTGGTTTTTTATGTGATTTATATACTCTTCTTTAAAATATTTCAGAGTGCTTAAAACTGGATTTGGAGCACTTTGACCTAAACCGCACACGCTAGTTTTCACAATGTTGTTTGCTAAGTTTTCTAATTCTTCTAGTTCTTTTAATGATGATTTTCCTGTAGTTATTCTTTCTAGAATTTCATGCATTCTTTTTGTTCCGATTCGACATGGTGTGCATTTTCCGCAACTTTCATTAACTGAAAAATCAAGGTAAAATTTTGCTAGGGATACCATACATTTGGTGTCATCCATAACTATTAATCCTCCAGATCCCATCATAGATCCGACATTTTTTAAATCTTCATAATCAACTTTTAGATCTAATAGTGATTCTGGTATACAACCTCCAGATGGACCACCTGTTTGAGCTGCTTTAAATTTTTTGTTATTAGGTATTCCTCCACCGATATCGAATATTATTTCTCTTAGTGATATTCCTATAGGAACTTCTACTAAGCCTGTATTTTCGACATTTCCACCAAGAGCAAAAACTTTTGTTCCTCCTGATAGTTTAGTTCCTATTTTTTTATATTCACTGCTTCCTTTTAGAATTATATCTGGGATGTTTGCTAGTGTTTCTACGTTATTTATTACTGTGGGACATCCCCATAAACCTTTAGATGTTGGATAAGGAGGTTTTCCTCTTGGAGTTCCTCTTTTACCTTCAATAGATTCTAGAAGCGCTGTTTCTTCTCCACAAACGAAAGCTCCTGCTCCAAGTCTTATTTCTAAATCGAAATCAAAATTGGAATTTAAAATGTTTTTACCTAATAAGTTATATTCGTAGGCTTGTTTTATTGCTAATTTCAATCTCTTTACTGCGCTAGGATATTCTGCTCTAATATAAATATACCCTTTATTGGCTTTTATTGTATATCCTGCGATGGTCATTGCTTCTAGGACTTTATGAGGGCAACCTTCTAAAATAGACCTATCCATGAATGCTCCTGGGTCTCCTTCATCTGCGTTACAGATGATGTACTTTGTGGGATTTTTTTCAAGGTATGCACTACGCCATTTTATTCCTGTTGGAAATCCTGCTCCTCCTCGACCTCTTAGTTTAGAATCTATTAATTCATAAATTATATTTTCGCTTTTTAAGTTTAGTGACTTTTCTAGAGCTTTATAACCGTCGTGTTGGATATAATCATCTATACTTTCAGGATTTATAACTCCACATAAATTTAAAACATTTCGGTTTTGTTTTTGATAAAATGATAATTCATCTAGTTTTTCTGCTATTTTTCCATCTAAGTCTTTTACTAGTAATCTTTCTAATACTTTGTGTTCATTTGTATAGTTGATTATTTCTTGACAATCGTTCACAGTAACTTTTCCATAGCAGATATTTTCTGGTTTTATAATTACAAAAGGACCTTTCGAACATAGGCCTAAACAACCAGTTTTAATTATTTTTATGTTTTTTGAGAGTTTTCTAAGTTCTTCTAAAATACTAAGTGATTTAGATGCTACACATCCTGTATCTGAGCATACTAGAATATGTCTTTCTTGCAACTTTGTTGCTCTTATTTTATCTAACATTATTACTGCTCCTTATATCGTTAATTATTTCATCTAACTTTTCTTTTGTACAGTTTCCATAAATTTCTTCATTTACTAATAATACTGGTGCTAGTGAACAAGCTCCTACACATCTGTTTTCAACTATTTTAAATAGTTTATCTTCTGTCGTTTCACCTACTTTTATATTTAGTACTTTTTCTAAATGGTCTTGCAACGCTTTAGCTCCCTTAACGTAGCAGGCTGTACCCATACATATAGATAAGTTATATTTACCATTAGGTTCTAGAGTAAATCTTGAATAAAATGTTATTACACTATATATAGATGCTAGTTCCATATTCAAGTAATTTGCTATTTCTTTTTGATTATCTAAACTTATATACCCTTCTAAGTCTTGAACTTCATTAAGTATTTCTATAAGATTACTTTGATCTTTATTATATTTGTTTAAGATATTATTTATCATATATTACTCCTTTATTGTAAATTCATTTTATCAAATTTTAGGTTTTTAGTCTATAAATTAAAAAAACAATTATATTAATTGTTTTTTGTTCTTGAAGAAGGATACATTTTTTGATTTGTTCTTGTTTTGACGTAGGTCTTTTTTTGTTCTTTATTTACCATTTCATATATTATACCTAAATTATTTACATTGATAGGTCTTACACTTATTTTTTCTCCTATTCGATAGCATTTATTAGTATCTGTTTGTCTAATTATATTTCTTGCTGGATCGAAGTAAGCTGTTTGCGATATATTTTCAATAGGTAGTGACCCTTCTGGAAATCCTTTAGCTTTAATCGTTGCTTTATCATGATCTATATCTACAATTGTCATTTTCAATTCTTTAATATCGTTGTTATTATAATAATCAAAAACTTTGATTGCTTCTGCTGCTATTTCGAGTTTATCTGATGCTCTTTCTCTTTCGGAGAAATGAGATGATAATTCTGTTAATGTTTCAGCATTGAATGTTTCTATTACTATTTGATTATTTTCTACAAGATCTAGTATTGTTTGATTTACTAAATCTGGTCCTCTTCTTATTGGAGACGTTGTATGGCTGTAAGCTTTACTACATAATCCTGCATGTCCCATATTATTTACAGAGTAATGTGCTTTACAAAGAGATCTTAATACTATTCTACTTATAATATATTTATTTATATCATTTGGTAATACGTTTAGTACTTCTGATAAATTTTTACAATTTTCTAAAACACTTTTATCTATAACATTTAGTCTTTTAATTTTTTTAAAAGCATTAGCTATTCTTGAACCATCAGCTTCTTCGTGATTTCTATATATGAACCATAAGTCATTAGATACTGCTGTACTTGCTTGTATGTTATTGGCACTTACCATGAAATTTTCTATTATTTCTTCACTTTTGCCTGCTTCGCGTTCTCTTAGAAATTTTATATTTTTATTTTCGTCTACTTGGTAATACACTTCTTCTGATAGTAGTTTTAAATATCCTTTACTATGTTTTAGTTTATTAATTTTCGATGATAGTTCTTCTGAAATTATTAACTTATTATATAATGGTGATTTATCTGATTTTTGAGCATCTTTTAAATATTCATTTACTTCTTCGTAAGTAAATGCTTTTCTTGAGTTGATTACTCCATCGTATATTTTACTATCAACAATAATACCTTCTTCATTAAATATCATTTCCGTTACTTTTACTAGTCTATCAACTTTCTCATTTAATGAACAAATTCCATTTGTTATTTGCTGAGGTAATTGAGGGTTTACCGCACCTGGTGTGTAGACACTTGTTCCTCTATCTAGTGCTTCTTTATAAATTACAGATGTAGGTTTAATATAATGAGATACATGTGATATTGCCACTTTCAAGCAATAGTGTCCGTTTGGTAGTCTTTTGATAGAAATTGCATCGTCTCTATCTTTTGTATCTGATCCATCTATAGTAAAGAATATTTCGTTTCTTAGATCTATTCTATTTACCATGTCTTTTTCAAAAACCCTTAATGGGATATTTTTCAATTCATCAAGAGCTTCGTTTGAAAATTCAATTGGAAATTCGTACATTGCACAAAGTGTCTTAATAGTTGAATCCATATCTCTACTATTGCAAATAAGTTCTTTGAATTTCCCATTATACTTTCCACTGATTAATTCTTTGCTTAATTCAATTAGAACTCTGTCTCCATCTACGATATATTTATATTCTTTTATATCAAAGTTAAATGGAATTCTATGATCGCTAGAGAATGGAATTAATTTTAGCTCTCCTTTTTCCATTTTAGCTTCGCAGATAAATTTCGTCTTACTACGATCTATTATTTTGTTTGCAAATGCATGTTTTCCATACATTTTAAATGATATGACATCACCTTCTAAATAATATCTGTTGGATACTGGGTATTTTTTCTTGTCATAGATTATATAATTGTATTTTTTATCTCTTTTAACTATACCTATATGCTCAACTTCATCGTTTGATTGATCTATATTAATTTTTTGAAGCATTTTTTCTATATACTCTGTTAGTTTTTTTGCATCATATCGACATTTAATTTTAATTTGTTCTATTATTTCTCTGTCGTTTAATCGAGTATTATTTATTAATCTTAATATTTCTTTGACGATTGGTTCGTTATTCAATATAATTTTAATTGCTTCTTCGTTTTGTTCGGTAAATAATTCTTTGTATCTATCATATAGAATTTCTTCTTCACCAGATTTTATGGCTAAATTTACTTTAAAAGTGTTATTTTTTTTGTTAATATCTCTTATGTAATTTAATAAATCTTCTTCTTTTTTTGAGTTTTTAGATGATCTAATGAAATTTTTATTAAATATAGTTATTTTGCGCATTAGTTCTTCATCTTGGTTTTTATTTACTATATGGTTTATTATATTTTCACAAAGTTCTACTTTATTTGGTAATGCTGAATATATAATTATTGAATATTGCGTGAATAGTTGGTTAGAAGTTAGTTGGTCTAATTTATTCATATTTATCATGGCGATTAATTGATAGTCTACATAAGTTAGTTCTTTTGGATTTTCCTTTTCTTCTGTAGTGTTTTTATTTATTCTTTCTTCTGATTGATTCTTAAGAGAGTTATATTGATTTAATTGTTTTAGTTGTTTATTCATCTCTTTTAATTTTTGTTTAATTTCTATTATTTTGAGAGCTACTTTTTGTCCTGGCTCTTTTATATATTCTAATTCTTTTAAATCGTCTCTTAATAGCTTAGCAGTTTTTTGTAAATCTTTTATCGTTTTATGCATTCTTATTTTGTCATTTATTATATTCGTCATTTCAGGATATTGATTCGTTATTTCTTTGTATAAATCTTCTATATATACTGTGTGTTTTTTTGGTTTTGTTTTTGTTTTTGGTTTAATTAAGTTTAATTGTAGTTTTGTTTTATAATCCGTTAGTAGTTCAATTCTCTTTTTGATATTTTTTCTTTTTTGTTTTAATTCTTCTAGTATTTCTTTGTTTGGATTATCTGCTTTTTTCAAGCGATTTATTTCCATATGTGTTTGGCCAAATTCTCTTTCTAATTCTTTTATTTGTGCATTAATTTTTTCTATTTCTTTCATAGTTCCTCCGTCTTTTATTTCTAAAAATTAGCCAATTAAACTTAATTAAAAAAAAGAGAAACGTACATAAAAATATCCGTTTCTCTTTTAATAATTTAAATTTTTAGTGATTGATGCAACAATGTTGCATTTTGGTGCAATAATTTTATTGTTTAATTTATCGTTTTTAATATTTGCGTCCATAAACCATCACCATTTTCAGTATAATACAATATAATTCTATTAGCAAGATTTTTTTAATTTTTTTACATTTATTTTTTCAGGATGTGTTCCATCTTTAGTTATTTCTCCCAATTTATATTGAGGAGTTGTTTTGGGTCCATGATAATCAGATCCTCCAGTTATCGTTAAGTTGTATTTTTCTGCTAAGTTAATATAATAATCTATTTCTTCTTTGCTATGTCTTGAATTGTATACTTCAATACCTCTTAGTCCATATGATATTAGTTCTTCTAATATGTTTTTTAGTTCTTCATCTGTTTGATCTAAATATACTGGATGAGCTAATACAGCTATTCCTCCAGAGGCATTAATTACTTCAATACATTCTTTTGGATGAGGGTTACTTTTTATTGTTTTTAATAGAGGTTTTATCTCGTCTAAATAATTGTCGAAAGCTTCTTTGTTTGAAGATACATATCTGTATTTTATTAGTAGCATAGCTATATCTACTCTATTCATTTTTTTATTTTGTTGTAATACTAATTCGACATCTTCATTAGGAAATTCTATGTTATGTTTTTCTTTAAGTATTTCTAATATTTCTTTGATATAGAGAACTGAATTTTCTTTCGTTTTATTGATAAGTTCGTTAATTTTTTTATTGTTATAATCTATATTATAGCCTAATATATGCATTTTTCCGTTGAAGTAATTTGAAGTCAATTCTATTCCAGGAATAATATTTATTCCTGGATTTTTAATATTTTTTGCTATATATTTTATTCCACTTAATGTATCATGATCTGTAATGGAAATAGTCTCTAATTCTTTTTCTTTAGACATTTTTATTATATCTTCTATGCTATATTCTCCATCAGAGAAGTTTGTATGGATATGTAGATCTACTATACTCATTTAATCTCCTTTATATATAAATTTCTTAAACCTCTTTTTAAGTTTAAAGTTTTATTATATTTATAATTTATAATTTCAAAGTTTTTAATACTTATTTTATTTTCTGGATGAATAGTTGTTATAATATATTTTATATTTAATTTCAGCATATCTTTTTCTAATTGTCTTAGCATTTCTTTTTGAAGGTCGTTTCCTCTGAATTTTTCACTTACCATTATTGGGCCACAATCACCTACTTCTTGGTAATTTAAATTTAAATTAAACTTTTCTAATTGTTTTTTTGAACATGGAATATATAACATTGAGCAGACGATTTCATTATCCAAACAATAGATGTATAATTTCCCGCCGTTGCTTATTATATATTCTATATCTTCTCTTGACATTATTCCTAGCCACTCAGGATTTTTCATTTTATTTACGATATTTTGATAAAATATTATATAATTATCGATATTATGATTTTCTGTAATTAATTTTAACTCATTTATTTTCATTATTAGCCTTCACCTTTAGAATCAGTGGAACAATCATTTCATCTTCGGTCGTTCCTGCATGCATAGATTTTAGTAACACTGAGTTTTCGTTATATCTGAAATATTTATTTGTTATTGCTAAAGCAATGAAATCACCTAATGAATCTTCAAATAATTCATTCGGAGTTCCTGGACCAAATATTTTTTCTTCTATCGCTTCTTTTTTTGTTTTTAAAATAAAATCATTACCATATAATTTTTTAAATACGTTTTTAAATTCATCATGTTTATTTTCTTTTATGGAAAATGAACATAATCTACCTTCAAGCCAGATATCTTTGTTTAGTAGCTGAAATATTTCTTTGTTTTCACTTAAAGTTATTGGTTCACAATTAATGTGACCGTGGTCTGCAGTTATTATTAACAAGCTATTTTGTAATTCTTCTGATAGTTTTTCTAATTTATCGTTTAGTTCATTTATTTTTTTTATAGATTTTTCTGATCCTACCCCATATTGATGTAATAATGAATCGGGATTTTCATAGTAAGCGTAAATATATTTTTTCCCTGGTTTTTTTGTTTCGTCAATTATCTTTTTTATCATGTGATCTAGATTTTTATAATGATCTTCGCCAAATGGGAGAATAATTTTTGAATTATATTTTGTTTCTTCATTAATTCTTTTTGTAATATTTTTGTATGGAAAGTATTTTCTTGCTACATTATATTCTTCTGCTAATTTATTTGTATCTTTAATAGTATTTAGAAACATTGTAACTATCTTATCGATGGGTTTGACATATATATCCCATCCTAACCAACCATGTTCTACGGGGTTTAATCCAGATAGTATTGATGTTGTTGCTGCAGTTGTTGTTGATGGATACACTGAATTAATATCTGTTATGTGATTTATTCTTAAAAACTTATCTTCTGCTAAGAAACTTTTTAATATATTTGATCCTAAACCGTCACATAATACTACAATTACGTTATCTATATTGTTTTTATCTAATATGTCATCTATTTCCTTAATAGTGTTGTTTGTGTATTCTAGTTCGAAATATTTTGCAATACTGCATGTTATGTTAGTTATACATTTATCATAATTCTTTTCAAATTCCATATATACCTCTTTTATAATTCATATTTATTTAATTCACAATTTTTAGGATTGAATGATAAAAAATTTGTGAACTCATTGTACCCTATTAAATTAAAGTGAAGAGCTTTAATAAAAGCTCCATGTGAAACTATTAACAAATTTTTATCATTGTATGTATTTTTTATTTTTAATAAAAATTTTTTTGCTCTATCTAAACACTCTTTTATTGATTCAATATTGTTGTTGGAATCATTCAAATGGTAATCCCATTGTTTTGCTATTAAATCCATATCTATCGTTTTACCTTCAAAATCTCCGAAGTTTCTTTCAATTAGTAATTCTTCTTTAATGATAGGTATTTTATTTTCTAATAATATAGTTGATGTGTTAAATGTTCTTTTTAATGGTGATGTCAAACATAAATCAATATTTATGTTATCTATTATCTTTTTTTGTTCTTTTGCTTGATTTATACCTTCTTCGTTTAAATCAATATCTGTTCGTCCTTGTAGTAATCTTTCTTTATTCCATGATGTTTGACCATGTCTGATGATGTATAATTTCATTTTATTTCTCTTTCCTATGTATTGTAGTTTTCTTTTATTAATTTTTTTATTTTATCAATATACTCATAGATAAATTTCTTTTTATAAATATAAATATAAGATGGATGTTCTATTGCTATAAATACTTTTTTTTCAATGATTATTGGAGTATATTTTTGATATGATTTTACGTGTATAGAAAGTACTGATTTAGCCACTTCATTTCCTAATAAAAAGATAATTTTGCTCTTTGTGTATTCAATTTCATCATCTAAGTTTTTTAAGCAACTGTTTATTTCTTTTTTTGTGGGATATCTTAGTTTTTTTGAATCATTTAGTGGTACACATTTCACAATATTCGTTCTATATATTTTTATTCCTTCTAGACTATCTTCTATTTGTTTGATAATTTTTCCTGTATTTGTATTTTCATCTAATGGTTTATCGTTTGGGGTTTTAACTATCTTAGCAGATAATCCGACAAACATTATGTCGTTGTTAGTTGATAAATCTAGTAATGGCGTTTGATTTTGATATAAGTTACATTTTTGACATTTTTTGATTTCTGCTAATGTTTTGGATTCTATCATTTTTAAATTTTTTCCTTTAATCCATTGTTGTCGGGTGAGATAGTTTCGATTCCAGTTATATTCTTTGTGTGTTCAGCTATTTTTTTTGACCATTCATCGTAAGTCAACTCTCCCATTGGATTGATGTGAGCTATAAATATTTTCTTAACTTTAGAATCTTTTACTATATCTACTAAATCTAATAACGGAAGATGTGTTTTAGAATTTTTTGTATAGATGTAACTATCAATATTAGTTATCAACACATTGCATGAACTGATAAAGTCTTTTATTCTTTTATCACTTTCGTAAGGAATTGCATTTTTTATATATGTTTTTATTTCTCTAACTCTAATTAATTCTTCATTGTCTAAATTTTTAATTACTGTTGAGTAGCTTGTATCTGATAAGTACACTACCTCGTTATTTTTATTTTTTATTTTAAATCCATAAGTTTCACAACTATGATTTAATTTTATAAATATCATTTCGTAATCATCATTTAGTTTGATTGTACTAGATTCATCTATTATTATTGCTTCATGTCTAATCTTGAATTCTGGTTTTAATCCTGAATGAAAATCACTGATAACTTTTGATTCAAATACTGTTGATGGTGCTATAATTTTTGTATCTGCATCCGCTCTTAATAGAAAATCCATTAATGCATCTGCATCACTTGAATGGTCTAAATGTTTATGACTGATATAAATGTGAGTAATGTCAGTTAAATCAAATTCACTTTCTGTTAATCTTAATAAGAAATTAACGGATGGATCTACTGCAATTACATTGCTTCCACACTTTACTATAAAACCATTTTGTAACCATGATATTCCATATCTTAGTTGTTCGTTTGTTTCAGATATTAAGTTTTTAGGAAATAGAACATAATCTTTTTTATCTTGGTTTTTATTCTTATACTTAATTTTCATTTGTTCTTTATATTCTTTTCTTATATTAATTCTTCTTATATCTAAGTTTATTAGTTCATCCGTGTTAAGTTTCATAAAGAATCACCTTTCTTTCATTTTTATATTATATCATATATTTGTTATGTTATAATTGATGTGAGGTAGATTTATGTTGAAGGTTAGTTTATATGATTATGATAGTAAATTTGATGAATTATTAACTAGAGTTGTCATCGTGTGCAGATTCAAAAATAAGTGGTTATTGTGCAAGCATCGCGAAAAGGGATCTTGGGAAATACCAGGAGGTCATATTGAGCTTGGTGAAAGCTGGAGAGAAGCTGCTAAAAGAGAATTATTTGAAGAAACTGGCATTACTAAATATAATATTGAAAAGATCTGTTTGTATAAAATATCTACTTATGGATTATTATGTTTTGCAGAGGTTTTAGAATTAAGTAACAATTACTTGATTCACGAGATGGACGAAATTAGTTTATTTGATGACTTGCCTTTAAATATGACTTATTACGAAACTCACAAATTGTTTATTGACAAGGTATGTGAAATTAAAAATTTTTAAAAAGATGTATCAACTTAATGATACATCTTTTTATTCGCCGAAAAATTTTTGGAATATTCTTTTTATTTCACAATCTTTTTCTTTTGGTTTGTTTTGTAATTCTTCGTAATAACAATGTTGTAATGGTTCGATGATATCATCTAGTAACGCAGGATAACAAGTATCATCGCTCTGATTGAAGATATATTTTATATCAATACCATATAATTCTGTATGCTCTATTCCATTTATTTTTTCGAAATTTTGGATGTTTAGTACTTCTTCTATCATAGTTTTTTGATTTATTAATTTTTTCTTTTGTTTAGAAAAATAATTGATTTCTATTAATTTTCTTTCTAAATCAAATTTAGAAATTAAGAATTTTCTTTTTAAATTTTCACCTAGTTTTAAACTTGTTGTTGCTATATTTTCAGCTGGAATAGATGATAAAATTTCGATATTACTCCTGAAAGACATATCTAATATTTTGTCCCAGCTATATTTTTTGTTTTTAGATTTGAAATCTTCAAATAAAAATAAAAAATCTTTTCTACTTATAATTATTGGAATAGTGTCTGTTATTCTATTTTTCATGCAATAGTCATGATGATTTTTAAACAGTGCAATCCATAGTTTTTGTTTTTCTGTTTGTTTTTCCACTTTGTTTTCGCTGAAATACACCGCTAGCGAACAGTAATCAAACATGTTAATTTTTATTCCGTGATATCTTATTTCTTTTTCGATATCGTTGTATGTTAAATTATTTTCTAATAAGTTCATTGTTTCTCCTATTTCTTATTGTAATTTATATTTGGCTTTTTTATTAATGCTAGATTGTTTTGTAAAGTATCTACTATTAATTCTTTTTTAGTTATTTTAGTTTGTGAATTGAATTGTATCCTATCTTTGTCATAATATAACTCTTGGTAAATTATATCACTTTTTACATATATATTAAACATTTAATTCTTATTTTCTTATATAAAAAGATTGGCTTTAGCCAATCTAAGATATATACCCTGTAATAAAAATTCCAAACATTGTAAATTCAGCTTCATTTATAACGATTGTGTCTGTCTCTTCATCATAAGTGTTAGTTAGATGTATATCATATCCTAAACCTTTATATTCTTGTACATAATCACTCTCATATGTTGCTTTTGCATATAATGGGATTTTTCTGGCATTAAAATTATTTAATTCTATTATTATTAGTGATATCCATCCTACTAATGCAACAATAGCTACTGTTAGTACTGCGATGAATATCTTCTTTAACGTTTTATTTAAATTTTCGCTTTTAATAGTCATTAGCAGAAGACTAATGAATACTAAGGTATACCCAAAGATTACTCCCCATATGTATTGAAATATTAGTGATATGCTTGTGATAAGTGCTAAGATGATGAATGCTATGATTATGATAGTGTTTTTCTTCATTATTTTTCTCCCTTATTATCTAAAATATACTCCATGTTGTTTACAACGATAACATTTCATACTTTTAAAAAAATAGCTATTATATCTTTATTGGATATATCATTTTTCACTTATATTTAAAACTATTCCAATACTTGCAAGTGATATTAGTAAACTTGATCCACCATAAGATAAGAAAGGTAATGTTACCCCCCCGGTTACGTATATTTGGTTAGTACGTTTTTAAGGTGGAATGCATTATTGGTTAATATCTTTTTTCATAATTATTACTATATATTATAAAAAATATCTTTTTCTTTCTCTTAATGGAACTTTTTGTTTTATTAATTCTATTTCCTCATAATATTCTCTGTCTTTAATTTTACAAACTTCATTAGGAAATGAATATTTAAAGGATTTATCGGCACTATTCAAATTTATTTTCGGTATATAAAAAACATTGACTTCCATGAGTAAGAAATTAAAAAAAGTTTCATATATATTTTGTTTCGAAGTAGTTATAGTTTTATTTACAGCACTCTCAACTTTATCAAAACCAATTAACTGAACAAATATATCATTTATAATTTGATCTAATACTTTTGATAATTTTTCTGATTTATGAAATTTCCCTAAATCAAAATCACTATTTTTTTCTAGAGAGTAATATTCTTCGAAATCATAGTTATAAAACTTTAACAAACTACTTAAAAATTGTTCGTTACTATCATAATGACTAGCAATTTCTAATATTTTTTTATCTATTAAATATTTCGTTTTATTTACCGTATTACATAATTGTATTGCGTCATATGTATATATACTATTCCTTTCATCAAATGGAATTTTATACCCTAAAGTTGAAATTGCCGGACAATTAATGGCACTCCATAAATTTAGATATGAAAAATTTTCTATATTATGATAAGTGACTAGTTTTAATTCGTTTAATAGTTCTTTAGTTGTTTTATTTCTAGCTAAAGTCGCACTACACCCTAACATTTTATTGACAATTAATTTTTTAAAATGATTTCTTATATCAGCTTGATTATGTGATATACCGCTATAAAATATCTCTCCGTTTGAAATTAAATATAGTGGATGTAATTTTATTTGTTTTTTTACAAGCACATGCTCTTTGTTTTCGCTATTGGTTAAATTAAAAGTTTTTTCTTCTAGAAATAATGCTTCATCATATTTATAAACCATAAACACCTCTTAGTGATTTATTATATCACTTCTTGCTTATATTTAAAACTATTCCAATACTTGCAAGTGATATTAATAAGCTAGATCCTCCATAAGATAAGAAAGGTAATGTTACCCCTGTGACTGGTATTAATCCTATTACTACTGATAAATTTAATATTGTTTGAATTATAATACCAAATGATAAACCAAAGACCAAATATTTAGCAAATAAATCTTCTGTATTTATAGCTATTTTTATACATTGATAAAATATTGTAAAGAATAGTAATGATACTAATAATATTCCTAGAAATCCAAATTCTTCGCTTATGATTGAGAATATAAAATCGGTTTGTGGTTCTGGTAAGTAGAAGTTTTTTTGTCTTGATTGTAGGAATCCTTGACCAAGAAGACCACCTGGTCCTATTGCATATAAGCTTTGAATTATTTGAAATCCTGTACCTAATGGGTCATTCCATGGATTTAAAAATGATGTTATTCTTTCTAGTCTATAAGGTGCTATAGCTATTAGACCTACTATTCCTATTAAACCTAAAATACCTATTTTTGCAAAGAAAGAAATATTTACTCCTGATATAAAAATCAATGTTAAGATTGTAGTTATTATAACCATTGAAGTTCCAAAATCTGGTTGGAGCATTATTAAAGCGAAAAATATTCCTATAATAATTAATAGTGGTAGTACTCCTTTTTTAATTGATTTTAATTCTTTGTCATTTTTTGATAAATATTTGGCTGTAAATATAATAAGAGTTATCTTTGCTAGTTCTGAAGGTTGAATACCAAATGGTCCTATACCAAACCAACTTCTAGAACCATTTCTTATTACTCCTAT
>CAYJJI010000008.1:34168-51225 GCA_964370475.1 uncultured Muribaculaceae bacterium | reverse complement strand
TAGATTAAAAGATATAATATAATGACATTATAAGGGAGAGAGATAAATGAAAAATATAACGAAAATATGCGCAGTATTAATGGCTTTTCTATTAATAGGAATTACTAATGTAAAAGCAGCAGGAGATCCCATAATAATTGAAGCTTATGACAATTTAGGTACAACTATAACAGAACTGGATTTAGGAAGTGTTATATATAATACAAGCGAACATAAATCGTTTAAAATCACAAATACTTCTGGAAGTGAGATTGCTATTACAAATGTAGCTATAGACACAGATAAATTTTCAATGACAATAACACCAGCTTCTACTGTAACAGCTAATGATTCAACAACAATTCAATTTAGTAACGCAAAAGGTGTAGATGTGACAAACTCACCGCTAACAGCTAATGTAACAATTACAATAGATGATTCAATAGATGTAGTCATTCCAATAAAAGTAATGATAACAAAAGCTGATCCAACAAATCCAACATATTTACAAGAAAATGAAGCAGGTAAAACACTTTCACAATTAGCACTAACAGGTTCATTTGACTGGGACTGGGAATATCCTGATACTGTATTATTAGAGGGAGATAATTATTACTCTATTAAATATACAGATACAACAGGTAACTATAATAGCGTTACTAAAGATATCCTTATAACAGGCTTAAAAACCTATTATGTAACTATGCCAACTGATGAAAATGTATGGACTGGTAGGGGAAAAGGATTTACGGTTCTTGATGGTTATAGTGCAAGTGTTATTGTTAATGCAGGATCTGGAATAATTATTACATCATTAACAATTAATGGAGCAGAACAATTAACTGCTCCAACAGATAAATTTGAAGCAATACTTAATAATGTTACCGAAGATATTGTAATTGAAACTGTATCAGAAAGAACAACTATTATATTCCCAATGGAAGATCCTATAACTAACGAAATTGTTCCGCCAATACATATTGAAGGAACTGATGGAAGTGTAGAACTTAAATTTGATTTTAACTTCGCTGATTTTAGAATAATGGAACTATTAGTAGATGGAATAGAATTATCATATGAAGATATAATGAAGTATTTTAAATTTAGTGAAGGTAGTGTAGTTATAGAAATGACTAACGAATATCTTAATACTCTAGATGTAGGAACTCATACTTTAGAAATTGTTTCTTATGACGGTGAGTTATTAACAGGAACATTCATCATTGAAGCAGTACCAGAACCAGAACCAACACCGATTCCAAATCCTGAAACTGGTGATAATATATTAATCTACGCTAGTATGGTAGGAATATCTATAATAGGTATTGTAGGAACTATAGTACTAAAAAAAATTAAGCATAAAGCTTAATTTTTTAATGCAATAATATTATCAATTAATATACTAAAACATTAGAAATAATGTTTTTTTAATATTTAAGTTTCTTTTAAGCATTATTTAATATAATTATTAAGAGGTGACTAAATGAGCAACCAAACATTTTTTAAAAGACATGAAATGAAATATAAACTAACATATAAAGAATATAAAACGTTAATAAATGTAATGGAACAACATATGAAAATAGATCAGTATAAAAGAAATAAAATAACAAATATATATTATGATACAGAAGACTATAAAATAGTTAGAAATTCCATAGAAAAACCAAAATACAAAGAAAAACTAAGAATGAGAATGTATGGAAATACTAAAGAAAATAACAAAGTATATGTAGAACTTAAAAAGAAATTTGCTGGTATAGTATATAAAAGAAGAATAATATTAAATAAATCAGACGAAATATTTGATATAAAAAATATCAAAAAAGATAATCAAATATTAAAAGAAATAAAATACTATATAAGTTTATATAACAACATTTTACCAAAAATTCATTTATCATATTATAGAGAAGCCTACTACAGTATAGAAGATCAAGAATTCAGAATGACATTTGATTTTGATATCAAAGTAAGAAATCAAGATATAACTTTCGCATCAAGTAATAAGGATAAAAACATCTTAGATGATGATACAGTTATATTAGAAGTAAAAACAATAAAAGGATTACCAATTTGGTTTTTAAATTTTCTAAAAGAAAATAAAATAAACCAAATATCATTCTCAAAATATGGAGAAGCATATAAAAAATATTTAATACATGATTTTAAAAATTATATAAGGAGGATAAATTATGTTTGATAGCATTTTTAGTACAACAAGTACAATAAGTATAGGAATTACAAGCTTTTTAATATGTATGTTAGCAGCACTAGTGCTAGGTATACTTATGGCAAAGATATACGCATTCAAAACAAAATGTACAAAAGGATTTATTTCTACACTAGCATTATTACCACTTGTAGTATCAATGGTAATAATAATGGTTAATGGGAATATCGGAGCAGGAGTAGCAGTAGCAGGAGCTTTCAGTCTCGTAAGATTTAGATCAGTACCAGGTTCAGCAAAAGAAATAGGAGCTATATTTACTGCCATGTGTACTGGACTTACACTAGGAATGGGATATATAGGATTTGCAGTAATATTCTCAGTAATAGCATCCATATTCTCACTAATACTTAATATATCTAACTTATTTGGACATAACATCGATAAAAGAATATTAACAATAACTATTCCAGAAAGCCTAAATTTTATAGACATCTTCGAAGAAACATTTACACAGTATTTAAATAACTATGACCTAATCTCATCTAAAGTAACAAACATGGGAAGTTTATATAAATTAAGATATGAAGTAGAATTAAAAAACCTAAAACAACAAAAAGAATTCATAGATGAACTTAGAATCAAAAACGGAAATCTAGAAATAATGATCAGTAAACAAGATATAATAGAGAGCGGATTATAAAATGAATAAAAAAATATTAATTGCAATAATTAGTATCTTAGTAATATCAATAAGTATATATTTCATACTAAATAAAGAATCAAATTATCAACAAGAAGTATATGATGAAAACATAGAATTTCCAGATACAAACATCGATAACCTAGACCTAACTACAGAAACACTAACTGGTTCTAATATAGTAATCACTAGTAGTGGAACATACAATTTCGAAGGAGAATACGAAAGTATAAATGTAAATGTAGATAAAGAAACTGATTCAGAAGATGTATATCTAGTATTTAACAATGTAACAATAAATAATGATGAAGGAACACCTATTAATATAGTAGAAGCAAAAAACATAATAATATTACTAGAGGATAATACATATAACAAAATTACCCAAGGAAATATCACAACAGATGATCAAGAATTCCCATCCTCAGCAATATATTCAAAAGCAGATCTTCTAATAACAGGTAATGGAACACTAGAAGTTATAACATCTTATAACGATGCAATAAATAGTAGAGATGACTTAATAATTCAAGATAGTACAATAATAATAAATGCAGTAGGAGATGGATTAGTAGGAAAAGACTTAGTAGCAATAGAAAACTCAAATATCACAATAGAAGCACTAAAAGATGGAATAAAATCATCTAATACTGAAGACTCATCACTTGGTAATATTTTAATAACTAGTGGAATAATAAACATAAAAGCTCAAAACGACGGAATAAACTCCCAAAACTCACTTCAAATTGACGGAGGAGAATTTAACATAACAACAGGTGGAGGATTTAAAGAAGTATTAAACGATATAACAATGGGTGAAGGTCCAGGAACAACAATCCAACCAACAGATTTACTAGAAGACAGTATGAAATCATTAAAAGGAGAATATATCATCATTAATGATGGAATATTTAATCTATCATCATATGAAGATGCTATTCATTCAAATAATTCATTGCTAATAAACAACGGAGAATTTGATATATTATCAGGAGATGATGCAATCCATGCAGATACAGACCTAGTAATTAACGATGGAATAATTAATATAGAAAATGCCTACGAAGGTATAGAAGGGTCATCAATTACTATAAATGGAGGTAATCTAAATGTAGTAGTACTAGATGACGGTATAAATGCAAGCGAAGAAGAAGGATTCATAAAAATAACAGGAGGAACATTATACGTTTATGCAAATGGAGATGGAATTGATTCAAATGGAGACTTAATAGTAACAGGAGGAACTACCATGGTAGAAGTAGATGCAATATATTCTGGAGGAGATAGCGAACTAGATGTAGGCGGAAACTTTGAACATACAGGAGGAACATTAACAGATGAAAACAATAATCAAATAAATCCAATTGAAGATGCACATTCAAATCCAAGAAGATGATACAAATATAAAAAAAGTTAATATAGTGCTATAATGTAAGTGGTAATAAAAATAACTCTATTAAAAAAAGGAGAACATAATGAAAATAAAAAAACAATACACTTGTGCACTATTACTATCAATGGACCTTTTAGGAGGCAAATGGAAAATGCGAATACTTTGGCATATTCTAAATGGTGACAATAGATTCTCGCTCTTACAAAAAGGTATACCAGATATAACTCATAAAATGCTCATAACCCAATTAAAAGAATTAGAACAAAGTAATATATTAATAAGAACAGTAATAAGTGAAAAACCCCTAAACGTAGAATACTCATTATCAAATAAATATAAAGAACTAATTCCATTAGTTGAAAACTTTTGTAACTTTTCAAAAGATTATGCAAAACAAAACCAAATAACTTTAAATGAATAGGTACGAAAAAGTACGTAATTGTATTATAACCAAACTTGGTTATAATATAATTAGAAAAAGGAGGAATAAAAATGAATTATCCAAGAGCATTTTCCCACATAGGTTTATCTGTACCTAATTTAGAAGAAGCAGTAAAATTTTATAAAGAGGTAATGGGATGGTACATAGTAATGGAACCATCTACTATCAAAGAAGAAAATACATCAGCAATAGGAATAATGTGTGAAGAAGTATTTGGTAAAGGACATGGGGACTTTAAAATAGCTCACATGGTAACATCAAATGCAATTGGAATAGAACTATTCGAATTTGTAGATAATAACAAAGAAAGACAAAAATTCGAATTCAAAAATACAGGACTATTTCACTTCTCAGTACAAGACCCAGACATAGAAGGAATGGTTAAAAAGATAGTAGAAAACGGTGGTAAACAACGTATGCCAATAAAAGAATACTATCCTAATGAAAAACCATATAAAATGTGTTACGTTGAAGATCCATTTGGAATCGTATTTGAAATATATACACATAGTTACGAAGTAACTTATTCAAAAGGAGCTTACTAAAACATTAGAAATAATGTTTTTTTATTTAAACTATTAAAGAATTAATAAAATAATTGTTAAATATTTAATGAAATGATAAAATTAACTAAAGGAGATTATAATGAGTAAAAAAATATTAACAATTATTCAAATACTTTTAATTATAGTTTTAATCTTTTCAGCAAACAAAATAGCTATTTGGGTATTAGAAAACAATAAAACTAAAGAAAATTTAGAAATTATTGACCAATATATAGAAGAAGTAATAGTTACTGAAGAGGGAGAAGAAAAATCTATTATTCAAATCGACTTTCAATCATTAAAAAATATTAATCCAGATACAGTAGCATACATAAAAATAAATAATACCAATATAGAACATCCAGTAGTACAAACAATCGATAACGATTACTATCTAAATAAAACCTTTGATCAAACAAAAAGTGAAGCGGGATGGATATTTGCAGACTATAGAAATAATCTAGATAACCAAGATCAAAACCTAATAATATACGGTCATGCTAGAGAAGATAAAAGTATGTTTGGTAGCTTATCAGATACACTATTACCAGAATGGCATACTAACCAAGAAAATAAAATAATTACATTTATAACAGAAGAATACTATTATCAATATGAAATATTCTCAATATACACTATTGAGAATGAAGCATATTATATAACAACTGAATTCATTAATGATGAATATTTATTATTTACTGAGTTAATTAAAAATAGAAGTATATATGACTTTCAAACTCAAATAACAACAGAAGATAAAATACTTACACTGTCAACATGCTATCAAGGAAATACAAAAAGAATGGTGCTACATGCTAAACAAATCAGCGCCGAACCAAATTCACAAGAATAAATTAAAAGATGACATCAGTCATCTTTTAATATACTTATATACTCATCATAAGATACATCTCAACCAGCATTGTAATTCACTGTAGTCTTATCGGATAATAACTTTTCCTTATACCAAAAATCACCTAAAAAATAATTCACTTGTAAATAACTATAAAATAAACTATACTTAGTATCGGAGGATATATGAAAAAAATATTAATAATTTTAATACCAGTAATATTACTAGTTGGAATCTTGTTTTTTATCTTTATACCTAAAGATAATGAAAAACAAGATGATGAAATAACAGATAATCCAAAAGTAGAAGAAATTTCACAAGTTGAACAAATACTTATTAATATGGAAACCCTAGACAGTTTTATATCAAATAAAAGTACAGTAGTTGTTTCGACAGATCCAAATCGTCCAAATATGACTACTGAATCAGTTTTGAAATTTGATAAAAAAAATGAAGTGTCATATTTAAAAGAAGAAATAGAACAAAATGGTTTCACATCAACACATGAAAATTATTCAACCGTTTACAAAGATGGATACCACATGTTTGGAAGTACTAATGGTAATTGGTTTTCATTAGGGGATGCCAATCCAATTGAATACGGTTTTAACTTTTTTAGAATGGTACTTGATGTAAAAGAATATACAGAGACTGAAGATGGAGACAAACTAATTGTTGAAACAAGTTTCTTAGAATCAGAAGCTAAAAACATCTATGGAGATAATGCATCTGATACTAAAGTTATAACTTTAAAAATGATAATTGAAGGTGACTATATAATAGAAACTAATATACAATATAAAGATGAGTTGGTAGATGAAACACAACATACTACATTCACTAATATTAATGAAGAGTTAAATATAGTAGTACCAGAAGAAGTACTTAAATTAGCAGAATAAAATGTTAGTGACAAAGTTAAGTTAGAAGTAAAAAAACTTACAGACTATTAAAGTCTGTAAGTTTTTTATTTCTTAAAAATTTCAATAATGTAGAACAAACCTAGTTGTAATATCCCCAGCAGCATTTCCGTATGAATTACCATAAGAAAATTGTCCAGCAGCTCCAGTATTGTTATAAGATCCACCTCTTCTAACCCAAGGCTGATTAGACGTTGGAAGATACGTATAATCACTGTACCAACCCAAAGTCTCATGCATTCCAATCAGTGTTTTTAATCATTCTACTAACACCATTTAATATTCCATTATTACTAGCAAATGTTAGAGCAGTAATATGAAACTTAGATACCGTTTGACCTTTAATATTAGCAATATTAGGTTTAAAAGTCGGATAATTAATAGAAACAGTTATTTCAAATTTAGCAAACCATATACCATCTAATTCATTATTATCAAATGTAAATGCAGGATGAGTATAATATAAATCTATTTCATTTACATTCTTTTTCTCACTATTTATACTAACAAAGTTAATTTCAATAGTTTGTTCATAATTTCTATCTAAATCACTACTATAAAAATAAAAATTATTACTTTCTAAGTAATAATTCCATATAACTTCACCAATATATTTGGCGTAACTAAAAGTAATCATACTTAGTAAACATAACAATGCTAATATAAATAAAATATTAATTTTTTTTAACTCCTTTATCATATTACTCCAACTATACTATATATTATTTTATCATAAGATAATATAATAAATATAAATCAGAAAATAAAATATTATGCTATAATAAAATAGAAGAGGTAATAGAATGCAAACTTCAGTAAAAAAATTAATAGAAAAATACAATTTAAAATGCGACTATCAAACAAGATTCACAGATTTAATAAGTGAGATAGGAGAACTAGGTAAAGAGTTAATAAAAGGTAGTGATTATGGTACAAAAGAATACACAAATACCAGTGAATTAGAAACAGAGATAGGGGATTGCTTATTCTCATTCTTATCATTATGCGAAGAACTAGATATAGATGCTAAAATAGCATTAAATAAAGCATTAAATAAATACGAAGATAGATTTAACAAAAAAGGAAATATAGGATCTAAATAAAAATAAATAGTAGGAGGTAGAATAAAATGAAAAAAATAGCACTTATATAATAGTAAATACTATTGCATTCTATTTGTTGCCATTAATTGTTAAAGACACAGGAACAGCTATGGTACTAATGTTAATAGCAATACCTTTAATAACATTTATAACATCATTAATTTATGGAATAAAAAATAAATTTAACGGGCTATATCCGTTTGTAATTGCATTATTATTCATTCCAACAATATATATTTACTATAATCACACAGCTGCTATATATATAATTATATATGGTGTAATCGCTTTAATAGGTAACTTCATAGGTGACCTGATAAAAAAGTTCGATAAAAAAACAAAATCATCATAGATTTTGTTTTTTTTTATTTATTATTAAAATAATCTTCTTTGGTAATTTCTATAGAATATTCATCATGAAACTTACCTTCATAAAATACAGCACTTCTATATTTACCTGCAATACTATAACCAGCTTTTTTAGCAGATTTAATAGATGCTTGATTAAACTCATATATACCACTGTAAATAGTTGTAGCATTAAGAATTTCAAAAGCATACTTAGTAATTAATTTTAAAAGCCTCAGTTCCATATCCCTTAGATCGTTCATCGATCTCACCAATAAAACCACCAACATGATACCTACCAGCAATACTGTTCCTAACTTCTAAACTATATGTTCCAAGTAAAACATCATCTTCAAGTCTTACTATAGAATAATTGTGAGATCCACTCTTACAAACATTCTCAATCCATTCCTTTTCACTTAATTCAGTAATATTACAACCAAAATTACCAACACCTCTAGCTAAAGTTTCATCATTAACCCATTTAGTGTATGTTTGATAATCATCCGCGCACATTGGAGATAAATATATTCGTTCGCCAACATATTTTTTATAATACATATAATCAAATCCCTTCAAAAATTTTATAACATAAAACAATAAAGTGTAAGAAATGAACTTGTTCCTAACAAGTAAATGTAATATAATAAATATAAATAGAGAAGTAGGTAGAAAATGAAAGATAGATATAAATTATTATTAATAACTATCTCAATATTAATATTATTATTAACAACAATATCAATAACAACAAATGTATTTTATAGCAACTCAAATAAAGTATTAAACGATAATAAAGTAATAAATGATAATCAAAATAATCAAGAAAAATCAGAAGATAATCAAGAAGAAAACCAAGATACAGAAGAAGATGAAACTGATATTGAAACAGATAGTGATTCAGAATCACCAAACGATGAAAAAGATGATAATGAATCAGATACAGATGAAGAAGAACAAAAAACTGAACCAACACCACCAAAAGATGATGAACCAACAGACAACAACGAAGACGAACCAACAGACAACAACGAAGACGAACCAACTGATAACGGTGATAATACAACAGACGACAATAATGATCAAACTGACAACAATGAGGAAGTAATTGACTACGAAGAATTAAAAAAACAAGTTCAACAAGAAATAATAGATGAATATAGAATATCAGTTCTAATAGATGATAAAGCCCATTATAATCACTATGGAGAAAGTGCAACTCAAACTACTGAATCCGATGGAGAAGTAGTGTATGAAGCACTTCTGTCAATTAAAACAGCTCTATCTAATATGCCTCAAAGTATATTAGATACACTAAGAGAAGAAAGAGGATTTCATATCCATCTATTAAAAAATATTCCAACAGGTGTAGCTGGACTAGCGGTATTTTCACCTATGAGTAGTCAAAAAATAGTAATAGATGCAGATTTATTATTAGTAGAAAGAATAGTTTACCATGAAATATTTCATATCATGGATAGATATATGTACTGGGAAAATGAACAAAAAGAAGCTTTTGCTAATTGGGAAAATTATAATCCTATAGGTTTTAAATATGGTACAGAGAGTACATTATACACACAATATGATAAAACATCACCAATTGCTCAAGTAACTTTTGTATCAAAATATGCCAAAACAAATGTTATGGAAGATAGAGCAGAACTATTTACTGATTTAATGTTTAGAACGTATAAAAAAAATTACATGGCTAATGACTACGGAATAAATCAAAAAGCAAAATATTTAGATCAAATAATAGAAGATTACTTTGGTCAAATAGAAAATGCACATTGGAAAAGGTGGATTACTTACTAAAATACAAAGTAGAAGAAAAAGAAAAAATATGTTATAATAAGTAACAATATATGGAGGAAAAATGTTATTAAAAAAATTAACTACATTAATGATAATAGTACTATTATGTACAGCTTGTAATACAAAAGAAGTAGAAGATACAGATACCAAACCAATAGATACCCAAACAGAAAATGAAAAGACTTATGCAGAACTTCTAAGTGTAGATGAAGCTCTAGAAATATTTCAAGAAGAAACAATTGCAACAGTTTTGGATATAGAAACAGGAATTACTTTCGAAGTAAAAAGAATCACAGGAGGATTTACTACTCTTGCAGATGTTGAAACATTGACACAAGAAGAAACTGATAAATTATTAAGTGCTTCAGGCGGAGATTGGAATATAATGAGAAGAGCTGTTATAGTAACGATAGGAGATACTAAAATAGCCGGATCACTTGCACCATTTCAACATTCAGGAGATGAAAATTACGATTATGGAGAAATAATCGATAATCGTAGTGGAGCCACTGGAACAGGAATAAATTTAGATAGTATAAAAGATAACGGTATGATTGGAGTTGTTGATATTTATTTTTATAACAGCTTAATACCAGGAATAAATAAAATTGATGAAAGACATCAAGAAATGGTTTTGAAAGCATATGAATATAAAGAATAAAATAATATTTTTAATTTTATTATTGATACCAACATCAGTACTTGCAAATTCAAACTTAAGTGAAGAATTTCAATCAACACTTTATAAAGCAGAAGTAACTAAAATAATAGAAGAAAAACAATACGAAGATACAATAGTTCAAACTTTAGAAATAGAACTAGCCAACAACGAAAAAGCAACCATAAAAAATACTTTGACAGGATATGATAATGACATAGAATTAAAAGTTGGCGATAAAATAAATGTCATTACAAATAATGATGATTCTTATTACTTTCATAGTTATGAAAAATCTAGTTCTATAATATTACTACTTATTATTTTCATGATATGCATAATAGTATTAGGAAAAATAAAAGGACTAAAAGCTTTAATATCATTAATAATTACCATATTATTAATAATATTTGCTTTCATTCCATTGTTATTAAAAGGTTATAGTCCGGTGTTATTGTCGATAATAACATGTATTATGGCCACTGTAATTACTTTTATAATAACAAATGGATTTACTAAGAAAACAACTATAGCGATAATAGGTGTAATAGGAGGCTTATTAGTAGCAGGTATTATAGCATATATCTTCTCAGAACTAATGCACCTAACAGGTTCATCAGGAGAAAGTGAACAAATGCTATATTATATTCCAGGAAATAAAGGATTCGATTTAAAAGGATTACTATTCGCTGGAATAATAATCGGAGCACTGGGAGCTTGTATGGATGTAGCAATGGAAATAACTTCATCCCTAACAGAAATAAAATATCACAACAACGAAATAAGTGATAAATCATTATTCAAATCAGGATTAAATATAGGAAAAGATATAATGGGTACAATGGTAAATACCCTAATTCTCGCTTATACAGGAGGATCACTATCAACACTACTACTGTTTATAGGTTTTAATAAAGATGTAAACTCAATAATAAATCTAGAATCAATATCAACAGAAATACTTAGAGCAATATCAGGTAGTATGGGCCTATTATTTACAATACCAATTACTATAGGAGTATTTATATTATTAAATAAAAAGAAAGAGGAAAAAAATGTTTAAAAAAATTATTATAACAATATTTAGTTTTTTATTAATTCCTTTAAACACACTATCATGTCCTCACATAGATAGCCAAGGAGTACAACATTTACAAATATATAATAGTGATTACACAGAAGCAAACATGATTTACCCAAAACAAAACTATCTATATATGAAAAGAGTAACTGTATCAATAGAAGATAGCATATATACAAGTTTAAATGAAAATGAAATACTTAAAGAAATAATAAGTGTGCCCATTCATTTGAATTTATCTTCATATATAACATATTACTCATTAATAGACAACACAATAACTCATGATGATTATTTAAATCCAAGTGAAGAAAATGTAATAGAACCTGTTGATTATATAAGCACATCAAGTGATAACTATTCGTTAAAACTAAACTTAACAAATACCTATCAAGATGGATTATTATTAAAAAATCAATATACAAAAGAAATATATTATGATGTAAGTATAGATGACTTAAGTGAAGATCAAGAATATTTAAATAAAATTAAAAATACTAATCTAACAAAATTATCTAATTCTATAATAAATATTAAGACAGATTATCAAACAACAGAAGTAACAGAAACAACATATGAAACAGATTATCACAATATAACTGAATTAAAAGATAGTATAGAATTAACACTTACAACAACAAATAATACTGATAATGTTGTAGCAGTTAATCTTAATGAAGAAATATCTTTAGAAAATATGATTACCACGAACAAAGTAGAAGAAAATAAATATACTTTTACAATTACAAAACCTGGTACATATGTATTAGTAGATCAACCAACAGAAATAATAGTAAATGAAGAAATATCAAATGAAATTGCTATGAATGATGAACAAGTAGTTAAAAGTATTAATGATATAAGTACTACAAATAATTATTATTATTTAATATCTATACCAGTAATATTATTAGTTGTTGCTATTGTAATAAAATTAAAGAAAAGTAGATAATACTTTTCTATTTTTATGCTATAATTAAAATGAAATGAGATATAGATATGAAAAATAAAGAAATAAAATTATTGTGGAAATACATTAAACCACATAAAAAATATGTAATACTATATATGATATTAACAGTATTAAAAAGTATTGGAACAGTGTTTACACCAGTGATGTTTGGACTTGCAATAGAAGCATTAACAAACAATCAATGGGAAACTTTTCTAGGAATGTTGATAGCTTATTTTATAATAAGAATATTAGTTTACTCAATAATAGATTTCAATACTACAAGAATATACAATTATTTAGAGATGAACTTCGTAAAAAAATCAACACAAGACATGTATAAAAAAGTAAGTAACTTACCTGCAATAGCATTTGAAGAAAAAGGAACAGGAGAAATAACTAATAGATTAACCCAAGACCCTGAAAAAGTAATAAGTCTATTATCGTCAGTAGTAAGACTAGGTAGTAGTATATTCGGTTTTATTTTCGTATTAGTAATATTCGTTACAATGTCATGGATAATTACAATAGAAGCAATACTATTTATATGTATCATGAGTTTCATTGTTTATAAAATATTTCCGAAAATCGAAAAAATGGAAAAAGAAAACAGAAATAATTCAGATAAATTAAATAAAATATTTACAGAAAACATAACAGGTATAAGAGAAATAAAAGCTCTAGGAACAAAAAATATCCTTAATAGAAAAGTAAATAAAAGAGTAGATAAATTAAGCTCCTCTATTTATAAAACTAATAATTATATGAACGCTTATTGGCAAATGAATAACTTAGTATATTATATCTTTGAATTATTAATCTTTATTACTGCAGGATACTTAGTAATAAAAGGTAATATATCATTAGCATTATTTATATCTCTACAATTCTATATATGGAGAATTGATGAAGTAGTTTACTCAGTAGGTGATTTTAGTAAAAATTACAGTAAAGTAAAAGTAGCATTAAACAGAATAGATGAAATAGTTAATAACGTATTATATAAAGATGAAACGTTCGGAAATAAAGAACTGAAAAAATGTAAAGGAACTATTATCTTTGATAACGTATCATTCAAATATCCAACTGATAAAGAAGAAACATTAACTAATCTAAATTTAGTTTGTGAACCAAATAAAAAAATAGCTATAATAGGTAAAAGTGGTAATGGAAAAAGTACTTTATTCAACTTATTAGTAAGATATTTCGACACAACAGAAGGTAATATAACTATAGACAACATAAATATTAATGAATTAAGTGAAAAGACATTAAGAGATAATATATCTATAATCCGTCAAAATCCTCATATATTCAATATGAGTATTATAGAAAACTTAAGATTAGTAAAACCATCATCTACAGATGAAGAAATTCATGAAGTATGTAAAAAAGCTTATATCCATGATTACATAACATCACTAAGTGATGGATATGACACAATGATTGGTGAAGGTGGAGTAAATTTATCAGGAGGACAAAAACAACGACTAGCTATTGCTAGGACACTTCTAGTTAATACGAAAATAATCTTATTTGATGAAGCAACAAGTGCTCTAGATAATGAGAGTCAAGAATATATAAAAAAAACCATAGATCAATTAGTAAAAAATCATACTATAATCATAGTAGCTCATAGATTATCTACAATAATAGATGCAGATATCATCCATGTTATAAATGAAGGAAAAGTAGTAGCAAGTGGAAATCATAAAAGTTTATTAAAAAACAATGTAATATACAAAAAATTATATAAAAGTGAGATGTAAATATTAATAAAACGTCTAAATATGTAAAAATAAAAAAAAGAATAAATATATATATAAAAAAGATTGACATAGCACTAAAAATTTGATAAATTGTTATCATAAGGAAGGTAATAGAATATGGAAAAGAAAAATATGATATTTTTATCAGTAATAGCTGTAGCAACATTATTAACAGCAGTAGTAGGAGCGACATTCGCTTACTTTAGTGCACAAGCAGGAAGCGGAGCACAAACTGTAACTGGAGCAGCAGCACAAATTGCTGGACTTAATACAACAGTTAATGGAACTATAGATTTTACTGGAGCAATGCCAGGATGGGCTGGAGCAGCTTCAATATCAGTACAAACTCCAACAGGAGATGCTGAAGCAGCTGGTTCATACCAAGTTACATTAGATAAAAATGGATTAAATCCAGCATTTAGTACTTGGATAACTTACACAGTTTATAAAACAACAGCAACTTCACATACTGGGGTATCTGTTGCAACATGTACTGAACAAACTGTAGCAAATGGTAATAATTTAGAATATACAATGGATTGTCCAATAACTTTAGGATCGTTCACTGCAGTAGCAGATGGAACTGATTTCGAACAAGTTGCAACTGGAAATTTAAATGCATTAACTACTGAAGAAGTATTAGAAACAGTAAATTATACAGTTTCTACATTCGAACCAGCTACATATTATGTATTATACCAATTTACTAAACCTGCAGGTGTTGATCAAAACGCTGTTCAAGGTATGAGTATGAATCCAATCTTCACTATTGAAGCAATTACAGATTAAACAACTTAGGTTGTTTTTTTTGTATCTTGTAATTTATAAATTATTCTGCTATTATTATTATAGGTGAATAGTAATGGAAAATAAAGAATCAAAAAGAAGTATATTTATTTTAACAGTAATTAGTGTATTATCATTTATTACTGCGATATCTGGAGCAGTATTTGCATATTTTTCAACTGGAGTTGAAGGAGATCCGCAAACTAATACGATTGAAACAGCTATCTTAGCAGGAGTTAAATTCGAAGCTGTGGATAGTCCAGTATTTCCAGCAGGTGGTATAATACCAGGATGGATAGGAATTCAAGTATTTACAATTGAATCTCAACCAGATACACCAAATGAAGCAAAAGCAAATTACCAAATAAAATTGAATTTTGAGGTAGATCCTGCATTTAATGATGAAATTAAGTTTGAACTGTATAAAACTAAAACACCATCTACACACTATGTAACAATGACACCAGGAACATATGTAAATACATTTAAAGAAATATATAGAAATGATACTTTAAATCATTTTGGTTTCACAGGAAATAGCGATGCTATTTTAAGTGGAACGTTGCAAGGAACAAATGAAATTATCTTAGATGACCAAACGTTCCAAGGAACATTACCAAAAGAAACATATTATTTAGTATATTACTTTGAAAATTTAACAACAGAACAATTTTCACAAGGTAAAAACTTCACAACAATAGTGAGCGCAGACACTATTGCAGTAATATAACAATATTTATATTGTTTTTTTTTGAATTATATTTTATAATTAAATAGAATATAAGGGGCATAATATGATAGAAGGAATAAGTACAACTAACTCTAAAAACACCTCTAAAAAAATAGGGAACATTTTTACATGGGTTTTAATAGTACTATTAGTAGTAATTGCAGCATTTCTAATGTATGTGTTCATAACAGCAGCAATAGCAAGATCTAAGGATGAAAATCCACCAGTATCATTATATACAATAGTGAGTCCAAGTATGGAACCAAAAATAAAAGTATACGATGTAGTAATAAATATAATGCCTTCTGGTCCAGAAGAGATAGAAGTGGGGGATGTAATAACATTCCACTCAACAAGTAAATTATACTCAGCAAGGCTCATAACGCATAGAGTTATAGATATAAGAGAATTAGAAGATGGAACAGTAGAATATCAAACTCAAGGAGATAATAACTTAAGTCCAGATGATACAACGGTACCCTACGAAAATATAGTGGGAGAAGTAGTATTTACAATCCCTCAGTTAGGAAGATTAAAATTTCTATTAAGTAGTGTTGGTGGATGGATAATTATAATATTAATACCAGCAATCATAATTATAGGAATGGACTTACTAAAATTAAACAAATTAGTATCAGCAAAAAATAAAGTAGATGACATGAACAAAAGTGCTGATGAAACTATAAAACAAGAAGAAATAAAAAAACAATCAATTAGAGAAAAATTATTTAAAAAATATGACAAAAAAATAAATGATAAGGAACCAAATAATTATCAAACACAATCATATCAACAAGAAATAAATGA
>CAYJJI010000008.1:0-34068 GCA_964370475.1 uncultured Muribaculaceae bacterium | reverse complement strand
AACCCAATCATATCAACAAGAAATAAATGAAGAACCAAATAATTATCAAACCCAATCATATCAACAAGAAATAAATGAAGAACAAAATAATTATCAAACCCAACCATATCAACAAGAAATAAATGAAGAACAAAATAATTATCAAACGCAATCATATCAAGAAAGTACAATAGAAGAAAACTACAATAATCAAAATATTCCAACTCCACAAGAAGAACAAGTAGAAGAACCTAAAGTAGATTTAGATTTGATAATGAGTAGAATAAAAGATAGTGAAGAAAATAAAGAAAACTAAGATACAAACATCTTAGTTTTTATTTGAAATTTTATTCTCAATAAGATTAGATAATTTATATAATAAAAATGATATAATTAATAAAATAACAATCCCACTTATAACTAAATCTAAATTAAATACTTGAGTACCATATATAATTAAATATCCAATACCTTGACGACTTACTAAAAATTCTCCCATAATAACACCGATTAAAGTCATAGAAATATTAAGTTTAATAGTAGAAAATATTACACCCTTAGAACTAGGTAAAATTAAATATTTAAAAGTTCTAAACTTAGAAGCTTTAAAAGATTTAAATAACTTTAATATAATGGGATCAGTATGATAAAAGCCATTCAGAATAGAAATTATAGTAACTATTAAATTTATAAGTAACGCCATGACTATTACAGTACTAATATTAGCTCCGCTCCAGATAATTAACATAGGTCCTATAGCAACTTTAGGTAAAGAGTTTAACATCACTAAAAAGGGTTCCAAAACCTTGTTTAAAAAAGGTACCATATATAAAACAATTGCAACTAATAAACCTAAACTCATTCCTAAACTAAAGGATAATAATACTTCAAACAAAGTAGTAGATAAATGTTTATATAATTCTCCACTTATAAACAATTCATAAATAGTAATAAATATACTAGAAGGTTTAGAAAAAATAAAATCATTAATAATATTAAAATAATTCAAAACTTCCCACATAATTAAAAATGAAAATATAATAAATACTTGAACTAACTTTATTAACAATTTATCTCTCTTTATTTTTTTTAGAAATAATAATTGCTCATTAGACAAACAAATCAAGCTCCTTACATAATAAAGAATAATAATCCTTAAATTTATTATCGTTTCTTCTATCAACAGGTGTCATATCTTTTGAAAATACAATAGTTATATCACTCTTTATAGTACCAGGTCTTTTACTTAAAACTATAATCCTACTAGACATACTAATAGCTTCTGCCAAATCATGAGTTATCATAACTACAGTTTTACTTTCATTTTTCAAAATATCATAAATATTATTACTTAGTACTAATCTTGTTTGATAATCTAAGGCTGAGAAAGGTTCATCTAGTAATATAATATCTGGATTCATAATTAAAGTTCTAATCAGTGCAACTCTCTGACGCATTCCCCCTGATAAATTACTAGGATAACTATATATAAATTCTTCTAGTCCATATTTAGTTAACATTTTTATTGCATCAGACTCGATATCCTTATTTAAAGATTTATTAATTCTTAAACCTATAGTAACATTATCTAATATATTTAACCAAGGAAGTAGGGCATCTTGTTGTAACATATATCCCAGTTTGATATTATCTTTTTTAATGATTTCGCCACTACTTAACTCCTCGATATTAGCTAAAATATGTAACAAAGTACTTTTACCACAACCACTACTACCTACGATAGAAATAAAATCACCTTTAAAAACTTTAAAAGAAATATCACATAAAGCATCTATTTCAGAATTTTCTGTATGATATTTCTTATATAAGTTTTTAACTTCTAAAATACTAGTCATGAATATTTTTAACTACTTCATTAAACGAAACGTAATCATCAATAAGTTCTTCTTTAACCATCATAGATTGTAAATTATCAAAAGCTATTTCGTTAATCAATGTAGTATCATACCAAACATCAGCGTTTTTATATCTATCTATAATCTTTGTTATTTCATTAATTGAATTATCCATGAACTGATTTTGAACAGAATAGGCAACGTCAATAGTTTGACTATTCAAAGTAAAATCAATTCCTCTTTGTAAAGCTCTAACAAAACCACTTAAAAGTTCTTGTTTATCATCAAAATAACTACTTCTAGTTAAAAACGTAGTATAAGGTACTTCCCCAGATAATTCACCCACAGAAGCTACTACATAACCAATGCCTTCATTTTCTAACATAGTAGCACTAGGTTCAAAAACATTTATAAAATCTCCAACACCACCAGTAAAAGAACCTGTCATTGCAGCAAACTCAATAGCAGTATTTACTTCAACTTTATTTTGATCAATATCATTTACATCTAAAGCATTTAAAAAGTTAAGCAAAGGCATTCCGCCAACTCTACCACCTAAAATTTCTTTATCATATAAATCTTCTAAAGTGAAATCAATAATATTCTCCCTAGAAACAATGAACTGACCATCTCTCTTAGTTAAACCAGCAAATGCAATAATATGATCTTCTTCACCACCTTCATAAACGTAAATAGCGCTTTCTGGACCAGCAAATCCAATATCAGCATCATTAGATAATAATGCCGCACTAACTTTATCGGCTCCAGGAGTTAAAACTAAATCAATAGAAATACCTTCCTCTTCAAAATATCCATTTTCAATAGCAACATACCAAGGAGTATAAAACAAACTGTGAGTAACCTCAGCAACAGTTATCTCACTTAAATTATTATTAGTATCTTCTTTTATAAAAAAACTAACTATAGTCATAAATAAAAGAAGCACTAATACTAATAAACTTCCAATTTTCTTAATAAAAATCTCTCCATTTCTACAAGTATTATATGAAGATAACTAACAAAAGTGAATGTAAAACATCTATGACAATAAAATGTATATTTTACATAATAAATGTATGACAAATCATACATAAGAACCAATAAAACAAAAACAATTTACATTAATAACTATATTTGATATACTAATAAAGAATAATAAAGGAGTTGTTAGAATGAACTTAACAATTGAACAAAGAAACTTACTAGAACGCTTATATAACTTAAAAAGTAAAGATAGCACAATAGTAAAAGAAATAAACGAAAAGATAATCGAAAATAAAGAAAACTCAAATGTATTATTAGAAGAATCTAAAAAATTAGAAAGTGAAAAAAGCACTTTCACAACTAAAAAAACAGAATTAGATAAACAATTTGCTAGTTTCATCGCAGAATTTGAAGGTATGAAATCAGATAAATATTCTATTCTTCTAGAAGAAGCTAATGAAAATTTCGATCCAGAAAAAATGCTAAGTAACATTAAAGAAATAATTCCTTCAAGAATAGAAGAAATTAATGATAATATCAAAAAATCAGAAAGTGATATTGATGTAACTAAAAAGAAAATATCAGAAACAGAGATCGATGCTACAGAATTAGAATGCAAATTAACAGATGCAATTCAAATGCAAGAAAGATTAGCTAAATTAATTGATGAATCATTAAATGGTAATGGAAGTATAACAAGAGATTCAGTTCAAGAACTATTAAATTCTCTTCATTTTAATGAAGATGATATAACAGAGCTAGGAAAGATGATATTATTTCCAGAAGGTACATTACAAGCTTATAATGATGAATTTACATCTTCAATGAATACAGGAAAAAATATTACAGAAGTAATAAAAAATGCTCATGATGCATCAGATACAGAAGAACCGACTCCTACAGAAATAACAAAAGTAGAATTTGCTGATATCATCAAAGAAGAGAAAAAAGAAGAAAAATCAGAAATAGTAGTAGAAAAAGAAACAAAAACTACTGAAGAAATAGCTAAACAAAATATCGAATACTTAAAAAGTATAAATATTGATAAAGAAGTAATTAAAAGATACGAAACTGTATTAACAGATAATACACTAATAGATAAAATAAAACTGTTTATCGAACTAAACAAAACACCTCAAGATATAGAATTGAATTTTGATATATTACTTGCATATACTTTAGAAGATTTAAATAATTTAAAAATGATCTGTGAAGAAAGTGATATCTCAATGTCATTAATCCCATTAGGATTATTAAAACAAGGACTAGGTAATTTCTTTTCAAACTACGAATCATTAATTAGTAAAGGTATAGTACTAGATCAAACAGAATTATCAAAAAATATAGCTAATTTATTTGTAGAACAAGATGTATTTAAAAACAACCTAGGAGCAATTACTAAATATCAAATTTCACTAGATAAGAAAAATGGAAAAAAAGCTATTCAATGTCTAACTCAAGAAAGTAACGAACTTATAAAAGGAATAGATGCTCTAGTAGAAACTGGAGAAGAAAGTATTATAGTTGATAATCCAGAAAGATTAAGTACTAATCTAGTAGATATGAGTTCTAAAATAGCATTCTGTAAAAAGAATAACGTTCCAATAAAAAGTAATAATGGACAATATTATGACTTTGTATTCAATGATGATGAATTCGCTAAAATATTTGAAGGTATGGATACTTCAAGTATGAATATTCAATCAAAAGAAGAAATGGAACAAAACTTAAAAAGTATAATTAATAATTCAATAGTTGAACAATTAAGTTCATTAAATATTAATGATCATTACTTAAATAAAAACAACATGAATGAAAATATATATTTTGAATTAACAGATTTAACTAAGACATTAAACAATGCTGAATTATTAAAATATACATATAAAATAGATAATTACTACTTCTCAAAAGAAAGAGTAGAAAGAAATCTATTGCATCTATTAAATAAAAATGTTAATGTAGAATCTAAAGAAATTATTATAGCAGCTTTACTATATGGATCTATTTATAATAGAGAAGATATGCAAAAAATAATGGATAAAATAAACGGAGGAGTACAATGAAGTTTTTAACTGAACTAGGCTTTGAAGAAAAAATGATTCGCCAAATAGAAAAAAATATTCCTAAACTAATTAAAGAACAAATAACAAATACTAAAAGTACAGTAATAGAAAATATTAAATTTATAAAAGGACTAGGAATAAAAAATTATCAAGATGCATTCAAATTATATTATGACATGTTTCTAATGGACTCTAACGACTTCAAAGAAATATTTGCTAAATATGAAACAGAAGATTTAATAGGAAAAATAGAAACTAATATTGCAATAATAGAACATTTATAAGTACACAAAAGTGTACTTTTTTCATGGTATAAAACTATCTATTTTGATATAATATATCTAAGGAGTACATATGGAATATTTAAAAGGACTAAACAAACAACAAAAAGAAGCAGTAGAACATATTGATGGGCCTTGCTTAGTAATAGCAGGAGCAGGATCAGGAAAGACAAGAGTTCTGACTACTAGAATAGCTCATTTAATTGATCAAGGTATCAATTCATACAATATATTAGCAATAACATTTACTAATAAAGCAGCTAAAGAAATGAAAGAAAGATTAAATAAATTAAAACCAGGAAACTATTCATTTCTAGGTACATTTCACTCACTAGGAGTAAGGCTATTAAGAGAAAACACAGAATATGCTGGACTAGATAAAAACTTTACTATTCTAGATAGTGACGAAGTAGTAAGTGTAATTAAAAAAATATTAAAAGATTTAGGATATGATCCAAAAGAACATTCACCAAATTATATAAGAAATAGAATAAGTTTTATAAAAAATGAAATGTTAACTGATGGAGAAATATCTAAATTTTTTAATACAGAAGCAGAAAGAGTAGCAGAGAAAGTTTATTATGCTTATCAAGCATTATTAAAAAGAAATAATTCAGTAGATTTTGATGATTTATTAGTGCTACCAGTAAGGATGTTTATAAATCATCCCGCTGTTCTAGAAAAATATCAAGAAAAATTCAGATACATACTAATAGACGAGTATCAAGATACGAACGAAGTTCAGTATAAATTTTCAAAAATGTTAGCAAAAAAATATCAAAATTTATTTATAGTAGGGGATCCAGATCAATCTATATATATGTTCAGAGGTGCAAACTTCAGAAACATACTAAACTTTGAAAAAGATTATAAGAATGCAAAAATAATTCCACTAGAAGAAAATTACAGAAGTACAAATAATATCTTAAATGCAGCCAACTCAGTAATTAAAAACAACCAAGAAAGAAAAGATAAAACCCTTTATTCCACAAAAGGTGATGGATTAAAAACAAAATATTTAAGAGCATACGATGAAAAACACGAAATAACACTAGTAATGGAAGAAATCAAAAAACAATTAAATGATAATAAAGATTACAAAGATATAGGAATTCTTTATAGAACTAATACTCAATCAAGACTAGTAGAAGAATTTTTATTGAAAAACAATTATCCTTATAAAGTTGTTGGAAGTTATTACTTCTATAATAGAAAAGAAGTAAAAGACTTACTAGCTTATTTAAAATTAGTAATTAACAGAAATGATGATATATCTCTAAGAAGAGTCATAAATGTACCTAAAAGAGGTATAGGTACTACTACGGTAAATAGAATCGAAGAAAAAGCTAAAATGAATGATATATCAATGTTTGAAGCAATCAGTGAAAACAAAGAATTATTATTTAAAAATTTAATTAACGAACTAATAGATGAATCATCAGATAAAACTTTAACAGAACTTATAGATTTAATTCTAGATAAAAGTGGAATACTAGAAGAACTAAGAAAAGAAAATACTCTAGAAGCAGATTTAAGAATAGAATATTTAATGGAGTTCAAGAGTGTATCAGCTGCTTTCGAAGAAAGAACAGGAAGCACTTCATTATCAGATTTCTTAGAAGAAATAACATTAATAGCAGATACATCAGAGCATAAAGATGATGATAACGTAATAACGTTAATGACTGTTCACTCTGCTAAAGGATTAGAATTTGAAATAGTATTTTTAATAGGTATGGAAGAAGGAATATTTCCACATGCGAATAGCTTTTTAGAAAGTGGCGGATTAGAAGAAGAAAGAAGATTATGTTATGTTGGTATAACAAGAGCCAGAGAACGTTTATTTATTAGTAATGCTAAAAGAAGAATGTTATTTGGAAAAGAAAGTATAAATCCACCTAGTAGATTCATTTCAGAAATAAATCAAGAACTACTAGAAATAGCCAACGAACAATTACATGATAAACCAAAAATAGATAAAACTAAATTATATACAAGTGATCAATCAGGTATTAAAGTTGGCAGTGTAATAATGCATACTATTTATGGACGCGGAGTTGTTGTTGATGACGATGGAAAATTAATAACAGTAGCATTTTCTAAAAACTTTGGTATTAGAAAACTAATGAAAAATCATACAAATATAAAACTAATATAGGAGGCTTTATGAATAATCAAGAAAGAATAAAATACTTAGTAGAAAAATTAAATGAAGCAAATATTGAATACTATCAAAACGATGCTCCAACGATTACAGATAATGAATACGATTCAATGATGGATGAATTGATAAAACTAGAAAAACAAAATCCAAATTTTGTCTTAGAGTACTCACCAACAAAAAAAGTAGGAACTCAAATAGTATCAGAATTCAAAAAAGTAAAACATCTAGAACCAATGTTAAGTTTATCAAACGTTTTTAACGAAGAAGAGATAAACGAATTTACTAAAAAAATAAATAAAGAAGTAACATACATCTGTGAATATAAAATGGATGGTCTAGGAATAAATATAACTTACGAAAATGGAATACTAAAAAGTGCTGTAACAAGAGGAGATGGATCAGTAGGTGAAGATATAACAAGTAACGTTAAAACTATTAAAAATCTTCCCTTAAAACTAAAAGAACCAGTATCTTTTGAAGTACGTGGTGAAATATTTATGAGTAAAAAAGCATTTAATAACTTAAATCAAAAAAGAAAAATAAATAATGAACCACTATTTCAAAATCCAAGAAATGCCGCAGCTGGAACAGCTAGAACATTAGATAGTAAGGTGTTTAAAGAAAGGGAATTAGATATATTCTTATATCATGTACCAAGTGATAATCATCAAACACAACAAGAAAACTTAGAATATTTAAAATATCTTGGAATTCCTGTAAATGAAAATATAAAAATATGTAAAAGAAATGAAATATTTGATTATATTCAAACAGTAAAAGAAATAAGAGAAAATCTTCCATATGAAATTGATGGAATAGTAATAAAAGTAAATGAAAAAAAATATTATCAAGAACTAGGATATACATCTAAATTCCCAAAATGGGCAACAGCATATAAATTTCCAGCAGAAGAAGTAATCACAAAGTTAAGAGATATCATTTACACAGTAGGTAGAACAGGAATGATTACTCCAAATGCCGTACTAGAACCTATAAAAGTAGCAGGATCTACAATTAAAAGAGCAACACTTCATAACGAAACATACATCAGTGATAAAGACTTACTAATAGGTGATTATGTTGTAATTAGAAAAGCAGGAGATGTCATACCTGAAGTAGTACGTCCAGTAGTAGAAAGAAGAACGGGTTCTGAAATTATCCCAAAATTAATTACTAACTGTCCAATTTGTAATGAACAACTAATAACTACAGAATCAAAAATAGATAAATTATGTCCAAACGATTCCTGTCCAGCTAAAAACATCGAATCAATTATTCACTTCATTTCAAGAAATGCAATGAATATTGATGGACTAGGTGAAAGGACTATAGAAGACTTCTATAATCTAGATATAATAAAAAATGTCACTGACATATATAAATTAGAAAATTATCAAGAAAAATTAATAGAACTAGAAGGATTTGGAAAAAAGAGTATCAATAACTTACTGTTATCAATAAAAAATTCTAAAACTAATAGTTTAGAAAGATTAATCTTTGGACTAGGGATACCTAATGTAGGAGAAAAAACAGCAAAAATACTAGCGAAAAAATACCAAACATTAGATGATTTAAATAATGCTAGTCAAGACGAATTAACTAATATAAAAGATATAGGACCAACAATAGCTTATTCAATAAATAACTACTTTAATAATGATAAAAACAAAATAATATTAAGTGAGTTAAAAAGTCTAGGAGTAAATACTAATTACTTAGGAGAAAAAGACCTAAATCACGAATTTATTACAGATAAAAAATTTATTATAACAGGAACTATTAGCTTTATGACTAGAGAAGAAATCAAAAATATCATTGAAAAGTATCAAGGAATAGTGGTTGGATCAGTAAGTAAAAATACAGATATTGCAATAGTTGGAGAAAATGCAGGAAGTAAGTTGACTAAAGCAAAAGCTCTAAATATAGATATTTGGAACGAAGAAAAACTAAAAGAAATAATAAAACTAATAGAACAATAATTTGTTCTATTTTTAAATCTTCCAAAATTCACTTTCTTGCAAATATAAAATAAATATAGTATAATTATAATACTTAGAAAGAGGCCTTTATTATGAATAAAATTAAAGAATTTTGGCAAAACAATAGAGTATTATTTATCTTATCTATTATAGTAATTGTATGTTTAATAATTATTTTAATAGTAGCGATAAATAACTTCTATGCAGGTAATGATACATCAGAATATGGACAAAGATTAGATGGAATAGAAGATGTACCAATAACAGAAAAATTCATTAATGAAACAATAAATACAATAAAAGAAAACGAACAAGTAAAAGAAATGATTATTAATACACAAGGAAAAATAGTATATACAAGAATTGAATTTAATGATGAAATAACACTATTAGAAGCACAAGGAATAGCATTATCAATTATAGAAATGTATAGCGAAGAAGAACTAGCATTTTATGATTTAAACTTCACATTAATCCAAGAATCATCTGAAAAAGGTGAAGGATTCTTTATTGAAGGGGTAAAAACAATTAATGGTAATGGACTTACGTGGAATAACAACTACCCAGTAAACGACGATGAAGAAGACGGTGAAGAGTAAAATGAAAAAGAAAAAAAGAAATTACTTAATAATAGCACTTGTAACAATATTACTTATAACAATAACAGCTATTATAGTAATGATATTTAATGATGAATCAAGATTAACTACATTAGAAAAAGAATGGGTTACAGAAAATGAAAACTCAGTATTAAATATAAATACATTCAATAATATTGACATAGTAGGTGATTCAGGATCAGGTATTATTTATGATTTTATAGATGATTTTAAAAGTGAATATAATCTACAACTAAATCCAGTAGCATATAATGAAACTGAATTAAATATAGAAGTAGGATTCACAATCAAAGAAAAACCATCAAATGATGACTTAATATTTTATGAAGGTCACTACGTAATAATAAGTAAAAACAACACAAATATAGACAGCCTAGAAGAATTAAACAATATGAACGTAGGGACGTTAATTAATAATCAAGACAGAGTAAGAGAATACCTTGGGACATCAATAAATGTAACTGGATATACAACGTTTGAGGAATTATTAACTGCATTTAATGACACATCAATAATAACTAATTATATAATAATTCCCCAAGAACAATATCTAACAGAAATATTAACTAATGATTTATACATCGTAAAACATTTAAGTGATTTAAAAAATTATTATGTATATAATATGCCAGAAGAAGAAGAATATTTCAGTAATGTAATATATAGATTCTACCAAAATTGGAGTAAAGATAAACTTACATCAAGTGAATTATCAAATACACTTAATGTATTCACAAAAGGTTTAAATATCACTTCAAAAGAACTAAGTGATATGCAATCAAAAGAACACAATTATGGCTTTATTGAAAATAAACCATATGATGTTCTTGCTGGAGGAAACTACGGTGGTATAATAAGTGAATATCTAAGATATTTTACAAATATGAGTGAAATAGATTTTAAATTCATTAAATATGATAATATAGAAGAACTTAAAAATGCAGTAAATAATAATGAAATTAATGCATATACAAACTTTTATCAATTCGATACAAACTTTATAAACGTATCAATTCCTGAAACACAAGAATACGTAATTATTTCAAATAAAGAAAATAACGATAACTTCAATACATTAAATGGCTTAAGTAATAAAACAGTTTATGTATTAAAAGATTCATTGATATATGAAGAACTAAAAAATAATAAAGAAATAGAAATAGTAACTTATGACAGTGAAAAATCATTACAAAAAGCTATAAAAGAAAACAATTTTATAGCTATTGATAAAAATAGTTTTGCATATTATCAAGATAACATCTTAAGAGACCATACAATTAGATATACAGCCCAATTAACGAATAATTATTCCTTAAGTGTTAATGACTCAGAAGCATTCAATAAACTATTTGAAAAATATATTATGACATTAGATTATAATAATATTAAAACACAAGGAATATACAGTAATGAGATAACTATTACAAATGGTAATACATTTGCTAATATAGCAAAATACACATTACTAACATTTGCAATATTATTATTAATTGGATACGCAGTATATAGATCTGGTAAAAAGATAAATATTACTAAAAAAATAAAAAAAGATGATAAAGTTAAATTTATTGACCAATTAACATCATTGAAAAATAGAAACTACTTAAAAGAACATATTGATTCATGGAATAAAAATACTATTTATCCACAAGCAACTATCATAATCGACTTAAACCAATTACAAATTATTAATGATACATTAGGTTATGAACATGGAGATAAACAAATCAAAGCTGCTGCAAACGTATTAATTAAAACACAATTAGATAGTTCTGAAATAATCAGAACCGATGGTAACGAATATTTAATATATTTAGTAGGATATTCAGAAAGACAAATAGTAAGTTATACAAAAAAACTACAAAAAGAATTCAAATCTTTACCATATGAACATGGAGCAGCAATAGGTTATAGTATGATTACAGATGATATCAAAACTATTGAAGATGCAATAAATGAATCAGTTGAAATCATGAAAGCGAAAAAAGAAGAATTAAAAGAGGAAATGCAATGAAAACATTAAAGGACTACTGGGCAGATTTTTGGAAAGTATTTTGGCAACCAGATATGTTAATACTACCTGGACAACTAGCTTTCTTCTTCTTTTTATCAGTAGTACCAATAATAACACTAGTAACTTATATAGCAAGTGCATTTGGAATATCTACTGACTCAATAGCTTTGTTTTTGACAAATATTCTAAGTGCAGACATTGCATCACTTATAGCGCCTACATTTGGTGCAGAATATAGTTTTGCATATGTCATGACACTAGTTATAGGGTTCTTCATCGCAGGTAATGGAGCATCGTCAATTATAGTGACATCCAATAAAATATATGGAATAGAAGATTCCGGATTTATCAAAAGAAGAGTAAAGGCAGTTGTTATGACTATTGTTATGGTAATGCTTTTCATGTTTATCTTGTTAGTACCATTACTAGGTAGTAATATTACAGAATTTATCCTAGAATTAAATATGAGTGAAAATGCAACAGATAACATATTATTTGTTTATAACTTACTAAGCGGACCAGTATCATGGTTTGTAATCTTCTTTTTCCTAAAATTTATATTTACTATGGCACCTGATAGAAAAATACCAAGTAAATATGTTAATTACGGAGCAATATTCACAAGCATAATGTGGATATTAACAACAGCAATATATTCTTATTATATTGATAACTTTGCAAGATACGACTTGTTCTATGGAGGACTTGCAAACATAGTTATCCTAATGTTATGGGTTTACATTTTAGCATGGTTTATGGTTATAGGAATATCTTTAAACAATCATAAAGAAACCACTCTAGTAACCAAAAATTAACAATATAAATAATATATAAATATCTATAATAATAATGAGTATTGATTCAATAATACTCAAGTAATATTAAATTAGTATTATAGGTACTAAAAAATATTCATAAGACATCATTATTGATGTCTTTTTTATTTGAAATATAGTATAATAAATTAGGTGAAATATGAAAACAATAATGATTGACGTCGACGACGTAATAACAAAAACAGGAGAAAAACTCCTAGAAAAATTTAATGAGTATAGCGATACTAAATATAATATAAATGATATCTTAACTTATGACTTACAAGATTACTTACCAAGTGATAAAAAAGAAAAATTTATCGAAGAATATCGTACCATTAACCTATATGAAAATATAGAGTTAAAAGAAAATGTAGTAGAAGTTATAAAAAGACTTTCAGAAAAACATAAAGTATATATAGTAACAGCATACTTATTCTTATATGATTTAGAAAATAGTAAAAACAATCTAAAAGATAAATACGAATATCTAAGAAAAACACTACCATTTATAGATCCGAATAATATAATATTTACTAACAACAAAAATATGATATATTTTGATATTAAAATAGATGATAGAGCTCATAATTTAGAGAAAAACGCTAAAGAATATCTCTTATTTGACTGCTATCATAATAAAAATATAGAGTTAGGTAAAAATACTACTAGAGTCTATAACTGGTTAGAAATAGAAAAATTAATAAATGAAAGAGAAGAAAATGAACGAAACAGTAATTAAAGATTTAACAAACAAATTAAGTTTAAAAGAAATTCAAGTAAAAGAAGTATTAACAATGTTAGAAGAGGGAGCTACAATACCCTTTATAGCAAGATATAGAAAAGAAAAAACTGGTAACCTAAACGAAGATCAAATAAGAAGTATTGAAACAGAATATACTTATCAAAAAAACTTATTCGATAGAAAAGAAGATGTAATAAGACTGATAGATGAAAAAGGACTACTTACAGATGATATAAAACATAATGTACTAGCATGCCTTAAATTAAATGAAGTAGAAGATATTTATAGACCATTTAAAGAAAAGAAAAAAACTAAAGCAAGCGAAGCAATTAAAATGGGGCTAGAACCATTAGCAAAAATGATCATGAGCTTTCCAACATCAGGAACAATTGAAAACATGTGTACAAAATACGAATTTGAAACAGAAGTATGTATAGAAAATGCTGGTTATATAATAAGTGAATGGATAAGTGATAATGCCTTTTATCGTAAATGGATTAGATCGTTTGTATATAGAAATGGAGAACTAACATCAAAGAAAAAGAAATCAGCAACAGATGAAGAACTAGTATATGATAATTACTATGCATTTCAAGAAAAAATTAGATACATAAAACACTACCGAGTACTAGCTATTAATAGAGGAGAAAAAGAAAAAGTACTTACTGTAGGTATAGATTACGATCTAGACGAAATAAAAACATACCTAGAATCAAAAATAATCAAAAATAAAGATTCATTCGTAGTAGATATAGTTAAAAATGCAATAAAAGATTCTCTAAAAAGATTAATAATGCCAAGTATAGAAAGAGAAATAAGAAGTGAACTATCTGATAATGCAGAAAAATTAGCTATAGAAACATTTAGTATTAACCTAAATCATTTATTACTAACAAGACCATTCAAAAAAAGTACAATTCTAGGATTTGATCCAGCATTTAGAACAGGATGTAAACTAGCAGTAATAAATAGTAATGGAGAAGTATTAAGTATTGAAGTGATCTATCCTCATGAACCTTTAAATAAAAAGATTGAATCTACAAAAAAATTAAGAGAACTAATCGAAAAATATAATATAGATTTAATAGCAATTGGAAATGGAACTGCGTCAAGAGAAAGTGAAACTTTCGTCTCTGAAGCTATAAAAGGTTTAGATGTTAAATATTTAATAGTATCAGAAGCAGGAGCAAGCGTGTATAGTGCATCAAGTTTAGCTAAAGAAGAATTCCCAGAACTAACAGTTGAAAAGAGAAGTGCAATAAGTATCGGTCGAAGAGTTCAAGACCCACTATCAGAGTTAGTGAAAATTGATCCTAAATCAATAGGAGTAGGAGAATATCAACATGATGTTAATCAATCAAATTTAAATGAATCATTAACATTTACAGTATCAAAAGTAGTTAACGAAGTAGGAGTAAATATTAATACTGCTTCAAAAAGTATCTTAAAATACATTTCAGGATTAACTAAAAAATCAATAGAAAACATAGCAGAATACAAAAAAAATAACGAATTCAAATCTAGAGAAGATATAAAAAAAATAAAAGGAGTAACACCTAAAATATATGAACAAGCTATAGGATTCTTAAGAATACCAACAAGTAGTAACTGTTTAGATAGAACAGGTATCCATCCTGAAAGTTATCAAACTGCAAATAAAATCATAGAATTACTAAACATAGATATTAAAGATATAAATAAGTCAGAATTTAAAGATAAACTAAATACCTGTAATATTAATGAATTAATAACACAAACTAATAGTGATGAATACACAGTAAAAGACATACTAAAAGAATTATTAAATCCAGGACTAGATCCAAGAGATAATATAGAAGCACCAATACTAAAAAGTGATATTTTAAAATTTGAAGATATTAAAGTTGGAATGGAACTACAAGGTACAGTAAGAAATGTAGCATCATTTGGAGCTTTCATAGATGTAGGACTGAAAAATGATGGATTAGTGCATATCTCAAAATTAAGCAAATCATTTGTCAGTAACCCATTAGATATAGTAAATATAGGTCAAATAGTAACTTGTTATGTTGACAGTGTAGATCAAAATAAAAAGAAAATTAACTTAACATTAATCAAATAAATGTTATAATTATATAAAGGATGATAGTATGAAAAAGTTTTCAATTATTTTAATATATTTTATCTTATTAACATATTTAGAAATGATATTTAGGATAACATCAACAACCCAAATATTTACATTATCTATATTTCATACTTTACTATACATAGGATTTATTTCTACAATTCTAGGAATAATAACTTGTTTGTTCAATAAAAAAACAAATAAAATAATCTTTAATATATTATTATTTATAATATGTACATGGTTTGTATCTCATATGATCTTTGCATCAAAATTTGGAGTATATCTATCTATAACTAGTGTTGGACTTAGTGACCAAATATTATCTTTTCAAGAAGAAATATTTAAAACACTAATAGATAATTGGTATTTAATAATACTAGGATATATACCATTTATATTAACAATATCATCTATAACTAAATACGAACTAACTAAATCAACAAAAAAATTAAACATAATATATATGGGAGTGATAGTAGCTTTATATTTACTATTCTCATTAAGTTTACTAATAGGTAAAAAAGATACTTACTCCCCATATAATCTGATAAACAAAATCGACAATATTAACTTATTAGTAGAAAAAGTAGGAGTACTACCAACAACTTTTGTAGAAGTAAAAAGAATATTTATCGAATTAGAAGAAGAAATAATAGATATTGATAATCCTATTATTAAAGATGATCTTCCTCTAGAGGTAAAATACAACACAACTGATATTGACTTTGAAGCTTTAAATGCCAAAACTGATAATAAAACCCTTCAAAGTATGAATAACTACTTCAGTAGTTTAACAGGATCTAATCAAAACGAATATACAGGATATTTTGAAGGTAAAAACTTAGTGCTAGTCATGGCTGAAAGCTTTACTCACGTAGCGATATCAGAGAGCATAACACCAACTTTATATAAATTAACTAATGAAGGATTTATATTTGAAAACTTCTATTCACCAGTAATACTAAGTACAATAGGTGGAGAATTTCAAGAATTAACAGGACTATATCCTAATATTAATTTATTATCTAGTGTATGGAGAAAAGGGACAAATTACTTCCCATATGGGCATGCGAATATTTTCGAAAGCTTAGGCTACCAAACATATGCATATCACAATAACCAGTACAACTTCCAAAATAGAGATAAATATTTAAGCTCCTTAGGATTTGATAATTACAAAGGTTGTTTCAATGGATTAGAAAAAGACATAAACTGCTACCAATGGCCACAAAGTGACCAAGAGATGGTTTTAGCAACAACAAGTGATTACTTAAATCAAGAACAACCTTTTATGACTTATTACGTAACAGTAAGTGGCCATATGGCATATACTTGGGGAAATGCAATGAGTAAAAAACATCAAGACGTAGTAGAAGATTTAGAATATTCAGAAGAAGTAAAAGCTTATATAGCAACACAAGTAGAACTTGATCGAGCATTAGAAAGTTTAATTGAAGAATTAGAAAAAAGTGGAGAACTCAAAGACACAGTAATAGCATTAGTATCGGACCATTATCCATATGATTTATCATTAGATCAAATAAATGAAATGAGTACTTACCAAAGAGATGGAGTAGTAGAACTTAATAGAAATGCATTTATAATGTGGAATAGCGAAATGGAACCAATAAAAATAGATAAAGTAGGAAGTCAAATAGACGTACTACCAACAATCTTAAACTTGTTTAATGCTGAATATGATTCAAGACTAATAATAGGACAAGATATTTTATCTAACGAACCAGGACTAGCTATATTTTCAAATAACAGTTGGGTAAGTGATTATGGAACATATTTTAGCGCAAGTAATAAATTTGTTCCAAAAGAAGGAATAGAAGTTCCAGAAAATTATGTTAATGATATGAATAGCATAGTAAGAAATAAAATATTAATGAGTAAATACATAATAGAGTATGATTATTATGACTTTGCATTAAAATAAAAAAGACTATTTTTAGTCTTTTTTTAATTTCATAGTCATATTATTAAAATCTTCTAACGACTTAGAAAAAGAAACAACGCTCCCAGTTACTTTTATTCCGTTTGGAGCCTCAAAACTAAAAGTATCTCCAATGCTTTTACCTATAACTGAAAAACCTAAAGCCCCAACTGCAGAAACTGATCTAATACCATTATCAATATCACCGCCATGATCACTAGACAATCTATATACTTCTTCCTCTTCTTCACCGTCTCCATAAGATACTCTAATTTTAAAATAAGAATCAATATTAACTACTGAATCATTATTACAAAATTCACAATCATCAGTATATAAATTAATTAATTTATGTAAACGATCTATATCCTTTCTACTATCGCTAGTACATGGTCTAAGCATATTTCCTTGACTAGATTTAACAAATGATAACATATCGTATAAATGACTTACAATATCTTTATTTTCCATAACTTACTCCCTTCCGAGTATAGTAATTGTAACATAAAAAATAAAATAAAATCAATAAATTGTTATAAAATACCCAATATGTTATAATTATATAAACAATTAGTTAATACTATGAATAGAGGTAATATTATGTGTGGAATAGTAGGATATGTAAATAAAGAAAAAGATAAAACAATAAATATAAAAAAAATGGCGGATCGTATCATACATCGCGGCCCAGATGCAGAAGGATACTATACTGATGAAGATATAGCTCTAGGTCATAGAAGACTAGCTATAATAGATTTATCAACAGGTAATCAACCAATATTTAATGAAACAAAAGATCTGATTATTGTATTTAATGGAGAAATATATAACTATTTAGAATTAAAAAAAGAACTAAATGATCATAAATTCACGACTAAAACAGATACAGAAGTTTTAATACATGGTTACGAAAAATGGGGAAGTGAATTAACAAAAAAACTAAGAGGGATGTTTGCTTTTGCTATTTGGGATAAAAATAAAAAAGAACTATTTATAGCAAGAGATCAATGGGGTATAAAACCATTATATTATTATCAGAATAATGATACATTTATGTTTGCGTCAGAAATAAAAGCATTCTTAGACCATCCAGAATTTAAAAAAGAATTAAATGAAGAAATTTTAGCTTCATACTTATGTTTTAATTCAATCCCAACAACAGAATCAAGTTTTAAAGGAGTATTTAGGGTAGAACCAGGTCATCAATTAACTTTAAAAGATAATAAAATATCGATTGAAAAATTTTATGAATTAAAATTTTCAGAAAACGGCGACTACTTAGACATAACAAAAGAAATAAATGATGTCATGAAAGAATCAATAAAATATCATGAAATAGCAGACGTAGAAGTAGGATCATTTTTATCTAGTGGAATAGATTCATCTTACTTAGTATCGCTAGCTAAACCAGATAAAACATATACAGTAGGATATGATGACCCTAAATACGATGAAATAACTCTAGCTAAAGATTTAACAGATAAACTAGGTATTCATAATAAATCAAAAAAAATCACAAAAGAAGAATACATGAATGCTATACCAAAAATTATTTATCACATGGATGAACCGCTAGCTGACCCATCAGCAAACGCCTTATACTTTGTGTCAGAAATAGCATCTAAAGACGTTAAAGTTGTATTAAGTGGAGAAGGTGCTGATGAATTTTTTGGTGGATATCACACATATAGTGAAGAACTAACCCATACTTGGTATAATAAAATTCCATTCTTTATAAGAAGAAGTGCATCTTTTATAGCCAGTATTCTCCCACCTATAAGAGGTTTAAATTTCATATATAGAAGAGGTTTAAAACTAGAAGACCACAACATTGGTTTAGGAAGAATTTTCAGAGATGATGAAGCACTAAGTTTATTAAAAAACAAAAAACAAATAAAAACTAAAGATATTACAAAACCATTCTATGAAGAATATAGTAGTAATAGTAACATCGTCAAAAGACAAGCAATAGATTACTATTTTTGGTTAATAAGAGATTTCCTACATGCTGTAGATAGACAAACAATGATCTTTGGATTAGAAGCAAGAACTCCATTCCTAGATTTAGAGGTTCAAAAAGTAGCAAGTAAGTTAAAAACAGAAGACAAAATAAATAAGAATACAACAAAAGTTGCGTTAAGAAATGCAGCAAAAGAAGTTATTCCAAACGAAGCATTCAAAAAGAAAAAACTAGGATTTCCAGTACCTTTAAGAGAATGGATGCGAGAAAGCGATTACTACAACTTAATAAAAAAAGAATTTGAAAGTGAAAACGCCAACAAATTCTTCAATCAAAAGAAAATAATTAAACTTCTAGATGATCATAAAAATAATAAAAAAGATAACTATAAAAAAGTATGGACTATATACATATACTTATTATGGTATAGAGAATATTTCAATTAGGAGGAAATATGTATAATATAAAAATGGATTCAAGAAGAGTAAAAAAAGGAGATACATTCGTAGCTATAAAAGGCCACACGGTAGATGGTCATGATTATATAAATCAAGCTATAAAAAATGGAGCTACTAAAATAATAGCATCTACTGGTAATTACGAAGTAGAAACAATTATTGTAGAAGACCCTGAAAAATATATAATTGATTACATAATAAATGAATATAAAAAATATACAGATGAAATGAATATAGTAGGTATAACAGGTACTAACGGTAAAACTACTACAGCCTACTTAACTTACCAAATATTAAAACAACTAAATCAAAAAGTATCTTATATAGGAACTATTGGTTACTACAATGATGAATTAGTAAAAGAGCTTAATAATACATCTCCACATATTATAGAAATGTATGAACTAATTATAGATAGTTACCAAAAAGGAATAAAAAATATAATCATGGAAGTAAGTTCCCACGCTCTAGAATTAAAAAGAGTAGAGGGATTAAATTTCAAAGTGGGAGCTTTTACAAACCTAACTCAAGACCATCTAGATTTTCACGGTTCACTAGAAAACTATTTAGAAGCAAAAAAGTTAATAACTAAAAAAAGCAATAAAATGATTGTTAATATAGATGACCCAAAAGGAAAAGAATTCATCACAGACAATACAATAACATTTGGATTTGAAAATAGCGATTATCAAGTTCTAGAATATGAAAATACAATGTCAGGAACAAAGATAAAATACTACCATCAAAATCAAGAGAAAATATTAAATACAAAACTTAGAGGTAAATTTAATGTTTACAATTCAATGATGGCATTCATTATATCTAATGAATTTGCATCATTAGAAGAAGTAACAGAAAGTTTCGAAAACATAGAGGCACCAAAAGGTAGAAGTCAAATTATTAAAGTTAAAAATGGAGAAGCAGTAATAGACTATGCTCATACTCCGGATGCTGTTGATAAAATTATCAGCGCTTTTAACGAAATTAAAACAGGAAGAATAATAACTATAGTTGGTTGTGGTGGTGACAGAGATCCTAAAAAACGTCCAATAATGGGTAAAATAGCATCAGAAAAAAGTGATTATGTAATATATACTAGTGACAATCCTAGAACCGAAGATCCAAAATCTATTTTAGAACAAGTAGTATCAGGAGCAACAAAAGATAACTATGAAGCGATAATAGACAGAAAAGAAGCAATAAAGAAAGCTCTAGATATGATAGAAGAAGGAGATATAGTATTATTGTTAGGAAAAGGTCATGAAGACTATCAAATAATAGGTCATGACAAAATCCATTTAGATGACACAGAAGAAGTAAAAAAATACACAGATAACAATAAATAAAATATCAAATAAGGAGTTATATAATGAATTATCAAGATGGTTTTTTAGAAGAAGTAGTACGTCCTATTGTACCAACTATAAGTATGGGAATAGCAATTTGTATAGTTATAGGTCTATATAATGTAGTTTCATCTTATCTAGAAGGCGAAGTAATAAAACTTTATAATGATGAAATGGATTCGCAAGGAAGATTTGAATTTGTATTCGAAGAAGATGGTAATCACTATATGACAGAATACATTACAGCAACACCAACATATGATGCTGAAGGAAACAATATGTATATAGTTCCCGAAGGATACACTTTAACAGAAGATCAAGCCGGTAGAATTATTGGAATTAAACATTATCAAGTGATAAAACTTATAGATGGAACAGAAATGCTTATTCAAATTAATGAAGAACAATTAGTTATGAATGAAGATAATATCTTCACAAAAAAATTAGGATAAAACCTAATTTTTTTATGTTATAATTTTATTAGGAGTGATAATATGTTAAAGATAGATAAAGTAACGAAATATTATAAACAAATACCAGGTATCATAGATTTAAATTTGGAAGTAGATGATGGAATTATATTTGGATTCATTGGACCAAATGGATCAGGTAAAAGTACAACTATTAGAAGTATTTTAGACTACATAAAAACACAATCAGGAACAATATTAGTTAATAAAGAAACAAATAAAATGAAAAACATAAAAAATATAATAGGTTACCTACCTGGGGAAGTAAAGCTATATGATGATTTAACAGTATTGGAAATGATAAAATATAATGATAAATTTTATCAAAATAAATACTTAAATAACGGTTTAAAAATATGTAAGTATTTAGAATTAGATACAACAAGAAAAATAGAAGATTTATCACTTGGTAATTTAAAGAAGATAGGAATAGTTTTAGCATTAATGCATAAACCGAAATTTATAATCCTTGATGAACCTACAAGTGGATTAGACCCGCTAATACAAATTAAGTTTTTCGAACTGCTAAAAGAAGAAAAGAAAAAAGGAAATACAATCTTTTTCTCTTCACATGTATTAAGTGAAGTAAAACAAATCTGCGATAAAGTAGGAATAGTAAAACAAAATAAATTGATAAAAGTAATGGACATTAAAGAACTACAAGATACTAACAACTACAAAGTAGAACTGTACACTAAAGATATAAAAGAAATAGAAAATAAATTAAAAATAAAAATTATAAATAATACATTCACTTATCAAGAAGATATAAATAAATTAATTAAATTATTGAGTAACTATAAAATAGATAAAATATCTATTACAGAAGAAGATATAGAAAGTATATTTATTAAATATTATGAGGTTCAAAATGATTAAAAGAGAATTAAAAATAAATTTAAAAAACTTAATTATATGGATAACAGTAATGACATTAATTTTGATTCTTATGTTCTCCGTTTATCCTTCAATAGCTGAAGGTTCAAACGGAATGAATATTAATGATTTAATACAAGTCATGCCTCAAAATTTAATAGCTGCATTTAATATAGATTTAGTAGACATGTCATCAGTAACTGGTTTCTTTCAATCAGAAGGTTTGGTAATATTAATGCTCGTATATGCAATATACGCAGGTCAATTAGGGTCTACTATATTGTTAAAAGAAGAATCAGATAAAACAATAGAGTTCTTATACTCAAAACCGATAAATAAAAGTGATATAATAACACCAAAATTAATAGCAGGAATTATATACATAATAATATTTATTATAGTTATCAACTTAGTGCTAGCAACAGGACTATTAATAAATGATGAATCAATAAAACAAGTATTACTATTAAATACATCAATGATTCTCCCTTCCGTAAGCATCTTCACGTTAACATTATTGATATCAACATTTTTCACCAAAACAAAACAAACAAGTGCAATGAGTTTTGGTTTAGTATTTCTAAGTTACTTCATTCAAATATTTTCAAATTTTTCAGATAAAATTGAATGGCTAAAATACTTCACAGTATTTACGTTATCGGATACAAGAAATTTAGTAGCAAACAATACATTTGATGGCATAAATATTATAATATTTATAGTGTTAAATATATTGTTAATATTTCTTATCTATATAAACTATAATCGTAAAGAATATAATAATTAACTGTAAAATTAATATAAAAAGATAGTAAACGAGAGAATAACTATCTTTTTATATGGTAAAATAATAAAAGGAGAGTAAAATGAAAAAATTAAAATTTATCCAATACGGATGTGGAAAAATGTCTATATATACAATGAAATTTGCTATAGATAATGGACATGAATTAGTTGGTGCTGTTGATATCAACAATGAAATTATAGGTAAAGATGTATCAATATTACTAGGAGGAGAAAATCTAGGTATAGAAATAAATTCAATAGATAAAATAGAACAAATAATATCAGAAACAAAACCAGATATTTGTATACTAACAACAATGAGTTTATTAAATGATTGCAAAGATGCATTAATAACTTGTGCTAAAAATGGTGTGAATGTTATAACTACATGTGAAGAAGCATTCTTCCCACATAACAGTCATCCAACACTAACAAAAGAAATAGATGAATTAGCAAAACAAAACAACTGTACAATTACAGGGTCAGGTTACCAAGATGCATTTTGGGGTAATCTAGTAAGTACAATAGCAGGAAGTACACATGATATTAAAGAAATTAAAGGGTCTAGTTCTTATAATGTAGAAGATTACGGAATAGCTCTAGCTCAAGCACATGGAGCAGGATTAACTAAAGAAGAGTTTGATTGCGATATAGCATCCTCTGATAATATAACGAAAGAAGAAAGAAAAGAACTAATTAATAATGGAGAATTCTTACCAAGTTATATGTGGAATGTTAATGGATGGTTATGTGATAAATTAGGGCTTAAAGTAATAGACCAAACACAAAAATGTATTCCTACCTTCCATTCAGAAGATATCAATTCTCAAACATTAAATATGACAGTAAAAGAAGGAATGGCAACAGGTATGAGAGCAATAGTAACGACTCATACAGAAGAAGGAATTACCCTAGAATGTGAATGTGTAGGTAAAGTATATTCGGCAGATGACTTTGATTCAAATAGATGGGAAGTAATTGGAAATCCAAATACAAAAATGGTGATAGATAAACCAAATACAGTTGAATTAACTTGTGCAGCAGTAGTTAACCGACTTAATACAGTTGTAGATGCAAATCCAGGATTTATTCCAACTAGTCAAATGGGAGAAATGACATATCAAAAGAACTAATATAGTTCTTTTTTTGACATTATCAAAAAAAGTGTTATAATACCTCTCAACAAAAGGGGAAAAAATGGAAAATTTAATAATAGAAGGAAAAAAATATAATAAAATTTATAGAGTAGACAAAGATACTATAATAAAACTATCTCAAAATATTCCACATTCTTGGAATTATTTAAAACGAAAAGATTTAAACTTCACTGATGAAGTAACAAAAATATCTATTCCAAAGGAAGACTACAAGAAAAAATATCCAAGAATAAAATGTTTTGTGGCTATGAAATACTTTAATGACTATCATAAAAGTTCACAAGTCTTAAATAACTCAAATATGTCAGATAAAGAAATACTATATTTACTAAAAACACAGATGAGTTTAGTAAAAACAATTCATAAAAATAACATTATTCATGGAGACATAACACCATCTAATATATTGTTAAATAAAAACAATGATATGAAAATAATCGACTTTGAAGAAATGATTGCAAACAATCACATTTCTTCTTCCACTAAAGAAGAATACGAAGAAGATGAAGAAACAATTAAAGAATTATTAAAATCTCAAGATAAGATAAATACATTAAACGCATATATGTACTACTTATGTACTGGAAGTATGTATGAAACAGTAGAATCACAATATGATACTTGTTTCGATAAAGAAAGTGCATTTAAAAATAAAATAAGTAATACTCTTCTAAAAGAGTTAACGGAATATCAAAGAGAAGATAAAATAGTACCAAATGAATATTACTTTGAAGATATAATATCTGAAATAGAAGCAATCAATAAAGAAAAAGGACTAAGAAGAAATCCAAACTGCCATATTTTATGATATAATATATTTATTAAAGGAGTACTATGCATAGAGATTACGAAAAACTATATAAAGAAAAAATAAGAGAAAATAAAAGACAAGATTTACAAATAAAGAAGCTAACTAATAGAATAGAAATATTAGAAAAAGCGCTAAATAAACTACAAAAAGAAATAGATTACGACTTATTAACTGGAGCGATGTTAAGAAGAGGAATTCAAACATTTCTAGCTAAAACTAATATTCCAGAATTTATAATATTAAATATAGACATAGATAATTTTAAAAATGTAAACGATACAATGGGTCATGATCAAGGAGACCAAGCTCTAAAAGAAATAGTAAATATTTTTGAAAAAAATACTCGTCAAAGTGATGCAATAGTTAGATATGGAGGAGATGAATTTTGTATCTTCTTCGCTAATTCAAATATAAATGATATTTTCATCCGTTCACATTCTATTCAACAAGCAATAATCGCCTATGGAAAACAACTATATGAAAAAAACAATAAAAAAATACCACCAGGTAAAGAATTATCTATGAGTGCTGGAGTAACAATATTCGATAAAGCAACAGATAACTTGGAAGAATTATTAAAAGGAACAGATGATAAAATATTAGAATCTAAACATAGTGGAAAAGGTCAAATAACCATATATGAAAAAGAAAAAAACAATCAATTGAAAAGAAATCGAATAGTTGAGTAACTATTCTTTTTTATGCTATAATAAATAAGGTGATAATACATGAATAATAGGGATAAATTAGAAAATTCTCAAATAAATAAAATTATAGACGAATCAATAGAAATGTATCTGAATCATTTACAAAAATATACCCGAAATGTAGAGGAATATCAAAAATTAAAAGACCATCTATATAATATAAACAGAGTAATATATAAAAGCACATCTGCACATGCAGCAATAACAAAACTAGATAATGAATATTATTTAAAAATAAATGAAAATCTAATAAATGAAGTTGTAAACAATCAAAACCTTCATAAAGAAAAGCTAATAAGGGTATTACTACACGAACTTACTCACGCAACTACTAGATTCTATCAAGGTGAAGAAAAATTAGTTAGATACGAAGAAGGAATAGCTGATTTATTATCAGATATAATATACAAAGAAAATTATAAATCAGATAAATTTAAAGAAACAGATTATCTAAATTCAAATACAATAATAAGAACAATATCTTCAATTTCAAATGAAAAATTAATATATTCATATATAACAGGAAATAACAAATTTAGTGAAGATTTTCATTTAACAAAGTTTTACCAACAACTGGCTAAAAATATAGGTGGTAACAACGCTGACAAACTTTTAAAATACGAAACTGAAAACCCAACTCTTCAAAATTTATATAAAGAAGAAAAAGATATTATAGAACGAATATGCAAACAAAAAATAAATAAAAAAATTGGAGAAATTGACCCAATTTATTTACATAATAATGAAATAATTCAAAATATAATTTACAACCAGTTAGTAGAAGAAAAAACAACAGATATCAAAGATATCAAAGAAAAATATCCAAACATTCCAGAAGAATTTTATGTAAATTACAGTCTAAAATTAAGTGAAATGGGAACAAAAGTTAACTATTTAAATGAATCTTTCGAAGTAGATCCTAAAAAAACAAAAAAATATATGAGTGAAATAATAGAAGAACTCTCATCTAAAAGTTATGAATCGATAAAAGAATGTAAAATAAAAGAAAAAAGAACCGAAAAAATTATCGAGGTACTAAATCAAATAAGTAGTGCCAAACAAATATTAGAAGTATCTAATATTGAATTATTTAGCATAACATCAATGCTGATTCTATCAGAAATAAAAGCAAGTGAAATTCCAGAAAATCAAATAGAATCACACGTTAACAAAATTATGAGAGAACTACTATATAAAGAAGATAATAATGTTACATTAATAATAAAGGCAGAAACTTTAAATAATTACCAAATATATAAAAACAAAGATGATATTACAGAAGAAATATTTACTATGTACAAAAGAAATATTTACAATGTTATTACTTTAAATTATTACAGTAAAAGACTCAAAGAACAAAAAATAACTTTAAATGAATATAAAGAAGTATTTGATAAACTATATCGTGAAACAACAAAAAATAATAATAACTACCCGCATACACTTTATGTTATGTATGCAGAAACTATCACAGAATATAATTTAAATAAAAAAGACTTTGATATTGAAAGGCAAATAGACTATTTCGAAAAAGATTTACAAAATTATAATTTTAAAATCAATCCTTTATATGAATCTAAAATAGTTAAAGTATTACTTAAGAAACAACCGAGTATAGTAAATTTATTCAAAGCACTGTCTAAAAAAGATTTAAGAATTCTAGACTACTTAATGTATAACGAGGAGTTAAACGGAATAATAACTGATCTAGAAAAACTAACAAAAGAAGAACTACAAAAATTATTAGTTTTATATAATACTGAAAACTATCAAAAAAACATAAATGTAATAGCAAATAATAAAGGAATATCTAGTAATAAAAACAAATTAGTAAATATGATTTATGATGAAGTAAGTAATCAAATAATAAATAACTACATATCAGATAATAACGATTACAAAGACATAATTAGTTCAAAAGAATTTATAGAATTTTCAGTAAATGAACAATCTAAAGAAAGTAAAAAAACACTAATAGATTTCGAACTAAGTAAATTATCTAAAAAACATCCAGAAATAACTAAAAAAATAAATTCATCTGATAACTTATTCACAATAGGAGACTCACTAATAAAAATAAATGACAGAGCAGATAATAATAGTATAGAGGCATATAAAGAAACTTTAAAAATGTATGAAAAAACACCATACCTTAAAAATATTTTTATTAAAACTATTACTATTACAATGTCTCAGACAATAAGATATGATCCTAGAACAATGAAAAATACCATAGAAAGATATATGAAATATAAAGAAATACCAGAATTTAAAACAGTTCTAGAAGAGAGTATTCAAATACTAAAAAAATCATTACTAGATAACAAAATATTTGAAATTTCTAATACACTCTATAATATTAATAGCTTATTGGAATTAGACGAAATACATAATGTCTTAACAGAAGAAGAAATAAGTATAATATTAAATAGCGCTATTGATTCATCAATATCTACAAAACAAGAAGTAGAAGAACTACAAAAGTTAATAATTAAAATAGATGAATTAATATTACTATATCCAAACTTAGATACTAACGAAATAAAAAATAAACAAAAAATAATAATAGAAATAATAGATCAAGAAAAAAATGAAGAAATGAAAATATAAAAAAGACTTATTTAAAGTCTTTTAATTTTCGTAATAATTTAGCATAAACTGGTTTCATATGTTCCTCAGTAGTAGAATCTATGACGTTATCATAGTCAATCCATTTAACGCCAGTATTTTCATCAGGTTGATGAGTTAAAACATCTTTTTCATCTGCTTCAACTAAAAATGTAACATTAAAATGTAAATGAGAGGGGATATTTTCTCCTCTTTTAACATGTCTGATTACAGTTAAAACATCAAGGGCAAAAATATCATTAGATAATGGTTTGATATTAGTAAGTCCAGTTTCCTCAGTAACTTCTCTCAAAGCAACGCCAAGCAAATCCTCCTCGCCATCAGCATGTCCTCCTGTCCAGCACCAAGAATCATAAATATTATGATAAACCATCAATAATTTATCTCTATCTTTGTTAGTAACCCAAGCACTAGAAGTGAAGTGACCAATCTTGTTATTTCTAGTTAAAACATCTTGAAAAGAATCAATAAAATCTAAGGTTAAAGACTTATCAGCAACTTCAACATTATCAATAGGTACATATTTTTCAATTAAATTTCTAATCATAAATCCTCCTAGATATAGTATACCACATAAATAAATGCACCAATGAAAAAAATAGTTGACAAACCACCATGTTATTAATATAATGTTAATAACAACGAAAGTTGTAATTATTTTTAAAAATGTTATTAACAAAAAGATAATAACAAAAGAAAGAGGATTAAAATGACAGAAGCAAGAAAAGTATTAATCGTAGTAGATTTATTAAAAGGATTTGTTACAGAAGGGAATTTAGCTTCTGGAAGTATTAAGAAAATAATTCCAGAAGCAATAAGACTAGTAGAAGAATTTTTACAAAAAGAACAAGCAGTAATATTTGTAAAAGATTCACATACACCAGATTCAGTAGAGTTTAATAGTTTTCCACAACACTGTATTAAAGGTACAAAAGAAGCAGAAATGGTAGAAGAATTAATTAAGTACGAAAGTGAAGTGTTAATAGCTGAAAAGAACGCCATAAGTGCTATGTATTCGAAAGAATTTATGAGACATATTACAAATCTAAAAAAAATAGAAGAATGTGTAATTATAGGTTGTGAAAGTGATATGTGCGTAGCAAATTTAGCAATGCCACTAAAAAGTTACTATGACCAACAAAACATTAAAATGGATATAATAATTCCAGAAAATGCAGTAGCAACATACCACATAGAGAATATTCATGATCAAAAAGATTGTCAAGATATGGCACTATCAATGATGAAAAATTTAGGAATTAAATTAGTGAAAAAATATGAAATGGAGAAAAAATAATATGGAATATAATGGATATAATAGATTAGCAAGAAACTACGAATTATTAACAGATCAATATCAACTATCTATGAGTAATTCATATTTTTATAATAATATTCATGAAAAAGAAGTGATATTTGATATCTTCTTCAGAAAAGTACCAAATAATGGAAGTTATGCAATTATGGCAGGATTAGATAAAATAATACCATACATAAGAAGTTTAAAATTCAACAAAGAAAGTATTAAGTATTTGGAACAAAATGGATACCAAAAAGAATTTATTGAATATATGAAAGATTTCAAATTCACAGGAACAATAACAGCTATTCCAGATGGAACTCCAGTATTTCCAAACGAACCACTAGTTACAATAAAAGCCCCACTTATAGAAGCTCAAATAATTGAAACATCACTTCTATCAATTGTTAACGGAGCAATGGAACATGCTACTGGAGCAAGAAATATAGTAGAAGCAGCTCCTAAAGGAGTAAAAGTATTAGAATTCGGAGCAAGAAGAGCGGACGGTCAAGAAGCTGCACTAGATTCATCTATATATGGGATAATGGCAGGATGTGACGCTACAAGTAATGTATTAGCAGCAAACATGCTTGGTCTAAAACCACAAGGTACACAAGCTCATAGCTTTATAGAATCATTCGACAATGAATTAGAAGCCTTCATTGCATACGCTAAAGTATATCCTGATAATTGTACGTTATTAGTAGATACATATAACACATTAAAAAGTGGTATACCTAATGCTATCAAAACATTTAAATGGATGGAAGATAATAACTTACCAACAAATAACATTGGAATAAGAATCGATTCAGGAGATCTAGCATATCTGTCAAAAGAATCAAGAAGAATGCTAAGAGAAGCAGGATTTTCCCAAACAAAAATAGTACTTAGTAATGGATTAAATGCTCAAACTATAGAAGCATTAAAAACTCAAGGAGCAGAATTTGATATCTTAGGAGTAGGAGATAATATATCAAAACCAAATGGTAGAATGGGATGTGTATATAAAGAAGTAGCATTAAAAGAAGATAAGTGGACTCCAAAAATAAAACTAAGTGAAGATGCTTTCAAAATAGTGAATCCAGGATATAAAAAAGTATATCGATTATTTGATAAAGAAACAGGATATGCAATAACTGATATCTTGGAATTAGAAAATAAAGAATTACCTGAAAACGAAATAAAAATAATAAGTTTTAAAAATAATTTAGATAACAAGACCCTAACTAATTATGAAATAGTAAATCTTCACATACCCATATTTATAAACGGAAAATTAGTATATGATGAACCTTCAATGACTGAAAAAATAAAATATTGCAATGAACAAATGAACAAATTGTATCCAGAAATAAAAAGAACAACAATGCCTCATGAATATTATGTAGATGCAACAGAAGATTACTTAAATTTTAAAAATGATTTAATTCAAAAAACCAGAAAAAGAGTAAATAATGCGATCTAACAAAATAGAAGAATTAAACAAGTATTTCGTAGAATTAAAAACAAAAAAAATAAAAAGAATAAATAAAAACTCAACATTTCTTAAAACAGAACAATATCAAATAAAATTAAATAATAACGAAATAATAAATAGAGAAAAGTTAAGGAAAGGAAACTCAGATGGCAGTGCATCAATCATCGTACCAGTTACAGAAACTAACGAATTTCTAGTAGCTATAGAACCAAGAGTATTTACAAAAAGAACAGTAGACATAGGATTCCCCGCAGGGTACGTTGACTATCAAGAAGATATACTAGCCTCAGCTAAAAGAGAACTGAGAGAAGAAACAGGTTATACAGTAGAGAACATTACTTTATTAGGTCAATTCTATCAAGATCAAGGAATATCAGCAGCACTTAATAGTTACTTCTTAGGAACTAATGCAAAAAAAGAATATAATCAAGAATTAGATGAAGATGAAATAATTAGATATATGACATTCACAAGTGATGAAATAGAAGAATTAATATCAAAAGGTTACATGACTGGTCTAAACTCAGCATATGCATTTGAAAAATCAAAACAATTAATTAGAAAGAGATAAAAATGAAAAAAGATGGATTAATAAAAGTAGCAGCCTTAACTCCAAAACTAGTAGTAGGAGATATAAAATATAATGCAGAGCAGCTAATAAAAGAAATAAAAATAGCAGCATCAAAAGAAGTAAGAATATTAACTACACCAGAGTTATCACTAACCGGTTATACTTGTGCTGATTTGTTTAAACAGGACTTACTAATAAATGAATCTATTAACTACTTAAATGAATTGTTAATAAAAACAAAAAACATAGATATAATATCAATAATAGGTATACCTATACTACATGAAAACAGCTTATATAATACAGCAGTAGTGATAGAAAAGGGAAAGATATTAGGAATAGTACCTAAAACGTATGTTCCTAATAATAACGAATTTTATGAAAAAAGATGGTTCAAATCAGGTTTAAATATCAAAAATGAAAATATAACAATTCTTAATCAAGAAACAATTATATCAAAAAATATCTTATTTCAAGATCAAGAAAATAAAAATATAACTTTTGCTATAGAAATATGCGAAGATCTATGGCATCCTAACTCTCCTTCAATAAATCACGCACTAAATGGAGCGACAATAATATTCAATCCATCAGCAAGTAATGAATTAATAGGAAAAAACTATTTTAGAAAACAACTAGTATCAATACAAAGTGCAAAATTACTATGTGGATACGTATACACCTCAAGTGGAATTAACGAATCAACAACAGATCTAGTTTTTTCGGGTCATTCAATGATAGCAGAAAACGGATTACTATTAGAAGAAAAAACTAATAACACATTTGAATCAAGTTTAATAATCACAGATATAGATGTCCAAAGAATTATTAATGATCGTATTAATAACTCTAACTTTAACCCTTTGGATAGCGAAAAATATCACTTAGTTAAAATAAAAACTAAAAGTAATACAACAATAAATAGAAAATACGAAAAATACCCATTCGTTCCTAATAACAATGTTGCAAAAAATAACAGATGTAATGAAATATTAAATATTCAAAGTAGTGCTCTAGCTAAAAGATTAAAGCATACTAATATAACGAAAACTGTTATAGGGATATCAGGAGGACTTGACTCTACATTAGCGTTTCTAGTAATATTAGAAGCATACAAGAAATTAAATATTGACCCAAAAAATATAATAGCTATTACACTTCCAGGATTCGGAACAACTAATAGAACTTATATTAATGCATGTAACTTAGTAAAAGAATACAAAGCAACATTAAAAGAAATAGATATAAAAGCATCTTGTTTGCAACATTTCAAAGATATAAAGCTACCAAAAGAAGACAGAAGTATAACTTATGAAAACTCACAAGCTAGAGAAAGAACACAAATACTGATGGATATAGCTAATAAAGAAAATGCACTAGTCATAGGTACAGGAGATCTATCAGAACTTATTCTAGGTTGGTGTACATATAATGGAGATCATATGAGTAACTATTCAGTAAATACAGGAATTCCAAAAACTTTAGTAAGACATTTAGTAGAATATATTCAAAGTACTACTAATTCTAAAATACTACAAGATATCTTGGCAACTCCAATAAGTCCAGAATTGCTTCCACCAGACGAAAAAGGAAATATTATCCAACAAACAGAATCAAAAATAGGACCATACGTTTTACATGACTTCTTCACTTATCATTTCTTAAGATACGGAGCAACACCTAGTAAAATATTAAAAATAGCTCGAGAAACATTTGAAGATAATTACAAAGAAGAAGAAATAAAACATTGGTTAAAAATATTTATAACAAAATTTTTCACTCAACAATTCAAAAGAAGTACACTACCAGATGGGCCAAAAGTAGGTTCGATAGCAGTAAGTCCAAGAGGAGATTTAAGAATGCCCAGCGATGCATCATATGAGTTGTGGATAAAAGATATAGGAGAATAAGATGAAAATAGGCATATATATTGGATCGTTTAATCCGATACACAAATCCCACCAAG